>NZ_CP023407.1:4327500-5011666 GCF_003665435.1 Streptomyces fungicidicus
GACTGTTTACTAAAAACACAGGTCCGTGCGAAGCCGTAAGGCGATGTATACGGACTGACGCCTGCCCGGTGCTGGAACGTTAAGGGGACCGGTTAGCTCACTTTCGGGTGGGCGAAGCTGAGAACTTAAGCGCCAGTAAACGGCGGTGGTAACTATAACCATCCTAAGGTAGCGAAATTCCTTGTCGGGTAAGTTCCGACCTGCACGAATGGCGTAACGACTTCTCGACTGTCTCAACCATAGGCCCGGTGAAATTGCACTACGAGTAAAGATGCTCGTTTCGCGCAGCAGGACGGAAAGACCCCGGGACCTTTACTACAGTTTGATATTGGTGTTCGGTTCGGCTTGTGTAGGATAGCTGGGAGACTTTGAACTCTGGACGCCAGTTCAGGGGGAGTCGTCGTTGAAATACCAGTCTGGTCGTGCTGGATGTCTAACCTGGGTCCGTGATCCGGATCAGGGACAGTGTCTGATGGGTAGTTTAACTGGGGCGGTTGCCTCCTAAAGAGTAACGGAGGCGCCCAAAGGTTCCCTCAGCCTGGTTGGCAATCAGGTGTTGAGTGTAAGTGCACAAGGGAGCTTGACTGTGAGACCGACGGGTCGAGCAGGGACGAAAGTCGGGACTAGTGATCCGGCGGTGGCTTGTGGAAGCGCCGTCGCTCAACGGATAAAAGGTACCCCGGGGATAACAGGCTGATCTTCCCCAAGAGTCCATATCGACGGGATGGTTTGGCACCTCGATGTCGGCTCGTCGCATCCTGGGGCTGGAGTCGGTCCCAAGGGTTGGGCTGTTCGCCCATTAAAGCGGTACGCGAGCTGGGTTTAGAACGTCGTGAGACAGTTCGGTCCCTATCCGCTGTGCGCGTAGGAGTCTTGAGAAGGGCTGTCCCTAGTACGAGAGGACCGGGACGGACGAACCTCTGGTGTGCCAGTTGTTCTGCCAAGGGCATGGCTGGTTGGCTACGTTCGGGAGGGATAACCGCTGAAAGCATCTAAGCGGGAAGCCTGCTTCGAGATGAGGACTCCCACCTCCTAGAGAGGGTAAGGCTCCCAGTAGACGACTGGGTTGATAGGCCGGATATGGAAGCACGGTAACGTGTGGAGTTGACCGGTACTAATAGGCCGAGGGCTTGTCCTCAGTTGCTCGCGTCCACTGTGTTGGTTCTGAAACCACGAACAACAACCCCATGTGCCACACATGGTGCGGTTGTCAGTTTCATAGTGTTTCGGTGGTCATAGCGTAGGGGAAACGCCCGGTTACATTCCGAACCCGGAAGCTAAGCCTTACAGCGCCGATGGTACTGCAGGGGGGACCCTGTGGGAGAGTAGGACGCCGCCGAACAATTTTTCAGGAAAACCCCGCACCGATACGGTGCGGGGTTTTCTGCGTTTATGGTCAAGGTATGCGCTATGACCTCGTCATCTTCGACAACGACGGCGTTCTCGTCGACAGTGAGCCGATCTCCAATCGGCTTCTGGCCGCCTATCTCACCGAACTCGGCCACCCGACGTCCTACGACGACTCCATCCGCGACTACATGGGTTCCGCCATGCACCGCGTGCACGACCTCGTGGAGGAGCGGACCGGGCGGCGGTTGCCGGCGGACTTCGACGACGTGTTCCACGCCCGGGTGTTCGCCGCGTTCGAGCGGGAGCTGAAGCCGGTCGTCGGCGCCATGGACGTACTCGAGAAGCTGGCCGCCGACGGGGTGCCGTACTGCGTGGCCTCGTCCGGGAGCCATGAGCGGATCCGGGTGGGGCACCGGACGACCGGGCTCGACCGCTGGTTCGACGACGAGCGGATCTTCAGCTCGCAGGACGTGGGACGGGGCAAGCCCGCGCCGGACCTGTTCCTGTACGCGGCGGAACGCATGGGCGTGGCCCCCGCGCGCTGCGTGGTCGTCGAGGACAGCCCGCTGGGCGTCCGGGCCGCGGTGGCGGCCGGCATGGACGTGTACGGGTTCACCGCGATGACGCCGGCCGGGAAGCTCAGCGGCGCCGCGCGACTCTTCGACGACATGCGGGAGTTGACCGGGCTGCTCGAGGCGGACCAGGGCGGAAACTGAGCAGGATTCACCTTCTACCGGATCTACCCACCGGTACCCCCGAGCCCTACGCTCGCCGCCATGACTGATGTGCTGCGGCGCGGCAGGGCCTCGCTGGCGTTCAGCTTCCTCGCGCAGGGCGTCGCCTTCGCTCTGCTCGTGACGCGGATCCCGGCCATCCAGGACCGCTACGGGGTCTCCGACGCGCTGCTGCCGGTCTTCCTGGCCGCCGTGCCGATCCTGGCCGGCGTCGGCAGCGTCGCCACCGGGCGTCTGGTGAAGCGGGTGCCGCCGAGCCGGGTGCTGCGCTGGTCGCAGCCCGTCGTGCTGCTGGCGCTGCTGGGCGTGGGAGCCGGGGAGCACATGGCCGGGCTGGCGGTGGCGCTGGCCGCGTTCGGGCTGGCGGTCGGCGCGCTGGACGCCTCGATGAACATGCTCGGGGTGAGTCTGCAGCGGTCGTACGGGCGCAGCATCATGCTGAGTTTCCACGCCGCGTACAGCCTGGGCGGGATCGTCGGGGCCTCGCTCGCCTGGGCCGGGGCGCACTGGGAGCTGGCGCTGTGGGTGTCGTACCTGCCGGTGGTGCTGGTGCTGCTGCCGGCCGCGCTGGTGGGGAGCCGGTGGTACGTCGACCGGGGTGGTGAGCGGTCGCCGGTGGAGGAGGCGGCCGCGGAGGGCGGGGGCGCCACCGCCGGACTCAAGTGGCTGCTGCCGCTGTGCCTGGTGATGACGGTGGCGTACATCGGGGACTCGACGGTCTCCAACTGGAGCGCGAAGTACCTCCAGGACGTGCTGGGGAGCTCGGAGCAGCTGGCGACCGTTCCGTACAACGTCTACATGGTCACCACGCTGCTGGGGCGGGCGCTCGGGGACGTCTCCGTGCGGCGGTTCGGGGCCGTGGCGGTGGTGCGGGCGGGGGCGCTGGTGGCGGCGGCGGGGTTCGCCGTGGTGGCCGGGGCGCCGGGCGCCTGGGTGGGCATGCTGGGGTTCACGCTGCTGGGGATCGGGCTGTGCGTGCTGGTGCCGGGGACCTTCGCGGCGGCGGGGCGGCGTGCCTTCGAGAGCGGCCGTCCGGGGGCGTCGGACGCGGCCGTCGCGCGGCTCAACGTCTTCAATTACGTGGGCTTCCTGATCGGTTCGCCGCTGGTCGGGGCGCTCGGCGATGCCTGGAGCTACCGCGGGGCCATGCTGGTGCCGATGGTGTTGGTGCTGGTGACGCTCGTGTACGCCAGGTCGTTCGCGGCTCAACCGGACCGATACGGTGGCGGGCATGAGCGGCCGCACACAGCTGATGTGGGACGAGGCAGTAACGGGCTATGACTTCGGCCGGGACCATCCCATGGACCCGGTCCGGCTCGCGCTGACCCGGAGTCTGGTCGGTGCCCTGGGGCTCGACCGTGAGGTGCGGGTGGTCGCCGCGAAGGCGGCCGGGGAGTCGACGCTGCGGCTCGTCCACCGGGAGGACTACATCGCGGCCGTGCGCGCCGCGTCGGCCGATCCGGCGGCGGCGGACCAGTCGTACGGGCTGGGGACCGTCGACGATCCCGCGTTCGCCGGGATGCACGAGGTGTCGGCGCTGATCGCGGGCCAGTCGGTGGGGGCGGCGGAGGCCGTGTGGCGGGGGGACGCGGCGCACGCCGTGAACTTCGCGGGCGGGCTGCACCACGCCATGCCGGGTGCGGCCTCCGGCTTCTGCGTCTACAACGACGCGGCGCTGGCGATCGCGCGGCTCCTGGAGCTGGGCGCCGAGCGGGTCGCGTACGTGGACGTCGACGTGCACCACGGGGACGGCGTGCAGGCGGCGTTCTGGGAGGACCCGCGGGTGCTGACGGTCTCGCTGCACGAGCATCCGCGCACGCTGTTCCCGCAGACCGGGTGGCCGGAGGAGACGGGGGCGGACAGCGCCGAGGGCAGCGCGGTCAACGTCGCCCTGCCGGCCGGCACCGGGGACGCGGGGTGGGTGCGGGCGTTCCACTCCGTCGTACCGGAGCTGCTCGCGGACTTCCGGCCGCAGGTGCTGGTGACCCAGCACGGGGCCGACACGCACTTCGAGGACCCGCTGGCCCACCTGGCGGTGTCGCTGGACGCCCAGCGGGCGGTGCAGGTGGCGTGTCACGAGCTGGCGCACGAGTACGCCGACGGCCGCTGGGTGGCGCTGGGCGGTGGCGGCTACGCGGTGGTGGAGGTCGTGCCGCGGTCCTGGACGCATCTGGTGGGCATCGCCGCCGAGCGGCCGGTGGACCCCACCACGATGATCCCCGAGGACTGGCGGCAGCAGGTGTACGCCCGGACCCGGCAGCCGGCGCCGCGGCGGATGACGGACGGCCGGTGGCCGGTCTCCTGGGCCGCGTGGGACGAGGGCTACGACCCGGCGGACCGGCTGGACCAGGCGATCCTGGCGGCGCGGCGTGCGGTGTTCCCGCTGCGGGGGCTGCTGCCCTGACGTCGCGGCGGCCGGGCGTTCCGTTACGCCGACCGTGCGGTGTTCCCCCGTTCCGGCCGCGCCCGGCTCCGGTATCGCGCAGCATCGCTTGCGTGCTGACCGACGTCGACCTCCGTGCGCATCTCCTCGCGGCCGGGCTCGCCGGTGCCGTGGGCACCACACGGGAGGAGAGCCTGCGGAGTTACCGGCTGTTCGCCGCCCGGGATCCGCGCCTGCTGATCGGGCTGGACCCGGAAGGGGTGTGGGGCGAGCGGGAATTGCTCATGTTGATGGCGGACAGATGCGGGGTTTCGGTCGATCCCGCGCACACTTCGGGCCATGATGTGATCGACCCCGAGCGGACGCTGGCCGCCCTGGACGCCCTGGCGGGGCGGCTCGCGGTCGCCGCCGGGCGTGGCGAGCCGGTGCTGCTGGGCACCGGGCACCCGCACCGGATGCTCGGCTTCTACGCCGCTCTCGCAGACGCCCTGTCGGCGGCGGGATGTGCCGTCCTCACCCCCGCGCAGGGTCGCTCTGTCGACATAACGACCCGGTTCGGTCTACGCACGCACAACCTCGACTACGTACGGGGAGTCGGGCTCGTCCGGGCGGACACCGGTGAACGCCCCGGTGGTGAGCCCGGCGCGCACACGCACTCCCCGCTCCCGGTTCGGGCCGCGCTGGCCGCGGCCGCCGACGCCGGCGGGCCGCTTCCGGAACTGGTGATCGGCGACCACGGCTGGGTCTGCGGAGCAGGTCAGCTGGGGTTCGAAGCGGTCGGGGCGGCCGATGTGAACGACCCCGCGCCGTTCGTCGGTGAGGCCGAGGGGTCCGTGTCGCTCGTCGTTCCACTTGATGACGGCGTGCGGTCCGACTACTACCTGCCGCTGGCCCGCTACGTACTCAATCGAGCGTGTCTGTCACAGTAGGCCGCCGATGGGTGCACCTCTTCCCCACTCGCATCACCCGCCCCTACATTGGGGAGTGAGCACGCAGCGACGAAGAGTCACCGGAAGGGGAAGCCGGTGGCCGTCGAGTGCGGAAGGTTCAGGTGTGTCATGGCTGCAGCTGGCGAAAGGCCTCTGAACGAGGTTCAGTTCCTTACCGTGGCGGAAGTCGCCTCGGTGATGCGAGTGTCGAAGATGACCGTGTACCGGCTGGTGCACAGCGGTCATCTGCCCGCGATCCGGGTGGGGCGGTCCTTCCGCGTCCCCGAGCAAGCGGTTCACGAGTACCTCCGCGAGAGTTACGTGGGGGTGGACACCGCCTGACGACGAGCCGGGAGGCCCGTACCGGGCACTCACGGGCCTCTCCGGTCACCTCGATTACGACCTCAGCGCTCGGACCGGTAGGCTAGCCCCTCGTAGGTCGTGTGGGCCCATGGCGCCCAAACACCGAGTGATGAGAAGTGAGCGAGGGTAGTCGTGGGCTCTGTTATCAAGAAGCGGCGCAAGCGGATGGCCAAGAAGAAGCACCGCAAGCTGCTCAAGCGCACGCGCGTTCAGCGTCGCAACAAGAAGTAAGCGACAGCGCGAAAGCGTGTCCAGTGGCCCCTCACCGCATTCCGGTGGGGGGCCACTGCCATTCGTACGTCCGGGTCATTCGTCCACGGCTCGTCGTCACTTCAAGCATCCGGTGGACACCACAGAGCGACGGCGACCCGATAGGTTGACCGTCGGGGGCAGGGCGAGAGGAAGGCGCTGATCTTGGGAAAGGTCGTGCTCGTGACCGGGGTGGCCCGTCAGCTGGGGGGCCGTTTCGTCCGGCGGATCCTGCGTGATCCCGAGGTGGACCGGGTCGTCGCCGTGGACGCGGTGCCGCCCGGGCACCATCTGGGCGGCGCCGACTTCGTCCAGGCGGACATCCGGCAGCCCAGCATCGCGCGGGTCCTCGCCGAGTCGGGCGCCGACACGGTCGTCCACCTCGACGTGACGGGCATGCCGCTCGGCAGCGGCGGCCGGGCCGCGCTGAAGGAGACCAACGTCATCGGCACCATGCAGCTGCTGGGGGCCTGCCAGAAGTCCCCGAACATCAAGCGGCTGGTCGTGAAGTCCAGTACGAACGTGTACGGGTCCGCGCCCCGCGACCCGGCCGTCTTCACCGAGTCGACGCCGCCCAAGTCGCTGCCCAGCGGCGGGTTCGCGAAGGACACGGTGGAGGTCGAGGGCTATGTGCGCGGCTTCGCGCGCCGCCGTCCGGACGTCGCCGTGTGCGTGCTCAGGTTCGCCAACATCCTGGGTCCCGCCGCGGACAGTCCGCTCGCCGCGTACTTCGCGCTGCCGGTGCTGCCGACCGTGCTCGGCTACGACCCGCGGCTGCAGTTCGTGCACGAGGACGACGTCATCGAGGTGCTGCGGATCGGCGCGCACGAACCCCGCCGTGGCACGCTCAACAGCGGCACCTTCAACGTCGCCGGGGACGGCGTCCTGCTGCTGTCGCAGTGCTCGCGGAGGCTGGGCAGGCCCACCGTGCCGTTGCTGCTTCCCGCGGTCACCTGGGCGGGCTCGCTGGTGCGTACGCTGGGCGTGACGGACTTCTCGCCCGAGCAGATCCGGCTGCTCACCCACGGGCGGGTGGTGTCGACGGACCAGATGCGGGAGACGCTGGGCTTCACCCCGAAGTACTCGACTGCTGAAACGTTTGCGGACTTCGTGCGCGGCCGCGGCCCCGGGCTGCTGCCGCCGGAGAAGGTCGCGAAGGCCGTCGACCGGATCGCCGCGCTGCCCCTGCCGGGCAGCGGTCACCCCCCGACGCAGAGCGCCAACTGAGGAGCGCAGCAACGATGGCGGACGCCAAGGTCATTCCGTTCGACGACGACCACCGCTCCCGCGGCGGCGCGGCGCAGCGCCCCTCGCGCCGTCGAGGCGCAGGGAGCCGGGGCGGCGGCCGGTCCGCCGCGGTGGGGGAGGTCCAGCCGCTGCCGGGCATGGCGTCCGTACCGGATGATGATCCGGTGACCGGTGACGAGGAGCAGCCCCAGGAGCAGGCCGGTGACGGCACCGGTGAAGGGATCGGCGGACTGGAACGGCGGGTCGCGAGCGGGCTGGCCTTCCTGCGCCGCCGGCTCACCGGGGACTACGAGGTCGACGACTTCGGCTACGACGAGGAGCTCACCGACCAGGTCCTGATGTCCCTGCTGCGCCCGGTGTACGAGAAGTACTTCCGGGTCGAGGTGAAGGGCATCGAGAACATCCCGGCGGAGGGCGGGGCGCTGATCGTCGCCAACCACTCCGGGACGGTGCCGGTGGACGGCCTGATGATGCAGATCGCCGTGCACGACCACCATCCGGCCGACCGCCATCTGCGGCTGCTCGCGGCGGACCTGGTGTTCGTGCTGCCGGTGGTCAACGAGCTCGCCCGCAAGCTCGGGCACACCCTGGCCTGCGCGGAGGACGCCGAGCGTCTGCTCGCGCAGGGCGAGCTGGTGGGGGTGATGCCGGAGGGGTTCAAGGGCATCGGGAAGCCGTTCAGCGAGCGGTACAAGCTGCAGCGGTTCGGGCGGGGAGGGTTCGTCTCGACCGCGCTGCGGCAGGGCGCCCCGATCGTTCCCTGCTCGATCGTCGGGGCGGAGGAGATCTATCCGATGATCGGCAACGCGAAGACGCTGGCCCGGGTGCTGGGCTTCCCGTACTTCCCGTTGACGCCGACGTTCCCCTGGCTCGGCCCGTTGGGCGCGGTGCCGCTGCCGACGAAGTGGACGATCCAGTTCGGTGAGCCGATTCCGACGGACGGTTATCCGCCGGAGGCGGCGGAGGATCCGATGCTGATGTTCAACCTGACCGACCAGGTCAGGGAGCAGATCCAGCACACCCTCTACAAGCTGCTGGTGCAGCGCCGGTCGGTGTTCTTCTAGGGGTCGGGGGCGCCCCTCGTGGTGAGGGGCGCCCCTGGTGCCTAGTCCGCGTCCTCGGCTTCGATGCCCAGGCCCGGGAGGAGTCCGGGCAGGAGCGGCGGGAGGGTGACGTCGGGCGCGGGGGGCGGGGTGATGCCGCCGCCGCCCACGGCCGGTGGCGGGGTGGTGAGCGAGCCGCTCTCCTTGGGCTGGTCGAGCAGTCCGCCGGTGTTGCCGCCGAGCAGTCCGTCGCCGTCCCGGTCGTTCTCGGCGGAACCGGAGGGTCCCGCACTGCTGGAGCGGCTCTCGCCGGACGCGCCGCTGCCGGGGGAGTGCGAGGGGCCCGTGGCGGACGGGTCCTCGGGGGTCGATCCGGTGCCGCGCCGCCGGTCTCCGGCGCCCTTGTCGTCGGTCGGCGACTGGGGGAGCAGCGACTCCAGCGGGGCCACGTCCTGCTCTATGGCGTCGAACACCGACGAGACCTGCTCACTCACGTCCCCCAGCTGCACGGGCAGCCGGTCGCGCAGGGTGCCCCAGGTCTGGCGGTGCGCGTGGGAGAAGGAGGAGAGGGCCTGCATCGGGCCCAGGGAGTCGGGGTTCCGCTCGTACGCCTCGCGCAGCAGCCGGTGGCCCTCGGCGGCGTCGTGCCGCATGCCGGACAGGGTGCGGCGGACCTCGCCGAGGGACTCGTGGTCGAGCGGGCCGCTGCGGGTGCGCTCCATCAGCCGGCGGGCTTCGCCGAGGCGGGTGGAGGCGTGGTCGAGATAGACCCGGCCGCGCTCGTCGTTTCCGTCGGCGAGGCCGAGCTTGACGTCCTCGATGCCGCGCTTGACCCCGTAGAGGGAGTCGCCCGGCAGGGCGTCGGAGCTGGCGGCGGCCACCCCGCCGAGGGCGCCCGCGGCGACGCCGACGGTGAGTCCGCCGGCGGTGAGCCCCTTCGCCAGCCTGGAGCGCGGTCGCAGCTTGCCCAGCGGGCTCGCCCGGTGGGCGCCCCTGGCCCGGTGCGCGCGCTGCTCGGGCACGCCCGGGCCCGTCGCCCCGCCCGCCGCGGTGCCCTCCTGGAGCATGGCCTCGAACGCGGCCACCAGCTGGGCCCGCTGGACGACCTTGACCTCGGGGTCCAGCGCCGGCTTGGGTAGCGCGCCGAGGCCGGAGGTCAGCGCGAGCAGCTGTGCCTGCCCGGTCTCCGCGGCGGCCGGGGCCGGTGGCGATCCTTCGGACTGCTCGGCCGCCGTGCCCCGGTCGGACTGCTCCTCCAGGGCCTGGGCGAAGGCGTTGGCCCGCCGGTGCGCCGATACGTTAGCGATCACAGGCGGCACCTCCTCTCGTCATCACGGTCGACTCCCCAGGGGTGACCGCAGGGAGCCTGTATCCCGCACAACGAGCGGCGCGGCACTTGGGTTACGCATTCGGGATCGCCGAATCGGGAAGCCAACCGGGTTTTACGCAACGTGAGTTGACTGTCGCGGAGTGTCGTCCGGCCGACCGGTCGGCGGGTCCGGTCGTCCGGTCAGCGGGCGTCTTCCGGGAGGAGGCGGGCGAGGGTGCGGACGGCCCGGTACTGGAGGGTCTTGATGGCGCCCTCGTTCTTGCCCATCACGCGGGCGGTCTCGGCGACGGACAGACCCTGGAGGAACCGGAGCGTGACGCACTCCTGCTGTTGGGGGTTGAGTCGTCGTACGGCATCGAGGAGGGCGGCGTTGGAGAGTGACTCGAGAACGGAATCCTCGGGGGAGCGCTCGACCTCGTTGGCGTCGAGCATCTCCCCGGTGGTGACCTCGAGGCGGAAGCGGCTGGACTTGAAGTGGTCGGCGACGAGGTTGCGGGCGATGGTCACCAGCCAGGCGCCGAAGTCGCGGCCCTGCCAGGTGAAGGTGCCGATGCGGCGCAGTGCGCGCAGGAACGTCTCGCTGGTGAGGTCCTCGGCGGTCGCCTTGCCGCCGACCCGGTAGTAGATGTAGCGGTACACGGTGTCGCTGTACTGGTCGTAGAGACGTCCGAAGGCCTCGGCCTCGCCGGCCTGTGCGCGCTCGACGAGGTCCATCATCCGGGCGCTGTCGCTGTCCGCGGCGGGCCTGCGGGTGGCGGGGGCGCCGCCGGCCGTCCGGGCGGCGGCTCCTCTGGCCGCCCCCCTGGCCGCGCCGGCGGGTGCTGTGGTGTGGCGGCCTCGTCTGCCGACCGCGGCGCCGCCGTCGGCCAGGGCGTAGCACGGGCCGGTGGTGGCGGTGGCGGTGGCGCTGGCGAGAGCGGGGACCGCGTGCGCGGGGGGGACGATTCCGCGCAACATCTCTCGGGCTGTCGCGACTGTTGCGCGCAGCGTAGCCAGGCCCGAGGCGTCAACCCCGACGTGTGGGTACACGGGACTCCCAGAGGCAGAGCTTTCATCACGTACGGTGCGGGGCCGTTCACCCAAGGTGGTGAGGGGTGGGCCCGGAATGCGTCTGAGGAGAATAACGCTTCGTGTAGGGGCTGCTACACCGAGTTGCTCAAATCATCGATTACGTCGCTTCCGTAACCGGTTGGGGGGTGGTTGGGTGCCAGGTAGTGACCGGTTCTTGACCGGAAACGTTCGTGTTTCTGGGCGGTGTGGGGCGAGTTGTGGCCGTGTGCAGCCAAGTGGACTGGACAGGGGGGTTGCGGGGTAGCGCCGGTGGATTGGGCTGTGTTGACCGGGGTGGTGCGGTTTCGTGGCCCTGGGCGGCGGGGTGGTGTGGGTTGCCGCCGGTGCGGGGGGCTGGGCGGGGGTGGGTTGCGCTGCCCGGCGTTTGCGGGGTGCCGTCGCGCCCACCCGTGCCGCCCCAGCGGCACGACTGCCCGCGGAGGGCGGCGGGGGTGCTGACCGTGGCCGGCCACGGCCTGAGTCGGGGGCGGCGGTGAGGGGTGTTCCCGCGGTGGGGCCGGCGGCGGGGGTCGGGAGGTTAGCGGCGTTTGCGGTGGAGGGCGATGGCGGCTGCTGTGCCGCCGGCCACCGCTCCGACGCCCGCCGCCGCCGGGATGCCGACCTTCGCGGCCTTGCGTCCGGTGCGGTAGTCGCGCAGACGCCAGTCCATCCGCCGCGCGTGCTTGCGGAGCTTGGAGTCCGGGTTGATCGCGTAGGGGTGGCCCACCAGCGACAGCATCGGGATGTCGTTGTGCGAGTCGCTGTACGCCGCGCAGCGCCCCAGGTCCAGCTCCTCCGCGAGCGCCAGCGCGCGTACCGCCTCCGCCTTCGCCGGGCCGTGCAGCGGCTCGCCCACCAGTTTGCCCGTGTACACGCCGCCGACCGACTCGGCGACCGTGCCCAGCGCCCCGGTCAGCCCCAGCCTGCGGGCGATCACCGTGGCGATCTCCACCGGCGCCGCCGTGACCAGCCACACCCGCTGTCCCGCGTCGAGGTGCGCCTGCGCCAGCGCCCGGGTGCCCGGCCAGATCCGCTCGGCCATGTACTCGTCGTAGATCTCCTCGCCGATGGACTGCAGCTCGGAGACGCGGTGGCCCTGGACGATGGAGAGGGCCGAGTCGCGGGCCTCCTGCATGTGCTCGGGGTCCTCGACCCCGGCCAGCCGGAACCACGCCTGCTGCCAGGCGAACCGGGCCAGGTCGCGCGTGTCGAAGAACTTCCGCTTGTACAGGCCCCGCCCGAAGTGGAACAGGGCGGCGCCCTGCATCACGGTGTTGTCCAGGTCGAAGAACGCGGCGGCGTGTTCGTCCCCGTGTACCGGGAACTCCGGTTCACGTTCGGAAACTTCCTGGGTGGACTTGCGTGCTGCCTCCGCCGAGGCCTCGCCTGCCAACACGCTCCGCGCCGTGGCGGAGCGCCTACGGGGAGTGAGCCATCCGAGAGCGGCCATGGCGTGAGCATAGCCAGTCGGCCGGGCGGTTCCGGAGCCGAGAGGTTCGGACGCCGTGAACTCTGCGTGTCCGGGGTGTCGCGCCGGGCGGGACAATGGCCCGTATGACCCCTCTCTTCCGCCGCAGTACCCCGGCCGCCCCGGGGGACCGGCTCGTCACCCTCGTCCGCAAGCCCGGCTGCCATCTGTGCGACGACGCGCAGGCGGTGGTGGAGAAGGTGTGCGGGGAGCTCGGTGTCCCGTGGGAGCGGAAGGACATCACCCAGGACCCGGCGCTGCACGACCAGTACTGGGAGCAGATCCCCGTCGTCCTCGTCGACGGGCGCCAGCACACCTTCTGGCGCGTGGACGAGGGTCGTCTCCGCAAGGCCCTCGGGGACTGACCGACCAGTTCAAAGTGACCGGAAAGTCGCTTAGGATCGATGGTGACCAGGTCTCGGGGGCGGGATTCACAGAGGAGAGTGTGCGGTTTTGCCCCCGGAAGAAAAGGAACGGTGCTGCTCGTCCGCCGGTTCCGCGCGAGTGCGCCGGGGGCGCGTGACCCCGGTCACGTTGGCCGGGCAAATCGGACACAATCTTTGTGCACGCGTTCACAAAGACATAGCCTGCATTCGACGGGGCGGTCCGGGGACGTATGACCGCCTGAAGCCCCGCTCTACCCGCAGGAGCACCGTGGCAACTGGCCGAACTCACCGACCGGCGACCCGTAGCCGAGGGATTCCCGAGGCCACCGTCGCCCGTCTTCCGCTGTATCTCCGCGCCCTCACGGCGCTCTCGGAGCGCTCGGTGCCCACGGTCTCCTCGGAGGAGCTGGCGGCCGCCGCGGGGGTCAACTCCGCGAAGCTGCGCAAGGACTTCTCCTACCTGGGCTCCTACGGGACCAGGGGCGTCGGCTACGACGTCGAGTATCTCGTGTACCAGATCTCCCGCGAACTCGGCCTCACCCAGGACTGGCCGGTTGTGATCGTAGGAATCGGTAACCTCGGCGCCGCCCTCGCCAACTACGGCGGGTTCGCCTCCCGTGGCTTCCGGGTCGCCGCGCTGATCGACGCCGACCCGGCGATGGCCGGGAAGCCCGTCGCCGGCATCCCGGTGCAGCACACCGACGAGCTCGAGTCGATCATCCAGGACAACGGCGTGTCGATCGGCGTGATCGCCACCCCCGCCGGCGCCGCCCAGCAGGTCTGCGACCGTCTCGTGGCCGCCGGTGTCACCTCCATCCTGAACTTCGCGCCGACCGTGCTGACCGTCCCGGACGGTGTCGACGTGCGCAAGGTGGACCTCTCCATCGAGCTGCAGATCCTCGCCTTCCACGAGCAGCGCAAGGCCGGCGAGGAGGCCACCGCGGAGGCCCCCGCCGCCCCGGCCGCCGCCCGCCGCAGCTCCGCCTCCGGCCGGGACTCCGGCACCGACCAGGGACCCGACGGGGACGTGCCCGCCGTGATGCCGGCATGAGTCTCCTCGTCGTCGGACTGAGTCACCGCAGCGCGCCGGTCAGCGTGCTGGAGCGGGCCTCGCTGCACGTGGACGCGCAGACCAAGCTGCTGCAGGACACGGTCGCCGCGGAGCCCGCGGCCGAGGGCGCGGTCCTCGCCACCTGCAACCGGATCGAGCTGTACGCCGACGTGGACAAGTTCCACGCCGGTGTCGCCGAGCTGTCCACGCTGCTCGCCCAGCACAGCGGGGTCGGCCTGGAGGAGCTCACTCCTTATCTCTATGTGCACTACGAGGACCGGGCCGTCCACCACCTGTTCTCGGTGGCCTGCGGGCTGGACTCGATGGTCGTGGGCGAAGGCCAGATCCTCGGCCAGATCAAGGACTCGCTGGCCCGCGCGCAGGAACTGCACACCGCGGGCCGTCTGCTGAACGACCTGTTCCAGCAGGCGCTGCGGGTCGGCAAGCGCGCCCACTCCGAGACCGGCATCGACCGGGCCGGGCAGTCCCTGGTGACGTTCGGCATGGAGCAGCTGGCCCTGGGCGCGCCCGTCGAGATCTGGGCGCGGGACAAGAGGGCCCTGGTCATAGGCGCCGGCTCGATGTCCTCGCTGGCCGCGGCCACGCTCGCGCGGGCCGGGGTCGCGGAGATCGCGATCGCCAACCGCACGCCCGAGCGCGCCGAGCGCCTCGCGGCGATCCTGGGCGAGGGCGACGACACGGACGTGCTGGCCCGCGCGGTCCCGATGGACTCGGTGCCGTTCGAGCTGACACGTGCAGATGTCGTCGTCTCCTGCACCGGCGCGACGGGGCTGGTCCTGACGGCCGACGCGATCGCCGCGGGCGCCGGGAGCCGCACCGGCCGGCCGGTGGTCGTCGACCTCGACGAGGAGGCGGCCGCGGAAACGCCTCCGGGGCCCGCCTCGGCGGGCGCCGACGAGGGCTGCCCGCTGGACCTGTCCGCCGTACGGCCCGGCTTCTCCGTGATGGGGGAGGCGGCCGTCGCCGGGATGGACGCGGCGACGCTGGAGCAGCACGCGGCGTGGGCCGCGAGCGGCACCGCCGACCGCAGGGAGTCCGCCCGCGGCGGCCCCGGCGCCGACGCCGAGCTGATCGGCGCGCTCGCCGCGACCGCCTCCACCGTCGGCCGGATCCCCGAGCGGCGCCGTCCGGAGCCGGTGGCCGAGCCGCCGCGCCCCGAGCCCGTGCTGTTCCTGCTGGACCTCGCGATGCCGCGCGACATCGACGCGGCCGCGCACCGCCTCGCCGGGGTGCGGCTGGTCGACATCGAGTCGCTCGCCGAGGCGTCCGCGGACGCTCCGATGGCTGCCGATGTGGACCAGGTCCGGCGTATCGTCTCCGACGAGGTCGCCGCGTTCGGGGCGGCACAGCGGGCGGCGCACATCACGCCGACTGTCGTCGCCCTGCGCACCATGGCGGCCGATGTGGTGGCCGGCGAGATCGCCCGACTGGAGGGGCGGCTTCCCGGCCTGGACGACAAGCACCGCGCGGAGATCACCCAGACCGTGCGGCGGGTGGTCGACAAGCTGCTGCACGCGCCGACCGTGCGCGTCAAGCAGCTCGCGGCCGAGCCCGGCGGCGCCGGGTACGCGGACGCGCTGCGCACCCTGTTCGACCTCGACCCCGAGACGGTGGCCTCCGTCTCCCGCGCCGAGGAAAGCACCGAGAAGAACGCAGAGAACCGAGGGCCGTGATGACTGAGAAGGCACTGAGGCTGGGGACCAGGCGGAGCAAGCTCGCCATGGCCCAGTCCGGGCAGGTGGCGGAAGCCGTGAGCCAGGTGACCGGACGGCCCGTCGAGCTCGTCGAGATCACCACGTACGGCGACGTCTCGCGCGAGCACCTCGCGCAGATCGGCGGCACGGGCGTGTTCGTCGCCGCGCTGCGCGAGGCGCTGGCGCGGGGCGAGGTGGACTTCGCGGTGCACTCGCTGAAGGACCTGCCCACCACGCAGCCCGACGAACTGGTCGTGGCGGCCATACCGGTGCGCGAGGACCCGCGCGACGTGGTCGTCGCGCGGGACGCGCTGAAGCTCACCGACCTGCCGCGCGGCGCCCGCATAGGCACCGGCTCGCCGCGCCGCATGGCGCAGCTGAACGCGTACGCGCGCAGCCACGGCATGGACTTCGAGACGGTCCCGATCCGGGGCAACGTCGACACCCGCATCGGGTACGTCACCAAGGGCGACCTGGACGCCGTGGTGCTGGCCGCCGCCGGACTGAACCGGGTCGGCCGCAGCGAGGACGTGACCGACTTCCTGTCGGTCGACACTGTTCTGCCCGCCCCCGGCCAGGGGGCGCTGGCGATCGAGTGCACCGCGGACAACGCGGCGCTCATCGCCGAACTCGCCGAACTCGACGACCCGCTCACGCGGGCCGCCGTGACGGCCGAGCGGTCACTGCTCGCCGCCCTGGAGGCCGGGTGCAGCGCCCCTGTGGGTGCGCTGGCCGACCTGCTGGCCGACGGGCAGATTGTCAAGGAAATGCGCCTGCGCGGCGTCGTCGGCACGACCGACGGCTCGACGCTGGTGCAGCTGTCCACCACCGGTCCCGTGCCCGAGACGCACGAGGCGGCGATGGCACTCGGTCGCGATCTCGCGACCGGGATGCTCGCGCAGGGCGCGGCCGGTCTGATGGGGGAGCGAGCACAGTGAGCCCCACCACCCTTCCCGCCCCTCCGGAACACGGGCACGTCACCTTCCTCGGTGCCGGACCCGGGGATCCGGGACTGCTGACCCTGCGCGCCGTGGAGGCGCTGGCGAACGCGGACGTCCTCGTCGCCGAGCACGAGGTGCTCGACGTCGTACGCACGCACGCGAGGCAGGGCGTCGCCGAAGTGCACACGGACTCCGACACGTCGGATCCGGGCACGGGCACGCCCCAGCTGACGGTCGTTGACGGGGCGTCAACAACCGCCGCTGTCCCCGCGATGCGGGATGCGGCACATCTTGTCATGGAGGCCGCGCGGGGCGGCAGGCGGGTCGTGCGTGCGGTGTCCGGTGATCCCGGGCTCGACACGTACGCCGCCGAGGAGATGCTGGCGTGCGCCTCGGCCGGGGTGCCGTTCGAGGTCGTCCCCGGTATCGCCACCGCCGTCGGCGTGCCCGCGTACGCGGGTGTGCCGCTGCGGGACGCCGAGGGCGCGGACGTGCGGTTCGTCGACGCCCGCACGGCGTCCGACCGGTGCTGGACGGAGGTCGGGGCGTCGGACGGCACGGTGGTCGTGTCCACCACGCTCGACTCCGTGGCCGCCGCGGCGGGCGAACTGGTGTCCGCCGGACGCAAGCCCGACACCCCGATGACGGTGACCGTCGCCGGTACGACGACCCGGCAGCGCACCTGGGCGGCGACGCTCGGCACGATCGCGCAGACGCTGAAGCAGGCGAAGGTGCTGCCGTCCCCGGAGGGCGGCCGGCCGGTGATAGCCGTGGTCGGCGAGCGTTCCGCCCCCGCCCAGCGCGACCGGCTGGCGTGGTTCGAGTCCAAGCCGCTGTTCGGCTGGAAGGTGCTCGTGCCGCGTACGAAGGAGCAGGCGGCGTCGCTCTCCGACCAGCTGCGGTCGTACGGCGCCGTCCCGCACGAGGTGCCGACGATCGCCGTCGAGCCCCCGCGCACGCCCCAGCAGATGGAGCGCGCGGTCAAGGGCCTGGTGACCGGCCGCTACGAGTGGATCGCGTTCACCTCGGTCAACGCGGTGAAGGCGGTCCGCGAGAAGTTCGAGGAGTACGGCCTCGACGCCCGTGCCTTCGCCGGTATCAAGGTCGCGGCGGTGGGCGAGCAGACGGCCAACGCGCTGATCGCCTTCGGCGTGAAGCCGGACCTGGTGCCGAGCGGTGAGCAGTCCGCCGCCGGTCTGCTGGAAGACTGGCCGCCGTACGACCCGGTCTTCGACCCGATCGACAGGGTCTTCCTCCCGCGCGCCGACATCGCCACGGAGACCCTGGTCGCGGGCCTCATCGAGCTCGGCTGGGAGGTCGACGACGTCACGGCCTACCGGACCGTGCGCGCCTCGCCGCCCCCGGCGGAGACCCGTGAGGCGATCAAGGGCGGCGGCTTCGACGCGGTGCTGTTCACGTCGTCGTCGACGGTCCGGAACCTGGTCGGCATCGCGGGCAAGCCGCACAACGTGACGGTGATCGCCTGCATCGGCCCGGCCACGGCGAAGACGGCCGAGGAGCACGGCCTACGGGTGGACGTGATGGCTCCCGAGCCGTCGGTCCACAAGCTGGCGGAGGCCTTGGCCGACTTCGGCACCCGCCGCCGGCTCGCCGCCTTGGACGCCGGCGACCCGGTGACCCGGCCGAGCGAGCGGCGCCCGGGGGCGCGGAGACGCCGGTCGACGACCTGACGGTCGTCCGCACGAGGTGAGGAGGGGCGTCCTTTCGGGGGCGCCCCTCTTCGTCCGGCCTCCGACGCCGCCACCGCGACACTCGGCCTCCGGACATCCGGCAGGCGGACGCCGTGTCTTGCAGCACCTGTTCAGACTCGGGTCACCGCGGTGTGGAGTTCCCGTACGCCCGTGGTCCGCGGGTGTCGCTCGGCGAGTTCGTCGACGATGCTCCGGATCGCCGGCCGGTCGCGTACTTCGCCGGGGCTGGCCCGGTAGGCGTGCAGCAGGGCGCGGGCCGCTTGTTCGGGTCGGTTCCACGCCCACCACGCGCGCGCCATGTCGGTACCCATGCGGGCCTCGCGCTCGGCGGTCGGGAACTGGTCGGCGCGCAGGTTCCCTCCCGGTGCTTTGGGCTCCGGCCGACCGCCGGAGTCCAGGGCACGTAGGGGTGAGATTCCCTCGAACCGGTCCGCCCGGAGGCTGCGCGCGCCACCATGGGCCGGGTGACAGCCCTCGCCTCTGCAGACTTGTGGTACCACTACGGCCGCACCCGCCACGCTAGTGACCGGACCGTGCCCGACACGTTCCGGTGGGCCTGGGGCCAGGACTGCGGGCCCGGTCCGGACGTTCTCGGTGACCTGTCCGGACTGTGCGTCGCCGATCTCGGCGCGGGCGCAGCCCGGCATGCCGCCCACCTGGCCGTGCATCACCGGCCCGCCCGGGTCGTCGCCCTCGACGCATCACCCGCCCAGCACACCATGGCCACGGACCTGTACGGCCATCTCGCGCCACGCCTGCAGTTGGTCCGGTCGGACGTCGTGGAGCACTTGCAGGCGGCGCCAGGCACGTATGACGTGCTCTACAGCGTGTTCGGCGCGGTCGACTTCACAGAGCCGCGCCACCTGTTGCCGGCGGCGGCGTCCGCGCTGCGGCGGGGCGGGCGGCTGGTGTTCTCCACTCTCGCCCACTACCTCAGCGGGGCGCCCGCACAGCCTGACGTGGAGCACGCCGACATTCCGGCCAAGACCCCGGACGGGGAGCCGGTCACGATGCGTCGCTGGGTGCTCCAGGAGCACGTATGGGCCAAGCTTCTCGACGAGGCCGGATTCACGCGGATCAGCGGCGATCTCCTGCCCGCCGGGCAGGGGCCGCGAGCAGCCGACACACTGTTGCTCACCGCATGCCGCGGTCCGCTGCCGTGATGGCCGCCGGGGACGGTCGCTGAGGCCTCGGCCGCCGACTGACGCGCAAGCGTGGCCCGCACCCGGGCATCCGGGTGCGGGCCACGTGTGTTTGCTACGTCAGCGCTCGGACGCGTACGGCAGGAATGCGGCCCAGGTGGTGGCCGTGACGGCGAGGCGGGGGCCGTTCGGGACCTTGGAGTCGCGGACGAGGATGTGACACTCGTCGGGGGTGGCCACCTCGACGCAGTCGGGGCCGCTGGACGTGCTGTAACTGCTCTTTATCCACTCCAGCTTCATGTCTCTCCAAGCGCTTTCTCGATGAGGGCCATCGACTCCCGTGGGCTGAGAGCCTGTGCCCGGATGATTCCATACTGGATGTCCAGAAGCTGCACCTCCTTCGGCTCCGCGATCACACGGCTGATGTGCGCCACTTCGACATGACCGACAGTGCTGCCGTCCTCGAGCCTGAGCAACCTGAACGAGCCGTCGAGCCCGGAGTTCTCCTCGCGGCCCAGGGGCAGCACCTGGAGGTCGACGTTGGGGAACTTGGCCACCTGCAACAGCCTTTCGAGCTGCTCACGCATGACCATCTTGCCCCCAATGGGTCGTCGGAGCGTTGACTCACACTGGACGAAGTTGAAGAGCGGTCGAGCCGTCGTGTCACTGACGATCTCCTGTCGTGCCACGCGGGCCGACACCTGCTGCTCCAACTGGTCGGCGGTGAAGGGCGGGCGGCGGGCGCTGAGCACTGCCCGTGCGTACTTCTCGGTCTGCAGCAATCCATGGATGACGGAATTGTTGTAGGCACACAGCTCGGTGGCCTCTGCCTCCAATTTCTTCAGGTCCCGTACCTTTTTCGGGTACCGGACCTCTGCCACGTCCTGCTTGAGCGCTGCGATCTTCCCGCCCGCGCCCAACACCTCGTCCGCCGCGTCCAAGTACTCCGGCCGGGGGATCCGCCGCCCTCGCTCCACGCAGGAGACCGTCTCCTCCCCGTACTTGATCGCCGCCCCGAACTCCGCCTGCGTAAGGCCGGCTGCCTCCCGCCACAGTTTCAACTGCCGTGTGACCGTGCGCATCACGGCCCCGGCCTCTTCGTCGTCCAGCCCCGCTTCCCACTCACCCATGTTCGCCGCCTCCCGTCGCGCGCCCTTCCCCGGACCAACTCCGGCCGCCCGTGCCCGGTCACCCCGGGCAGGCCGGACAGAAACCGGACAGCCGGCGTACAGACGTTGGCCGTACGAGCTGCCCGTATTCACAGTGTGCGCACGCGTGAGCACACTGTGTGGCGAGAATCTGGAACTCCGCATCGCGGACATAGAAGGGACCCCCCATGACGACACTCGCCCCCGAGGCACCCTGGGCGCTGCGCCTGGTCACCGACCGGCTGCCGGTCGGGCCGCCGCCTTACGCGACCGTGACGCTCGACCCCGTCACGCAGACCGCCCGCTACACCGACACCGCCGGGCGGCCGGTCGAGATGGGCAAGCACGGGACGTCGAGGACGGCCAGCACCGCATCCGTGTCCGGGGGCGGTGACGGGAACGGCCCGCAGTCCCAGACGAGGGACGACAGCACCACCGACTACGAATCGGACTGACCGATGGCCTCCACCGTCCTGGTCGTCACCGCGCTGGAAGACGTCACGGCGGACCGGGTCGTCGCCGCGTTGAACGAGCGTGAGGTGCCCGTCGTCCGGGTCGACCCCGCCGACGTCGGGCCCGCTCTGATGTTCGGCTTCCGCATCGGCGCGGGCCGTCCGGCATGGCGCGGACGACTGCGTACGGCGAGCCGGGAGGTGGAGCCGGGAGAGGTGGCGGCGGTGTACTACCGCCGCCCCACTCCGTACGGTCCCCGGTTCGCGCATCTGCCCCGACAGCAGCGGGACTTCGCCGCCGCCGAGGCGCGGCACGGGCTCGGCGGGGTCCTGAACGCCCTGTCCGGCGTCCGGTACGTCAACCACCCGGCCGCGGTGGCTCGCGCGGAGTCCAAGCCCGCCCAGCTCCGCAGGCTCGCCCGGCTCGGACTGAGGATTCCTCCGACGCTGATCACCAACGACCGTAAGGCGGCGCGGGAGTTCGCCGCCGAGCACGGCCCCGTCGTATGCAAGACGTTCCGCGGTCTGCCCGCGGACGACGACGGACGCGCCGGGGCGATCTGGACCCAGCGGGTCGACCCGGGGACCTTCGACGACACGCTCACCGCGACCGCCCACCTGTTCCAGGCCGAGATCCCCAAGACCGGTGACGTGCGCGTCACCGTGGTCGGCCGTCGTGTCTTCGCCCAGCAGATCGCCGCACCGGACGGCGCGCTGGACTGGCGCCGGGGCGACTGGGACGCCCTGCTCCACGCCCCGATCACGGTGCCGCCGCCCATCGAGGCGGCGCTGCACACCTACCTGGCCTCGTTCGGTCTGGTCTTCGGCTGCTTCGACTTCGCCCTCACCGGTGACGGCGACGACCCGGAACACTGGACGGCGATCGAGTGCAACCCGAACGGGCAGTGGGGCTGGCTTCCCGACGCCGACGACATCACCGAGGCGTTCGCCGACCTCCTCACCGTGGAAAGGAAGGGCCGTCCATGACGCTGCCCGTCGACCTCGAAACCGATGCCGCGCGGCTGCGCGCGATCATGGCGGAGGACCTCGCCGTACGCGGGGTGCTGGACGATCCCGCCTGGCGGGCGGCGGTGGAGGCGGTGCCCCGGCACCGGTTCGCGCCCGGCTTCTATCTGCCCGGTGAGGAGCGGGACGGGCTGGGGCTGACCGTGTGGCAGCCGGTCACCGCCGCGCTCGATCCCGGGCGCTGGCTGGCCGCCGCGTACTCCGACACCACGCTCATCACGCAGTTCGACGGTGACGAACCCGACTGGGAGCACCCGGCCGAGCGGCACGGAGGGGCGCCGACCTCGTCCTCCACCCTGCCGTCGCTCGTGGTGCGGATGTGGGCCGACGCCGACGTGCGGGAGGGGCACACGGTGCTGGAGATCGGCACGGGGACGGGGTACTCGACCGCGCTCGCCTGCGAACGCCTCGGGTCGGCCGGCGTGACGAGCGTCGACGTGGACCCGTACCGGCTGGAGCGGGCCGCGAGCTCGCTGCACGGCTGCGGTTACGCGCCCACTCTCGCGGTCGCGGACGGGGTGTACGGGTACTGGCCCGAGGCCCCGTTCGACCGAATCGTCGCGGCCTGTTCCTTCCGGGCCGTGCCTCCGGCTCTCGTCGCCCAGACCCGGCCGGGCGGGAAGATCCTGCTGACGCTGTCCGGCTGGCTCTACGGCTACGCCCGCGTCCTGCTCACGGTCTCCGGGGACGGTACCGCCGAAGGGTGCCTGCTGGGCGGCACCGTCTCCTTCATGTCGGCGCGTACCCATGCGGCGCCGGCCTTCGGTAACCCCGCCCACTGGGCGGCGGAGCTGCCGGGGGAGGCGCGGGACGCCCGGCACGGGCCCGAGCGGATCACCGCCGCGACCGAGGAGGCCTTCCACCTGCGTTTCCTCGTGCAGAGCGCGGTGCCCGGTGCGCAACTGGCCACCGTCGGCGACGTCGTGCACCTGGTCGACGTGGTCAGCGGGTCGGCCGCCACGCTGACCCCGGACTGCGAGGGCGGTTGGCGTGTGCGGGAGGGCGGACCGGTCAGGCTGTGGGAGAGCGTCGAGCGGGTCGTCGACGTCTACGAAGCTGCCGGACGGCCGGGGTCGGAGAGCTTCACCCTGAGCGTCCACCATGGCGGGCAGCATCTGAGGCACCCGCGGGTGCCCTGCCTTCCGCTGCCATCGCCCGAGGGGCGGCCCGGACGGAGCCGGACAGCCTCCGGTCGCACGGGTCACTCGTCTTCACAACTGGCACGTGAGTGAACACGCTGAGTGACATGAATCAAAGGATCACCGCACCGCGCACTCCGCTCCGCCAGTACACCGTGCCGCTCTCCACCACATGTCGGGGTGCCCGGCTCGCCCGTCTGCTCGCCGCCGAGCAACTGGAGGCCTGGGGAGTGCCGTTGGACCCGGCCCGGCTGATCGTCGCCGAACTCGCCGCGAACGCCGTTCTGCACGGCCGGGTCCCCGGCCGGGGCTTCCGGCTCACCCTCGCCCTCACCATGGACGGGGTGCTGCGCATCGAGGTGATCGACCCCAGGGGCGAGAACGCACCCGTCACCCGTGACGCTCCACCGGAGCCCGCCGAGTCGGGCTACGGGCTGCTGCTGGTGGAGGAGGCGGCCGACCGCTGGGGTGTGCTGCCGGGGCCGTTCCCGTGCAAGACCGTGTGGGCCGAGGTGGAGCTCGGACGCTTCCGGTGACCTCAGCGGCAGAGGGCGTCGATGTCCTCGGCGAAGGCCGGGAACTCGGCGCGGGCCTCGGTCACGATGTCTCGGGCCGGACGCCGAGGGGTGGTGGCATGGCGTTCGGCGAGTGCGGTGAGGGCCGCGTCGGAGCGTGACTGGGCGGCCCCGTACATCACGGCCTCGAAAGGCCCGCAGCCGTCGGCCAGCATCCACAGGAAGTCGGAGAGGTTCCCGGCCACCACGCCGCACTCGCCCTCCGAGCCCACGAAGACCACGGGCTGTTCGGTGAGGGGCAGGCCGGGCCGCACGTACCAGAGGGCCGCGAGGCCGCCGGACCCGTCCTGCCCGAACACTCGGTAGGCGTCACCGCCGACTTCGGGGTTACCCGTCCATTGGCGCAGCCAGTCGGTGGTCTCCTCGGCCGAGTCGAAGACACCGTACGGTTCGAAGTCGATCCCCTCGCCGTCCGCGTAGTCGATCTCCATGCGGGCCAGTTCGGCGAGGGCGGGGGGAAGGGCGCGGTGGTCATCGGTCGTCTGGTTCACGCGCGTACCGTAACCGCCGGCCTGACGTACGTCCGAGCCTGCCGGCCGGATCGGGGCAGGCCGCTGGTGTGCGGGTGGTGGGCCGGGGGCCGATGGTGCGGGTCAGCCGCCCTGGCCGGCGCTGCCGATCGGACCTACCCGTACCGGGGTGCCGGAGCCGTCCGTGACGGGCAGCGAGGCGGCGCCCGGCCAGTCGAGGGTGACCGACTTCGTCTCGTTCGGCGGGGTCACCACCAGGCCGGTGACGCGGACGCCGGAGCCGCCCGAGTCGTTGATCGGGTAGGTGATGCCGAAGAACACCGACTCGCCGTCCTTGAGGACGACCGAGGGGGACTGCTCGCCGGTGCGCTCGGCGGACAGGGAGCCCGCGTTGGTCTTCAGATCGACGCCCGCGTAACCCGAGAGGGCGCAGTCCCGGCCGCCCCCGTTCTTGAACTCCACCGCGACGCTGCCGTCCTCGTCGCCGTCGATGGTGCTGTCCGTCGCCGTGACCTCAAGTTCGTCGGTGCGGCACTCGCCGATCTCGCCGTTCTCGTTGGAACCGGTTCCGGCGACCGTGCCCTGCCCCTCTTCCGAGTCCTTCCCGGTGGAGTCCTTCGCTGAGCCGGATTCCGAGCCACCGGCGGAGGGGGACGAGGCGGCGGCGGAGGAGTCGCTCGTCGCGTCGTCGTTCTGGCAGGCGCTGAGCGAGAGACCCGCGACGACGGCCAGGGCGGCGAGGGCGATCTTGTTGAGGCGCATGGGGTGTCTTCCTCGGTGTCGGTCGGGTGCCGGCCCGTCGGCGCGGGACGGCGTTTCCGCCCACCAAGAGCCGTCCGGTCCGTCCGCCGTTTCGCCCAACCATCCGCTGGTACACCCCTGTTACAGGCGTATCCCGTCCGTATCGTGCCGGGGGAGGGTGAGGGTGGGTCAGGAGGGGTCCTCCGCGCGGCGGCGGGCGATCTCGGTGCGGACGGCGGTCGCGCTGGTGTAGAGGCGGAGGAGGGTCGGGGTGGGGAGGATGCCGGCCGGGCAGTCGGGGGTGTGGTCGAAGCAGGCCTGCTGGTCGCGCCATTCGGGCAGGTAAGCGCCGCGGCAGAGGGGGCAGTACGTCGTCACGCGGTCGTCGAAGTCGTCGTCCCAGTCGATGCCCATGCTCATGGTTCCTGCCTCCGGCTGTGTCGGTTGCGTCGGACGCGTCGGGCCTCCGCCGTCGTGGTGACGGCCACGCGCACGGTGGCGACGACCACGAACGCGCAGGCGGCCCAGCGGCACGCCGCGTGCGCGGACGAGGCACTCTCGTGCGGGGCCAGCGCGGTGGCCGTGCCCATGCCGAGTGTCACCACACCCCAGTTGTAGAGCCTGACCGCTCTGCGGGACGACTGTTTCCAGATCTGGAAGTCGCGTTGCTGGATCTGCATGAGGACGGTGTCCGGAGGTTTCTCGGACGATCCGTACCAGGCGTCCAGGTCCGCCGGGTTGAAGAGATGGGTGGCCGCGTTGAAGCTGCTCTGGATGCAGGAGACGAAGAAGACGGCGCACACCGTCATCAGCGTCATGGCCGGTCCCGGCCAGCGGAACTTGTCGCCGTCGGCGGCCATCACCCCGGCGATCCCGATGGCCGCGGCGGCCAGCAGTGGGGCCGCGACGAAGTGCGCGTTCTGCGCGGCGTTGACATAGCCGATCTTCGGCGGGATCGCCCAGCGGTCCCTCGGCGTCTGCGACATGCTCCCCCCAGGAACCTGGTCCCGCCTGTCGGGCCAGGTCCCCGGCCACGGTACGGGCGAACGCCTCGGGGCTGTCCAGCGTCAGGGTGTGCCCACCGGGGGCCGGGCCGACTGGGCGTCGGTAAAGGCACGGGTGGGGCGGGCGTAGCGTAGGTGGTATGACGACGTACGGATCCTTTCCCGGCACGCGGCCCCGGCGTCTGCGGACCACCCCCGCCATGCGTCGGATGGTCGCCGAGACCCGGCTGCACCCCGCCGACTTCATCCTCCCGGCCTTCGTGCGCGAGGGCGCGGACGAACCCGTGCCGATCGCTGCCATGCCGGGTGTCGTGCAGCACACCCGCGACAGCCTGAAGAAGGCCGCCGCGGAGGCGGTGGCGGCCGGGGTCTCCGGGATCATGCTGTTCGGCGTGCCGGAGGAGTCGAAGAAGGACGCCGTCGGGACGCCGGGCACCGACCCGGACGGCATCCTCCAGGTGGCGCTGCGCGATGTGCGGGCCGAGGTCGGGGACGACCTGCTCGTCATGTCCGACCTGTGCCTGGACGAGACCACCGACCACGGGCACTGCGGCGTCCTCGACGAGCAGGGGCGCGTGGACAACGACGCCACGCTCGAGCGGTACGCCGAGATGGCGCAGGTCCAGGCCGACGCGGGCGCCCACGTGGTGGGTCCGAGCGGGATGATGGACGGGCAGATCGGGGTCGTCCGCGACGCCCTCGACCAGATCGGGCGGGAGGACGTCGCCATCCTGGCGTACACCGCCAAGTACGCCTCGGCCTTCTACGGGCCGTTCCGGGAGGCCGTCGCCTCCTCGCTGCAGGGCGACCGCAAGACGTACCAGCAGGACCCGGCGAACGTCCGTGAGTCGATGCGGGAGCTGGCGCTCGACCTGGAGGAGGGCGCCGACATGGTGATGGTGAAGCCGGCGGGCCCGTATCTGGACATTCTGGCGCGGGTCGCGGACGCGGTGGACGTGCCGGTGGCGGCGTACCAGATCTCCGGTGAGTACTCGATGATCGAGGCCGCCGCCGAGAAGGGCTGGATCGACCGGGACCGGGCGATCCTCGAGACGCTGACCGGCATCAAGCGGGCCGGTGCGCGCAACATCCTCACCTACTGGGCCACCGAGGCGGCCCAGAAGCTGAGCGCCGTTCAGTAGGTGAGGGCGTCGTCCATCGACTGCTGCCAGTAGGACACCGCCAGCGTGCTGTCGTAGTACACGCCCTTCGCCGGCAGGGACGGGATCGCGGAGGGGCCGCCGCTGCTGTTAGGCGTGCGGCCCTGGAAGCCGACGGCGAGCTTGTGGCCGGTGGTGCCGCCGTCGCCGCTGCCGTCGGCGGCCGACAGCAGCACCCCGGCGTACGCCGACTCGCCCGGGTCGATGCCGACCACGGCCTGCGGCTTCGTCTCCTCGATCGGCTGCGGCACCCACTGCATCTCGTCGAAGCGGAGCACCGGGTAGTAGGTGAGGTCGCAGGGCCCCGAACCGGTGTTCTTGACCGTGATCAGCATGTGGTTGAGGGGGCGGGAGACCGGCCGGGCGGTGACGGTGGTGTTGGAGCCGTTGCAGGCGACGCGGGTCTCCGGACCGTCGTCGGCCCCCTCGTCGGTCTTGCCGTCGTCCGTGTTCCCGCCCTTGCCCCCGCTCCCGGTGTCCTTGCCTCCGCTCCCGGTGTCCTTGCCGCCGCCGGCTTCATGGCTGCCGCCGCCGGCCGCCGTCGGGGCGCTGGAGGCGGAGTCGTCCTTCCCGGCGTCCGAGGGTGTGTCCGTGGTCGCCGTCGCGGTCGGCCGGGAGGTGCTGCCCGCGCCCTCGTCCTCGGTTCCGGTGCCGTCCTCGCAGGCCGTGAGGGCGAGGGCGGCGAGGGTGGCGCCGGTGGCGGCGAGCAGGCGGATGCGGGACGTACGCATGGCGAAATCCTTTGCTTCGAGTACGGGTTCGGCGTGGCCGCTCGACCGGTGACCGGGAGCGGCGTGCTTGGATGACCAGAGCTTGTCGGGTGATCCGTCCCGGCTGCCACACCTGACGGGGCATCCGGGACGCTGGAACGCTCATACCGCTGTGACCTGGGGAAACGACCGTTCCCTGGAACGGCGGAATGGGACACGGGGGTGGGAGGAACGGTGTCGGAGGGCACGGCCGCGGCGGAGTTCGCCGCACGGTTGAGGGAGCTGAAGGAGCGGTCCGGGCTGAGCTACGGGGTGCTCGCCAAGCGGCTCCACATGAGTACGTCGACCCTGCACCGCTACTGCAACGGGGACGCGGTGCCGGCCGAGTACGCACCGGTGGAACGGCTGGCCCGGCTCTGCAAGGCGGGTCCCGGGGAACTGGTCGAGCTGCACCGGCGGTGGGTGCTGGCGGACGCGGCACGGGGGCGGAAGGGGGCACCCGCGGAGGCGGTCGCACCGGCCTCGGAGGCACCGGCCACTGACCCGGGGGCCGGTGCCGCGGCGACGGAGACCGGTGCCGCGGAAACGCAGCCCGCAGCCCCGGACGACGGCCCTCCGCAGGACGAGGTCCCCGAAGTCACCGACTCCGGCGCACCCCGGCCCGCCCCCCGTTCCCGCCGCCGCACCCGCACCGCCGTCCTCGCCGGAATCGCGGTGGCCGCCGTGCTCGGCGGGGTCACCCTCGGCCTGAGCCTCTCGGGGGGCGGGGAGACGGACGGGGACGGCCGGAAGGGGCCGGTCGGGGCCGCGAACGCCGGCGACGGGGCGGGCGAGGACGTCACCGCGTCACCGTCCCCGTCGGCCTCGCCCTCGACCTCGCCCTCCGCCGGGAAGAAGGAGAAGGGGGCGCCCAGCGCCTCCGCCTCCCCGTCCGCCGCCCCGCCGGAAGCCGCCAAGGGCGGGGGAGGTCAGGCGGACGCCGTGCCGCTCACCGTGCGCACCGCCCCGTACACCTGGGAGGACCCCTGCTCGCAGCGGTACCTGATCGACCGGGCGCCGGGCGAGGTGCCGCCGCCCCCGCTGGAGCAGGACGTGCCCGCGTGGACGAGCGCGGTCGGCGCGGTGTCGTCGGGCGGGCAGTACGTGCAGCTCACCGTGCAGGGCACGGGTGCGGAGACGGTCGTGGTGGAAGGGCTCACCGTGCGGGTGGCGGGCAAGCGGTCGCCGCTCGCCTGGAACGACTTCGCCATGGGCTACCCCGGTGTCGGCTGCGGCGGCAACGTGCCCACGCGTTCCTTCACCGTCGCCCTGGACGCCGCGCGGCCGGTCGTGACGCCGGAGTCCGGGCACCGCGACTTCCCGTTCAAGGTGAGCGAGTCGGACCCCGAGATCTACTACATCAAGGCCGACGCCTCGGCGTACGACGTGAGCTGGTCCCTGGAGCTGAAGTGGTCCAGCGGCTCCCGCAGCGGCACGCTCACCCTGGACGACAAGGGCCGCCCCTTCCGTACCAGCGGCAACAACGGGCGCCCGGCGTACGAGTTTCCGCTGGGCGGGGAGAAGTGGGTCCCGGAAGGCACCACGAAGCTCGAGTAGTGCCCTCCGGGACTCCGGGACCGGCTTTCGCGATCCTCTCCCGGCGACGCGGGATCACGGCGCCGGCACGGTCTCCTTCTCGCCCCGCAGGGCGGCCAGCCGGGCCTGCCGGGTGCGGGGCCCGAACAGGGCCAGGGCGACGGCCCCGACCAGCCAGGTCGCGGCGATGAAGTAGAAGACGCTCGCGTAGCCGTTGCTCTGGTAGAGCGCCGCGACGATCAGCGGACCGGCGGCGTTCGACAGCCGTCCGAGGCCGTAGGAGACGCCGGTGCCCAGCGAGCGGCCGCGGGTGTCGAACAGCTCGGGGGAGTAGGCGTAGGCGAGGGCCGTGTAGCCGCGCTCGAACATGTTGACCAGGAAGCCGAACACGATGATCAGCACCGGGTTGAAGGTCAGGCCGTACAGCAGACCGCACAGCGCGATGACCGTGCCGAAGGCGGCCAGGCTCCACTTGCGTTCGAAGCGGTCGGTGACCAGGGACGCGAGATACGAGCCGAGCGGTGCGCCGACGGTGGTGAGCGCCACGTAGAAGACGGACTTCTCGACGCTGAAGCCCTCCTTGGCGAGCAGCGTGGGCGCCCAGCTGGAGAAGCCGAAGAAGCCGATGGTCTGGGTCACCCACAGCACCGTGAGCAGCAGCGTCGGGAAGAGGTACTTCTTCTGCAGCAGCACGCGCAGCGGCGTCCGGGTCGACGGGGTCTCGGCCACCGGGGGAGCCGGCTCGGGCAGCGGGCCCTTCTCCGCGGCGACGCTCGCCTCGATCTCCCGCAGGACCTCGTCGGCCTTGGCGTGCTCGCCCCGGCTTTCGTACCAGCGGGGCGACTCCTTCAGCCGCTTGGTGAACAGGACGAGCAGGATGCCCAGCGAGCCCCAGAGGTAGACGAGCCGCCACGACCAGTCGTTGAGCGGCACGACCGCGCTGGCGATGAGGTTGGTGGCCGGGGTGCCGCAGATGCCGATGACGATGGCGTACGCCTGGTACTTGCCGCGGACGGCGGCCGGGTACATCTCGTTGACGTAGATGACCGCGACGACGGTCATCGCCGCGAGGCCCGCCGAGGTGAGCACGCGGAACACGCCCAGCGACACGACGTCCCAGGAGAACACGGACACGAACGAGAACGCGCCGAACCAGACGGTGGTCAGCATCAGGGCCCGTTTGCGGCCCCAGCGGTCGGCCATCGCGCCGGCGCAGATCGAGCCGACGAACATGCCGACGAACGACAACGAGGTCACGTAGGCGATCTGGTCGATCGTCACGCCCCACAGCTTGATCAGCTTGGGCGCGGTCGTCGCGAAGGTGTTGATGTCCGCGAACTCGAAGAAGTAGGCGAAGGAGACGGCCACCAGGGTGACCTTGTGGAACCGGCCGATCGGCAGCCGGTCCAGCCGGTTCATCGCGTTGGCGTGGGTGGGTGAGTGCTGCACGGTTCAGATCTCCTCGCCGGGCCAGTACAGGTTCATGGGGTTGTCGACGAGCAACTTGCGCCGCTGTTCGGGCGTGACCGCGATCCGCGGCACGTAGTCGACGAGGAGGCCGTCGTCGGGCATGTGGTCGGTCAGGTTGGGGTGGGGCCAGTCGGTGCCCCACAGCACCCGGTCGGGGAACTCCTCCACGACGCGGCGGCCGAAGGGCACGACATCGGCGTACGGGAGCCGTTCGCCGTTCAGGGCGGCGGGCCCGGTCGCGCTGAGACGTTCGGGGCAGGTCACCTTGACCCAGACGTCGCCGTCGCCGACGAACCGCAGGAACCGGGAGAACTCCGGTCCGTCCGCCGGCCGGGTCACGTCCGGGCGGCCCATGTGGTCCACCACCAGCGGGGTGGGCAGCGAGGCGAAGAAGTCCTCCAGGTCGGGCAGGTCGGCGCTCTCGAAGTAGAGGACGACGTGCCAGCCCAGCGGGGCGACCTTGTCCGCGATCACCCGCAGGTCGTCCCGGGGCGAGGCGTCGACCAGACGCCGTACGAAGTTGAACCGCACCCCGCGTACGCCCGCCGCGTGCAGTTCCTCCAGCTCGCGTTCGGTGACGTCCGGGCGGACGGAGGCGACGCCCCGCGCCCGGTTCCCGGCCGACCGTACGGCGTCGACCATGGCGGAGTTGTCCGTGCCGTGGCAGGTGGCCTGCACGACGACGGTGCGCGAGATTCCCAAGTGGTCGCGGAGCGCGAACAGTTGATCCTTGCCGGCGTCGCAGGGCGTGTACTTGCGCTGCGGCGCGAAGGGGAAGGCGGCCTGGGGGCCGAAGACATGGCAGTGGGCGTCGACGGCGCCCGGCGGGAGCCGGAAGGCGGGCCGGGACGGGTCCGGATGCCAGTCGAGCCAGCCCGGGGTCTTGGCGGTGGGCATGGGTCTCCTCGGGGAGGGGAAACGGGGCGGGGAGGGGGGTGCGGGCGGGGGCCTTCGGGCCGGGTCAGCGGCCCTGGCTCTTCAGCAGCGCGTCCAGGCGCGGGTACACGGCGCGGGCGTTGTGCTCCTGGACGGCGGCCAGGTCCGCCGGGGACAGCGCGGCGGCCTCGGCGTAGCGACGGGTGTCGTCGAAGTGGTGGCCGCTGCAGGGATCGATGTCGCGGACGGCGCCGATCATCTCGGAGGCGAAGAGGATGTTCCTGGCCGGCAGGACGTCGAACAGCAGGTCCGCGCCAGGCTGGTGGTACACGCAGGTGTCGAAGAAGACGTTGCCCAGGACGTGTTCCTCCAGCGGCGGCTTGCCGAGCGCCATCGCCAGCCCCCGGAAGCGGCCCCAGTGGTAGGGCACCGCGCCGCCGCCGTGCGGGATGACCAGGCGCAGCTCCGGGAAGTCGGCGAACAGATCACCCTGGACGAGCTGCATGAACGCCGTGGTGTCGGCGTTGAGGTAGTGCGCTCCGGTGGTGTGGAAGGCGGGGTTCACGCTGGTGCTGACGTGGATCATCGCCGGGATGCCGTACTCGGCCATCTTCTCGTAGACCGGGTACCAGGAGCGGTCGGTGAGCGGCGGGGCGGTCCAGTGGCCGCCGGACGGGTCGGGGTTCAGGTTCACCGCGACGGCGCCGTACTCCTCGACGCAGCGGACCAGTTCGGGGACGCAGGTGGCGGGGTCGACGCCGGGCGACTGCGGGAGCATCGCGGCGGGCGCGAACCGCTCCGGGTACAACTGGCTCACGCGGTAGCAGAGTTCGTTGCAGATCGCGGCCCACTCGGCGGAGGTGCGGAAGTCCCCGACGTGGTGCGCCATGAAGGAGGCGCGCGGGGAGAAGACCGTCAGGTCGATGCCGCGCTCGTCCATCAGCCGCAGCTGGTTCGCCTCGATGGTCTCGCGCAGCTCGTCGTCGCCGATGCGCAGGTCGGCGCGGGCGGGGGCGAGGGCCGGATCGGCGAGCCCGGCGATCTGCCGGTCCCGCCACGCCGCCAGGGCCGGCGGGGCGGTCGTGTAGTGGCCGTGGCAGTCGATGATCATGGCTGGTTCCTCTGCTCCGGTACGTCGTCCTCGACCGCTGCAGCCTGGCTCCGCCCGCCACGGCGACGGGAGACGGCCGTGCCCAGAACTAACCTCCCCTTAACATTCCGGACCCGGGCCGTCCGGCCGCGCTCCGGCCGCGCTCCGACCGCGCTCCGGGGGCACCTCCGGCGGTGGTCTACATTCGGAACCGGAAGTTCCTCACAGTGGCCGGAGGGAGGCGGGCGGGGATGCAGATACTGCTGGCCGAGGACGACGACGGAGTGGCCGCGGCCCTCGTCGAGGTCCTGTACGACCACGGCCACGACACCCGCCGGGTGCGCCACGGCAGGGACGTCCTGACCTACCACCGCAGCGCCGACCTGCTGCTCCTCGATCTGGGCCTGCCCGACATCGACGGCCTGGAGGTACTGCGCGGACTGCGGGCGGTGAGCGGCGTCTCGGTGCTGATCCTCACGGCGCGCGGCGACGAGCGCTCCGTGGTGCGCGGGCTGCGGCTCGGCGCCGACGACTACCTGGTCAAGCCGGTACGGCTCACCGAGCTGCTCGCCCGGATCGAGGCCGTCACCCGGCGCACCACCGCCCGCGCGGTCACCCCGGCCGCCCCCGGCGCGCGCACGGTCCGCTCCGGTGACGTGGAGGTCGACCTCGACGCGCGCCGGGTCAGGGTGGACGGCACGGAGGTCGAGCTGACCGCGAAGGAGTTCGACGTCCTCGCCGCCCTGGCCGCACGCGCCGGCACGGCGGTCAGCCGCGAGCAGCTCCTGGACGAGGTGTGGGGCGACGCCCACCACGCCGTGTCCCGCTCCCTCGACGTCCACCTCACCCAGCTGCGCGCCAAGCTGGGCCGCCCCGGCCCGCTCACCACCATCCGCGGCTTCGGCTACCGCTTCGGGGACTGAGGGACCGGCGCGTGCGTACCCGGGTCCAGGCCGTGCTGCTGGTGTTCGGCATCCTCGTGGTCGCCGCGTTCGCCGTCCCCCTGCTGCTGTTCACCGCCTCCGACCGCACCCAGCAGCTGGTCCTGGCCCGCAGCTCCTCCCTCGACCGCTTCGCGTCGCTGATGGACCAGGCGGCGGCGACCGGCGACACCTCCGCGGTCGTCGCCGAGGCCCGCCGCTACACCCGCCTCTACGGCGAACCGCTCGTCGTCACCGACGTCCGCCGGGTCCCCGTCGTCCAGACCGGCGGCATGCGCGCCGCCGACCCCGCCGTCGCCCCGCTGATCGACGCGGCCCTGCGCAACCAGACCGCGCACCCCGGGGGCCCGCTGCGCCCGTGGTCACGCGGCCACCGCACGTTCGCCCAGCCCGCCGGCACCGGCACCCGCGTCACCGGCGCCGTCGTCATGCGGGCGTCGGTGGGGGCCGCGGCGCGGGACATCACCCGGAGCTGGGCCGCCGTACTGGCCGGCACGGCACTGGTCGCCCTCGCCTGCACGGCCCTCGCCCGGGCCGCCACCCGCTGGGTGGTCAGCCCGCTGCGCCGGCTCGACCGCGCCGTGGGCCAGCTCGCGGCCGGACTGCCGCCCGAGCAGACCAGCGCCGGCGGCCCGCCGGAACTGCGTCAGCTCGCCACCGGCTTCAACCGCATGGCGAGCACCGTCACCGCCGCCCTGGAGCAGCAGCGCCGGCTCGTCGCCGACACCTCCCACCAGATGCGCAACCCGATGGCCGCGCTCAGGCTCCGGGTCGACGCCCTGCACACCCATCTGCCGGCCTCCGCCGACCGCACGTACAACGGCGTCACCGGCGAGCTCGACCGGCTGGAGACCCTGCTGGACGACATGCTGGCCCTCGCCGCCGCGGAGCACCGGGCCGGGGAGCTGACGGTGACCGACGGCACGGACGCCCGCTGCGACGCGGCCGCCGTCGCGCTGAGCCAGCACCGGCGGTGGGAGCCGGTCGCCCACCGCGCCGGAATCACCCTCACCACCGACGCCCCCGCCCCGGTCACCGCCGCCTGCACCGACCGCGAGCTCACCCAGATCACGGACATCCTCCTGGACAACGCCATCAAGTACGCGGGGGGCCCCGGCGCCCGGATCACGCTCGGCTGCACCGCCGAGGGCTCCCACGCGGTGCTCACGGTGACGGACGACGGCCCCGGCCTCGACCCGGACGAGCTCGCCCGGGCCACCACCCGCTTCTGGCGCTCGGCCCGGCAGTCCGGGACGGCCGGCACGGGCCTGGGGCTGGCGATCGCCGAACAGCTCCTGTCCGGGCGGGAAGGCCGGCTGGAACTCCGCCCGGCGCGGCCCCGCGGACTGCGGGCGAGGGCGCTCGTCCCGCGCGCCCCGGGTGAGGACGGCACGCCGTGACGCCACTTCCCGATCGCCGTACCGTGCTGCGGACGGGCGCCGGCGCGGCGGCCGCCGTCGCCCTCGGGGGCGTGCTCGCCGGCGACACCTCAGGGCGGGGACCCGGACCGGGCGGCGTGCTCCGTCTCGCGACCGGCGAGCCCACGGCGTTCTACGCGGCCTTCGGCCGGCTGCTCGCCGCCGAGATCGAGCGCGCCCACCCCCGCCTGAGCTGCCGTGTCCGCACCACGGCGGGCAGCACCGCCAACATCGAGCTGCTCCGCGACGGCCGGGCCGACCTCGCGCTCGTCCTCACCGACACCGCCCGCGCCGCCCGGGGCGACGGCCTCTTCCCGCGTCCGGTGCCCGTGCGCGCGCTCGGCAGGCTCTACGAGACCTACCTCCAGTTCGCCGTCCGCGCCGACTCGCCCGTACGCACGGTGTCCGGCCTCGCCGGGCACAAGGTGTCGCTCGGCGCCGTCGGCTCGGGCGCGGCCCTCCTCGGCGAACGCATCCTCAACGCCGCCGGCCTGTCGCCCGGCACCGACGTCCCCGTCCTCCATCTGCGGCTGGCGGAGGCGGCCGACGCCCTGCGGGACGGCTCCATCGAGGGCCTGCTCGTGGCGGGCGGCGTACCGCTGCCCACCCTCACCGACCTCGACGCCGGGCCCGGACTGCGGTTCCTGCCGCTGGCCGGACTGCTGCCCCGGCTCGGCGGTCACGAGGGCCTGGCCGCCTCGGGCCTGGAGGAGGTGCCGTTCCCGCAGGGCGCCTACCGCGGGGCGGGCGGCGTCGCCACCATCGGCGTCTCCAACCTGCTGGTGTGCCGTCCGGGCCTGGCCCCCGCCGTGGCCGACGCGGTCACCCGCCTGCTGGTGCTGCGCGCCACCGCCCTCGTCCCCGCGCACGCCGTCGGCGCCCAGTTCCTGGACGTGCGCACCCTGATCGGCACCGGCAGCGTCCCGCTGCACCCCGGCGCGGTCTCGGCGTACCGCTCACTGCACGGCTGAGCGGCATCCGGCACCGGCCGGCCGTGCGGAGCGGGCACCACCAAGTGCGGGAGCGCGTTAGGTTGTTGAACGCCGACAGACCTCACAGAACCCAGGGGAGACGCCCATGACCGGTGACGCGCTCAGTCAGGATCCCACCGAGCTGCAGCGGCGGATCGACAGCAGCAGGGCGCATCCGGCCCGGGTCTACGACGTCTTCCTCGGGGGCAAGGACCACTACCCCGCCGACCTGGCGGCGGCCGCCGCGGCGCTGGCCGCGAACCCGACCGGCTTCCTCGACGTGCGGCACAACCGCGACTTCCTGCGGCGCGCGGTGAACACGCTGGTGAAGGAGGACGGCATACGCCAGTTCCTCGACATCGGCACCGGGCTGCCCACCGCGGAGAACGTGCACCAGATCGCCCAGCGCGTCGCCCCCGAGTCCCGCGTGGTGTACGTCGACAACGACCCGGTGGTGCTGGCGCACGCGCGCGCCCTGCTCACCAGCGGGCCCGAGGGGCTTACGGACTACATCGACGCGGACCTGAAGGACCCCGCGGCCATCCTCGAACGGGCCGCTAAGACACTGGACTTCGACCGGCCCATCGCCCTGTGCCTGGTCGCCGTCCTGCACTTCGTCGAGGACGAGGAGGCGTACCCGATCGTGCGCGAACTCGTCGACGCGCTGCCCGCCGGCAGCCGGCTGGTCCTCAGCCACCTCACCGAGGACCTCAACCCCGAGAACGTGCGGGCGGTGCAACGCACCTACACCGAGCGCGGGTTCACCTTCGTGCTGCGGACACGGGCGGACGTGGAGCGGTTCTTCACCGAGCACTCCCTGGACATCGTGGAACCGGGTGTGGTCCCGGCGCACCACTGGCGCCCCGACCACGCGGCCCCCGTCCCCGCCCAGCCGGAGGCCGCCTACCTGGAGGGCCTCGACCCGGTCGAGCGGGTCCGCTACGCGGACATCAACGACGTGACGGACGCCGACATCAACGTCTACGCGGCGGTCGCCACGAAGGGCTGAGACGGTCCCGGCCGTCCGGATGACGGAAGGCCACTTGTAGAGGGCACGTATTTTTCTAGGCTGCGGGGCACGCGCCGTCCCGCAGCCCAAGGAGCCGTGCCATGACCGTCACCGAGCCCGTCCGCGTCCCCGCCCCCACCCCGCAGTTCGCGGCGCGGGCCCGCACCGTCGGCGGCTCGCCCGTACGGGACATCCTGGCCGTCACCGCACGCCCCGAAGTCATCAACTTCGCCGGCGGGCTCCCGGCGCCTGAGCTGTTCGACGCCGACGGCATCGCGGCCGCGTACCGGACGGTGCTCGCCGGGACACCCGCGCGGGCCCTGCAGTACTCCACGACCGAGGGCGAGCCCGCGCTGCGGGCCGCACTCGCCGAGCGCACCACCACCCGCGGCCTGCCCACCACCCCCGACGACCTGCTCGTCACCACCGGGTCCCAGCAGGCCCTCTCCCTCCTCGCCACGGCGCTCGTCGAACCCGGCGACACGGTCCTCGTCGAAAACCCCTGCTACCTGGCGGCGCTCCAGGCCTTCGCCCTGGCCGGGGCGCGCGTGGTGGCCGTCCCCGGCGACGAGCACGGCATCGACCCGCAAGCGCTGGACGACCTGGTGGCGCGCGAGCGCCCCAAGCTCCTCTACACCGTGCCCACGTTCCAGAACCCCACCGGACGCACCCTGCCCGCCGCCCGGCGCGCCGCCGTCGCGGAGGTCGCCGCCCGGCGCGGACTGTGGATCGTCGAGGACGACCCGTACGGCGAACTGCGCTACGCGGGCACACGCGTGCCGTGGATCGCCGCCCACCCCGGCGCCGAGGACCGCACCGTGCTGCTCGGCAGCTTCTCCAAGGTCATGGCCCCCGGCCTGCGCCTGGGCTGGCTGCGCGCCCCCGCCGGCCTGCGTCGCGCCTGCGCCGTCGCCAAGCAGGCCGCCGACCTGCACACCCCCACCGTCAACCAGCTCGCCGCGGCCCGCTACCTGGCCGACAACGACCTCGACGCGCACGTCGCACGGGTCGCCGCGGTCTACGGCACCCGCCGGGACGCGATGCTCGCGGGCCTCCCGGACGCCCTCCCGGACGGTTCGGCCTGGACCCGCCCGGACGGCGGCATGTTCCTCTGGGCCCGCCTGCCGGACGGGCACGACACCACGGCCCTGCTCCCCGAGGTGGTCCGGCACGACGTGGCCTACGTCCCCGGCGCCCCCTTCTACGCCGGCGACCCCGACCGGGCCACCCTCCGCCTGTGCTTCGTGACCCAGACCCCGGACGAGATCACGGAGGGCCTGCGCAGACTGGGGAACGCGCTGCGCCCCCGGCGTTAGTGGGCCGAGGGCGGCGGAGCCGCGGTGGCGGTCCGGTGCGGCATGCACACGCGTCGCGGCCCGTCCTCACGGGGAGGACGGGCCGCGACGTGCCGCTGTCAGGTGCTCAGAGCCGCTCGGGCGTCCGGATGCCCAGCAGGGCCATGCCCCGGTGGAGGGTGCGGGCCGTGAGGTCGCACAGGAACAGGCGGTTCTCCACCTGCTCCGGCGAATCGGCCTTCAGCACCGGGCACTTGTCGTAGAACGACGTGTACAGCGACGCCAACTGGTACAGGTACGCGGCCAGTTTGTGCGGGGCGTACTCCGCGGCCGCCTCGAAGACGGTGTCCCCGAAGGCGTCCAGGTGCAGGCCCAGCGCGCGCTCCGCCTCGTGCAGCTCCAGCTCCGGGTGGGCGGCGGGGCGGACCTCGCCGGCCTTGCGGAGGATGGACTGGATACGGGCGTAGGCGTACTGGAGGTAGACCGAGGTGTCGCCGTTGAGCGAGACCATCTGGTCCAGGTCGAACTTGTAGTCGCGGCTCGGCGACGTCGACAGGTCCGCGTACTTCACCGCGCCGATGCCGACCTGCGCGGCCCGCTCCCGGATCTCGTCGTCGGTGAGGTCCCGCGCCTTCTCCCGGACGACCTCCGCGGCGCGCTGCACGGCCTCGTCGAGGAGGTCCTCCAGCCGTACGGTCTCGCCCTCACGGGTCTTGAAGGGCTTGCCGTCCGCGCCGAGCACCGTGCCGTAGCCCATGTTGTGCGCGGTGACGTCGTCGTTCAGCCAGCCCGCCCGGCGGGCCGTCTCGAAGACCATCCGGAAGTGCAGCGACTGGCGCACGTCGACGACGTACAGCAGCGTGGTGGCGTGCAGGTCCTGGACCCGGTCGCGGATCGCGGTGAGGTCGGAGGCCGCGTAGCCGAAGCCGCCGTCGGCCTTCTGCACGATCAGCGGCACGGGCTGGTCGTCCTTGCCGCGGATCTCGTCGAAGAACACCACCAGCGCGCCCTCGGAGCGCACCGCGACGCCCATCTCCTCCAGGAGACGGGCGGTCTCCGGCATGCCCTCGTTGTACGCGGACTCGCCGACGATCTCCTCGTCGCGGATCTCCATGTCGAGCTTCTCGAAGACGGAGTAGAAGTAGACCTTCGACTCGTCCACGAACTGCTGCCACAGCTCCAGCGTCTCCTTGTCGCCGGACTGCAGGGCGACGACCCGCTTGCGGGCCCGCTCCTTGAACTCCTCGTCCGAGTCGAAGAGCACCCGCGACGCCTTGTACACGCGGTTCAGGTTGCTCATGGCCTGCTCGCCGTCGACGTCGGCCGCGGGGGCCAGCTCGCCCGGGTGCTCGAACAGGTACTGGATGAGCATGCCGAACTGGGTGCCCCAGTCGCCGATGTGGTGCCGGCCGATCGTTTTCTCGCCGGTGAAGTCGAGCATGCCGCGCAGCGCGTCGCCGATGACCGCCGACCGCAGGTGACCGACGTGCATCTCCTTCGCCACGTTCGGCTGGGCGTAGTCGACGACCGTGACGCCCGCGTTCTCCTTCAGCGGCACGCCGAGGCGCTCGCCGTCCGCGTGCCGCGCGGCGAGGTTCGCGGTGATCGCCCGGTCGGCGATGGTGAGGTTCAGGAAGCCCGGCCCGGAGACCTCGACGTCCTTGATCAGGTCGCCGGTGGTGAGGTGGGCGACGGCCTCCGCCGCCAGCTCCCGCGGGTTCGCCTTCGCCTTCTTGGCCAGCGCGAGGATGCCGTTGGCCTGGAAGTCCGCCCGGTCGCTGCGTCGCAGCAGCGGGTCCGCGCCGGCGGCCTCCGGCCGGGTGGCCGTGAGGGCGGACGCGAGCTGCTGCTGGACGGAGTCGGTGAGGGACGTGACCGAGGCCATGGAGTGGCTGCCGTTCTCTCGGGTTCGTGGACTGCTACGGAAGACGAGTATCCCACGCGGTGAAAAGCGGTTTTCGCGGATGAGGGCCGTACTGGGAGAATGGAACGGTCAGCCGTGCGACCGTACCGGCTGCTCCAGCGCAGAAAGAAGGACGTGCCGATCGTGGCTCAGAGCACCGAGACCACCGACTGGGTCTCCCGTTTCGCGGATGAGGTCATCGAGGAGTCGGAGCGCCGGGCCCCGGGCAAACCTGTTGTCGTCGCGTCCGGGCTGTCCCCCTCCGGTCCGATCCACCTGGGCAACCTCCGCGAGGTCATGACCCCGCACCTGGTCGCCGACGAGGTCCGCCGCCGCGGGCACCGGGTGCGGCACCTGATCTCCTGGGACGACTACGACCGCTACCGCAAGGTGCCGGCCGACGTGCCCGGCGTCGACAAGACCTGGTCCGAGCACATCGGCAAGCCGCTGACCTCCGTCCCCGCCCCCAAGGGCTCCGCTTACCCGAACTGGGCCGAGCACTTCAAGGCCGCGATGGTCGAGTCGCTGGCCGAGATGGGCGTGGAGTTCGACGGGATCAGCCAGACGGCGCAGTACACCTCCGGCGTCTACCGCGAGCAGATCCTGCACGCCATGAAGCACCGCGGCGACATCGACGCGATCCTCGGCCAGTACCGCACCAAGAAGGCCCCGGCCAAGAAGCAGCAGCAGAAGCCGGTCGACGAGGCCGAGCTGGAGGCCGCGGAGGGCTCCGGCGCGGCCGGCGAGGACGACGGCAGCTCCGGAGCGGCCGGGTACTTCCCGTACAAGCCGTACTGCGGCAACTGCGAGAAGGACTTCACGACCGTCACCTCCTACGACGACGACTCCACCGAGCTGACCTACGCCTGCACGGAGTGCGGCTTCTCGGAGACCGTCCGGCTGAACGAGTTCAACCGCGGCAAGCTGGTCTGGAAGGTCGACTGGCCCATGCGCTGGGCGTACGAAGGCGTGATCTTCGAGCCCAGCGGCGTCGACCACTCGTCCCCCGGGTCGTCGTTCCAGGTCGGCGGGCAGATCGTCGGGATCTTCGGCGGCGAGCAGCCCATCGGCCCGATGTACGCGTTCGTCGGCATCAGCGGCATGGCGAAGATGTCGTCGTCCAAGGGCGGGGTGCCGACCCCCGGCGACGCGCTGAAGATCATGGAGCCGCAGCTGCTGCGCTGGCTGTACGCCCGCCGCCGGCCCAACCAGTCCTTCAAGATCGCCTTCGACCAGGAGATCCAGCGTCTCTACGACGAGTGGGACCGGCTCGACGCCAAGGTCGACGACGGCTCCGCCCTGCCCGGGGACGTCGCCGCGCACTCCCGCGCGGTGGGCACGGCCGGCGGTGAGCTGCCCCGGACGCCCCGGCCGCTGCCCTACCGCACACTCGCCTCGGTGGCCGACATCACCGGCGGCCACACGGACCAGGCGCTGCGCATCCTGAGCGACCTCGACCCGTCGAACCCGCTCGGCTCCCTGGACGAGGCCCGGCCGCGCTACGACAAGGCCGAGGCGTGGATCAACAACCACGTCCCCGCCGACCAGCGCACCATCGTCCGCGCCGAGCCCGACGCCGAACTGCTGAAGTCGCTCGACGAGCAGGGGCAGCGGTCGCTGCGCCTGCTGCTCGACGGGCTCGCCGCCAACTGGTCGCTGGACGGGCTCACCCACCTCGTCTACGGCGTGCCCAAGGTCCAGGCGGGCTTCTCCGCCGACGCCACCCCCAAGGAGCTGCCGCCCGAGATCAAGACCGCCCAGCGGTCGTTCTTCGCGCTGCTCTACCACCTGCTGGTGGGACGGGACACCGGCCCGCGGCTGCCCACGCTGCTGCTGGCGGTCGGCCAGGACCGGGTGCGGGCGCTGCTCGGGGAGTAAGCGGAAGCACGGAAGAGGGGGCGTCCCGGTGCGGGACGCCCCCTCTTCCGTCGCGGGCCCTCGCTACGCGATGTGGTCCTCTTCCATCTCCGCCATGTGGCGCGCCTGGAAGCCCTCGGCGAGCGCCTTCAGGGCGCTCGGGCTCAGCGCCGTGCCGTACGTCGCCTCGATGTTGTCGCCGAGCACCCGCGGGGTCGGGTAGCTGCCGTCTATCGACTGGCGGAACACCTGGTAGTACGCCTCCTCGTCCGGGTCTGCGGCGGGGGTCCCGCCGCCCTCGCCCAGCTCGCGGGTGCGGCCGCCGGGGACCACCGGGATGGGGAAGCTGCCGGTCTCCTCGGGAGACGGCTCCTGGAGGGGAGGCTCCTCCTGGTACTGGTCCTGGTACTGCTCGGCCTGCTGCTGTTCCGCGACCCAGCGCGCGTACTCCTCGTCCGGGTCGTAGGTGGGGTCGTAGCCGCCGTGGTACTCGACGGTCCGGGGGTCCCGGGCGTGCAGCCACTGGTTCTGGTCCGTGTCCCCGTCCTCCTGGGACCCGGGGGCGGGGTGGGCCTCCAGCTCCAGGCGCTGCTCGCCGGAAGGCGCCGCCGGGCCGACCTGCGCCGCCCCGGCTCCACGGCCGCCGCCGGCCGTGTCGGCACGACCGGCCGTGGCCGAATCGAGCTCCGGGGCCGGGGGTATGAGCGCCGGTTCTATGCCGGCCGCCGCCAGACCCGCGGGGGCCGTGTCGGCCAGAGGGACGCCGTACTTGGCGAGGCGGAGCGGCATCAGGGACTCGACCGGGGCCTTGCGCCGCCAGGCGCGGCCGAAGCGGGAGCGCAGCCGGGCCTGGTAGACCAGGCGCTCCTGCTCCAGCTTGATCACCTGCTCGTACGAGCGCAGCTCCCACAGCTTCATCCGGCGCCACAGCAGGAACGTCGGTATCGGCGACAGCATCCAGCGGGTGAGGCGGACACCCTCCATGTGCTTGTCGGCGGTGATGTCGGCGATCCGCCCGATCGCGTGCCGGGCCGCCTCCACCGAGACGACGAACAGCACCGGGATCACACCGTGCATGCCCACACCGAGCGGGTCGGGCCACGCCGCCGCGCCGTTGAACGCGATCGTCGCCGCCGTCAGCAGCCACGCCGTCTGCCGCAGCAGCGGGAACGGGATGCGGATCCAGGTCAGCAGCAGGTCCAGCGCCAGCAGGACGCAGATACCGGCGTCGATGCCGATGGGGAAGACGTAGCTGAAGTTCCCGAAGCCCTTCTGCAGGGCGAGTTCACGGACGGCCGCGTACGAACCGGCGAAGCCGATCCCGGCGATGATCACGGCACCGAAGACGACCACACCGATGAGAACCCGGTGCGTCCGTGTCAGCTGAAGTGGCGCGGCCACCCGTACTCCCCTCCCAGTGCGTGTTGTTGCGCGCAACAGAGTGGCACATGTGTGCGGGGGACGGGTGGCCGGTTCTGCTTCAGCGGGCTCAGTCCTTGTCGGAGGCCTTGTCGGAATCCGACTTCGAGGCGGACTCGGACGGCGCCTTCGACGCCGAGCCGGAAGGCGAACCGCCCTCCTTCTCCGTGTCGTTGGCCTCCGTCACCGAGGCCACGGCCTCCTTGGCGGCCTTCTGCGCGTCCTTCATCAGGTCGTCGGCGGAGGGCGTCTTGTCCCCGGCGAGACCGGCGCCGTTGTAGTCGAGCGTGAGGACCACGTTCTCCACCCGCGCCACGACCGTCTGCTGCTTGAAGGCGCCTTCCTTCTTCTTCAGGTCGTAACGCACCGCCGTCGCCTCGTCACCGACCCCGGAGACCGGCTCCGACTTGGTGCCCTTGGCGCCCTCGGCGGACTGGGCGTCGGCCACCTGCTTGGCGTAGTACTTCTTGGCCAGCTCGTCCGCCGGGCCACGGGTGGTGTCCGAGTCGAAGCGCAGCAGCGAGACGCTGAGCCAGCGGAACTGCGAGCCCTTCACGCCATTGTTGTCCAGGCTGTTCCAGGAGCAGTTGGCGCGGGTGGAGATGTCGTCCGAGTTGCCCTCCTTGCCCGACTTCGCCTTCGGCGCCAGATCTTCGAGGGTCTTCTTGGACAGCACCGTGCACGCTTCCGGGAGCTTCCCGTACTTCGCCGCCCGCACGGTGGGGGAGGGGCTCGCGGACTTCGAGGCGGACGCGCTCGCGCCCTTGTCCTTGCCGTCGTCGGAGCCGGAGTCCGAGGAGCAGCCGGCGGCGACCAACGGGACGGCGGCCGCGCAGACAAGGACACGGGCGAGTCGCTTCACTCGCCGGCCGGACTGCTGCTCTCGCTGTGCTCGTCGCTGCATGGTTCCTTCACTCATGACGCTCGTGTTCCCTGCGGTCGGGACGGGGTCCGAGGGGTCACCGTACGCGTTGACTCGCCCGTGTGGTCTTCCTTCGGGTGGTTCGCGCAGGGCGGTGAAGGGGTCGTGAACGGTGCTCAGCCGCCCAGCGAATCGGCCAGCTCGGAGGCCAGTTTCCGTGCCCTGTCCTGCAGTTCCTTGCTGTCCGGGACGGCGCCGACGGTCATCGGCTGCTCCGCGTACTCGATGGTCACGATGACGTTGGACGTGCGGAACGCCACAGTCACGGTGCGCTGCCCGGCGGTCGAGCCGGAGCTGTCGAGCTCGTCGTCGAGGAACGCCTCCTCGCCCAGGTCCTCCAGCAGCCGGGGCCGCAGGTCGGTGGGGGCGGCGGAGGGCGGCACCGCGGAGCCGGACGGCGCGGAGGCGGAGGGGGAGGAGGCGGAGGCGGACGAACTCGGGTCCGGGGTAGGGGCGATGGACGGCGTGCCGGACTCCGTGGTCGTCACCGTGGGCTCCGGGAGCTGCGCCGCCGTCCGCTTCGTCGCGAAGAGCTCGCCCGCCTGGGCGTCGTCGCTGACGGCGTTGTCGTAGGAGACGACCCGCTCGAAGTCGACCAGCAGATGGTCCGTCGCCAGCGACGACTCCACCTTCCAGCGGCAGCCGACCTTGCGGTCGGTGTCGTACGTGAGGGTCGCCTCGCCCGCGTACGCCTTCTCGCGCTGTGTCTCGTCGGCCATCTCCGCGACTCCGGGCAGGAGTTGGCCGAGGGTCTCGTCGGCGACCAGACCGCAGGGCTCGGGGAGCGTGGCGTATCTGCCGGGCTGGGCGGCCTGCGTCGACGTGCCGGCGCTTCCCGGGTTGGAGTTGTCCGACTGGCCGCCGTCGTCCGAGCTGCCGGTGCAGCCGGCCAGGACGGCCGCCAGGAGCGCGGCGACGCCGGGTACGTACGCCTTCCGCTGCACGTTCGGGTTCCTCTCGACGGTGGGTGCGGGCCGGGGCCCGCCGGGTCTCTCCAGTGTCCCCGCTGGTTAATCGCTTGCCGCACGGGGGCGGCTCCAGCAGACAATGTGTATCGCACGCACTGCCGTGGACGCCGGTCCGTCATCCCTTTTCGTCGACCTTGGCGCCGGTTTTGCGATTCGTGACTTCTGCTGTCTTTCGGGGGAATGGGGGCGTTGTGTCGTACGTGGAACTGCCGGGTGCCAAGGTGCCGATCCGGATGTGGACGGACCCGGCGACGGTGGAGGAGGGCGCGCTCCAGCAGCTGCGGAACGTGGCGACCCTGCCGTGGATCAAGGGCCTGGCCGTGATGCCGGACGTGCACTACGGCAAGGGGGCGACGGTCGGCTCGGTCATCGCGATGCGGGGCGCCGTGTGCCCGGCGGCGGTGGGCGTCGACATCGGCTGCGGGATGTCCGCGGTGCGGACGTCCCTGACGGCGAACGACCTCCCCGGTGACCTGTTCCGGCTCCGGTCGAAGATCGAGCAGGCGATCCCGGTGGGCCGGGGCATGCACGACGACCCGGTCGACCCGTTCCGCTTCCACGCCTTCGCGACCGGCGGCTGGGACGGCTTCTGGGAGCGCTTCGGCGGGGTGGCGGACGCGGTCAAGTTCCGCGAGGAACGCGCCACGAAGCAGATGGGAACACTCGGATCCGGCAACCATTTTGTCGAAGTGTGTGTGGATTCGACCGATTCTGTCTGGCTTATGCTGCACTCCGGTTCCCGGAACATCGGCAAGGAGCTCGCCGAGCACCACATCGGCATCGCCCAGAAGCTCCCGCACAACCAGGGCCTGGTCGACCGCGACCTCGCCGTCTTCGTCGCGGACACCCCGCAGATGGCGGCGTACCGCAACGACCTGTTCTGGGCGCAGGAGTACGCGAAGTACAACCGCTCGATCATGATGGCACTTCTGAAGGACGTGGTCCGCAAGGAGTTCAAGAAGGCCAAGCCGCTCTTCGAGCAGGAGATCAGCGCGCACCACAACTACGTGGCCGAGGAGCGCTACGAGGGCGTGGACCTGCTCGTGACCCGCAAGGGCGCGATCCGCGCGGGCTCCGGCGAGTACGGGATCATCCCGGGGTCCATGGGCACGGGTTCGTACATCGTCAAGGGCCTCGGGAACACCAAGTCCTTCAACTCGGCGTCGCACGGCGCCGGTCGGCGGATGAGCCGCAACGCGGCGAAGCGGCGCTTCTCGACGAAGGACCTGGAGGAGCAGACGCGGGGCGTGGAGTGCCGCAAGGACTCCGGCGTCGTGGACGAGATCCCGAGCGCGTACAAGCCGATCGAGCAGGTCATCGACCAGCAGCGGGACCTCGTCGAGGTCGTCGCCAAGCTGAAGCAGGTCGTCTGCGTCAAGGGCTAGCGCCCCGGCGTCACGCCTCGCGGTAGACCTTCGTGTTGGAGGCCTGGGCGCGGGGGCGGACGATCAGGAGGTCGATGTTGACGTGGGGCGGGCGGGTGACCGCCCAGGTGATGGTGTCGGCGACGTCGTCGGCGGTGAGGGGGTCCGGCACGCCCTGGTAGACCTTCTCGGCCTTGGCCGTGTCGCCGCCGAAGCGGGTGAGGGCGAACTCCTCGGTCCTGACCATGCCGGGCGCGATCTCGATGACGCGCACCGGGCGGCCGACGATCTCCAGGCGCAGCGTCTCGGCGAGGACGTGGGCGCCGTGCTTGGCCGCGACGTAGCCCGCGCCGCCCTCGTAGGTGGCGTGGCCCGCGGTGGAGGAGACGATCACGACGGTGCCGTCGCCGCTCGCGTCCAGCTTGGGGAGCAGGGCCTGGGTGAGGTGGAGGGTGCCGAGGACGTTGGTCTCGTACATGGTGCGCCACTGGTCCGGGTCGCCGGTGGCGACCGGGTCGGCGCCGAGCGCGCCGCCGGCGTTGTTGACGAGGACGCCGACGGTCTTGAAGGCGGTGGCGAACTCGTCGACGGCGGCGCGGTCGGTGACGTCGAGGGGGTAGGCGGTGGCCTGGTGGCCGGCCGTGGTGATCTCCTCGGCGAGCGCCTCGATGCGGTCCTTGCGGCGGGCGGTGAGGACGACCCGGTAGCCGGCCTCGGCGAGCCGGCGGGCGGTGGCGGCGCCGATTCCGCTGCTCGCACCCGTGACGACGGCGATACGGGACGCGGCGGGCGGTACGGCGGTGGCCATGGGCTGCTCCTCGGACGTTCTGCTTCGTGTTGCTTCCTGGCGGGTACCCTGCGCGGCCAGCATAGGCGGGCGCCGCCGGGTGGCGGCGGGGGCGTCAGCCGTTGCGCGGGGCCCACATGATCAGGGCCATTCCGGCGAGGCAGACCAGCGCGCCGGAGATGTCCCAGCGGTCCGGGCGGTAGCCGTCGGCGACGACGCCCCAGAGGATCGAGCCGGCGACGAAGATCCCGCCGTACGCGGCGAGCACGCGGCCGAAGTGGGCGTCGGGCTGGAAGGTGGCGACGAAGCCGTAGGCGCCGAGGGCGAGGACGCCGCCGGCCGCCCACATCCAGCCGCGGTGTTCGCGTACGCCCTGCCAGACCAGCCAGGCGCCGCCGATCTCCAGCACGGCGGCGAGGACGAACAGGGCGGCGGAGCGGAGGATCGGCATGGGCGCAGCTTCGCACGCCGGACGTCACCTGATGGACGGCGCCTGCCAGGGCCCGGGGGCGTGGGATACATCCGCAGATGTGGCAGGAGCGGAGAGGAGTCGCACATGCCCGAGGACGCGCGGCCGGGGCTGCTGGCCGAGCTGGCCGTGGTGTCCCGGCGCTACATGGCCGCGTACGCCCTGTTCGGCCAGGCGCTGGCCGACCACATGGGCCTGCACCCCACCGATGTGCAGTGCCTGAACCTGCTGACGCTGGAGGGCGGCCCGGTGACCACCACCCGGATCGGGCAGCTGACCGGTCTGACGACGGGGTCGGCGACGCGGCTGGTGGACCGGCTGGAGCGGGCGGGGTACGTGGTCAGGAAGCGGGACGCCGCGGACCGGCGGCTGGTGCTGGTGACGGTGGTGCCGGCGAAGGCCGCCGAGTTCGGGCGGGTGTGGGAGCGGCTCGGTGGCGGCTGGGTCGCGTTCTTCGAGGATCTCGACGACGCGCAGCTCGCCCTGTTCATCGACCACATGCGGCGTACGACGGAGTTCGGTGTGGAGCAGGCCGCGCGGCTGCGGGCGGGCGCCGTCGAGCGGACGGAATAGCCGGGGCCGGTCCGCCGTTCCAGGGGTATAGTTGAACCGTAAACAACCTGGAGGGTGAGCGGTCATGCAGTTCGGGATCTTCAGCGTCGGGGATGTCACGCCCGACCCGACGACGGGGCGTACGCCGACCGAGCGCGAGCGGATCAAGGCCATGGTCGCCATCGCGCTGAAGGCCGAGGAGGTGGGCCTCGACGTCTTCGCGACCGGCGAGCACCACAACCCGCCGTTCGTGCCGTCCTCGCCGACCACCATGCTCGGCTACATCGCGGCCCGCACCGAGCGGCTGGTCCTCTCCACCTCGACGACGCTGATCACCACCAACGACCCGGTGAAGATCGCCGAGGACTTCGCGATGCTCCAGCACCTGGCCGACGGCCGGATGGACCTGATGATGGGCCGCGGGAACACCGGCCCGGTCTATCCCTGGTTCGGCAAGGACATCCGCCAGGGCATCAACCTGGCGATAGAGAACTACGCCCTGCTCCACCGGCTGTGGCGCGAGGACGTCGTCGACTGGGAGGGCAAGTTCCGCACCCCGCTGCAGGGCTTCACCTCCACGCCCCGCCCGCTGGACGGCGTGCCGCCGTTCGTCTGGCACGGCTCCATCCGCTCGCCGGAGATCGCCGAGCAGGCGGCGTACTACGGCGACGGCTTCTTCCACAACAACATCTTCTGGCCGGCCGACCACACCAAGCGCATGATCGAGCTGTACCGCAACCGCTACGCCCACTACGGCCACGGCACCCCCGAGCAGGCGATCGTCGGGCTCGGCGGCCAGGTGTTCATGCGGAAGAACTCGCAGGACGCGGTACGCGAGTTCCGCCCGTACTTCGACGTCGCGCCGGTCTACGGGCACGGGCCCTCGCTGGAGGAGTTCACCCGGCAGACCCCGCTGACCGTGGGCTCCCCGCAGCAGGTCATCGAGAAGACGCTGTCGTTCCGCGAGTACGCCGGTGACTACCAGCGCCAGCTGTTCCTGATGGACCACGCCGGACTGCCGCTGAAGACCGTCCTCGAGCAGCTCGACCTGCTCGGCGAGGAGGTCGTCCCGGTGCTGCGCGAGGAGTTCGCCAAGGACCGCCCGGCGAACGTGCCGGACGCGCCCACCCACGGCTCGCTGCTGGCGGGGGCGAAGGACAAGGAAGGAGCGCGGGCATGAGGCTCGTCGTCGTCTCGGCGGGACTGAGCGTCCCGTCGTCCACGCGGCTGCTCGGCGACCGCCTGGCCGCCGCGACCGCGGCGCAGACCCCGGCGGACGTCCAGGTGGTCGAGCTGCGGGACCTCGCCGTGGAGATCGCGCACAACTTCACCAACGGCTTCCCGGGGCGGGCGCTCGCCGACGCCTTCGACGCGGTGACCGCCGCCGACGGGCTGATCGTGGTCACCCCGGTGTTCTCGGCGTCGTACAGCGGGCTGTTCAAGTCGTTCTTCGACACGCTGAGCGTGAGCGACCCCGAGGCCCTCGCCGGCAAGCCGGTGCTGATCGCGGCGACCGGCGGCACGGCCCGGCACTCGCTGGTGCTGGACCACGCGCTGCGGCCGCTCTTCTCCTACCTCAAGGCCGTCGTCGTCCCCACCGGCGTCTACGCCGCCTCGGAGGACTGGGGCGCCGAGGGGCTGGACGGGCGCGTCGAGCGCGCGGCCGGCGAGCTGGCGGCGCTGACGGCGGGACTGTCCGCCGCCCGTCCGCGTCCCACACGGGACTCCTTCGAAGAGGTCACCCCCTTCGAGGAGCGGCTCGCCGCGCTGCGGCCCACCGGGTGAGAGCGGAGTAAGAAGCGCGCCCCGGCACCGTCCGCCGGAGCCGGGGCGCCGCGGCGGTTGGCAGACTGGGGGCGTGCCGCACACCGTTCTGCTCGCCGAAGACGACCGCGCCATCCGCAACGCCCTGGAGCGCGCCCTGACCCTGGAGGGCTACCGGGTCACGGCCGTCGCCGACGGTGTCGAGGCCCTCGCGCAGGCCCACCGCAGCCGGCCCGACGTGCTGGTGCTGGACGTGATGATGCCCGGCATCGACGGGCTCCAGGTCTGCCGGGTGCTGCGCGCCGAGGGCGACAGCACCCCGGTGCTGATGCTGACGGCGCTGGTGGAGACCGCCGACCGGATCGCCGGACTGGACGCGGGCGCCGACGACTACGTCGTCAAGCCCTTCGACGTCGAGGAGGTCTTCGCCCGGCTGCGCGCGCTGCTGCGCCGGGCGGCGCCGGTGACACCGGTTCCCGAGCCCGTCAGGGAGCCCGCCGAGGAGCCGAAGCCGGACACCTCCGGGCGGTTCGTGGAGGCGGCCGGACTGCGCATGGACCCGCAGGCCCGCCGGGCCTGGCGCGGCCGGCGGGAGCTGGAGCTGACCCGCACCGAGTTCGAACTGCTGGAGCTGCTGATCCGCAACGCGGGCGTCGTCCTCGACCACTCCACCATCTACGACCGCATCTGGGGCTACGACTTCGGCCCCGGCTCCAAGAACCTCGCCGTCTACGTCGGCTATCTGCGCCGCAAGCTCGACGACCCCGGCGCGCCGCAGCTGATCCACACCGTGCGCGGAGTGGGTTACGTGCTGCGGGAGGGCTGAGTGTCCCAGGGCCCCGTCCCGCGGCGCAGGCTGCGGCTGCTGTCGCTGGGGACCACCTTCGCGGTGGCGTTCGCCGCGGTGACGGCCACCATCACCGTGCTGGTCGGCATCCTGTCGTACAGCGCGGCCGCCCGGCTGGTGCGGGTGGACCAGCAGTCCGTGTTCGACGAGGTCGTGCAGGACCTGCGGGACGAGGTCCGGCAGAACCGGATGTCGCCCCACGACTTCTCCTCCGCCGCGCCCGGCCACGACCTGGTGCGGCCCGCCCGGACCGACGTCCAGGTGCTCGGGCCGGACGGCCGGATCGTCGACCCCGGCAACCCCGGGCTGCCGGTGGTCGACTCCGACCGCGGGATCGCCGGCGCCACCACGGCCGGACGGGTGGTGGTGCACGCGGACGTCGACGTCGGCGATGACGTGTACCGGGTCGCGACCGTCGCGCTCGGCGGCAGCCGGGGCGCGGTGCAGGTCGCGCAGGAGTTCAGCGACACCGAGGACCTGCTGCGGGCGCTCCAGCGGCGCACGCTGATCCTGATGGCGGCGGTGGTGGTCGGCGCCGGCCTGTTCGGCTGGTGGCTGGCCCGGCGCATCACCCGCCGCCTCGTCGTCCTCACCCGCACCGCCGAGGCCGTCGCCCGCACCCGCCGGCTCGGCATCCAGGTGCCCGTCGCCGGCTACGACGAGGTGGGGCGCCTCGGCCGCGCCTTCGACCGGATGCTGGGCCGGCTCGCCCAGTCCGAGGAGGACCAGCGCCGGCTGGTCCAGGACGCCGGACACGAGCTGCGCACGCCGCTCACCTCGCTGCGCACCAACATCTCCCTGCTGCGCCGCATCGACGAACTGCCGCCCGGCACCCGGGAGGAACTCGTCGCCGACCTCACCCAGGAGGCCCGCGAACTGACCGACCTCGTCAACGAACTCGTCGAACTCGCGGCCGGGCAGTCCGACACCGAGCCGCCGCGGCGGGTCGACCTCGCGGACATCGCCGAGGAGGTGGCGGCGCTGGCCCGGCGGCGCACCGGACGGGACATCGTGGTGAGCGTGAGCGGCGACACCACCAGCGACGGGCGGCCCGGGATGCTCACCCGGGCGCTGTCCAACCTCGTGGAGAACGCGGTCAAGTTCGACCGGGACGGCCGTGCCGCCGTGGAGATCCACGTCGCGGGGCCGGCGCGGGCGGGCACGGTGCGGGTGGAGGTGCGGGACCGGGGGCCGGGGATCGCCGACGACGACCTGATCCGCGTCTTCGACCGCTTCTACCGCGCCGCGGACGCGCGTTCCCTGCCGGGGTCGGGGCTCGGGCTTTCCATCGTGCGGGAGGTGGCGCTCGCCCACGGGGGAGCGCCGTACGCCTTCCGGCGGGAGGGCGGCGGGACGGTGACCGGGTTCACGGTGGGGGGCGGAGCCGGCGGGGCGGGGGGCGGTGGGTGAGCGGGGGCGTTCGCGCGGCGCCCCCGCAGTGATGCCGCTCACTGGCCGTTGAGGGAGGAGTAGGGGAGGTGTTGGCTGTGCAGGTATGCGTGCGGGGGCGCGGTGGTGTGCCCGTCCCCCGGAGAAGGGGAGGGCAACGTGCTGACCGACGAGGAGACCGCCGCGCTGGCGGCGGTCGACGAGGTGGCGCTGGGGCGGACGCTGATGGAGCTGATCTCGGTGCCGAGCGTCACCGGGAGCGCCGCCGAGTCGGAGCTCCAGCACCAGCTGGCCGGGCGGCTGGAGTGGCTCGGCATGGACGTCGACCTGTGGTCGATGGATCTGCAGGAGCTGCGCGCCGACCCGGACTTCCCCGGCACGGAGGCGCCCCGCGAGGAGGCCTGGGGGCTGGTCGGGACGACCTCCGACGGCGGTGACGGGCCGACCCTGATACTCCAGGGCCATGTGGACGTCGTACCGCCGGGCGACCTCGACGCGTGGGACGGCGACCCGTTCGTGCCCCGGGTGACCGGGGACCTCGTGCACGGGCGCGGCGCCTGTGACATGAAGGCCGGGATAGCGGCCCACCTCGCCGCGCTGGCCGCGATACGGACGGCCGGGATACGGCTGCGCGGCCGGGTCGCCGCGCACTTCGTGGTGGGCGAGGAGGACGGTGGCGTGGGCGCCTTCGGCACCCTGCGGCGCGGCCACCGGGGCGACGCCTGCGTCATCGCCGAACCCACCGACGGCACCCTGATCACCGCCAACGCGGGCGCCCTGACGTTCCGCGTCACCGTGCCCGGCAGGGCGGCGCACGGCAGTGCGCGGGAGCAGGGGGTCAGCGCCGTCGACGCCTATCTGCCCCTGCACCGGGCGCTGGCGGTGCTGGAGACCGAGCGCAACCGCGACCCGGACCCGCTGCTCGCCGAGTACTCCCTGCCGTACGCCCTGTCGGTGGGCACCGTGCGCGCCGGGGACTGGGCGAGCAGCGTGCCCGACCTGCTGATCGCCGAGGGCCGGCTCGGCGTCCGTCTCGGCGAGGAACCGGCGGACGCCCGCGCCGAGTTCGAGCGGTGCGTGGCACGGGCGTGCGCCGCGGACCCCTGGCTGCGCGACCATCCGGCCACGGTGAGCTGGCCGGGCGGTCTGTTCGCGAGCGGCCGGCTGCCCGAGGGGCACGCCCTGGCGGACGCCGTCGGGGCCGCGCACGCCGACGCGACGGCAGGCCCGCGGCCGAGGCAGCGCGGCGCGACGTACGGCAGTGACCTGCGGCTGTACGCCGCCGCCGGCATCCCCACGCTCCAATTCGGGCCGGGGGACATCGCGGTGGCCCACAGCGACCGCGAACACGTCTCCCTGCGCGAGACGGTGGCGGCGGCCCGGACGCTGGTCCTGACGGTGCTGCGGACCGTCGGCACCAAGTAACGGCGTCCGCGACGCGGGGGAGTGGCCCGGCCGGTCCCCCGCACTCCTCCCCGTCCGGCTTCGGGTCTCCGGCTGCCGTTCTCCGTTTTCCGTTATCCGGCCCGGGGCGGTGGCTCTCCTTCAGTGACAGGGCCAGGACAGTACGGTCCAGGACCGAGAAGGAGCGTGGACGAGCGTGGCAGCGAGCAGCGGACCCGGCAGGGAGACGGTCGAGGCGGCACAGCGTGGCGACACGAGGGCCCAGGACGAACTCGTCGCCGCCTACCTCCCGTTGGTGTACAACATCGTGGGCCGGGCCCTGAACGGGCACCCCGACGTCGACGACGTGGTGCAGGAGAGCATGCTCCGCGCGCTCGCCGCGCTGGGCTCGCTGAGGGACCCCGACGGCTTCCGGCCCTGGCTGGTCGCCATCACCATGAACCAGCTCCGCCACCACTGGCGCGCCCACCGTACGGCCCCGGCGGGCACGGCCCTGCACGACGCGTACGAAGTCGCCGACCCCGGAGCCGACTTCGTGGACCTGACGATCGTGCGGCTCGGCCTGGAGGGCCAGCGGCGCGAGGCCGCCGCGGCCACCCGCTGGCTGGACCCCGACGACCAGGCGCTGCTGTCGCTGTGGTGGCTGGAGGCGGCGGGCGAGCTGACGCGGGCGGAGGTGGCGGCGGCGCTGGAGCTGTCGCCGCAGCACACGGCGGTGCGGGTGCAGCGGATGAAGGCGCAGCTGGAGACGGCCCGGCTGGTGGTGCGGGCGCTGTCCGCGCGGCCGCGGTGCGTGCTGCTGGACGACGTGGTCGCGTCCTGGGACGCCGTCCCCTCGGCCCTCTGGCGCAAGCGCATCGCCCGGCACGCCCGGGACTGCACGGTCTGCTCGGGCTTCCAGTCGGGCCTGGTGCCGGCGGAGGGCCTGCTGGTGGGCCTGGGCCTGGTCCCGGTCGGCGCGAGCCTGCTCGCGGCGTCCGCCCTGTTCACCGTCTTCGGCGCGGGCACGGCGGACGCGGCACCGGTGTCGGCCGTCTGGGACGCGACGGGACCCGCAGGCGCGGGCGACCCGTGGGTGGGCTCCGGGGAGCCGGTGGGGCCCGGGAGCACATCGGGCTCCGCCCAGCGAAGCGACTCGGGACCCTCCGGACCGGCGGTCCCCGAACCGGCCACGGTGCTGGGCCACCGTACGCACCTCCGCGCGCGCAGGCGGCGGCGCAGGAACGTCGCGGCCGTGGCGGCGGCGCTGCTGGTCGCCGGGGGCACGGTGTCCGGGATCGCCCTCCTGATACCGGACGGCGACGGGGACACCGTGCGGGCGGCGTCGGAAAGCGCGTCGCGGTCCGCCCTGTCTCCCACGGCCGAGGCCTCCGCTCCGTCCGCCACGGCCTCCTCCGCCACCCCTTCTCCCTCGTCCTCCCCGTCGGCGAGTGCGTCCCGCAAGCCGAAGCCCTCGGCCACGCCCCGCCCGGACAGCTCCGAGGCGAAGTCCGCCCCCGCGCCCACGTCGGCGCCCGCCTCGGCGCCCGCGAAGCCGCCGGCGCAGCCGTCCGCACCCGCGGCCGCGGGGCCCGCCGCCGACGTCCTGAGCCTCACCAACACGGAGCGGGCGAAGGCGGGCTGCGGCCCCGTGAAGTCCGACGACCGGCTGGCCAGGGCGGCCCAGCTGCACAGCGAGGACATGTCCGCCAACGACTACTTCTCCCACACCGGCCAGAACGGCAGCAGCTTCGTGGACCGGGCCAAGGCCCAGGGCCACCCGAGCCCCGGCGCCGAGAACATCGCCCGGGGCCAGAGCTCCGCCGCGAGCGTCATGGACGCCTGGATGAACTCCGCGGGCCACCGCGCGAACATACTCAACTGCTCACTGACGTCCCTCGGCGTCGGCGTGACCGAAAGCGACTGGACCTGGACCCAGGTCTTCGGCTACTGAGACACCCGCGCGCCTCCTTCGGGGGCGGACGGCGGACGGTGAGGGCGGGCCGTCACGGGACCCGCCCCCGGTGTGCCGTGGTCAGTCCTCGCCGAGCAGCTTCCTCATCCGCTCGATCTCCGCGCTCTGCGAGGCGATGATCTCCCCGGCCATCTTCGTGGCCGGCCCGTAGGAGCCGTCGGCCCGCTCCGTCCGGGCCATCTCGACCGCGCCCTCGTGGTGCTTGATCATCAGCTCCAGGAACGCGGTGTCGAACGCCCTGCCCGAGGCGTCCCCGAGCCCGGACATCTCCTCGTCCGTCATCATCCCGCCCATGCCGTGCGCGGAGTGGTCCATGGCGCCCGCGGCGGGCACCTCCTCACCCCACGAGGTCAGCCAGCCGGACAGCGCCCTGATCTCCGGGGCCTGGGCCTTCTCGATGTCGGCGGCGAGCTTCCGCACCTCGGCCGAACCGGCCCGCCCGGGTGCGAGGTCCGCCATCTCGACGGCCTGACGGTGGTGCGGGATCATCCCCTTCGCGAAGGCCACGTCGGCCGGGTTGTGCTTCCCCCGGGACGCGGACGCCGACGCCGACGGGGTGGCGGAGGCGGCGCTGTGGCCGCCGTGTCCGGCGGTGCCGCTCCCGTCGCCGCCACAGGCGGCCAGGAGGAACAGCGCGGCCCCCGCGGTGGCGACGGCGGCGGTATGGCGGACGAGTGAACGCTTGCGGATCATGGTGGTGCTACTCCTTCGCGCGCGCCGGTCGCGGCGCGCAGTGGAACGGACACAGGCGTGCGAAGGCACGGCGGAGCGCCGTGCGGGCCGCCTATATCCGCAGGAGTTGCAGCTCGGAGAGATCGGGCGGCGCGCGCCCGTCCCGGTCCGTCCGGGTCCCCGCCGCGGCGGGGAAGGAGTCCGCCGGGGCGTCGGGTAGCGCGGCCGGCGGGGTGTACGTCGTCGCCGTACCGGCCGCCGCGCACGTCGCGTCGGCGTGCGCGAGGTGACCCGATCCGCCGTCCGGGTGCGCGCATGCTCCGTCCGCGTGAGGCGTGCCGTGCGGCGCGGCCGCCGTCCTCGCGTGGCCGGCGCCCGCGTGGGCCGCCGGCACCGCTCCCGGGGCCAGGCCGTGCATGCCCAGCACACCGGCCAGCACCGCCATCACCAGCAGCACGAGCGGCCGCCGGGCGGGGCGGCTGCATGATCGGCTGCTGCGGGTCACGCCCTCATCGTACGGAGAGCCCGGCGGCGCGGGGCGTGGCGGGGCCGTGGCGGGCTGTTCGCGGAGCGCGAGTGGCGCCAGTCGGGCACCGCATGGCGTCATGTGGTGCCACGTGGTGTCAATCGGGCACCGTACGGAGGGGTCGGGTAAGCATGATGCCAGCCGGTGTCACGCGGTTTTCCTCGCGTATTCGCAGGTCAGGAGAGCCTGACGCTCATCGGTGCCATGAGGGGTGCCATAAGGGCTTGTGTGTGGTGCCATGGTGGTGCCATGATGACGTCATGGACCTCACCCCGTATGTCGACACCCTCCGCCGCGAACTCGCGGTGGCCGCCGAAGCCGGAGGCGGCGAAGCCCGTGAGCTGGCCGAGAGGCTCACCGCTCCGCTGGAGTCGGCGGCCCGGCTGACCATGCTCAACGTGCTCTCCGCCGCGATGGACGAGATCACCCGTGAACTCGCCCCCGGCTCGGTCGACGTACGGCTGCGCGGGCTCGACCCCGACTTCGTGGTGACGCCGCCGCCCACCGACGGCGGCGCCCCCGCGGAACCGGCCGCACCCGCCGAATCGTTCAGGACCCCGGTCCCGGCCGACACCGACGAGGGCGGCACCGCCCGCGTCAACCTGCGTCTGCCGGCCCACCTCAAGGCGCGCGCCGAGGAGGCCGCGAACAGCGAGGGCCTCTCCGTCAACGCGTGGCTGGTGCGGGCCGTGTCGGCCGCGGTCGACGGCGGCGGTGGCCGGCCGCGCACGACCGAGAAGAGCCGCGCCGTAGGACAGAGCTTCACGGGCTGGGTGCGTTAGCCGCCCCCACTCGCGCCCGACCCACTTCCACCCACACCGCGTCCCACCAGCCAGGACGCTCCACAGACCCAAGAGGACGGGACAGCCATGCCTTCTTTCGACACCCCCGAAGCGATCTCGGTCACCGCGCACGTGTACTCCGGTTCCCTCCAGTTCACCGCGAGCGACCGCCCCGACACCGTCGTCGAGCTGCGCCCCCGCGACCCGAAGAAGGACCTGGACGTGCGGGCGACCGAGCAGACCGAGGTCACCTGCGTGAACGGCGCGCTGACCGTCCGGACGCCCAAGGCCAACCTGCTCGGCCGCGGTGGCACCGTCGACATCACGGTCGAGCTGCCCACCGGCTCGGACATCGACGTGACCGGCACCGGAGCCAACCTGCTCGGCGAGGGCCGGCTCGGCGAGGTCCGCGTCAAGATCTCGGCCGGCGACGTCCGCCTCGACACCACCGGCCCGCTGAAGCTGACCGCGGCGCACGGCTCGATCGCCGTGGACCGGGTCGAGGGCCCGGCCGAGATCACCAGCAGCACCGGCAGCCTGCGCGTCGGCTTCGTCGACGGCCCCGCCGTCCTGAAGAACTCGCACGGCACCACGGCCGTCGGCACCGCGATGGGCGAGCTGAGCGTGCGCGGCGCCAACGGTGACATCGAGATCCGGCGCGCCGAGGACTCGGTCACCGCCACCCTCGCCAACGGCGCCCTGCGGGTGGACGAGGTGGTCCGCGGAGCCGTGCAGCTGGAGACCAACTACGGCGCCATCGACATCGGCGTCCGCCAGGGCACCGCCGCCTGGCTCGACGTCAGCTCGGGCCACGGCCAGGTGCGCAACGCGCTCACCGCCTCCGGGGCCCCCGAGCGGACCGAGGACACCGTCGAGGTCCGCGCCCGCACCCGGTTCGGCAACATCGACATCCGCCGCGCCAAGGTCTGAGCGCCACGCCGCCGGCGCCGTCCGCCTCCCACCCGCCCCAGCCTTTCGAACGGAGGGCCACATGGCCTCGTCTGTCATGCCCACGTCCACCCCGGACGGCGGCCGCCCCTCGCCGGCCGCCGTCTCCGCCCTCGGTCTGCGCAAGTCGTACGGCGACAGGACCGTCCTCGACGGCATCGACCTGCGCATCCCGGCCGGGTCCGTGTTCGCGCTCCTCGGCCCGAACGGCGCCGGCAAGACCACCGTCGTGAAGATCCTCTCCACCCTGATCGCCGCCGACGGCGGACAGGTGCAGGTCGCCGGCCACGACCTGGCCACCGACCCGCAGTCGGTCCGGGCCGCTATCGGGGTCACCGGGCAGTTCTCCGCCGTGGACGGACTGATCACCGGTGAGGAGAACATGCTCCTGATGGCGGACCTGCACCACCTGCCCCGGCGCGAGGGGCGGCGGGTGACGGCCGAACTACTGGAGCGCTTCGACCTGGCGGAGGCCGCGAAGAAGCCCGCGTCCACCTACTCCGGCGGCATGAAGCGCCGCCTCGACATCGCCATGACCCTGGTCGGCGGCCCCCGGATCATCTTCCTCGACGAGCCGACCACCGGCCTCGACCCGCGCTCCCGTCACACCATGTGGCAGATCATCCGCGAACTGGTCACCGGCGGCGTCACCGTCCTCCTCACCACCCAGTACCTGGAGGAGGCAGACGAGCTCGCCGACCGCATCGCCGTGCTCCACGACGGCGGGATCGCCGCCGAGGGCACCGCCGACGAGCTCAAGCGCATCGTCCCCGGCGGCCACGTCCGCCTCCGCTTCACCGCCCCGGCCGCCTACCGCCGCGCCGCCTCGGCGGTGCCCGGGGCCTCCCGGGACGACGACGCCCTCACCCTGCGGATCCCCAGCGACGGCAGCCAGCGCGCGCTGCGCGCCGTCCTCGACCGGCTGGACTCGGCCGGCGTCGAGGCCGACGAGCTGACCGTGCACACCCCCGACCTCGACGACGTCTTCTTCGCCCTCACCGGCGACGACACCGACCGGCCGAAGGAGGCCCTCCGATGACCTCGCTCCCCCTCGCCGTACGCGACTCGGTCACCATGCTGCGCCGCAACCTGCTGCACGCCCGGCGCTACCCGTCGCTCACCCTGAACCTCCTCCTCACCCCCGTCATGCTGCTGCTGCTCTTCGTCTACGTCTTCGGCGACACCATGAGCGCCGGCATCGGCGGCGGCCCCGACCGCGCCGCCTACCTCGCCTACCTCGTCCCCGGCGTGCTGCTGATGACCATCGGCAGCACCACGGTCGGCACCGCGGTCTCCGTCTCCAACGACATGACCGAGGGCATCATCGCCCGCTTCCGCACCATGGCCGTCCACCGCGGCTCCGTGCTCATCGGGCACGTCGTCGGCAGCGTGCTCCAGGCGGTCGTCAGCGTGGTCCTGGTCGGCGCCGTCGGCGTCGCCCTCGGCTTCCGCTCCACCGACGCCACCGCCCTGGAATGGCTCGCCGCCCTCGCCCTGCTGGTCCTCTTCGCCACGGCACTCACCTGGATCGCCGTCGGCATGGGCCTGATCAGCCCGAACGTCGAGGCCGCCAGCAACAACGCCCTGCCCCTGATCCTCCTGCCGCTCCTGTCCAGCGCCTTCGTCCCGCTCGACACGATGCCCGGCTGGTTCCGGCCCGTCGCCGAGTACCAGCCCTTCACCCCGGCCATCGAGACCCTGCGCGGCCTGCTGCTCGGCACCGACATCGGCCACAACGGCTGGCTCGCGGTCGCCTGGTCCCTGGGCCTGGCCGCACTCGGCTACCGCTGGTCCAAGTCCCGCTTCGACCGCGACCCGCAGTAACGGGAGGCCCCCTCCCGGGCGGCGTACCCCGACCCCGCGTCGGCGTACGCCGCCCTTCCGCCGTGCGTGCGAAGCCGCGAGGCGCCTCGACGACCTCCTGGTCGTAGCCCCGTCCCGAGCCGGCCGGCCGACGGCGCGGGTCAGCGGTTGCGCGGGGTCACCAGGCCGGACTCGTAGGCGAGGATCACGAGCTGGGCGCGGTCTCGGGCGTGGAGCTTGGTCATGGCCCGGTTGAGGTGGGTCTTGGCGGTCGCCGGGCTGATGACCATGCGGTCGGCGATCTCGTCGTTGGACAGGCCCCGCGCCGCCAGGGCGACCGCCTCGCGTTCGCGGCCGGTCAGCTCCTCCAGCGCGCCGCCGGCACGGGAGGGCGGCGGCTGGGAGACGTACCGGTCGATGAGCCTGCGGGTGATGGCGGGCGCGAGGAGGGCTTCACCGCGGGCGGCGACGCGCACGGCGTGCAGGAAGTCCTCCGGGAGGACGTCCTTGACGAGGAAGCCGGCGGCGCCGGCCCGCAGCGCGTGGAAGACGTACTCGTCCATGCCGTAGTTGGTCAGCATGACGACGTGCACACCGGCCAGCGACGGGTCCGCGGCCATGCGCCGGGTCGCCTCGATGCCGTCCATGACGGGCATCCGGATGTCGACGAGCGCCACATCGGGCAGGTGCTTCCCGGCGAGCGCCAGGCACTCGCCGCCGTCGGCGGCCTCGGCCACCACCTCGATGTCGTCCTCGAGGTCGAGCAGCGCGCGGAAGCCGCTGCGGATGAGCGGCTGGTCGTCGGCCAGCAGGACACGGATCACGACGCTCCGTTCGTGGGAAGTTCGGCCTGGACGGTGAAGCCGCCCGTGCCGCGCGGCCCGGTGTGCAGCCGGCCGCCCAGGGCCGTGACGCGTTCCCGCATCCCGAGGAGCCCGATGCCGGGTGCCGGCACGGTGTCCGGGGAGGTCCTTCCGTCGTCGTCGACGCGGACGGCGAGGGCGTCCGGCCGGTGGTCGATCACCACCGAGGCGGTGGTGGCGGAGGCGTGCCGGGCGGCGTTGGTGAGCGACTCCTGGACGATCCGGTAGGCGGTGCGGCCCACCGCGGCCGGCACGGCGCGCGGATGCCCCTCGATCGTCAGGGTCGCCTCCAGGCCCGTCGTCCGGAACCGTTTCACGAGGTGCGGAATGTGGTCGAGTCCGTACGGCGGGGTGGTGTCGTCGTCACGCAGCGCCTCGAGGGTCGCGCGCAGTTCCCGGCTCGCCTCCCGGGCGGCTTCCTGGATCGCCAGCAGGGCCTCCGGCACCCGCTCGCCGCGCCGCCGGGCGACGTGGACGGCGACCTCGGACTGCACCTTGACGACCGAGATCTGATGGGTGAGCGAGTCGTGCAGCTCCCGCGCGATGCGCAGCCGCTCCTCGTCGGCCCGCCGCCGCGCGGTCTTCTCGCGGGTGCGCTCGGCCTCCTCTGCCCGCCGCTCGGCCTGCCGCACCGCCTCCCCGGCGGCGAACGCGGCGATCAGCCAGGCGATTTCGAGGGTGCTCCGGGCCTGCGTCACGACGTCGCGCGCGGGCCCCTCCCGGGTCACCAGGGCGACGAGGTGGAGCACGGCCAGCAGCACCGCGGAGGCGGCCAGCGCGACGGTACGGTGGCCGGCGCGTACCGCGCCGTAGACCGCCACCAGGTAGGAGACGGCGAGCAGTTCGAACCCGGCCGCCTGGTGGCCCGCCGCGCACAGCCCGGTGACCGCCAGTACCACGAGCGGTGCCCGGCGGCGCGCGGCCAGCACCAGCCCGCCGGCCGCCAGCAGCGCGGCGCCGAGCAGCTCGCGGCCTCCGTCCGGATGCGGCCCGGACAGCCCGCTGCCCAGCAGCAACGCCGTCACTCCCGCGGCGATCGTCCAGTCGGTGACCCCGGCCAGGAGAGCCGGCCGCCCTGTGTCCATGGGCGCACCGTAGCCGGACGCGGTGGTGCGCGAATCGGGTTCGGGGAGGAGCGGCCGGCTACCGCGTGCGCGGTACCGCCGTGCCGTCTGCCGCGTCCGCGGTATCCGGATCCCACGGGGGCGGCAGCGGAAAGTGCCCGCGCCTGCCGGACGACCGCCCGGGAGGCGGGCGCGCATGCTCGACGCACACCGAACCCCGCAGCAGCGACGGAATCGGCGACGGCGAAGGAGAAGAGCGAGATGAGTGCTTCAGCAGTGCTGGCGGCGGCCGCCGAGGGCGGGATCATCGGCGACGGGCGGACCGGCGCCAACCTGGCCCTCGCAGTGGCGGCGCTCGGCCTGGCCGTCGGCTGGCCGTCCCTCGCCCGGGCGGGCGGCCGAACCGGCGGCGGCAACGCGCGCACCGGCGGGCTCGCCGCCATCGCGATCTCAGCGCTCGGCACCGTCCTCGCCGTGCTGCACGCGGCCACCACCAGCGGCGGTCCCGGCACCGGCAACGGACTGGTCGGCGCACTGGTGGCCATCCCGCTGGGGCTGGGCGCCGTGCTGCTCGGCCGCCGGACGCTGAACCGCTGCCGCGGCACGGACCGCTGACGCCGGCCGGCACGGAGAAGGGCGGGGCCCTCGGCCCCGCCCGCTGCCGGTGGAACGTCGGCTCAGGGCCACACCAGGCAGTAAGGCTGATGACCCGCCTCGTGCAGCCGGTGGCTGAAGTCCTGCCACTCGTGCAGCAGTTGGTACACGTTGAACGCGTCGCGCGGGCCGCCGCGGTCCGGGACCGTGGACCAGATGAACGCCGCCGCGCCGACGGCCTCCTCGCCTATGCCGCGCAGCGGGTCGACGACCGTCATAGGGAGCTTCACGACCGCGTAGTCGGGGTGCAGCACGACCAGTTCCAGCGGCGGGACCTTGTGCAGGGGGACGCCCTCGATGCCCGTGAGGACCATCGCGGCCATGGTCTCCGGCTTGATCTTGGTGAACATGCCGTTCATGCCGAGCTCGTCGCCGCCGAGTTCCTCGGGGCGCATGGAGATCGGGACCCGGGCCGCCGTGGCGCCGTCCGGCGCGCCGAAGTACTTGTACGTCACCCCCACCCGACCACCATTCCCGCTCCCCGCCCCTCTCAGGGGGCCCGTCCGCTCCGGTTCGCCGCGTGTCCGGCGCGTCTCCTCGGGGTCCTCCGCCTCGCGTCGGTGCCTTCCCCGCCGGGCACGTCGAGGACCCAGGTCGTCAGTCCCCTCGCCCAGTCCGCCACCGCGATGCATATCTCCACCCGACTGCTTTTCTAGGACGCGTGGCCCCCGCCGCGCAACCCGATCATCGTGTCAGTGACCTCCCCCACGGCCGCCCGCCGAAACGTGCGGTGAAACATCTGCCCGCGGGAGCTTCGCAGCCTCCGGCCGCCCCGGCCGTGTGAGCTGTGTGTATCAATCGTAAGTTTCGCAGATCACGGCCGATCGGGGGCCGGATGCCGAAGGCCGCCCCTGGCCTACCCTGGACACGTCATACGCACCCGGAGCCGGGAAGCCCCCGGAATGTCGGAGAAGGTCGGAGAAGCCGCAGGTCATGAGCGAACTGCCATATTCATACGAAGCCCGAGCCTCGCAGGCGCTGTTCGACCGTGCCTCGGCCGTCACGCCCGGCGGCGTGAACTCGCCGGTGCGCGCCTTCCGCGCCGTCGGCGGCACGCCCCGGTTCATGGTGTCCGGAACCGGTCCCTATCTGACCGACGCCGACGGGCGCGAGTACGTCGACCTCGTCTGCTCGTGGGGCCCGATGATCCTCGGACACGCGCACCCCGAGGTGATCGCCGCCGTGCAGGAGGCCGTCGCGCGCGGTACGTCCTTCGGCACGCCCGGTGAGGGCGAGGTCGCGCTCGCCGAGGAGATGGTCGCCCGGATCGAGCCGCTGGAGCAGGTGCGGCTGGTCTCCAGCGGGACCGAGGCCACCATGTCGGCGATCCGGCTGGCCCGCGGGTTCACGCGGCGCACCAAGGTCGTCAAGTTCGCCGGCTGCTACCACGGGCACGTCGACTCGCTGCTCGCGTCCGCCGGCTCCGGCGTCGCCACCTTCGCGCTGCCCGACACGCCGGGCGTCACCGGTGCCCAGGCCGGCGACACGATCGTGCTGCCGTACAACGACCTCGACGCGGTGCACGCCGCGTTCGCCGCGCACCCCGGCGAGATCGCCTGTGTGATCACCGAGGCGTCGCCGGGCAACATGGGCGTCGTGCCGCCGCTGCCCGGGTTCAACCAGGGGCTGAAGGACGCCTGCGCCGCGAACGGCGCGCTGTACATCTCCGACGAGGTCATGACCGGCTTCAGGACCAGCCGCGCCGGCTGGTACGGCGTCGACGGCGTCCGCCCCGACCTGATGACCTTCGGGAAGGTGATGGGCGGCGGTTTCCCGGCCGCGGCCTTCGGCGGGCGCGCCGACGTCATGGGTCACCTCGCCCCGGCCGGGCCCGTCTACCAGGCCGGCACCCTCTCCGGCAATCCCGTCGCCACCGCCGCCGGGCTCGCCCAGCTGCGGCTGCTCGACGACGCCGCGTACGAGAAGGTGGACGCCGTCTCGGCGCAGATCCAGTCCCTCGTCACCGAGGCGCTGGGCAAGGAGGGCGTCGCGCACACGCTGCAGAACGCCTCCAACATGTTTTCGGTCTTCTTCACCGACCGGCCGGTGCGCGACTACGAGGACGCCAAGGCGCAGGAGTCGTTCCGCTTCACCGCCTTCTTCCACTCCCTCCTCGCCGACGGCGTCTACCTGCCGCCGTCGTCGTTCGAGTCGTGGTTCGTGTCCACCGCGCACGACGAGCAGGCCGTCCAGCGCATCGCCGACGCCCTCCCGGCGGCGGCCCGAGCGGCAGCGGAGGCGACCGCGTGAGCACCCCGACCCACGACGACGACGTCACCGTCGTCCACCTGATGCGGCACGGCGAGGTCGAGAACCCGGACGGGGTGCTCTACGGCAGGCTCGCCGGCTACCACCTCTCCGAGCTGGGCCGGCGCATGGCCGACCGGGTCGGGGAGCACCTCGCCTCCCGTGACGTCGTCCACGTCTGCGCCTCGCCGCTGGAGCGCGCCCAGGAGACGGCTGAGCCGATCGCCAAGGCGCACGGCCTGGACATCGCCACCGACGCGCGGCTGATCGAGGCCGAGAACGTCTTCCAGGGCAAGACCTTCGGCATCGGCGACGGCGCGCTGCGCCGCCCGGCCAACTGGAAGCACGTCGTCAACCCGTTCAAGCCGTCCTGGGGCGAGCCGTACGTCGAGCAGGTCATCCGCATGCGGGGCGCGCTGGACGCGGCCAAGGACGCGGCGCGCGGACACGAGGCGGTGCTGGTCAGCCACCAGCTGCCGATCTGGATCGTGCGGTCCTACATCGAGAAGCGGCGGCTGTGGCACGACCCGCGCAAGCGGCAGTGCACCCTCGCCTCGCTGACCACGTTCACCTACCGGGGCGACAGGATCGTCTCCGTCGGCTACAGCGAGCCGGCCCGTGACCTCGTCCCGGCGCACCTGCTCGCGGGCGCGAAGCCGGTGAAGGGGAAGAGCAAGGCCTTCGGGGCGTAGGGCCCCGCGAAGAGGCCGCGGAGGTGGCCCCCAGGCGGCCGTCCTTCGAACTCCGTTGCGAAACCTTCGCATTCGACGGGAACCTCCCGCTTCGTCACGTCCTCTGAATGGGTGACCACCAGAGGACGTGACGAACGGGGTTGCCATGCGCAGTCTCACCCGCAGGGGAATGCTCGGGCTCGGGGCGGGAGCCGCGGCCGCAGTCTCGCTGACCGGCTGCGGCGGCCACAAGGGTTCGGACGGGACCGGCGGCGCCGGCGGTTCCCGGCCCGGCGGCGAGAGCCGCTCCCGGACGCCGGAGCCCGAGCCGACCAGGACCGCCCGCCCGATCGGCGACGGCTCCACCTCCTTCACCGGCGCGCAGCCCCACCAGCCCGCGAAACCGGTGCCGCTGGAGCCGGGTCAGACGCCCCCGCAGTTCGTCGTCTTCTCCTGGGACGGGGCCGGTGAGGTCGGCAACGGGCTCTTCCCGCGCTTCCTGGACCTCGCCAAGGAGCACGGCGCGTCCATGACCTTCTTCCTCTCGGGCCTGTATCTGCTGCCCGAGTCGAAGAAGCGGCTCTACGACCCGCCGAACAACCCGCGCGGCGCCTCGGACATCGGCTACCTCACCGACGGCCACGTCAGGGCGACCCTGAAGAACGTCCGCCGCGCCTGGCTCGAGGGCCACGAGATCGGCACCCACTTCAACGGCCACTTCTGCGGCGGCTCCGGCAGCGTCGGCAACTGGACGCCCCGGCAGTGGCGCAGCGAGATCGACCAGGCGAAGTCCTTCGTCAAGGAGTGGCGGACCAACTCCGGCTGGACCGACCTGGAGCCGCTGCCGTTCGACTACGACAAGGAGCTGGTCGGCGGCCGTACGCCCTGTCTGCTCGGCCAGGACAGGCTGCTGCCCACCGCCCGCGCCCTCGGCTGGCGCTACGACGCCTCCTCGCCCGGCGGCCGCCAGGTCTGGCCGTCGAAGAAGCAGGGCATATGGGACCTTCCGCTCCAGCAGATACCGTTCCCCGGCCGCTCGTTCGAGGTCCTGTCGATGGACTACAACATGCTCGCCAACCAGTCGGTCAACTCGACCAACGCGCCCGCCCACAACCACCCGGCCTGGCGGCGGCAGGCGGCGCAGGCGTACATATCCGGCTTCAAGCGGGCATACGAGACGAATCGCGCGCCCTTCTTCGTCGGCAACCACTTCGAGCAGTGGAACGGCGGCATCTACATGGACGCCGTGGAGCAGGCGCTGACGCACATCGCGCGGGAGAAGGAGAAGGGCGGCGACGTGAGGCTCGTCTCCTTCCGGCAGTTCGCCGACTGGCTGGACGTGCAGCGGCCGGAGGTCCTGGAGCAACTCCGCACCCTGGACGTGGGGCAGGAACCGGCCGGTGGCTGGAAGGCCTTCGGCAAGGACTCCGCCAAGGGCTCCGCCACCTCCGGGACGGGCGCCGGCGACGCCGCCTGATATGCGGGTTTCCGCCCGCGCGGGGGGTGCTCAAGATCCCCGGAACGGGCATGCGAAACTTTTCACATGAGTGCCGCCAGCCGCGCCCCCCAGCGCTCGAACCGAGCCCCGCACAGCTCGCACCGCGCCCTGCGCGTCCACCGTCGCGCCGTCCTGGCCGCCGGTGCCGCCGCGGCCGCGCTGCTCGTCTCCGCGTGCGGTTCCGGCGGAACCTCCGGCGGGGGCGGCGACACCAACTTCGTCGTCGGCACCGACGGCATCTCCACCGCGGCCAAGGGCGAGCGCGCCACCGCGCCCGAGCTGTCCGGGGAGACGATCGACGGCAAGCAGCTCGACGTCGCCGACTACAAGGGCAAGGTCGTCGTCCTCAACATCTGGGGCTCCTGGTGCAACCCGTGCCGCGCGGAGGCCAAGTACTTCGCCAAGGTGTCCAAGGCGTACGCCGACAAGGACGTGCAGTTCGTCGGCATCAACACCCGGGACGGCAGCACCACCTCGGCCCTCGCCTTCGAGAAGGACTTCGGCATCCCCTACCCGAGCCTGTACGACCCCACGGGCAAGCTGATGCTCCGCTTCGAGAAGGGCACCCTCAACCCGCAGGCCGTTCCCTCGACCCTGGTCCTGGACCGGGAAGGGAAGATCGCGGCCCGCTCGCTGACGGCACTCGACGAGAAGCGCCTGCTGAAGATGCTCGAGCCGGTCGTCGCGGAGAAGTGACGTGACGGCCCTGCACACGCTCGCCGCCGAGACGGGCTACAACGGCACGGTGCTCAACGGCGCCCTGCTGGTCGCCCTGCCCATCGCGCTGCTCGGCGGGCTCGTCTCCTTCTTCTCGCCCTGCGTGCTCCCGCTGGTCCCCGGCTACCTCTCCTACGTCACCGGAGTCTCCGGCACCGACCTGGCCGAGGCCCGGCGCGGCCGCATGGTCGCCGGCGCCTCCCTGTTCGTCCTCGGCTTCACCGCCGTGTTCGTCTCCGGCGGCGCCTTCTTCGGCTACTTCGGGCAGACCCTGCAGGAGCAGTCGGGCGTCCTGTCCAAGGTGCTCGGCGTCTTCATGATCCTCATGGGCGTCTTCTTCATGGGCCTGATGCCCTGGCTGACCCAGCGCGAGTTCCGCTTCCACAAGCGCCCGACGACCGGGCTGCTCGGCGCGCCCGTCCTCGGCGCCCTGTTCGGCATCGGCTGGACCCCCTGCATCGGCCCCACCCTCGCCTCCGTGCTCACCCTGTCCGCGCAGCAGGAGAGCGCCGGACGCGGCGCCATACTGACCGTCGCGTACTGTCTGGGGCTGGGTGTGCCCTTCGTGCTCGCCGCCGTGGCCTTCCGCAAGGCGCTCGGTGCCTTCGGCTGGGTCAAGCGGCACTACGTCTGGGTGCTGCGCATCGGCGGCACGATGATGATCGTGACCGGCGTGCTCCTGCTGACCGGCGCGTGGAACAGCCTCGTGGCGGAGATGCAGACCTGGTCCAACGGCTTCACTGTGGGGATCTGACCCGATGAGCAAGACGACAACCGACGGCGCCTCGACGGCCGCCGACGACCAGGACCTCGGCGCCGCCGGCTCCCAGCTGTCCACCGCCCCCACCGAGGACGCGCCCCACCTGCCCGCCCTGGGCGTCATCGGCTGGGCCCGCTGGTTCTGGCGGCAGCTCACCTCCATGCGGGTCGCGCTGCTGCTGCTCCTGCTGCTGTCGCTCGCCGCGATCCCCGGCTCGCTCATCCCGCAGACCGGCGTCGACGAGACGAAGGTCGCCGACTTCCGCGAGCGGCACGACGTCCTCGCGCCGGTCTACGACAAGCTCGGCCTGTTCCACGTGTACAGCTCGGTGTGGTTCTCCGCGATCTACATCCTGCTGTTCATCTCGCTCATCGGCTGCATCCTGCCCCGCACCTGGCAGTTCGTGGGCCAGCTGCGCGGCCGCCCGCCGGGCGCGCCCCGCCGGCTGACCCGGCTGCCCGCCCACACCACGTGGCGCACCGGGACACCGCCCGAGGAGGTCCGCGAGGCCGCGCTCGCCCTGCTGAAGAAGCGCCGCTTCCGCGCCCATGTCGTCGGTGACGCCGTCGCCGCCGAGAAGGGCTATCTGCGCGAGGCCGGCAACCTGCTCTTCCACATCGCGCTGATCGTGATGCTGATCGCCTTCGCCTGGGGTCAGCTGTTCAAGTCCGAGGGCAACAAGCTGATCGTCGAGGGCGACGGCTTCTCCAACACGCTCACCCAGTACGACGACTTCAAGTCCGGCAACCTCTTCACCAACGACGACCTGGAGCCGTTCAGCTTCGACGTCAAGGAGTTCACCGGCACCTACGAGCGCACCGGCCCCAACAAGGGCACCCCGCGCACGTACCAGTCGGAGGTCACCTACACCGAAGGGGCCGACGGCGACGAGAAGACGGCCTTCGTCAAGGTGAACAAGCCGCTGGAACTCGGCGACGCCAAGGTCTACCTGGTCAGCCACGGCTACGCGCCCGTCGTGACCGTCCGCGACGGCAAGGGCGAGATCGTCTTCCAGGACGCGGTGCCGCTGCTGCCGCTCGACGCCAACGTCACCTCCTCCGGCGTGGTCAAGGTCCTCGACGGCTACCGCAACCCGGAAGGGAAGAAGGAACAGCTCGGCTTCAACGCCTTCTTCGTGCCGACCTTCGGCGGCTCGGAGAGCGGCACGATGCTCTCCCAGTTCCCCGCGCTGGACTATCCGGTGCTCGCCCTGTCCGCCTACCACGGCGACCTGAAGGCCGACTCCGGCATTCCGCAGAGCGTGTACCAGATGGACAAGACCAAGATGAAGGAGTTCAAGGACTCCGAGGGCGAGCTGTTCAAGAAGCTGCTCACGCCCGGCGAGACCATGACGCTCCCGGACGGCGCCGGCTCGGTCACCTTCGAGAAGGACGTCAAGGAGTGGGCCGGCTTCCAGGTCGTCCAGGAGCCGGGCGGCGGCTGGGCCCTCGGCGGTGCCGTCGTCGCGATCGCCGGTCTCGCCGGCTCCCTGTTCATCCAGCGCCGCCGCGTGTGGGTGCGCGCGGTCGAGGGCCCCGACGGCGTCACCGTCGTCGAGATGGCCGGCCTCGGCCGCAGCGAGTCCGCGAAGGTTCCCGAGGAGCTCGGCGACCTCGCCGGGATCCTGTACGACCGGGCGCCGGGCGCCCCCGACCCCGCCCCGGACCCGTCCGACTCCACCGACCTCGATCCTGACCCCGATCCCGAAGCCGTACCTTCCGAAGGGGCTGAAAAGCCGTGATTCTCGCCGCCGCGACCAACGAGAACCTCGCGGAGATCAGCAACGTGCTGATCTACTCCGCGATGGCGGTCTACACCCTCGCCTTCTTCGCGTACATCGCGGAGTGGACCTTCGGCAGCCGCAGCAAGGTCGCCCGCACCGCCTCCGCCCTCACTCCGGGCACGCAGGCGAAGAAGGCGCCGGCCGTCACCGTGAAGCAGGGCGGCGGCACCGCCGTGCTGGAACGGCCGAAGGTCGTCGTGCGCGCCGCGAGCGGATCGCGGGACGTGCCCGACGGGCCCGGGGCGCACGGCGGTGACGAGAAGGGCGACCTCTACGGCCGCATCGCCATCTCCCTCACCGTGCTCGCGTTCCTGCTCTCCCTCGGCGGCGTGCTCACCCGCGCGCTGTCCGTGGAGCGGGCGCCGTGGGGCAACATGTACGAGTTCAACATCACCTTCTCCACCACCGCGGTCGGCGTCTACCTGATCCTGCTGGCGCTGCGGAAGAACGTCCGCTGGCTCGGCCTGTTCCTCACCACCACGGTCCTGCTCGACCTCGGCGTGGCCGTCACCTGGCTCTACACCGAGAGCGACCAGCTGGTCCCCGCCCTGCACTCGTACTGGCTCTACATCCACGTCTCCACGGCGATCCTGTGCGGCGCGGTCTTCTACGTCGGCGCGGTCGGCACGATCCTCTACCTGTTCAAGGACGCGTACGAGAACAAGCTCGCGAAGGGCGGCAAGCCCGGCAGCTTCGCCACCTCGGTCATGGAGCGGCTGCCCGCCTCCGCCACGCTGGACAAGTTCGCCTACCGGGTCAACGCGGCGGTGTTCCCGCTGTGGACGTTCACGATCATCGCCGGCGCCATCTGGGCGGGCGACGCCTGGGGCCGCTACTGGGGCTGGGACCCCAAGGAGACCTGGTCCTTCATCACCTGGGTCGCCTACGCCGGCTACCTGCACGCCCGCGCCACCGCCGGCTGGAAGGGCCGCAAGGCCGCCTACCTGGCCCTGCTCGCCTTCGGGTGCTGGCTGTTCAACTACTACGGCGTCAACATCTTCGTCTCCGGCAAGCACTCCTACGCCGACGTCGGCCTGGGCGCGCTGGCGGCCGTGGGCTTCTGACCCCGCCCGCCACGAAGGCCGGTTCCCGCGACTCGCGTCACGGGGGCCGGCTTTTTGCCGTCGTGCGGACGTGATGTTTCCGGGGAGGGTTCGCCGAACGGGTGGTGCCGGGCGCGCGCGGTGGGAACCGTGGGGAGGGTGCCGGGAGTCCGGTGCAGGGAAGGCCCGCCGAGGCGGCGGACCGGCCGGAAAGCGGGCAGGGGGCGGAACGGTGGCGTCGTTGCCGTTGACGGCGGGGGACCCGGTACGGGTCGGCGGGTACCGGCTGCTGGCCAGGCTGGGCCAGGGCGGCATGGGCCGGGTCTACCTGGGCCGCTCGCCCGGCGGGCGGGCGGTGGCGGTCAAGGTGGTGCGGGAGTCCCTGCTGCGGGACGAGGGGTTCCGTCGCCGCTTCGTCCGCGAGGTGGCGGCGGCCCGGCGGGTGACGGGCTTCTTCACCGCCGCGGTGGTCGACGCCGACCCGGAGGGCGACCCGGCCTGGCTGGCCACGGAGTACGTCCCCGGACCGTCCCTCCAGGACGCGGTGGCCCGGCACGGGGTGTGGCCGGAGCAGGCGGTACGCGGCCTCGGCGCCGCACTGGCCGAGGCGCTCGGAGCGGTGCACGCGGCGGGCCTGGTGCACCGCGACCTGAAACCGTCGAACGTCCTGCTGGCGCCCGACGGCCCCCGGGTGATCGACTTCGGCATCTCGGCGGCGGCCGGCGACACCGCGCTCACCGAGGCCGGGACGGTGATCGGCACGCCCGGCTTCATCCCTCCCGAACAGCTGCGCCACGAGAGCTCCGGACCGGCCGGCGACGTGTTCGCCCTGGGGGCCGTGCTGGCGTACGCGGCCGCGGGCACCGGCCCGTTCGGCGGCGGCGCGTCCCACGCGGTCAACTACCGGGTGGTGCACGAGGACCCCGATCTGCGGGGCCTGCCGCCCGCACTCGCCGAGGTGGTGGCCCGGTGCCTGGCGAAGGACCCGGACGGGCGGCCGTCGGTGGCCTCGCTGCTGGACGAACTGGGAGGCGCGGAACCCGCGGGGTGGCTGCCCGGCCCGGTGGCCGACTCTGCGGCGCGGCTGCGGGCCGAGGTGCCCACCGCGCCGCTGACCCGGGCGGGAGACGGCACGTCGGAGCCCCCGACCGCCGCCGTGCCGGCCCGCGGGCGTCGCCGCCTGCGGACGGCCCTCGCCGTGGCGACCGCACTGGCCGTCACGGTGACCGGCACCGTGCTGTGGAACATCTCCTCGGGAGGGGACGAGTCCCCGCCGTCCACGCCGCCGCGGCTCGAGGAGCTCTGGTCCCGCCCGCTGGCCGAGGGCCAGCGGATGACCGTGCGCTCGGACGAGATGATCTACCTCCAGAACGAGGAGCGCCACGAGATCACCGCCCTCGACATCACCGACGGCAGGAAGCGCTGGGGGCGCGAGGTCCCGGTGGCCGACATCCGTCAGGACAGCGCGTATCTGCGGGACACCGTGGGCGACGACATCCGGATCACCGGCCTCGCGGGCGGCCTGCTGTACTACGGCAGCGGCGACCACCTGTTCGCGCTGGACGCGGGCAGCGGCGCGTACCGCTGGCGGTACATGGACGACTCCTTCCACGCCTCTCCCGTCGTCGTGGGCGACGCCGCCTACGCGCACATGACGTCGTTCTTCTACGTCCTCGACACGAAGACGGGGAAGAAGCTGTGGGACTACGGGTACGACGTCAACGCGGACGGCGACATCACCGTCACCGGGGACACGCTGTTCGTGCACAGCGGGAGAACGCTGATCGCCGTCGACACCCGTACGCGCAAGCAGAAGTGGACCCACCAGGCCGCGAGCGAAGCGGAGACGGACCCCGTGGTGGCGGGCGGCAAGGTGTACTTCGGCACCCAGGACGGCGCCCTGTACGCCGTCGACGAGAAGTCGGGCGACGAGGTGTGGCGCCGCACCTTCGAGGGCGAACTGTGGGACGGCAGGCTCGGCGGGGGAGCCGGTGAGCCCGAAGTGGTGGACGGCACCGTGTACTTCGAGAACGACGGCTATGTCTCCGCCTTCGACGCGGACACCGGCCGGACCCTGTGGCAGCGCAAGCAGAAGGCCGACGAGGTGACTGCCCTGACCGTCGTGGACGGCACCGTCCTCACCTACGACTCGGACGGGAACCTGACCGCGCTGGACGCCCGCAGCGGAAAGTCCCTGTGGCGGGAAGCGCTGATCGTGGGCGACGGCGAGGACCTCTGGCTCACCGGAAACACCGTGTACGTCGAGCGCGACAGCCGAGTGACGGCCTATCGGGCCGCGACCTGATCGGCACCGCACGGGGCGGGCAGCGACAAGGGAGGAGGGGCGGAGTGCAGGCGTTCACGCCGCTGGAGGCGGGGGACCCCGAGCGGGTCGGCCCGTACCGGATCGTCGGGAGGCTCGGCGCGGGCGGGATGGGCCGGGTGTACCTGGCCAGGTCGCCGGGCGGACGGGCGACCGCGGTGAAGGTGGTCCACGAGGAACTGGCCGAGGACCCGGCCTTCCGCGCCCGGTTCGGGCGGGAGGTGGCTGCGGCACGGCGGGTGACGGGCCCGTTCACCGCTCCCGTGGTCGACGCCGATCCGGACGCGGACCTGCCGTGGCTGGCCACCGCCCATGTGCCGGGCGTCCCGCTGGGCACGGCGGTCGCCACGCACGGCGTCTGGCCCGAGCGGTCGCTGCGCGCCCTGGGGTCCGGGCTGGCGGAGGCGCTGGAGGCGATCCACCGGGTCGATGTGGTGCACCGCGACCTGAAGCCGTCGAACGTGCTGCTGGCGCCCGACGGCCCCCGGGTGATCGACTTCGGGATCTCGGTGGCCGCCGACGACACCAAGCTGACCACCACGGGCGCGGTGGTCGGCAGCCCCGGCTACCTCCCGCCCGAGCAGCTGGTCGGCCGGTCGGTGGGGCCCGCCGGCGACGTGTTCGCGCTGGGCGCGCTGCTGGCGTACGCGGCCACCGGGACCGGCGCGTTCGGGGGCGGGCCCGCGCACGGCGTCAACTACCGCGTGGTGCACGAGGATCCCGATCTGACGGGCCTTCACGGCGAGCTCGCAGAGGTGGTCGCCCGGTGCCTGGCCAAGGACCCGCTGCGGCGGCCCGGGACCCTGGAACTCGTCGAGGAACTGGGCCGGTGGGAGGAGGCCGACGGCACCCACGGCACGTTCACCCGCGCCACCTGGCTGCCCGCGCCGGTCGCCGCCGACCTCACCGCGCTGCGCGCGGCCCCGCTGCCGGAGGAGGCCCCCGCCGCGGCGCCCGCGGACCCGGACCTGCCCACCGTCACGGTGGGCGTGGCGCCGACCGCCGTGGCCACCGCGCGGCTCGGCGCGCCGCCGCAGCGGGCCTCACTCGCCGCCCGGCTGCGCCGGCCGGCGCTACGGCGGCGCACGGCGGTCCTCGCCGCGGCGGGCACCCTCGTGACCCTGGCCGTGGCGGCCGCACTGCTCCTGCCCGGCGCCTTCTCCGGCTCCTCGGGCGGCAGCGGCGGCGCCGGGGGCACCGGCAGTCCCACGGCCACCGCGAAACAGCTGGCGGTACAGGAACTGTGGTCCCGCGAACAGGGGTTCAACGGCAGGCCGGTGGTCGCTGGCGGCAAGGTGGTCGTCGAGGGCGGGGACGGCGCCCTGCACGCGCTGGACGCCGACAGCGGCGATACCGAGTGGACGTACGACGAACTGGGCGGCGGGGCGGACCTCGTCGGCGTGAGCGACGGGCTGGTGGTGGCCTACGACAGCAGCGGCACGGTGCACGCCGTCGACCTGGACAGCGGCAAGCGGGCGTGGAGCGTGGGCGCCGGGCCGCACACGGCGCCCGGAACGGAGTTCAACCTCTACCTGCGGGTCGTCGTGGCCGGGGGAACCGTCTACGTGAACGCCATGTACGACCTGCCCGAGGACGACGAACGCTACGGCACCTACGCCGTGTCGGCGCTGGACGCCGCCACCGGACGGCTGAACTGGACCCGGCCGGTCGAGTACGGCCTGTCCCACGCGCTCGCGGTGGAGGACGGGGTGCTCTACGGCGGGATGTGGGAGAAGGGCGGCACCTACTTCTACGCCCTGGACGCCGACAGCGGGGACCAGTTGTGGCGGTACCGCACGGGTGAGGAGATCGGGGGCGAAGTGACGGCGATCGAGGTGTCGGGAGACACGGTCTACGCCGGTGACAGCCGCGGTGTCCTCCACGCCGTCGACGCCCGGGAAGGCACCCGGCGCTGGAGCCACCAGCCGGACGTGCCCAGCGTGGAGTGGTTCCCCTCGCTCGTGGTCACCGACGGTGTGGTCCTCGGCAGTACCGGATTCAACGACACCGGGTATGTGCACGCGGTCGCCGCCGACTCCGGCAAACCCCTCTGGACGGAACAACTCCTGGGCGAACCCGTGCCGCATGCGACGGGGGACGGCTCGGTGCTCTACAGCTCCGACACCGGCACGCTGTACGCCCGTGACCTGCGCACCGGGCGGCCCCCGGCACAGACCCGGCTCTCCACCGGCGACCCCGCCGCCGCCGTCGACGGCGACCGGGTGTACTTCGACGGCGGCGACGGACGCCTGCACGCGGGAAGGATCTCCCTCACCAGCACCTGAACCGGCCGTCTACCGCCCGATGTCCTCGTTCCACAGCTCGGGACGACGCGCGACGAAGTCCCTCATCATGGCGCCACACTCGGGGTCGTCCAGCAGCACGATCTCCACGCCGTGTGCGGCCAGCCAGTCGTGCCCGCCGTGGAAGGTGGCCGCCTCGCCGATCACCACCCGGGAGATGCCGAACTGCCGGACGAGGCCCGAGCAGTACCAGCACGGGGAGAGCGTCGTCACCATCGTCGTGCCGCCGTACGACCGCTGCCGGCCCGCCGCGCGGAACGCCGCGGTCTCCGCGTGCGCCGACGGATCGCCGTCCTGGACACGGCGGTTGTGGCCGCGGCCGAGCAGGGTGCCGTCGGCGCCGTACAGCGCGGCGCCGATGGGGATGCCGCCCTCGTCCCGTCCGGCGCGGGCCTCCGCGAGGGCGGTGGCGAGCCAGGCGCGGGCGGTGGCCGGGTCGATCGGTTCCATGGGGCCAGTGTCCCCTGCCGGCGGCCCGCGTCGGGTGCGCCGCACCGGCTCGGTAATCTGTCCCGATCACCGCCGCACGGGCGGCAGTTGTGCCCTGGTGGGAGGAACGGCATGGGTGCTCCGGTACTGGAGGAGCTGCGCGAGGTCTGCCAGCCGCAGGCCAAGATGGCAAGCCGCAACGGCGAACACTGGGCCGGCCGGCTCTACATGCGGAGGATCTCCCTGCGCACCACCCGCCACCTGGTGCGCACCCCCGTCACCCCCGACCAGCTCACCTGGACCATGGTGGTGTGCGGGGTGGCGTCCGGCGCCGCGCTGATGATCCCCGGACTGACCGGCGCGGTACTCGCCGTGATCCTCATGCAGCTGTTCCTGCTCTTCGACTGCGTGGACGGCGAAGTCGCCCGCTGGAAGGGCCAGAACAGCGCCGCCGGCATCTACGTCGACCGCCTCGGCGCGTATCTCGCCGACGCGGCGCTGATGGCGGGCGCCGGCTACCGCGCCGCCGAGTCGGGCGTCGGCGGCTGGCTCTCGGCCGGCGTCGCCACCGCCCTCGGTGTCGTCCTGCTCAAGGCCTCCACCGACCTGGTGGACGTCGCCCGCGCCCGTCGCGGCCTGGCCGTCGCCGACGACGAGTCGACCCGCCCCCGCTCCCAGGGCGTGGCCGCGGTCCGCCGCCTCGCCGCCGCGTTCAAGATCCACCGGGTCACCAACGGCATCGAGGCCTCCCTGGTCCTCCTCGCCGCCGCGATCGCCGACACGGTCACCGGGGGCATCGAACCGACCCGCTGGGCGCTGGGCGCACTCGCCGTCATCACCTGGGTGATGGTCCCGGCCCACCTGCTGTCCATCCTCTCGTCCTCCCGCCTGCGCTGACCGCCCCCGGGACCCGCGCGTCCCGCAGGGGGCGTCGTGGTCGAAGTACCGTACGCCGTCCGGCACTTCGACGAACGCGGGTGCGATTGGCTTTATGCTTGGCCTGCCCTCATGGGCCGAGATCGCACGCCAGGAGGCATTTGTGTCAGCGCTGGAACCGGACGACCCGCAGTCCGTCGGGGCGTACCGGTTGCTGAGCCGGCTGGGCGCGGGCGGGATGGGCCGGGTCTACCTCGGCCGTTCCCCGGGCGGCCGGCTCGTCGCGGTCAAGGTGGTGCACGCCGAACTGGTGCGCCGGCCCGAGTTCCGCGACCGGTTCCGGCGTGAGGTCGAGGCGGCCCGCAAGGTCAGCGGCGCCTTCACCGCTCCGGTCGTCGACGCGGACCCGGACGCGCCCCTGCCGTGGCTGGTGACCAGCTACATCGCCGGGCCGTCGCTGGAACAGGCGGTCGCCGAGCGGGGGCCGTTCGAGGCGTCGGCGGTACTGGCGCTGGCGGCCGGGCTGGCCGAGGCGCTGGTGTCGATCCACGCCGCGCACCTCGTCCACCGCGACCTCAAGCCCTCCAACGTGCTGCTCGCCGACGACGGGCCCCGCGTCATCGACTTCGGGATCGTCCGCAGCGTCGAGGCCGACTCGATCACCGGCACCGGCCTCGTGGCGGGCTCGCCCGGGTTCATGTCCCCCGAGCAGGTCAACGGCGACACGATCACCCCGGCCAGCGACGTCTTCTGCCTGGGCGCGGTACTGGCCTTCGCGGCGACCGGCGCCAACCCTTTCGGCGACGGCCCCACCCCCGCACTGCTCTACCGCGTGGTGCACAACACCCCCGACATCGATGTCGTCACCGACCCGGACCTGCGCGCCCTCATCGCCGACTGCCTCGGCAAGGACCCGGCCGCCCGCCCGACCCCGCACCAGATCCTCGCCCGGGTCGCCGCACTGGGCAGCGAGAACACGATGGCCCTGCGGCACCTCGGCCCCTGGCAGGCGGGCGACGCCGCCCAGTCCCCGACCCGGGCCGGGGCGCCCGGCGCCCTGCCGCAGCAGGCGACCATGGTGGCGCCGCACTTCCACGACCAGGCCACCAGGGTGGGTGCCGCCCCCGAGCCCGCGGACGCCGGGACGGAACCGGCCGGCCGCGGGGCGGGCGGGGAACGCGGCCGCAGCCGGCGGGCCTTCCTGCTCCTCGGCGCGGGCACGGTCGCCGCGGCCGGCGTCGGAGCGGGGTTCTGGCTCAACCGGTCTGCCGCCGCCGGGGACCGGGCCACGCCGCCCTCCTCGCCCTCCCCCTCCTCCACGCCCTCCGCCGCTCCCCAGCCCGCCCGGCCCGTCGGGCACTGGCCCCTCGACGAGACCTCGGGCACGGTCGCGCGGGACGCCGCGGGCGGCCACGACGGCACCGCGGCCGGCGTCACCTGGGTGTCCCGCGGAGGCGGGGCCGTCTTCGACGGGCGGGGAAGCCAGATCGCCACCGAGGGGCCGGTCCTGGAGACCGGAAAGGGCCGGAGTTTCACCGTCACCGCCTGGGTGCGGCTCTCCGCCACACCGGAGGACTGGGCCACCGCCGTCAGCCAGGATGCCGAGGACGCCAGCGCCTTCTACCTCCAGTACGCCGTCGACCAGAACCGCTGGGCCTTCTCCCGCCCCGGCCTGCGCGCCGCCGGCCGCAGCGAGCCCGCCCTGAACGCCTGGACCCACCTCGCCGGAGTCTGCGACGGCCGGGAAGGCACACTGCGGCTGTACGTCGACGGCGTCCAGGAGGCGGAGGCCGAGGACACCAACCCGAAGTCCGGCACCGGCCCCTTCATCATCGGCCGGGCGTCCTACGGCGGCCGGGCCGTCGACTTCTTCCCCGGCGCCGTCCGCGACGTACGGGTCTTCGACCGGGCGCTCACCGCCGCCCGGATCAAGAAGCTCGTCGGCTGACCCGCCCCGGCGCTGCGCCCGCGCTCACCGCGGGCCGGCGGCGACCGACCGCCAGATCCGGTCCGGCAGGACCTCCGCCGCCTCGTCGAGGTCGATGTCACCGAGCGTCAGCCAGCGGCGGCTGACGCCGATGACCGGCCCCAGGATCAGGGACTCGAGCACCGACACCGACAGGGGCGCGAGCTCGCCCGACTCGATGTGCCGGCCCACCCAGGCGGACAGCGGGGAGAGCCGGGCCTCCTGGGCGTCGCGCAGCTGCTTCGCCTGGCGCATGCCCAGCTCGTCGGCGCGGGAGGAGTGCAGCAGCAGGCCCGCGTCCCGGTGGTCGCGGATGAACGCGAGATAGGCCCGTACGAGGGCCTCGACACCGGCCCGCGCGGAGTCCGACCGCTCCAGAGCCGTGACCATCCGGACCAGCAGCCGCTCCAGCCAGCGCATCAGCAGGGCGGTCAGCAGGCCGTCCATGCTGCCGAAGTGGTGGTACAGGCTGCCCGGGCTGACGCCGCTCGCCGCGGTCACCGCGCCGACGGTGAGACCCTGCTCGCCCGACTCCCCGTACACGCGCAGCGTCGCGTCCAGAAGCTGTTCGACGGTGACCTCGCCGCGGTGCTGCTTGGGGCTCATCGCAGGGCCGTTGTACCTTCCAGGTGTTTCTGGAGCGAATTTCTAGAATTCTCTTCCAATCCTAGCCCGGCCTGGTTCAGACTGACCCCTACCGACGTGCGGTCCGCCCGTCGCGGGGGAGCGGGCGGACCGCCTCCGGTGGCGCGACGACGGAGACGACAACGGGGCAGGCGTGATCGAGCTGGGTGGAAGCGGCGCCGAGCCGCTGGAGGACGAGGACCCGCGGCGGATCGGACCGGTCCCGCTCATCGGGCGGCTCGGAGCCGGCGGCATGGGCCGCGTCTATCTCGGCGTGCACGAGGGGCGGTACGCGGCGGTCAAGCAGCTGCTGCCGTCGGTCGTCGCCGAGGACAGGGACTTCCTGCGCCGCTTCGGACACGAGCTGGACAACCTCGCCCGCTTACCCGAGGACGCCACCGCCCCGCTGCTCGCGGGCGACCGCACCGCCCGGCCGCCGTGGTTCGCCACCGCCTACGTCCCCGGCCTCACCCTGCGCGAGGCCCTGGAGGCCCACGAGGGTCCGCTGCCCACCGCCGCCCTCTGGCTGCTGCTGCGCGAGGCCGCTTCCGGGCTCGCCGCGGTGCACGCGCTGGACATGGTGCACCGGGACATCAAGCCGTCCAACGTCATGCTCACCCTCGACGGCCTCACCCTGATCGACTTCGGGGTGGCCCGCGCCGCCGAGCAGAGCCAGCTCACCCGCACCGGCATGGTGGTGGGCACGCCCGCCTACATGTCCCCCGAACAGGCCTCGGGCGCCCGCAGGTCGACCGGGGCCGTCGACGTCTTCGCGCTCGGCTCGGTCCTCGCCTACGCGGCGAGCGGTCGGCCCCCCTTCGGCGACGAGTCCGGGCACGGCGTGCTGTACCGGATCGTGCACGAGGAGCCCGACCTCGACGCCGTACGGGCCCTGGACCCCGAGCTCGCCGAGGTCGTCGCCGCCTGCCTCGACAAGGACTACGAGGGCCGGCCCACCGCCGCCGAACTGGTCGAACTCGCCGAGCGCCACGGCCCGTTCACCCCGCCCCTGTGGCCGGAGGCGGTCACGGCGCGGCTGGCCGAACGGGCGGCGTTCGCGGAGCGGACACCGGCCGTGCCGGAGGAACCGGAGACACCCGGGGCGTCCGCGCCCACGCCGCCGGCGCCGGAGAAGCGGGGCCGCCGGACACGGCTGGTCCCCGTCGTCGTCCCCGTCGTGGTCGTCACGACGGGCGCCACCCTCGCCTTCACGCTCCTGCCCTACACCTTCGACGGCGACCGGGCCGGGCCCACCCCCTCCGCGTCGGTCACGGCCTCCGCCGACGCGCACCCGGGGACGGCCGGCGGGTCCGCCAAGCCGTCGCCGTCCGCGAGCGCGTCCTCCTCGAAGGAAGCGAAGAAGCCGGAAGCATCAGGGTCCCCCGAGTCGCCCGCCGGAGCCGGTGCGGAGGGCGCCGGAGCCGACGCGGACAAGGACACGGACGGCGGAGGCGGGAAGGGCGACGGTTCGGGAGGTGCCGGCGGCGGGGACGACTCCGCCCCGGACACGGGCACCGGCGCGGGACCGGAGACCGAGGCCCCGTCGACGGGCGGGATCATCCTGCGCAACGGATCGAGCGGGCGGTGCCTCACGGCGTCAGGGGGCTCCGGCTACGGCTACGTCTCCGCGGGGGACTGCGCCGCCGGCGCGGCCGGCTGGACCCTGCGGAGCGTCTCGTCCGGCACCTACCGGATCGTCCACCGGGAGTCCGGCAACTGCCTGTCCGGCTACGGTTCGATGCACAGCGCGTCCTGCGGTGCGGACAGCGCCCAGGTATGGCGGTTCGGCTCGGGCGGCACCGTGATCCTCACGAACACCGGCAGGTGTCTGGAGCACTCGCGGCCGAGCAACCAGATCATGGTGCGGGCGTGCGAGGGGACGGCGTCCCAGAGCTGGTCCAGGGGCTGACGCGCGGGGACGGGTCAGCCGGCTCCGCCGCGCTCGCCGTCCCCCGGCCTGTCGTCCTTGTCCTTGTCGTCGTCCAGCGACTTCAGGAACTCGGGGTTGTCGTCCGGGGCCACCCACTGCTGCCGGCCGCCGCCCCGGCCCCAGGGGGAACCGGCGGCGCCGCCCGCGGGGTGCCGCTTCTTGCCGGCGATCAGCCACGAGATCGAGCCGACCAGCGGGAACAGCAGCACGAGGATCGCCCACAGCGGCTTGGGCATGTGGCGGATGTCCTCGTCCTTCGTGCTGATGCAGTCGATGAACGCGTAGATGCTCAGGGCCAGCGGCACGAGGAACATCAGCACCCGAAGCATGGGGCCTCTCCAGCGAAAGCGGTGGGCGGTACAGGGCCAGGGTAACCGCTCGGGGATACTTGACCCCATGGCTTACGACGATCTTCGCTCCCTGCTCAGGGCGCTGGAGCGCGAGGGCGACCTCAAGCGCATCAAGGCCGAGGTCGACCCGTATCTGGAGGTCGGTGAGATCGTCGACCGGGTGAACAAGGCCGGCGGTCCCGCGCTGCTCTTCGAGAACGTGCGCGGCTCCGGCATGCCCCTCGCGATGAACGTGTACGGCACCGACCGCCGTCTGCTGAAGGCGCTCGGCCTCAAGGCGTACACGGACATCAGCGACAAGATCGGCGGGCTGCTGAAGCCCGAGCTGCCGCAGGGCTTCATCGGGGTGCGCGAGGCCTTCGGCAAGCTCGGCGCGATGACCCATGTGCCGCCGAAGAAGGTGAAGTCCCAGGACGCGCCCGTGCACGAGGTCGTCCTCACCGGCGACGACGTGGACCTCGACCGGCTCCCCGCGCTGTTCACCTGGCCCAAGGACGGCGGCTCCTTCTTCAACCTGGGCCTCACCCACACCAAGGACCCCGAGTCCGGCATCCGCAACCTCGGCCTGTACCGGCTGCAGCGCCACGACAAGCGCACCATCGGCATGCACTGGCAGATCCACAAGGACAGCCGCAACCACTACCAGGTGGCCGCCCGGCGCGGCGAACGGCTGCCCGTCGCCATCGCCTTCGGCTGCCCGCCCGCCGTGACGTACGCCTCCACCGCGCCGCTTCCCGGCGACATCGACGAGTACCTGTTCGCCGGGTTCCTGCAGGGCAAGCGGATCGAGATGGTCGACTGCAAGACCGTGCCGCTCCAGGTCCCGGCGCAGGCCGAGGTCGTCGTCGAGGGCTGGCTGGAGCCCGGCGAGATGCTCCCCGAGGGGCCGTTCGGCGACCACACCGGCTTCTACACCCCGCAGGAGCCGTTCCCCGCCCTGAAGATCGACTGCGTGACGATGCGCAAGCGCCCGCTGCTCCAGTCGATCGTCGTCGGCCGCCCGCCGACCGAGGACGGGCCGCTGGGCCGGGCGACGGAGCGCTTCTTCCTCCCCCTGCTCAAGATCATCGTCCCGGACATCGTGGACTACCACCTCCCCGAGTCCGGCGGCTTCCACAACTGCGCGATCGTCTCGATCGACAAGAAGTACCCCAAACACGCCCAGAAGGTGATGCACGCCATCTGGGGCGCCCACATGATGTCGTTGACCAAGCTGATCGTGGTCGTCGACTCCGACTGCGACGTCCACGATCTGCACGAGGTCTCCTGGCGGGCCCTCGGCAACACCGACTACGCCCGCGACCTCACCGTCGTCGAGGGTCCCGTCGACCATCTCGACCACTCCTCGTACCAGCAGTTCTGGGGCGGCAAGGCGGGCATCGACGCGACGAAGAAGTGGCCCGAGGAGGGGTACACGCGCGACGGCGGCTGGCCCGACATGGTCGAGTCCGACCCGGACACCGCCGCGCTGGTCGACCGCCGCTGGAAGGAGTACGGACTGTGACCTCGGCCTCCGCCGCGCTTCCGCAGCAGCCGGGACGCACCAAGGCCTTCCTCCGCCTGGTGATGATCGAGCACTCGGTCTTCGCCCTCCCCTTCGCGTACATCGCGGCCCTCACCGCGATGTACGAACTGGACGGGAACATCCACTGGGGCCGGCTGCTCCTGGTCACCCTCGCCATGGTCGGCCTGCGCACCTTCGCGATGGCCGCCAACCGGATCATCGACCGCGAGATCGACGCCCGAAACCCGCGCACCGCCCACCGCGAACTGGTCACCGGCGCGATGTCGGTGAAACACGCCTGGACCGGCGCGCTCGTCGCCCTCGTCGTCTTCCTCGGCGCGGCGGCCCTGCTCAACCCGCTCTGCCTGGCCCTCGCGCCCGTCGCCGTGATCCCGATGGTGGTGTATCCGTACGGCAAGCGGTTCACCAACTTCCCGCAGGCCATCCTCGGTCTCGCGCAGGCCATGGGCCCGGTCGGCGGCTGGCTGGCCGTCACCGGGTCCTGGTCCTGGGACGCGGTGGTCCTCGGACTCGCGGTCGGCGTCTGGATCGGCGGCTTCGACCTGATCTACGCCTGCCAGGACGTCGACACCGACCGTGAGATCGGCGTGAAGTCGGTGCCGGCCCGCTTCGGCATCCCCGCGGCCATCTGGGGCGCCCGCGCCTGCCACGCCGTCACGACGGCCCTGTTCGTCTGGTACGCGGTGCTCACCGGCGCCGGCGCGTTCCTCTGGCTCGGCCTGCTGATCGTGGCCGCCGCCTTCGTCTACGAGCACACCATCGTCCGCCCGCACGACCTGACCCGTCTCAACCGGGCGTTCTTCAGCGTCAACGGGTTCATCGGCATCGCGCTGTTCGTGTGCGCGCTGCTGGACCTGCTGGTGCGGGGCCTGACGGTGTAGATCATCGGCGGCCGCGGTTCGTGCTACCTTCACACCCGCCGTGCGCCGCTGCCGACCGAGGAGGTGAGACCCATCAACGCTGTGACAGATCGGGCCTCCTTCTCCCGCATGGCCTGAGGAGTGCCCGAACAAGGCACCCCGAAAGGCCCGAAACGCTATGCGCTTCACCTCCGGGACATCGTTCGACGGTGTCCGTGAACAGCTCTTCACCCTCGGCGAGATCCCCGGCGTGCTGTGGACGCCCGAAGGCGCCGTCGGCACCCGCCCCCTGATCGTGATGGGGCACGGCGGCGGCCGGCACAAGAAGGACCCCGACATCCTGAGCCGGGCGGCGCACTTCGTCACCGGCGGCGGCTTCGCGGTGGTCGCGGTCGACGTGCCGGGCCACGGCGACCGGCCCAAGGACGTGGAACTCGACCGGATCGCGACCGAGAACCAGGCCCGAGTCGCGGCCGGCGCGGAACTCGCCCCGCTCATCGCCGGTTTCCAGGCGCTGGTGGCCGGCCGGACCGTCCCGGAGTGGCGGGCCGCCCTGGACGCGGTCCAGCGGAACGGCGACGTGGGCGCCGGACCGGTCGGCTACTGGGGGGTGTCGCTGGGCTGCGGACTCGGCGTCCCGTTCGTCGCCGCCGAACCCCGGGTGCGCGCCGCGGTGCTCGGCCTGGGCGGCGCCCTCGCCTCGGCGGCGGACGCCGCGCGGATCACCGTCCCGGTGGAGTTCCTGGTCCAGTGGGACGACGAACGGGTGCCGCGGGAGGAGAGCCTCGCCCTGTACGACGCCTTCGGCTCGGCCGAGAAGACCCTGCACGCCAACCCCGGACCGCACGGGGAACTCCCCGCGTTCGAACGGGACAGCGCGCTGCGGTTCTTCTCCCGGCACCTGAACTGACCACCGGCCACGGCGTCCCGTACTCCTGATACCTCGTCCTCCGGCCGCCCCCGGTAGGCTCGAAATGTGAACGCAGGAGAATCGGGGCGCAAGCCTTGGATCGTGGGGGTGTCGGGGGCGTCCGGGACGCCCTACGCAGCCGCAGTGCTGCGTGCGCTGCTGGCGGCGGGGGAGAGTGTCGACCTCGTCGTCAGCCGTGCCTCCCGGCTCACCCTGCTGGACGAGACCGGCATCGCCTACCGGGACGCCCACTGGCGCGACGACCTGCGGGAATGGCTGTCCCGGGGGGCGGACGGCAAGCCGGACACCTTCACCGTCGACCTCGACGGAGTACGGCACTGGGCCGCCGGCGACCTCGCGGCCGGGCCGTCCTCGGGGTCGTACCCGGCCAAGGGCATGCTGATCGTGCCCGCCTCCACGGCCTGTGTGGCCGGGGTGGCGCTCGGACTCTCCAAGGACCTGCTGCAGCGGACGGCGAGCGTCACCCTGAAGGAGGGACGCACGCTGGTCGTGGCCGTACGGGAGACCCCGCTGAACGGCCAGACCCTGCGGCACCTCGTCACGCTGGACGACGCGGGCGCCGCCGTGGTGCCCGCCTCGCCGGCCTTCTACGCGGGCGCGACGCACATCCAGGACCTGGTGGACTTCGTCGCCGGACGCGTACTCGACGCGGCGGGCGTCGGCCACCGGCTCTACCGCCGCTGGGAGGGCGAACTCGGCGGCGGATCCCGCACCGACTGAGCACCTCCCGCAACACCCCCGTACTCGCAGAACTCCCAGACCTCTTCAGTGGAAGGCTTCGATCGCATGGACGCGGTGGACAGGCAGCTCATCCAGGCCCTGAGGGAGAACGGCCGGGCCTCCTACGCGGAGCTGGGACGCCTCGTCGGCCTGTCGGGCCCCAGCGTCACCGACCGCATCAACCGGCTGGAGGCGGCCGGTGTCATCACCGGCTACCGCGCCACCGTGGACGCCGCCTCGCTGGGGCTCGGCGTCATCGCCCTGATCGGCATCTCGCTCTCCGACGCCGCCGACCACGAGGACGTGGCGCAGCGGCTGAAGGACCTGAGCGAGATCGAGGACTGCTGGTTCATCGCCGGTGACGACTCCTTCATGCTCAAGGTGCGGGCGACCGACGTGGACGGCCTGGAGAAGATCATCCGCCGGCTGTCCGGCACCAAGGGCGTCTCCCGCACCCGTACCACCATCGTGCTCTCCACCAAGTGGGAGAACCGCGTCGGTGAGCTGCCCGAGGAGGTCGGCTGACCGGGGCGTACGGTTGACGGAGTCTGCCTGAAGGAAAGAGGGATCGGCATGGACGTCGGGCTCAAGCGCGAGCTGGAGGAAAAGGTCAGGACCGGTGTGCGCCTGACCCGTGAGGACGGCATCGCGCTGTACGAGTCGGACGACCTGGCGTGGCTGGGCGGGCTGGCGCACGAGGTGCGGACGCGGCTCAACGGCGACGTCGTGCACTTCAACGTCAACCGCCACCTCAACATGACCAACGTGTGCACCGCCTCCTGCGCGTACTGCTCCTTCCAGCGCAAGCCGGGGGAGAAGGACGCGTACACGATGCGCATCGAGGAGGCGGTGAAGCTCGCCAAGGCGATGCAGCCGGAGAACCTGACCGAGCTGCACATCGTCAACGGGCTGCACCCCAACCTGCCGTGGCGTTACTACCCGCGCTCGCTGCGGGAGTTGAAGGCCGCGCTGCCCGACGTCTCGCTGAAGGCGTTCACCGCCACCGAGATCCACCACTTCGAGACGATCTCCGGGCTGTCCGCCTCGGAGATCCTCGACGAGCTGATCGACGCGGGCCTCGAGTCCCTCACCGGCGGCGGCGCGGAGATCTTCGACTGGGAGGTGCGGCAGCACATCGTCGACCACCGGACCCACTGGGAGGACTGGTCGCGGATCCACCGGCTGGCGCACGAGAAGGGGCTGAAGACCCCGTGCACCATGCTGTACGGCCACATCGAGGAGCCCCGCCACCGGGTGGACCACGTGCTGCGGCTGCGCGAACTCCAGGACGAGACCGGCGGCTTCCAGGTCTTCATCCCGCTGCGCTACCAGCACGACTTCGTGGACATGAAGGACGGCAAGGTGCGCAACCGGCTCCAGGCCCGGACGCGGATGGCGACCGGGGCGGAGGCGCTGAAGACGTTCGCGGTGTCGCGGCTGCTGTTCGACAACGTGCCGCACGTCAAGGTGTTCTGGGTGATGCACGGTGTGCAGACCGCGCAACTCGCGCTGCAGCACGGGGCGGACGACATGGACGGGTCGGTCGTCGAGTACAAGATCACGCATGACGCGGACGACTTCGGCACGCCGAACAAGCTGACCCGCGAGGACCTGCTGGACCTCATCCGCGACGCAGGGTTCCGGCCGGTCGAGCGGAACACCCGCTACGAGGTCCTCCGGGAGTACGACGGACCCGACCCGGCGCGCCGGGACGCGCCGCAGCCGATGCGGGTGTGAAAAGCGGAGGCTGACAGCAAGGGGTAATGGCTACTATCGGATCATGCCCCTTACTTTCACCTTCGACCCCGTCGTCACCCCCGAACTCCGCGACGGCATCCTCGAGCTGTGGACCGATGTCACCAACGCCGGCGGGGCGGTCGGCTTCGTGCCGCCCGTCACACCCGAGGACATCCGCCCGGGGCTGGTGCGGCAGTTCGTCGCGATGGCGGAGGAGCGCTCCCGCCTCCTCGTCGGGCACGACGAGGAGGGGCGGGTGGCCGCGACGGCGTTCCTCACCCTCAACACCCACCACCTGATGACCCACTGGCTCTGGCTCTACACGGTGATGGTCCACCCCCGCCACCAGGGCAGGGGCTACGGCCGCGACCTGCTGGCCGCCGCCGCGGACGCCGCCCGCACCGTCGACGGCATCGAGGCGATCCGGCTCACCTGCCGCGGCGGCCTCGGACTCGAGCGCTTCTACGCCTCCTGCGGCTACAAGGAGGTCGGCCGGGTCCCGGGCGCGATCCGGGTCGCCCCCGGCGACGACCGGGACGACGTCGTCCTGCTGCTGCCCCTGGGATGAGGCCCGCACCCCGCTGAAAGATCCACGGCCGGACGTGCTTCACTGGACGTCGTCCCTTTGTCCCTTTGGGACGTTCTGGTGGGGACGTTCCCGCCGTACGTAGGAAGAGTGGAAGAGATGCTCCGCTACACGCTGATGCGCCTCGGGATCTTCGTGGCCTGCCTCGTGGTCGTCTGGGGCCTCGTCTACTCCGGCCTCGCCCCGAGCGGCCTCGGCGACTCCAACGGCCTGTGGGTCGTCCTGCTCGCCCTGCTGATCTCGGCCCCCATCAGCCTCGTCGTACTCCGCAAGGAGCGGGACCGGGCCTCCGAGGGCATCGTGCGGCGGGTGGAGCGCGCGAAGGCCAACCTCGACGCCAACCGCAACCAGGAGGACGCGGCCGACGACACCGCCCGCGCCCAGGGGCAGACGCAGGGCCAGACCTCGTAACCTCCGTCACAGCGACGCACCGTACGTCGGCGCCCCGGTCTCCGAACTTACCGGAAACCGGGGCGCTTTGCGTTGTATGGACGCATTTGCCCTCCCGCCTGTCAAAGCAAGGCTTTGAGCAACTCAAAGTTCAGGTGTTACGGTCTCCGGGTGAAGTCAGCAGCCGTGTTCCCCACGCCCCGGAGTGTTCCGCTCGTGGCGCGCCTGCACGTGGACCTCTGCCGGGTCACCGCCGCGAACTGTCGTCCCTGACGTCCTGAGCGTCCTCACCGACGCTCCCGCCGCGCCCCCGACTCCCACGTCACATTCCTCACGCGTCCCCCTCACCGGAGCATGTCCGTGTCCACGAACACGCAGTTCAAGCTGCCCATTCGCGCGCCCTTCTGGGCCCAGATACTCACCGGCCTCGTCCTGGGCGTCCTGCTCGGCTGGCTCGCCCGCAGCCAGGACGTCTCCTGGCTGGTCACCACCCTGGAGAAGGTCGGCGGCACCTTCATCGGCCTGCTGAAGCTGGCCGTCGCCCCGCTCGTCTTCTTCGCGATCCTGGTCTCCATCACCAATCTGCGGAAGGTCAACAACGCGGCCCGCCTGGCCTCGCGGACCCTCCTCTGGTTCATGGTCACCTCGCTGATCGCGGTGGCGATCGGCCTGGTCATCGGCCTGGTCACCAACCCGGGCGCCGGTACCGGCCTCACCCCGGCGGACGGCGCCGCGCCGGAGAAGACCGGCTCCTGGATCGACTTCCTCACCGGCATCGTGCCCACCGACGTGATCACGCCGTTCACCGAGCTGAACGTGCTGCAGATCGTCTTCATGGCCGCCGTCGCCGGTATCGCCGCCCTCCAGCTCGGCGAGAAGGCGCAGCCGATCCTCACCCTGAGCGAGTCCGTCCTCGAACTCCTCCAGAAGGCCCTGTGGTGGGTCATCCGCCTCGCGCCCCTCGGCACCGTCGGCCTCATCGGCAACGCCATCGCCACCTACGGCTGGGACCTGATCGGCAAGTACGCCACCTTCACCGCCGACATCTACGTCGGCTGCCTCATCGTCCTCTTCGGCGTCTACCCGGCGCTGCTGGCGACCGTCGGCAAGGTCGGCCCGGTGCAGTTCTTCAAGGGCGCCTGGCCCGCGATCCAGCTGGCCTTCGTCTCCCGCTCCAGCGTCGGCACCATGCCGCTCACCCAGAAGGTCACCGAGCGCCTCGGCGTGCCGAAGGAGTACGCCTCCTTCGCCGTCCCGTTCGGCGCGACGACCAAGATGGACGGCTGCGCCGCGATCTACCCGGCCATCGCCGCGATCTTCGTCGCGCAGATCTTCGACATCCCGCTCGGCGTCGGCGACTACCTGCTGATCGCGTTCGTCTCGGTGGTCGGCTCCGCCGCCACGGCCGGCCTCACCGGCGCGACGGTGATGCTCACCCTCACCCTCTCCACCCTGGGCCTGCCCATGGAGGGCGTGGGCCTGCTCCTCGCCATCGACCCCATCCTCGACATGATCCGCACCGCGACCAACGTCGCCGGCCAGGTCGTATGCCCGGTGATTGTGGCGTCGCGGGAGAAGATCCTCGACCGCGAGAAGTACAACAGCGTGGCGTCGGCGCCCATCGACGCGGACGAACCGCGGGTGGTGGCTGCCGCCGCTTGATCGTTGACCTGACAGGTCAGGTGACGCCCCGTGCCAATGCGCCGTACGGGGCGTCACCAAATCCTGTACCTACCGCACCACCTGCGCAGCGCTATGCACCGAACGAGCCCACCACGTGCGGCGAGTCCTCGTCTTCCGTACCGACCGGCGTGATTTTGATCGACGTGATCTCGGGCGGCCTGCGCCTACCGCGGCCGATGCTGAACACGTCAACGCGGTCGATCACGGTCGCAAGAATGGCCCGGCGGCGTTCAAGGTTCTCAGTCCGGTCGTCCTTCCAGACTGCAAGGACATCGGTCTCGGCGCGGGACCTGCGGACGGCCGTTGTCGCTTCGCGCGAACGTAGGGTCTCGAGCTCTGCGCGAAGGTGGGTCAAGGAGTCGAAGTAGTCTTCGTCCTCCAACTGTCCTTCCTTCCAGCGGCCTCGGATTGTTTGAATTCGGGTCTCCAGAAAGTCCTTCGGAAGGTTCGTCCCTGGACGGTCGCCCACTGAACGCGCATTACGGCACCGCAATGACCGCATCGCAGGAATCCGGAGTAGAGGTGCTTACGCTTGCCCGACCCTTGCGCCGCCGGGGTGGCCCGTCCATCGAGCAGGTTCTGTACGTTCTCCCACTGCTCCCGGGTCAGAGGAGCACCATAGATGCTGTCCCCGATGTCCTGGCCCTTGTACGTGACGATTCCCCCGGTCCGTTCCGATCGGAACACGCGCTTCACAGCCTGAAGCGTCCAAGCCCCACCCTGCGGCGTCGTAGAGCCCTCGGAGTTCCAGTACCGGGCCACATCACCGGGTGTCATCGCGTTGCGGTCCATCAGCATGAGGTAGCCCGCGCGGATGAGCCCGACTTCATTTTCGTCCAATTTCCTGAAGTGCGAGCCCTCTCTGAAGCCGAACTGTCGCTTCCCGCCGGCGTGAGGCTTGCCCTGCTCTCTGCGCTGTAGAAGGGAGTTGTTGACGCGCTCGGACATGCGCTCTGTCTCCTGCTGAGCCACCGCACCCTTGATGGTCAGGATCATGCGGCCGTTGGCCGTCGAGGTGTCCTCACCCTCTGTTGTCGCGAACCCGAAACCGTGTTGCTGCTGCTCTTCGAGGAAGCTGGTCAGTTCGCTGATGCGGCGCGTCAGGCGGTCGATGGAGTAGACGACGATGCCATCAAGCAAGCCGTCGCGGGCGTCTCGGAGCATCTCCGTGTACTGAGCGCGGCGGCGCTTACTCGTGGTCGACGCCGACATGTCGTTCTCCGGATAGACCTTGAGGATCTTCCACCCCATGCGCTCGCACAACTCCCGACATGCCTTCTCCTGGCGTTGGATGCCGAGTTCCTGGCCCTTGCGGTCCTTGCTGACACGTACATAGATCTCGACGCGCTCCGGTTTGGCCATGTCCCACCCCTGGTCATTGATTGGGTGCCTGCGCGGTGAACAACAACGTGGCATCGGCGATCCGTCAGAAAACGTGATCGCCGATGCCGGTCGCCGCTGCTAGCCTCCTGCCGCTCGGCTGTTCGATCAGCGGGCACGATCCGGGGAGGGGCATTCGTTCATGTCGGGGAGATGGGGCAAGAGAGCTCTGCTGCTGGGCAGTTGCCTGGCGGCGGTGGTGGCGGGGGCGGTCGCGCCCGGCACCGCGTACGCGGCGGAGCAGGCGAATCTGCCGCCTGCCGTCCAGGACCTGCAGACCGAGTTCGAGGACTGCGCGTCGGGTGACGAGCCGGCCTATGTCGGGAGTCCTCCGGTACTCACCGCCAGGTTGACCGATCCGGCCGAGGACGACCGCGCCGGATACCCGGAGCGGGTCACCGCCGAGTTCGAGATCTGGTGGTCGGACCCGGACGGCACCGAACAGCGCCGCTCCTTCACCACCCAGCCGACCTACGTGGACCGGGTCCACCGCATCACCGTGCCGTCCGACATCCCGGCCGACACGGCGATCTCCTGGCACGTCCGGGCCAACGACGGAGTGGTGAACTCCGCCTGGAGCTCCGAGGCGCCCGGCGCCGCGTGCCGGTTCGTCCACGACGACGAGAGCCCGGCCGCTCCCGTCGTGAGCTCACCGGAGTACCCGGAGGAGACGTGGTGGACCGGCGGGGTCGGCGTCTACGGCAGCTTCACCATGGACTCCCCCTCGGCGGACGTCGTCGAGTACCGGTACACCTTTCTCGGCGGTACGCAGCGCACCGTACGCCCCGCCGAGCTCGGCGGCCCCGCCACCATCCGCTTCGTACCGCTGAGCAACGCCCCGCAGCGTCTCAGCGTCCAGGCCCGCGACCGTTCCGGCCGGATGAGCGGGCGCACCGACTACACGTTCTACCCGAAGGCGGCGAGCGCGCCCGTCTCCCGCTGGAAGCTCGACGACGAGGCCGGCTCCGCCACGGCGGCAGCCGAGGGGGGCGAGGCGGCCCGGGCCGGAAGCGGTGTGACCTTCGGCGGCCCCGCGCCCTCGGGTGCCCCGCTCACCTCCACGGCCACCCTCGACGGCAGCCGCCACGGCTTCCTCACCACGGACGCCCCGGCCGTCGACAGCGGCAGGACCTTCGCCGTCGGCGCCTGGGTGCGGCCCGCGGAGGACGACCGCCCCATGACCGTGCTGAGCCAGGACACCGCGTCCGGCACCGCCTACGCCCTGGCACTGGAGGCCCCGGGGGACGCGGCCGCCTCCTGGTCCTTCGCCCTCGGCGACGCGAAGGTCACCGGCGGCGCTCCCGAGGCCGGCGAATGGGCCTACCTGCTCGGCGTGTACGACACCGAGACCGGGTACGCCCAGCTCTTCGTCAACGGCCATGAGGTCGGCACCAAGGCCGAGGCCGCTCCGGTCAGGGCGGACGGCGCGTTCCAGATCGGCCGGATCCACGGCACGCACGGCTACCGCCAGCGCTGGCACGGCGACATCGGCGACGTCCGGGCGTACGACCGCCTCGTCGTCCCGCAGGAGGTGACCGAGCTGGCCCACCGCAAGCCGAACCTGCTCGGCCACTGGTCGTTCAGCACGACCGACGACGGCACCACGCCCGAGAACGAGGGCGGTTCGCCACTGCGGCTCGCGGCGGGCGCGTCGATCTACCGCGGTCCGGACGACTCCTGCATCCCCGAGCTCGACCCCGACTGCCCGTGGCAGCCGTACCCGTTGGTCGGCGACGGGCACCTGGCACTGGACGGCGCGGGCGGCCACGCGGTCCTCGACACCCCCGCCGTGGACACCGGTGACAGCTTCACCCTCGGGGTCGTCGCACGGATCGAGGAGGACGAAGCCACCCGGCCGATGACGGTCCTCTCCCAGGCCGGCGAGCACACCGACGCCTTCAAGCTGCGCTACGACCCGGCGGAGTTCGCCTGGCAGCTGGTCATGCCGGAGCGGGACGAGGCGGGCGCGCCGGAGAAGGTCGTCTCGCAGGTCACGAGGCCGGACGGCAGCAGCGGGCACGGCACGCGGCTGGCCGTCGTCTACGACGACGCGACCGACACGGTCAAGCTGTTCGCCGACGGCTACACCAACGCGGACGCCACCGCCCACGTGCGGGACGGCTGGACGAGCACCGGCCCGCTCCAGGTGGGCCGTGCCCGCACGGCCGACGGCTGGGGCGAGTACCTGAAGGGCGAGGTGGACGAGGTCCAGGCGTACGCGGGCGCCCTGCGGGACGACGACGTCCTCGGCCTGGGCTGGGAGACCGATCCCTGCCTGTGCTGACACCGTCCGGCCTCCGGCCGAGGGGCGTTTCCCGGCAATCACCGGCAGGTGACCGTTGCTGGGGGCGCCCCTTACGCCGTTTCTCCCCCGGGTGTGGAATCACTGGACCACGTGCATCAGGCGTCCCACACGCCCCACGTGGACCACAGTGAGTGATCCCGCAGGGGTCAGCACCACACGGCGAAGGGGGAACCCCATGGCACGTACGCGGGCGCAGAGTCTGCGCAACGTCGCCCAGGCGGTCGCGTTCGGCACCGATCCTCGCGCGGCGGCCCAGGACGAACTGCGCCGCCGGACCGGGGGCGGCGGCACGGCGGCGCAGCGCACCCGGAACGAGCGGGACGAGCGCGGCGGGCGCCAGGAGGCCGAGGGCGAGGGGATGGACCCCGCCGACTTCCCGGCGGCCCGGGAGCAGGACGGGGGCTCCGTCGACACGGTCATGCGGCAGCTGACGGTGCCGCTGGACGAGGCGGGCGAGGCGCTCGGCCGCAGCGAGCAGCTGCGCGAGGGCGGGGAAGTGGTGCACGCCATCTGCCCGATGGTGATGCCCCGGGGCCGCTCGCTGCTGTCCATGCTGCCGGTGCTGTCGCTGCTGGTGATCGGCGTCGTGGGTTCCTCGGTGGTGTCGGCGACCGGCGGCAGCGGGCTCACCAACCCCCTGTTCGGACTGCACTACTGGGCCGTCGCGCTGCTCGCCGTCGCGTTCGTGTGGTGGCGGCAGGGCCTGGTGATGGTGCCGGACGGGTGCCAGGCGATGATCACCCGGTTCGGCAAGCTGGAGAAGGTCGTAGGACCCGGCCGGGTCACCCTGCTCAGCCCGTGGAAGCGGGTGTCGTACATCGTCAACACGACCCGCGAGTACCCGTTCAACGCGCCGGTGCGCGAGGCCCCGACCAAGGGCGGCGTGAAGGCGTCCATCGACCTGTTCATCCAGTTCCGGATCAGCGACCCGGTGGAGTTCGTCTACACCCTCGGCGCCGTGCGCGGCTTCGAGGAGAAGCTCGGCAACGCCGTCAGCGAGACCATCCGCAGCCTGATCTACGAGCAGGAGGCGGCCGGCATCTACGACATGGTCGGTGAGGACAGCGGCCGTCTGCTGGAGCAGCTCAACCAGCAGTTCCGTCCCGCGGTGGAGCTGACCAACGCCAACATCACCCACGCCGAGCCCTCGGACCGGCGGTACCGGATGGACCTGGCCGCCCCCGAGATGGTGCGCATGGCCAAGGAGGCGTACACCCACGAGTACGCGCTGCAGCTGCGCAAGGAGCAGGACGAGGGCGACCTGAGCCGGGAGCTGGCCTCGAGCCAGGAGACGCTCTCCGCGATCCAGGCCGACATCGCCCAGTACCAGGCGCAGATGGACACCGCCGTGGAGCGCGAGACCAACCGTGCCGAGGCGCTGGCCCGCCAGCGCTATGTGCAGGCCGAGTCGGAGGCCAATGCCAACGCGGCGCTGCTGGAGGCGCAGGCCCTCGACATCCGCGCGGTAACCGCGGCACAGGCGCCGGAGATCCTCGAGTACCGCTACCAGCAGCAGGTGCTCGACACCCTGGAGCAGGTCGCCGACCATCTGCCCCGGCTGGTGCGCATCGGCGGCGCGGACGGCACCGGAGCGGCCGGGATCGACTTCCTGGAGCTGGCGCGGGAGCTGGTCGGCGAGCGGGGCGCCGAGCTGTTCACCGACGCGGACATGGAGGCCGTGCGGGGCCGGCTGGCGGAGGTGTCCGAGCGGATCGCGGCCCGCGAGGAGGAGATCGGCGCGCTGCTGGCGGCCGACCGGCCGACGGTGCCGCGGATGCCCGAGCCCGCCGCGGCCGGTGAAGTGCACGAGCCCGCCGAGGAGGCGCAGTCATGAGTTCCGCCCGTATGCACCGCCGTTCGGTGATCTCCGAGGCCGTCGCCCCCTGGAGCGACATCGCCCGTCTGCTGCGCGGCGGGGAGGCCGACACCCTCATCCCGGTGATCATCCCGCGCCACCGCCGCCGGCTGTGGTGGATGCTGCCGCTCTGGTGCGGCGCCTACGCCCTGCTGACGGGCGTGATGCTGTCGCTGCGGGAGGCCGGCTCCGACGGCGCGGCCGACGTCGCGTACGGCGCGCTGGCCACCCTCTCCTACGTCGCCGGGGTGGTGCTGCTGCTGATCGGCGCGCTGTGGTGGTGGCGTTCCTCGATCGTCGAGATCGAGCAGGGCACCAACGGCGTGCTGACCCGCTACGGCGCCGTCACCCGCACCCTGGACGCCGGCCGGCACTACCTGTGGCACCCCTGGTCGCGGGTCGACTTCGTCGTCGACACGGCCACCGAGATCCCGTACTCGGCGCCGGTCATGGCCTGCCCGACGCAGGAGAACGTGCCGCTGCGCTCGATCGAGTTCTTCCTGAAGTTCCGCATCACCGACGCGGTGCTGTTCGTCCGGACCATCGGCGCCGGCAACTTCGACCTGGTGCTGTCCAGCGCCGTACAGGACGCGATCCGGCAGCGGGCCCGCCGGATGCGCACCCAGCGCGCCTACGACCTGCGCGGCTCGGACGTGGCCGACATGCAGGAGCTGCTCAACCGGCAGCTGTCCGTCTACGGCGTGCGCGTCACCGGCTGCAACATCCCCGATGTGCAGCTGCCGGCGCAGTACCAGCACCACCTGGCCACCCGGGAGCGGATCGCCAAGGAGCGCACCGCCTACGAGCAGGAGTGGGGTCTGACCCGCAAGCGGCGCATCGACAGCCTGGGCATGGACATCGAGCGGGCCAAGAAGGTGCGCGACGCCCGGATCGTCGAGGTGAAGGCCGCGCTGAACCGGGCCCGCGAGGAGGTCGCCGAGCTCCTCGAGCGGCAGGAGACCGAGGCGCAGCGGGTGCGGTTCGAGATCGAGACGCGGGGCCGCAGCGGGCTGATCGCGGCCGAGAACGAGGCCCGTGCCCAGCGTGCCCTGGCCAAGGCCTACCGCGACAACCGGGCGGTGCTCCAGTACGAGCTGGCGCGGCGGCGGCTGGAGGTCGGCGCCGGGCTGGCGGGGAAGGCCCCGCAGCCGGTGGTGGTGCGCACCGACGGGGGCACCGACACGTCGGCGCTGTCCACGCTGTTCGCGGCGCAGTTGCTGCCGCGGCTGGCGGCGGGTGACCGGCCCGCCCTCGGTGACCGGCCGGGGCCGGTGGGCGACGGCGGCCACGACCCGCGGTAGGGGGACGGACCGTACGCTGTGTCCCATGGGTGCCGTGAAGACGAAGCGGATGCCGCGTGCGGTCCGCGAACAGCAGATGCTGGACGCCGCCGTACGGACCTTCGGGCAGCGGGGGTACATGGCCGCGTCGATGGACGAGATCGCCGAACTGGCGGGCGTGTCCAAGCCGTTGGTGTACCTGTACCTGAACTCCAAGGAGGACCTGTTCACCGCGTGCATCCGGCGCGAGGCCAAGGCGCTCACCGAGGCGGTGCGCGCCGGGACGCGGCCGGGGCTGCCGGCCGACCGGCAGCTCTGGTCGGGTCTGACGGCGTTCTTCACGCACACCGCCCGGTACCCCGACGGCTGGGCCGTGCTGCATCTCCAGGCCCGCACCCACGGTGAGGTCTTCGCCGCCGAGGCCGCCGCGATGCGCGAGGAGATCGTGGCGTTCGTGACGCAGCTCATCCTCGCCGCCGCCCGCGACGCCCACCGCGACCCCGATCTGCCCGAGCGGGAGGTGGCCGGGCTGGCGGAGGCGCTGGTCGGCGCCGCCGAGTCGCTCGCGGACTGGGCCAACGCCACCTCCGGCGTCACGGCCCGGCAGTCGGCGGCGACCCTGATGAACTTCGCCTGGGCGGGGCTGGGCGACCTGATGGCGGGGCGTCGCTGGAGCCCGCCCGACGACGACGGCGGGGCCGCCGGGGCTCAGGCCGGGGCGACCTCGCCGGCCACGTGAACCCGGCCGCCCTCGCCGCGTAGTGCGAAGCGGCCGCCCGCTGCCGCGTAGGTCACGGTGCCCGGCAGCAGCACCGGGGCCCGGAAGTCGGCCCTGACACGTGTCGCGTCCGGGGTGCCGTGTGCGGCGAGGCAGCGGGCCACGGTCCACATGCCGTGGGCGATGGCGCGGGGGAAGCCGAAGAGGCGGGCGGTGAGCGGGTACAGGTGGATCGGGTTGCGGTCGCCGGAGGCGGCGGCGTAGCGCCGTCCGACGTCCCCGGCCGGCCGCCACTCCTCCACGGCGGGCAGCGGCGCGTCCCGCTCCTTCTTCTTCTTCTCCTCTTCCTGGCGCCCGGCGTCCGCCGTCCGGTGCCGGGCCAGGTAGGTGCTCCGTGACTCCCACACGATGTCCCCGCCGTCCCGCAGCTCGGTGACCACGGTGGCCTCCGTGCCGCGCCGGTGCGGGGCCAGCCCGTCGACGTACACGGTCAGTTCGTAGTCGCCGGCGGGAGGGGTCGCCCGGTGCCGGGTGATCCGTATCGACGTGTGGACGAGGCCCAGCAGCGGGAGCGGGAAGCCGGGCGCGCTCATCAGCCGCATGGCGAGCGGGAAGCCCAGCACATGCGGGTACGTCACCGGCAGCGCGTCCTCGCCGGTCGGGAAGCCGCACACCCGCTCGTAGGCGGCGAGCCGGGCGGTGTCGACGCGCGGAGCGGGCAGCACCAGCCGGGTGCCGGGGCTGTCGGCGTCGGGACGCGGGCGCTTGAGGGGGGACAGCAGGGCGCCGCGCGCGAGGAGCGGCGTGAGGGCGGGGGAGGCGGCGAGCCGGACCTCGGCCGAGGGGGCGGGGGCGGACGTCATGGCGTTCACGCTCCCAGCAGGCTCTGGCCGCAGACCCGTACGACCTGGCCGTTCACCGCGCCCGACGCCGGGTGGGCCAGCCAGGCGGTGGTCTCGGCGACGTCGGCCGGGAGGCCGCCCTGCGCGAGGGAGTTCATCCGGCGGCCCGCCTCCCGGATGAACAGCGGCACGGCCGCCGTCATCCTGGTCTCGATGAACCCGGGCGCCACGGCGTTCACCGTCACCCCGTGCCCGGCGAACGCGTGCGGCGCGAGGGTGCGGACCAGTCCGGTGATTCCGGCCTTGCTGGCCCCGTAGTTGGTCTGGCCGGCGTTCCCTGCGATGCCCGCGATGGACGCCGTGGCGACGATCCGTCCGCCCCGCTTGAGGGTTCCGGCGGCGAGCAGCGCGTCGGTGGTGCGCAGCACGCTCGCCAGGTTCACCTCCAGCACCGGGTTCCAGCGCTCGGCCGGCATGTTGACCAGCCGCCGGTCACGGGTGATGCCCGCGTTGTGCACGAGCACGTCGAGGCCGTCGGGGAGCGCCTCGGCGATCCGGGCGCCCGCGTCGGCGGCGGTGATGTCGAGGGGGAGCGCGGTCCCGCCGAGCCGCTCGGCCACGCGCCGCGCGTCCTGTTCCGCCTGCGGCACGTCGAGGACGACCACCTTGGCGCCGTCCCGGGCCAGGGTCTCGGCGACCGCCTCCCCGATGCCCCGTGCCGCGCCGGTCACCAGGGCGGTGCGGCCGGCGAGGGGGCGGTCCACGTCGTGGGGCGCGGCGGACTCGTGCGCGCCGGTGCCGATCACCTGGCCGCTGACGTAGGCCGACTTGGGGGAGAGCAGGAAGCGGAGGGTCGACTCGGCCGCGGCGGCGTCGGTGAGACGGACCAGGTTCACGGTGATGCCCCGGCCGGTCTCCTTTCCGAGGGAGCGGGTGAAGCCCTCCAACGCCTGCTGGGCGGCGGCCTGATGGTGGTCGGCGGGGTCGAGCGGGGCGCCGAGCACCACGATCCGGCCGCTCGCGGCGACCGACCGTACGACGGGATGCAGCGCGGCGTGCACCTCCGTGAGCCCTTCGACGTCCCGGACGCCGCTCGCGTCCAGGACGACGGCGGCGGGCCGGCCCGTGACGTCGTCCGTGTCGAGCCCGGTGCGGGCGAGGACGGGGGTGAGGTCGAGTCCGGACTTGCCGGCCGTGAGGTGGAGGAGGCCGCCGTCGAGGTCCGGCCGGCGCGGTGACCAGCGGTGCAGCGGTGCGGGCTGGGGGAGGCCCAGGCGGCGCGTCAGGAAGCGGCCGGGCGCGGTGCCGGTGAAGCTCAGATAGCGGTCGGCCATGGGGGACTCCCAGCGGGTGTGAAGGGCTCGCGCTGCGCGCGGGCACGGTGCTTGCCCCAGTGCCCGCCCCAGTGCTTACTCTGGAGTAAGGTTACCGGAGGTAAGACTATGTCACGGTGAGGAGCAGGTCGAGATGAGCACCCTGAAGCCGGCCGCCGTCCGGCGCGTCGCGGTCATCGGCGGCAGCCGGATCCCCTTCGCCCGCTCCGACGGCCCCTACGCCACCGCCTCCAACCAGGAGATGCTCGGCGCCGCGCTGGACGGCCTGGTCGAGCGGTACGGACTCCACGCGCCGGGCGCGGTGGGGGAGTTCGTCGCCGGAGCGGTCCTCAAGCACAGCCGCGACTTCAACCTGGCCCGCGAGACGGTCCTCGGGTCACGGCTCGACGCCCGCACCCCGGCCTACGACATCCAGCAGGCCTGCGGCACCGGACTCCAGGCCGTCGTCGCCGCCGCCAACAAGATCGCCCTCGGCCAGACCGAGTCCGCGGTCGCGGGCGGCGCCGACACCGCGAGCGACGCGCCCCTCGGCGTCAACGACGGCCTGCGCAAGGTGCTGCTGGAGGCACGGCGCGCGAAGTCGCCGGGCGCCCGCCTCAGGGCGCTGGCGAAGGTGCGCCCCGGCCACCTCGTCCCCGACATCCCGCGCAACGCCGAGCCGCGCACCGGCCTGTCCATGGGCGAGCACGCCGCGGTCACCGCCCGCGCCTGGGGCGTCACCCGCGAGGCCCAGGACGAACTGGCGGCGGCCAGCCACCAGCGGCTGGCGGCGGCGTACGAACGCGGCCTGTTCCAGGACCTGGTGGTGCCCTTCCGCGGCCTGGCCCGCGACCAGAACCTGCGGCCGGGCTCGAGCACGGAGAAACTCGCCGCGCTGAAGCCCGTGTTCGGACTCGACCTTCCCGAACCCACCATGACCGCGGGGAATTCGACCCCGCTCACGGACGGCGCGGCGCTGGTGCTGCTGGCGAGCGAGGAGTGGGCGGCGGAGCGGGGCCTGGAGCCGCTGGCCTATCTGAGCGCGTACGAGACGGCCGCCGTGGACTTCGTGCACGGCGACGTCGCCGACGGCGAGGACGGCCTGCTCATGGCACCCGCGTACGCGGTCCCGCGGATGCTGGAGCGCGCCGGACTGGGCATGGCGGACTTCGACCTGATCGAGGTCCACGAGGCGTTCGCCTCCCAGGTGCTGGCCACGCTGGCCGCCTGGGAGAAGCGGGGCCTGGCCCCCGTCGACCGGTCCCGGCTCAACGTGGCGGGCTCCTCCCTGGCCACCGGCCACCCCTTCGCCGCCACGGGCGCCCGCATCGTGGCGACCCTGGCGAAGCTCCTCGCCGAACGGGACGCGCCGGGACGCGGACTGATCTCGGTCTGCGCGGCGGGCGGGCAGGGCGTGACCGCGGTCCTGGAACGCCCGTGAAGGACATGGGCGTTCCGCAGGGCCCGCGTGAGCGCTCCTCACGCGATTCTTGATATTGCACACGCCCGGCCCGGGACCCTCCCCGGACCCGCACACGCCTTCCACGCCGGAGCCGTACGATCCCCGCACCGACCGGTGACGCCACTGTCCCGGCGAGCCACCGGTGAGCGCCTCGGCTGCGAGGCACGTACGTCGTGGCATTCAGCAGTTCCACTGCACCGCCCCAGGAGCCGCCCCGTGTCCACCGACTATTCCGCCGCGTATTCCTCCGCTCTCGACGACGAGGTCTACGGAGCGCCCCTCCTGGTCGAGCCCGGGATCCGGCGGCTGGACGGCGTCGTACGGGAGGCGTCCGTACCGCCGTTCGCCAGGCCGGTGCGGCACGGCTCACTGGCCGACCTGCCGTTCGAGAACGCGAGCACGGCGCCGGACGCGGTGGTCCTCAGCCGTAGGACGGCCGACGGCAGCTGGCGGGACGTGACGGCCGCCGGGTTCGCCGCCGAGGTGCTGGCCGTCGCCAAGGGGCTGATCTCCGAGGGCCTGACGCCGGGCGACCGGATCGCCGTCATGGCCCGCACGGTCTACGAGTGGACGGTGCTCGACTTCGCCGCCTGGGCGGCCGGACTGGTCACCGTCCCCGTCTACCCGACCTCCTCCGTCTTCCAGGCCCGCTGGATCCTGCACGACTCCGGCGCGGTCGCCCTGGTCACGGAGACCGCGGGACAGGCCGCCGCCCTCGGCCCCGAGTTCCCGCACCTCCCCGACCTGCGGCGGGTCTGGACCGTCGAGAAGGGCCACGTGGAGGCGCTCGCCGAGGCCGGCGCGCACGTCCCGGACCAGGAGGTGGAGGTACGCCGGGGCGTCCTCGGCCCCGACACCCTCGCCACCCTCGTCTACACCTCGGGCACCACCGGCCGGCCCAAGGGATGCGCGCTCAGCCACGGCAACTTCTTCGCCGAGGTGGACAACGCGATCGAGCTGCTCTACCCGATCTTCAAGGCCCGGACCAGCGAGGAGGCCTCCGTCCTCCTCTTCCTGCCCATGTCCCACGTCTTCGGCCGGATGGTCGCCGTCGCCTGCGTGCGCGCCCGGGTGCGCCTCGGGCACGCGCCCAGCCTGGCGGCCGAGGACCTGCTGCCCGACCTGGCGAGCTTCCGGCCCACCTGCCTGCTCACCATCCCGTACATGCTGGAGAAGGTCTTCAACACCGCCCGCGCGAAGGCGGAGGAGGGCGGACGGGTGTCCACCTTCGACCGCGCGGCGTCCGTGGCCCGCCGCTACGGCGAGGCCGTCGAGGCCCGCCAGACCGGCGCGGGCTCCGGCCCCTCGCGCGCCCTGAAGACCTCCCGCGCCTTCTACGACCCGCTGGTCTACCGCAAGCTCCGCAACGCCATGGGCGGCAGGGTCAAGTACGCCATCTGCGGCGGCTCCCCGCTGGGCCGCCGCCTCGCCTCGTTCTACGCCGGCGCCGGAATCGAGATCTTCGAGGGCTACGGCCTGACGGAGACCACCGGCGCCTCCACGGTCACGCCCCCGCTCAAGCCCCGGCTCGGCACGGTCGGCTGGCCGCTGCCGGGGACGCGGATCCGCATCGCGGCGGACGGCGAGGTCCTGGTCGGCGGAGAGCACGTGCTGCGCGGCTACTGGGACCCCCAGGCGGGCGGGGTGGTCCCCGCGGCCCCCGACGGCTGGCTCGCCACCGGCGACATCGGCGAACTGGACGGCGAGGGCTATCTGACCATCACGGGCCGCAAGAAGGAGCTGATCATCACCTCGGGCGGCAAGAGCGTCGCCCCGGCCCCGCTGGAGAACTGGCTCCGCTCCCACCCGCTGATCTCCCAGGTCATGGTCCTGGGCGACGACCGCCCCTACGTCTCCGCCCTGATCACCCTCGACCCCGCCGGGATCACCCACTGGCGCCGCATGAACCGCAAGCACCCGGTACCGCCGGAACTCGTGGCCGACGACGAGGAGCTGCGCATGATCCTGCAGCGCGCCATCGACGAGGCGAACAAGGTGCTCTCCCGCCCGGAGTCGATCCGCCGGTTCACGATCCTTCCCGGTGACTTCACGGAGGAGGCCGGCCATCTGACCCCGTCGATGAAGCTGCGCCGGGAGGCGATACTGCGGGACTTCGCGGAAGAGGTGGAGGGGCTGTACGGGGAATATTCGCACTGATCGTGCGATGCGTATGAGAGGGATTTCCCGGGTATTCCCGGGACATTCCCCGGATATTCACCCGTGAATGTCCGGGGAAAGGCAGGAGCCCCGTCGCCTGACGGCGCGGGGCTCCTTGGGTACTGCTAGTCGTTCCCGGATCGGTGAGGAATCAGACCGGGGTGACGTTCTCCGCCTGCGGGCCCTTCGGGCCCTGCGTGACGTCGAAGGACACCTGCTGGTTCTCCTCGAGGGAGCGGAAGCCGCTCGCGTTGATCGCGGAGTAGTGGACGAAGACGTCGGGGCCGCCGCCTTCCTGGGCGATGAAACCAAAGCCCTTTTCGGCGTTGAACCACTTCACGGTTCCGGTAGCCATAAGCCCTCCTTGGGCCCAAAGGGTTGCCCTGCTCCAGAACCAGCAAGTGTGAAGACCAATTCCGCACAACTGCATACGTCTGAGAACGACGAGAGCCCGCGGTCACATGCTCCGCAGGCTCTGTACTGCAAGGGAAACCAAACTGCAACTTGCGAAGAGCCTAGCACGGGCGGGCCCGAATGCAATAGAGGTCAAGATCACGTCACCCGAATGTTTCAACGCCCCGCCCGTCACGTGCCCCGTTCGAACAGACTGGCGACCAAGGGGGTGAAGGCCTCACCGCCCGGAACGGGGGCTAGCCTCACGATGTGGACAATCCTCGCACCCGGCCGCGCGTCGGCCACATCCAGTTCCTGAACTGCCTGCCCCTGTACTGGGGGCTCGCGAGAACGGGCACGCTCCTCGACTTCGAGCTGACGAAGGACACCCCGGAGAAGCTCAGTGAGAAGCTGGTGCAGGGCGACCTCGACATCGGACCCATCACCCTCGTCGAGTTCCTCAAGCACGCGGACCAGCTCGTCGCCTTCCCGGACATCGCCGTCGGCTGCGACGGCCCCGTGATGTCCTGCGTGATCGCCTCGCAGGTCCCGCTGGACCGGCTGGACGGAGCACGGGTCGCCCTCGGCTCGACGTCCCGCACCTCCGTACGCCTCGCCCAGCTCCTCCTCGCCGAGCGGTACGGCGTACGGCCCGACTACTACACCTGCCCGCCCGACCTGAGCCTGATGATGCAGGAGGCCGACGCGGCCGTCCTCATCGGCGACGCGGCCCTGCGCGCGAACATGGTCGACGGCCCCCGCTACGGCCTCGACGTGCACGACCTGGGCGCGCTGTGGAAGCAGTGGACCGGCCTGCCGTTCGTCTTCGCGGTGTGGGCGGTGCGCCGCGACTACCTGGAGCGCGAGCCCGTCATCACCCGCAAGGTGCACGAGGCCTTCCTCGCCTCCCGCAACCTCTCCCTGGAGGAGGTCGGCAAGGTCGCGGAGCAGGCGGCCCGCTGGGAGGCCTTCGACGAGGAGACCCTCGCCCAGTACTTCACCACCCTCGACTTCAGCTTCGGCGCGCCGCAGCTGGAGGCGGTCGCGGAGTTCGCCCGCCGGGTCGGGCCCACGACGGGCTTCCCGGCGGACGTGAAGGTCGATCTGCTGCGGCCCTGAGGACGCGGGCGGCCCGCCCACTACCCTGCTGGAAGGTTCCTGCCTACGGGCGTGACGGGGGAGGGGTGGGCGCCATGCGGCCGCTCGAAGCGGACGAGCCCACGGTCGTGGGGCCCTACCGGCTGCTCGGCCGGCTCGGCTCCGGCGGCATGGGCCGGGTGTATCTGGGCCGCAGCGCGGGGGGCCGCACGGTCGCGGTGAAGATCGTGCACCCCCACTTCGCGCTCGACGAGGAGTTCCGCGCCCGATTCCGGCGCGAGGTCGACGCCGCGCGCCGGGTGGGCGGCGCCTGGACGGCGTCCGTCCTGGACGCCGACCCCGGCGCCCGGATCCCCTGGGTCGCCACCGCCTACGCGGCGGGCCCGACCCTCACGGCGGCGGTCACCGGCTCCGGCCCCCTGCCGCCGGCCACCGTGCGGGCGCTGGGCGCGGGGCTGGCCGAGGCGCTGACGGCGGTGCACCGGCTGGGCCTGGTGCACCGCGACGTGAAGCCGTCCAACGTCCTGCTCACCCTCGACGGCCCCCTGCTGATCGACTTCGGCATCGCCCGCGCCACGGACGGCACGGCGTCCCTCACCTCCACCGGCGTCTCGATCGGCTCCCCCGGCTACATGTCCCCCGAGCAGATCCTCGGCAAGGGTGTGACGGGCGCGGCCGACGTCTTCTCCCTCGGCGCGGTGCTGGCGTACGCCGCCACCGGCAGCCCTCCCTTCCCCGGCGACTCCTCGGCTGCGCTGCTGTACAAGGTCGTGCACGAGCCGCCCGCGCTGGGCGACCTCACCGGCGAGCTGCGCCGGCTGACGGAAGCGTGCCTGGACAAGAACCCGTCGGCCCGCCCGGCCCCCGCCGAGGTGGCCCACCGCCTCGCCCCGGACGGCGGCGCGGCCCGCCTGGTGACGGGCGGCTGGCTGCCGGGGGCCCTGGTGGAGGAGGTGAGCCGCGCTGCGGTGCGGTTGCTGAATCTGGAGGCGGGAGCGGTGGGGGGTGCTCCGTCGGGGCTCGAGGTGGCGGACGGCGTCCGGTCGGGCCCGGAGGCGGCGGGTGACGCCCTGTCGGGCTTGGAGGCGGCGGGTGACGCTCCGTCGGGCCCGGTGGGCTTCAGCAGCCCGTCGGTGGGGGAGGCCCCGACGGCGGGAGCCGTGACCGGCGGCTTCGGCCCGCCACCGGTGATGCCGGGCCCGGAGGGCCCGGGCGCCGTCCGTCCCCCTGTCCTCGCCCCTGCCCCCGCCCCCTTCCCGGAGCCGCGCGACGCGTCGTCGTCGGGCGCGCCCCCGCACCCGCCGACGCAGCCCACGGACCACCGTCCCGCCCGGCTCTCCCTCTCCGCGGCGGCCACCTCCTCAGCCGGCCCCGGAGGCCGCGGCCGGCGCGTCAGCTGCACGGTCGCCCTCGCGGTGGCGGGCGCGCTGGCCGCGGTGACCGTCGGCTCCGCCTTCCTGTTCGACCTGCTGCCGGGCACCTCCGGGGGCGGCCCCGCCCAGTCCGACGACGGCGGACGGTCAGGCGACCCGGCCGCCCCGGTCACCGTCCCCGCCGCCTACCTCGGCACCTGGGAGGGCCAGGCCAACTCCCGCGAGACCATCGCCATTCCGCTCGGCACCTTCCGGCTGACCCTCGAGAAGGCCGAGGTGGGCGAACGGGTGGGCACCCTCCGGCACACGGACATCTTCGGCGGCGTCTGCGACGACGTACTCACCCTGAAGCAGATCACCGGGAAGCGGATCGTCACGACCTCCGTCGGCGCCGAGTCCAACCGCGACGTCTGCAACCAGGCTCCCCACACGGTCCGCCTCACCCCCGTGGGCGACGACCTCGTCTACGAGTCGGACAGCAAACCCTCCGGAAGCCCGAAGGCCCGCCTGTCGAAGATCGAGTAACCGTTCCTCCACCCCACCGGCGGGAGCGTTTCCTTGGCAGGGCGCCCGCAGTACGAGGAGACGACACATATCGTGAGGGAAGGCAGAGAAGTAATTCATCATGAAGGAGATGTGATCCCTGAATGTCGGCACGTGAATCATCCGTGTACGAAGTCCGTTACCCATGGACCCCTTTTCAACTTCTCAGCGGGGCCGTGGCCAGGCGACTTGTCGCCTTCCGCGTCGATGACAGGGGCGTAACCATGGGCGGAGCGCCCGCGCGCTATGCAGGTCAGACCGCATTCGTACCGTGGCGCGATGTTTCTGCCGTCGTCCTTTGGCAGCAGCGCACAGCCGCGCTGACACCCATGCGGTACGTGGGGCTGCGCCGCCAACCGGGCGCCCCGGCGCTGCCTGGTCCGAATGCCTCACTCAGCCGGGAGCAGACGTCCCGGCTCGCGCCCCACATCGATCACGACCTTTTCCTGGCGAGCAGACACATCAATCTCTGGGCCCTTGACCGTGAACGTCTTGTGGATGCTCTGCACGCGTTTGCCCCGCAGGTGCCGTTGCAGGAAGCGGAACAGACCAGGGCTGACGGTTAGACGACCCAGGCTCAGCGGGCGACTTGGGAGGCCGCAAGCTCTGAGCGGATCCCAACGCTTGAGCTGTCCGCAGCGGGGCTAGGCTCAGGGTCAAGCTTTGCCAGGCACATCTGGACGGGAGGGGAGACGGCCTGATGCGAGTGCGGACGACCGTGGTTCAGGAAGGAGCCGGACCTCAGGATGCGATGATCAGCGCTGACGAAGGGGTGACGGCAGCCGAGGTGGCCGAGGCGTTGCGACGGGTTCGGAGAGGCCTTGACTCTTCTCGGACTACCGCATCGGACATCGATATTCACTATTTGCGGTCAGCGCAGACAGCCCCAGCCACCCTTTGGGTTGACGGGCGGCCTTTGTCACCTGACTCGCAAGTGGGCGACGTCCTCAGGGACGGATTGCGGATCACCACTGATGACTCCGTGGGTCCCTTCCTGACCGCTGACGAGCCGACCGGCAGATACGAGGTTCGGGTCTGCGGCGGCCCGGGCGCTGGACGGGTCGCTCGCCTGACCGCGGGGGCGGCGACGCTGGGCTCGGCGGAAACGTGCACCATCGTCGTTGATGACCCGCGACTGGAGTCGGTGGCCGCTCGCATCACCGTCGACCTCAAGGGTCGGGTCGACGTCGCGCCCCAAGGCGACGTGAACCTGTCCCTCGACGACGAGCCGGTTACTGCAGTGCAAGAGTGGGAACCGGGCATGTTGCTCAAGGCCGGCGACTCCCTCTTCAGCTTGGCCGAACCGGGCGAGCCGGACGCACACCTCGCTCCCACGGGCGAGGGTGGCCTCGCTTACAACCGCCCGCCACGCTTGTCCTCGCCTCTGTCCCGGCCGAGGTTGACGGTGCCCATGCCACCCGGCAAGGACGAAGGGATTCGCTTTCAGCTCATCTCCATGCTGATGCCGTTGTTTTTCGGCGTGGCAATGTACTTCGTCACCAAGACGATCTACATGCTCTTGTTCTGTCTGCTGTCTCCCTTGATGATGCTCGGACAATGGTTCAGCGACCGGCGGCACGGCAAGAAGAAGTACCGGGCGGCTCTCAAGGAGTACAAGAAAGCCAAGGCGGAACAGGAAGCGGAACTTGAGCGACTCGCTGAGCGTGATCAGCGGCGCCGCCGCGAGGCGTTCCCCGACCCGGGGCAGATGCTCCTCTTCGCCACAGGCCCCCGCCGGCGCCTGTGGGAGCGTCGCATCACGGACCCGGACGCCATGTATCTCCGTGTCGGCTTCAGCGATTTGAGAGCCGAAATCGACCTGGTGAACGGTCGTGCCACAGGAGCCGACGTGGAAGAGCCCGAGCCTCCGGTCGTCACTAACGTCCCGATGACGCTCCCCTTCACGGAACTTGGGGTAGTGGGCATCGCCGGGGACCGAACCCGCGCCGTCGCGACTGCGCGGTGGATGACGGCACAGGCCGCGGTGCTGCACAGTCCTCGGGATCTCTCACTCGTTGTCCTCTCATCGGCTCCGGACGCTGCCGAGAACTGGAGCTGGATCCAGTGGCTACCTCATGCCAGTCCTCAACAGGGACAGCACTGCGTCGCGTTGCTGGGAACGGATGCGGAGTCCATTTCCAGGCGTGTCAACGAGTTGCTGAATGAACTGTCGCGCAGGAAAACCGCAGCCCAGGAAAGTGGCGGCCTGCGGGCGCTGCGCCCCGACCCGCATGTGCTGCTCGTCCTCGACGGTGCCAGGCTCCTGCGCCGGGTCCCCGGAGTACCGCAACTATTGCAGGAAGGGCCTGCGCACGGCATCTTCGCGCTCTGCGTCGACCAGGACGAGCGGCTCCTGCCCGAGGAGTGCCGTACCGCCGTCTGCTGGTCGCCCGGCGCGTTGAGTACCGTCCACCTGCGTGGTTACGGCTACGAGTCGGTGGGTGACGTGCTGGCCGATCAGGTCTCCGTCGCCTGGTGTGAGCGCGTGGCCCGGGCCATGGCGCCGGTGCGGGATGTGAGCCGTGACGACGCGGACAGCGCACTCCCCACCTCCGCGCGACTGCTGAGTCTGCTGAGGATGCCTGACCCGACCGGCGCGGACATTGCAGCGATCTGGAAGCGCGGAGGTGCGACCACGGCTGCATTCATCGGTATGGCGGCCGACGGGCCCTTCGTCCTGGACATCCGCCGGGACGGCCCGCATGCTCTGATCGCCGGTACGACGGGTGCGGGCAAGTCGGAACTCCTCCAAACGATCATCGCGTCCCTGGCCGTGGGTAACACCCCGGACGCGCTCAACTTCGTCCTCATCGACTACAAGGGCGGCAGCGCGTTCCAGGACTGCGCCCGGCTGCCCCACACCGTGGGCATGGTGAGCGACCTCGACGCGCACCTGACCGAGCGGGCGTTGGCCTCACTGGCCGCCGAGCTGAGACGACGCGAGGGCATTCTCTTCGAAGCGGCCACGAAGGACATCGAGGATTACAACGACGCCAGGCGGCTCCGGCCGGAGCTGGAGCCGATGCCTAGGCTGGTGCTCATCATCGACGAATTCGCCTCCCTGGTCGCGGAACTGCCCGACTTCATCGCCGGGCTCGTGGACATCGCCAGGCGCGGCCGCTCCCTCGGCGTTCACCTGATGCTGGCGACACAGCGCCCGGCGGGCGTGGTCAGCGCCGACATCCGCGCCAACACCAACCTTCGCATCGCCCTGCGCGTCACCAACGGCGAAGAATCGCGCGACGTCATCGACGCGCCCGATGCGGGCAGCATCTCGAAGAGCACACCGGGACGCTGTTACGTACGGTCTGGATCACAGTCGCTGGTGGGAGTGCAGTCCGCACGCATCGGTGGGCGACGCCCCGGAGCCGACACCGCTCCACAAGTGACAGTGAACTTCCTGGACTGGATGGCGTACGGGCGTCCACTGCCGCGAGCCGCGCAGGACGACGAGGACGACGGCACGATGGTGACCGACCTTGCCGTGCTGGTCGACGCGATCGCTGATGGCGCCAGGCAACTCGGGTGCACGCAGCCGCGCAGCCCATGGCTGCCGCCCATCCCCACGCAGGTGGCGCTCGCGGATCTGGAGTCGCTGCCGACGGGGAAGACCGGCGATGACCCGGTTGCCCCCGTGCGTATCGGCCTGACCGACCTTCCGGCCCAGCAGGCTCGCGAGCCGCTCGCACTCGATCTGACGGACGGCGAGCACCTGATGATCGCCGGCGGCCCCCGCTCCGGGCGGTCGACCGCGCTACGGACCATCGCGGGGGCCGTCGCCCGGACCACATCGCCCAGCGATGTGCACATCTACGGCATCGACTGCGGTGCCAACGCACTGCTCCCGCTCACCGGCCTCCCACACTGCGGCGCTGTTGTGACTCGGGATCAGAAAGCACGTGTCGACCGATTGCTGGGCAGGCTGCTGAGCGAGGTGTCGCGACGCCAGATGCTCCTTGCGGAGAAGGGACAGTCCAGCGCGGCAGAACAGCGATCGGCGGCCGACCCCTCGGAGCGGTTGCCCTGGATGGTGGTTCTGCTGGACGGCTGGGACGCCTATCGCCAGGCCTTCGAGAACTACGACTACGGCCGACTCGTCGACGATGCCAAGAGACTGTTCCGAGAGGGCGCCGCGGTCGGAGTGAAGGTAGTCCTCACGACCGACCGCAGCGGTCTGACCGGCGACATTTCCAGCTCCTTCAGCGAACGACTCGTACTTCGCCTCGCGGACCAGGCGGACTACGCCCTTGCAGGCTTGTCGAGCAAGGACGTTCCGAAGGACATCCCCACAGGCCGGGCGCTGAAGGCCACGGACGACGGGGTGCAGGAGAGCCAGTTGGCGCTGCTCGCCGAGAACCCCTCGGGGCAGGCCCAGGTGGCGGCCCTTCAGGAGATCGCGCGCTCGGCCGGTCAAGTCGAATCCAGGCCGACGGAGTACCAGCGTCCGATCCGGGTCGACGTACTGCCGGCGCGCATCGGAGCCCGCGAGGCCATGGCGCTACAGCCCGGCTTCGCTCCGGCGTCGCCCCTCTGGGCTCTTGTCGCGGTAGGCGGGGACGAACTGCGACCTCTGGGTGTGAACTTGGAGGAAGGGGGACCCGGATTCGTCATCTCGGGGCCTCCGAAGTCCGGGCGCTCCAGCACCCTGGTCACAGCGGCCAACTCCTTGCTGCGGCAGCAAACCGGGGTCATCGTGATTACGCCACGTCGTTCCCCTCTCCGCGAACTGGCTACGGCGCCCGGGGTACTCGGCTCCCTCGACAGCGAGAGTTCCGAGGACGACCTGGAGGCGCTGATCAGTACTGCGCGGGGCCCCTACGTCATCGTCGTCGACGACGCGGAACTGCTGTATGACACTCCGCTCGACGAAGCGCTCGAAGAGGTGGTCAAGCGTGGCATGGACGGTGGTCTCGGACTGATCGCCGCGGGTGCCGTTGACGCGTTGTCCTCGCAGTACCGGGGCTTTGTCGTACAGGCACGCCGCTCACGCGCGGGTCTGCTGCTGTCGCCGCAGGGCACACAGGACGGTGAGATGTTCAGCATTCGCCTGCCGTCGAACGTCGGCGGGGGGCCGACCGGCCGGGGGCTCTTCGTCCAGGGTGGCGAAGCGATGCAGGCCCAAGCGGTGCTGCCGGACTGAGCGCGCCCGCAGCGGCAAAGCGGGAGGGCCGGTCAGCCTCAAGGCTGACCGGCCCTCGTCCTGCTTGCGCAGTGGGTGACCGCCGGCGACTAGTCGTTGATGCGGTCGTTCGCGTCGGCGGCGTCGCTCGTCTCCTTCTGAGCGTTCTCCAGGGACTTCAGGAAGTTCGTCAGGGAAGGCTTCAGCTTGTCCCACTCATCACGGAATCGGTTGGCTCGCGGGCCCTTCCAGAAGTCCTCGCTTTCGAGCGTGCCCTTCGAGATAGCTCGAATCAGTTCATCGAGGTTGGTGTGCTGGGCCTTGAACGTCTTGGAAAGACCGCGAAGCCGAGTGGTGTCTGCGCCCTTGATTGTCATTGAGCTGCCTCCCCGTGTGTCGAAACCGGACGAACCCTTCGCTCGCCGCGCCCGACACTATCGCAATTAGCCGAATCCCGCCATCTTCTGTGTCTCGGACGCATCTCCTTGCGTTAGTCGCGTGAGGTGCTCCATAGTCAGTGACGTGGGCCACCTTCAAATGTTTCCAGCATCGACCTGAATCACCTCTGGAGGGCTCGTGGGGGAAGCGGCCGAACAGCCGAAAGTTGACAATCCATATCGAGCGCGACTTGAGGTGTTGAAGCGCAATTTGCAAGATGAGGTGAAAGATCTCAAAAATCTCCTTAAATCGGCCGCTGAAGACGTGGGGGACAAGAAGGTTTCCTGGGTCGGCAAGACGGCGAACCGGTGGCATGACGAGATCGAAGGGAACCGTGGCCGCATGATCCGCGAGATCGAGAAACTCATTCCGGCTGTGCAGAAGAAGATCGACTCATGCCCTGAAAAAGTTACCCATGCCGAAGCGAAGATGATGCAAATGGACTTGCGCTAGTGATGCCTTCTTGGTAGGGCGGAGTCGAACGGACTGACGAAACGGGGAATAATTCTATGGGTAGCGGATTCTCGGGTATCGATCCGGACGAGCTGGAAGGAACAATCAACTCGCTTCAGAAGGATCAGGAGCGATTGAGGTCCAGTGCCACGTGGATCAAGTCCAGCTTCGAACGTTACGGCATCGACGCTGCGCCGCTCACAGAACTTCTTGCTATCGCCGGGTGGGCGGAGAACCAGCTGCCGTCCCTGCGGCGTCGTTGGCATCTTGCACTGGCCGAAACCAAGAAGTACGGCTATAAGGACATGGTGCAGATCGATGAGAGCAAGGTGGGTCAGACTGCACAGTCAAGAGCCAATGGAAAGAAGCTGGCTGAGGAATTCCAGAAGAAGGTGGACGAAGGGGACCCGATCACGCCGGAGCTGTTTGCCGACCTAAGGGCCAACAGAGCAGATGCCGACTATCTGAAAGCCTTCTATGAATCCCTCGGCTCAAGGCGCCTGCTGTGGCTTTCGAACGACATGGGTGACCGGTTCAACGATCAGTACAAGGACCACCCGGAGCAGCGCGAAAAGGATCGACTGATAATTGCCGAAACATTCGGCTCCTTCACTAAAGTGGCCTTTGAAGGGAAGACCGCCAAAGAGAAGCAACGGTTGTGGAACAAGTGGTTCGATGACTCCGCGATGGACGAGTACGATGGGTTCCGCCCGGATCGCCTGACTCCTTTCCTCAAAGGAGGAAACCACGACAAGGACTTCTTGGTGGCGTTCGGTGATCGAGTGTTCAAGAAAGACACTAAAACCAACGAGACCCGCTTCTTCGGGAACGGCGGTCTTGGTGAGGGAGAATGGGGAAAGGACAGCTATCAGGAGTTGTTCTCTGCCATCGGCGACAACCCCGAGGCGGCGGGGGAATGGTTCGACCACAACAATGAATTTGCTTTGAAGGCTCTTTACCCGACGGGCCCCTGGAAGGTCGACGAGCCGAAGGAGCGAGGCAAGGCTTTCTTTGAACTGCTCAATGCCGCAACAGTGGAGTTGAAGCAGGAGAACCCCTCGCTGGCCGAGAAGAACACAGCGCGCATCCTGTTCGACAACTATCAGCACCGGACGGGATCGGACACGAAGTCACTCCACCCCATTGGTGGGACTCAGGCCCTCTATGCGAGCATTATTACGGCCTACTGGAAGGATCTCGAACATGGTGTGACGTCCGCGGTGAGTAACTCGTTGTGGGGAAGTGATGTCCAGGCCAAGGGTGAAGAAAAATTCGGGAGCGCCAGCAAGTGGAATCTCAATGACTTCCTCAAAGGACAGGACAGCGGCCGTCCTGGCCTGGAAGCGAACGAAAAGCTTTGGCGTGCCCTCATGGAGGAATCTGCACGTGACCCGCAGGCGGCCGGGACTCTGAGCGCGCTCTTTCAGGCTCACAACGAAAAGGCGATCGACCAATCGTACGCGACACGTGAGAGCGGCGAATACGCGGGCAGCTACGCATCGATGCAACGGGGCATGATGCAGGAGTTCTACCAGACGACAATGAAGGTGGCCTCGACGGAACTCGAGACGAGCATCGACAAGTGGGTCGAAGACACCAACAACGCGCGTGCGGCGGTCATCGACACTGCCGCCTCCGTGGCCGCGGGTGCTGCGGGAGGTGCCGGCCTCGCCGGAGTCAAGGGGGCGGCGGTCGGAGTCGCCTACGGGTTGGGTCAGGACGTCTTCACCGGGTGGATCAAAGAGCTCGTCAAGGTAGACGCGAACGATGCTCCCAAGGGACTCAAGGAACAGTTCGAGGGCGTTAAAAAGGCTACTGCCGACTTCTCCTGGCAGAACGACTACCAGACCAACGCCTCGGCTGCCTGGGAGCACGGGAGGATCGAAAACGTCACTGTTGTCACCCATGATGACAACGACGAGACGAGGACCGCGGTCTACACAGGCGATCCCCGGGCGTATGCAAAGGGTGCGGGCAACTTCCTGGACAAGGACGGCCAGGTCCTTAATGTTTCCGAGATGACTAACGCGCAGCGCACGGCGTACAGCAACTGGCTGCAGGATCCGGCTGTGGTCAACGCTGTGTGGCCGGAATTCTCAACAGGCCGGGATGGACGGGACTATCCGGGACAGGATCAATGACGAAGGTGAGGCGTACGATGATTTTCGGCGGGACGAGGGCGGTACTGGCCGGGCCAATTATTGCCGCTCTGTTTGGCGTGACGGCGTGCGGCACTGAGGCCGGGGAGGAAGAGAACGCCCAGCCGTTGAGCGGTGCGCAACTCTCAAAGGCGGCGCTGTCTCAGGGCGACGTGGCTGGTTACACCATCCGTGAGGCGTCGCCGGGATCGAAAGGAGGTTCCGCTGGGGCGAGCGATGAATCATGCCGGCCCATCGCCAATGCGCTGGACCCAGAAGCCATGGCCTATGACGGGCGGTTGGTAGAGCGGGACATTTGGAAGACCCCAACTGGCTCCAAAGCTGCGGACGCGAGTTACCGGCTTATGCTGTTCAGTGCTGAGTCGACGGCCGCAGCAGAAAAGGCCGTGCAGGACCTGAAGAAGGCTGTCTCGTCCTGCGGGAGCGGGTTCGAGGTCACCTTGGCCGGTGAAAAATACAAGGTGCGCCAAGTGCTGCTCAACAAGTCGGCGTTCGGCAACGAAAGCGTGGATTTCTCGCTTGAGTACCAAATGGGCATGAAAAGGCGTTATGTTGTGGTGTCCAGTGGTGCCTCCCTGAGTATTTTCTCGGCTTCCAATCAGCTCGACAATGCTTTCATTGCGGTTCCGGATGAGCTTGTCGATGAACAGAAGAGTAAATTGGAGGGGGAGGAAGGCTAAGGCAATCCCGGTCTTGCTGACCAGGGGTCGTCTTCCGTTTTGCTTGTCTGCTGTCAGAGAGTCCTCTTCATGAAAGTCAGCTCATCTCGGGGAGCTCCACTTGCAGCACGCCCGTGGCTCTGTTGTCTGATTCGGACTCCGCCGCGATATAAAGAGAATCACCGGATGCGGCTATGGCTTGAACTCCTGGCATGACGGGTGCGATGTTCTCGCCGCTGACCTGGTAAATGACCTTTCCCTTAAGTAGATTGTCGATAAAATCTTTCTGTGAAGCGGTTTTCTCGCCGGCCCAGCGGTACTCGCTGGAAAACGGAGGGGAATAGGTCTCGTGGGCGTCGGTGTAGTAGATCTCAGAGCGATCGGGGAGGGTTGTAAGGTCGCCGCGCGAGCTGCCGATGGACCCCCTCCCGATCTCGGCATCAAGAGCACTTCCGATGCTGTCGAAGGGACCCTTCAGCTCGCTGATACTGTCCGGATCCCTGGCCCCCACGAGAGGGGTCAGTGTGTCATCCGCATTGATCCGGACGATTCCCGGTCCGGTCCGCCAGTAGATGCCCGAAGTACTGGATGTCAGCCAACCGGAGTCCCAGATAGCGGGAACAAGCACGTCCTTGGCCTTGGTGCCCGCAGGAGGGTCGATCCCGTTCTTTACGGCAGGGTTCGTGCGCAGTAGCGACTCATTGTCCTGGGGCGGCCGTCCGGCGACGAGTTCCACCATGTCACCACTGATCTTGTGGACGTACGAGGCGTGTTGTCCCAGTACTGTCTGGTCGCCGAAGTAGACGGTCCCATCCGCGGTGATTGTCACTCCCGTGACCTGGCCGGTACAGAATTCATCGAGGCTCGCGTTGACGAACGGCCGCGGGTTGTCGCACTTCGTGTCCACCAATTTGACGGTTTTACCGTCCGGCCCGGTTTTCCACAGGCTGTCTCCGGTGGCCAGGTAGATGGACCCGTCGGATGCCACCGCTGTCTGTTCAGCTGTCCGATTGTCCACTCCTGTGAGAGGGATCCTGGCTGTGGATCCAGAGGTCTCCCGCTTCCACATCACCATCCCCTGGTCCTCCTGGGTGAACAGGTAGACGGTGCCGTCAGCCGCCGCGGCAAGCCCACGGAACGAGCCTTGAATCGCGAGTCCCGTGCCCTGAGGGGTGCCTCCGACTGTTTTCTTCACTCTGGACCCGCCGCCGAGCACGAAGGTGACGTTGACCGGGGGACTGCCCGCGTCGCCGGAGGCCGCTTGGTAGATCCCGAACGCGGACACGGTCGCGAGGGCGACGCCGAGGCCGGTCAGCACCCGGCGCCGGCCGCGCGACAGAGGGAGGAACGGCATCACAGAACCTCGTCTTTTCTCATGGGCGACTCAGGAACGCACTGCCGGTGAACGATACGCAAGCCCACCGCGTCCTGTTGCTCCACGTTGCTGTCCGTTGCCAGATGAAGAGGAACGAAGACGATGGACCAATAGAACCCGAAGAGCCACCGCCCCACGAGCCGAACGAATCCGGCACGCCCGTCATCGGAAGACCGGATGACTCGTAGACCCGTGGCCAGCTTGCCCAGACTGGCTCTCGCCACCAGCGTGAGCAGGACTTGATTGGTGAAGGAAACAGCGAGTACTGCCCCAACCGACGCTGCCCAGACGGCAGGAGGCACCGACTGCTGTCCCACCGTGCCTGGACTGCCGGCCGCGTTCACCGTGACCGCGTAGCCCGCGATGACGCCCCCCATGAGAGCCAGGAGGAGGTCCAGCGACACGGCGGTGAGCCGACGCGCCTCGGAAGGTGATGCCGTTCGACCGGAAGCCGGCTGGTCCTTGGCTGCCATCCGGTTAGCTCCCGCTCGCAGTCTTCTTCTTGTCCGCTTCTTCCTGCTCCACCCGCTTGAGTGCAGCGGCCATGGCGGCTCGCGCATCGGTCAGGGCGTTTTTGATCTCCTTCTTGTGCTTCGCGAACTCGCTGCGAAAACGCTCACTCTTAGGTCCTTTCCAGGTGTCCTCGCCACAGAGATGCTGGACATTGTCGACAGCCAATTCAAGTTCGTCCGCGTATTTCTTGAGCTTACGCAGGTCTTCTCGGCAATCGGTTTCTCGGCTCATAGCTCCACCGGATCGTCAGGGAGGGTGAGAAGGAGTCTGATCATCCTTTTCAGACGGGATTTACCGACAGCGCGAGCCTCGATGCCCTTGGGTGCGTTCGGCTGTTCGACGAACACGGTCCAGAGCGAACGGTCCGTCGCATACGTCGTCAGCAGAGGGCCGGGCGCATCGGAAAGGAGGACGACCTGCCCGACTACTAGGGCGGAGTCGATCGCCTCGCCGAGGGCGCGCCCTACGTTGTTGTCGGCGACCTGCTGCGGCGTGAGCCGCAGGATTTGGCCATCTTTGTCCGCTACGTCGAACGGGTCCACCAGAAGTTGCACCACATGAGCTGCGTCGTCTGCGGAGCTGGCAAGAGTGAAGATGTGGAGACCCCCCGCGGTGACCCGCTCCACGAGATAGAGGCGCGCCGAGTGGGCATAGACGACAGCGTGAGTGACTCCACCAGACGTGTGCTGCTCGACCACGAGAGCGTTGGACGCCGAGCGTCGCAGAGTCAGAGCAAGACTCACCTCGGGAGTGATGCGCAGATCAAATCCGACGCCGGATGGAGTTTCCCCCGCATCCTCAGTGGCCGCGTCCTGAGCGCGCCGTAGGACGGCGTCCAGTTCGTCGATGTTGGCTACCTCCACCACCTCTCGTGAGACGAGGGAACGCAGGGCCGTGACGTAGGACCAATCCCGCTCCTGGGCGGAGAGCTCCGCGAGTCTGGGGGTGGGGGCTATGCACTCCTCGAGCGACTCCGGGTCGAGGACAGCGATCTCTTCGTCCGTGAGCCTCAGAAGGTGCTGGCTTCCACCCTCGGCCAGAGCTTCCCCCAGGATCGCGCGAAATTCCTGGAGGTCCATGTCAATTTTATGGCTATGCATGGTCATTAATCCGATACTCGTTTACCAAAACTTGTATTTGCGAATGGTGTTGGGAACCAGATTCGTAACGGCGCTCTTGGCGCCGTTGACGATCTCCTCGGCTTTGTCCCTGGTCTCGCCTGCCCACTCCGTAGTGGCGTTCCATGCCTTCTTAGCGCCGGCTGTGATGTCATCACCCCACTTGTCCCAGGCCCAACTGCCCAAGAAGTAGGCGCCGGTCACACCGAGTGCGACCCAGCCAACGACCGGTACCGCCGCCGCCACCGTCGCGGACGCGCCGAGCGCGGTGGCCATGCTGGCACCACCGAGCACAGCGACAGCGCCGGCTGCTTCAACGCCGCCCATACCGCGGTCCACCCAACCCTGCGCCCCCTGGTGATCGGGAATGAACATCTGCTTCACGCCGTGCAGAACGCTGAGGGGCAGAAACACTCTGCGGGCCAGTACTCCTGCCCCTGGCGCGCTCTGAAAGAGCTTCGAGGCATACGGGATCTTGAGACGCATGGCGGTGCTGCGCACTGCCTGCTGCCACTGCCAAGGCTGCTTGTAAAGGTTACGCAGGCGCTGTGCTTTGAGGAGCTCCTTCAGCAGCTCCCCTCGAGTGGCACGAATGCGGGCGGATTCTGATCCGAAGTACTTGTTCAGTTCATAAACAGCACGAGCGCCGTCGATGTTCTGCCCCTGCGCCCACATTTTGTACAGGCGAAGCGAGCCCTCAATCGCGGTAGGGATTTTAAGGATCTTCAGGGGCGTCTTTATATCTTTGAGCGTGCCATCCTTGAACTGCTGCCAGGTTTCCAGTGCTCCTGCCAGTCCGGCGAACGTCAGGACGGCTTCGGGGTCGTCCTGCGCGATGCCCAGGCGTCGCCGGATGTCCTTTGCCTCGTCACTCGCCCACTGAGCCTTCTTGGGGAAGTCCGAAACTCCATCGGCTTTGGCGTTCCACTTGGCCAGAATGCCATTGATCAAACCTCCCTGGATGCTGAGGGTTCCACCCATCACGTCGACGGCAGCCCCGAGTTTGGGAGCCTGGACCTCGTCCATGCCTTTGAAGCCCACGACTACGCTCCTTGCCTGTTGTGACGCGTCTGCTGCCGAAGACACCGATAGAGAGGTTGCCCGCCGACACCGTCGGCACCGGCGTCGGTCGTGCTCGGGCGATGCCGCACGTCATGAGCGGCGTCCTTCAACTGCATGAGCGGTTCCATCCCCCATTGACTGATTGTGTGCGCTGTAGCAGGCCCCGAGAACACACGGAACTCGGCTACTTGATCACACGCGTGAGCTTCACCGCTTCCTCGGTGAGCGCTGAGATCTTGAACATCACCCCAGCGAACTCCACCGTCTGACCGCTACGGACGTCCTCGTAGGCAGCGACTGGAATCGCCGCGCAGACCCCGTTCAGGCCTGTCGTGCCCGCGGCGGTGTCAACGTGGGAGACGGTGATCGACAGGCCATTGGGGAAGCGCTGGACACCTCCGTTGTTGAGCAGCGCCAGCGTTTCGCCCTGGCCTGGAAAGCCCTCGGCCGCAGTCTTGAGGACTTCTCGGTTGGTGGTGAAACACAGGGAGCCGTCAGCGGCCGATCCCGTCGGTTCCGTGGACGTGGGCGGCAAGCTGAAAGCCGTCTTGTCGGCGGCTGTCTTCGGTTCCAGCACAACTCGATAGGTGCAGATCTGCCGGACGGTGTAGGCATGGTTCGAGACAGTGACCTCTGAACCGGGTTCGACTGTCCACTGTTGCTGGCCGGGCTCATATCGCGCCCCGTCTCGGAGCGTTGCCGTGAGTGTCGTGCCTTCGACTTGCCCATCGGTGTACTGCACGCCGCTGTCGTCGGGCAACTTGAAACCGCCGCCCCGCAGGACATGCAGCCCGTCCGTCGAATCCTCTCCCTGGCACTGAGGCCCATTGTCCCGGTCCGCCCGTGCGGTTGCCGGGCTGGCAGTTGGCCCCGCATCGCCGCCGGTGGACGACGATCCGCAGCCGGCCAGTGCCAGAAGTACCGCCCCGATGCCCATGAGGCGGTATGTGCTCACTGGCGTGTGCACCGGACATCTCCTTGCTCTGCTGGGTTCGCGATCGAGCACACCACGCATGCGGTGACCGATCACCGGTTCACGGACTGGATCTCCTGGACGGTGACGGCTTGAGTGGTGCCGAAGGTGCCGTCGGGCATGTCGCCGCCCGCGCCGCCGGTGCCGGTCCAGGCGATGTCCCAGGTGATGGTGGCCTGGAGGTCGTAGGTTCCGTTGCCGGAGGAGCGGAGGTAGGTGATTCCGCAGGGCGGGGTCCGGTCGGCCTTGCCCTTGGCGTACGGCTCGCCGATGGAGTCGTCGGCGTTGATGGTGCACTGGCCGGAAGCGGGATGGGTCTCGGCGTCCTTGGTGCCCGGTTCCAGGGTGAGGGACACCGGCTTGGCGGTCGTCGTGGCCTGGAGGGCGAAGCCGGGGGCGTTGATGGCCGCCGTGGCCTGGACCTCGTCGAAGACGGCCTTGTCGAGCCACGCCCAGGTCGGCAGGTTCACCTTGGTGGTTCCCTCGGGGGCGAGGCTGACCTTGGTGTCGGGCAGCTGCATGTGCTGGTAGGCGAGGGCCGCGAGGATCTCCGGGGTGATGGCCTCCTCGTACTGGGGCGGCGGGGCGTCGCCGTTGTCCACCCAGAAGGGGAGGTCGTTGCAGGAGTTCCGCTTGAGCAGGTCGGGCTCGTCGGGGTTCTCGACGGCGGCCCAGAACATGCCCTCGCCGTCCTTCTCGACGTTGTAGTCCTTGTAGCCGGGGGTGTCGGCCCAGCCGTAGTCGTCCTCGTAGTGGCGCTGCAGCTCGCTGAGCGCGGCGCCCGCGTGGCCGCCCATGCCGGGTGCGCTCATCTGGCCCTCGATGTCCGCGGACATCTTCTTCTTGAAGTCCTTCGCGCCGAGGTAAGGGGCGTACCAGCAAGGCGGTGGCGTCCAGTTGACGTCAGCGGATACCACGTTGCCCCTGCCGCCGCCCTTGGCGACGGACCCGGAGTACGTGATCCGGGCGGCGGCGTAGATGCCGGTGCTGTCACTGCCGCCCGACTGTTCGGTGTTCGAGCCCTGAGAGTTGTTCGGCTGCTCCCCCGCGTGGGCCGGGCCCGCAAGAGCGACGCACAAGGCCAGCGGCAGGGCCACCGCGCCGGTGCTGAGGACCGTACGACGTGACCTGGTCACTGGCACTTCGCGGCCTTCCCCTCGACGTACACCTTGGACGCCTGCCACAGACCGTCGCCCGTGGGGAGCTTGACCATGATGATCTTGAAGAAGTCGAAGTCGGTGATGCTCGGCGCGCCCTTCAGGACCTTTCCGGTCTTGACCTCTTTGGAGTAGAACTTGCTCGAGTCCACGCAGAACGCGACCTCCACCGAGTTCCCGTTCGACGCGGACCTGGTGGTGGCCTGGTAGTGACGGCGGGTGCCGGTTGCCGTCCAGTCGCCTTCGAGACGGGCGTCGATCTGCGTCCTCGCGTACTTCAGGCCGTCACCCGAGGAGTAGGCAGCCACGGCGGCGTCCTCGGTCGTGCGCTTGTCGATACCGCGGTAGATGGCACGGACGTAATTGGCGGCGTCGTCCATCGCCGCCGCCTCGTTCTCCTTCTCCGGCTTCTCCCAGTCGAAGACCAGGTTCATGTCCGCGGGCAGGGACACGTCCACGCCGTCGGGCTTGTCCTGTGCCGGTGCTCCTGAGGGCTTCGCCGACTTGCTCGGCTTCTCCGTGCCCTGGCCGGTGCCGGCGATCTTGTCGCTGTCGCCGGCCTTGTCGTCCCCTCCTCCGCAGGCCGTCAGCATCAAGGTCGCGGCGGCGAACGCGGCGGCGATGGGCAATGTGCGGCGCTTCACAGTGGGCTCCCCCGTGAGACGAGTGCTTCCAGTGTGTCGACGATATCGATGGGGTTACCGGTTTCACCAGCGCGAACTACGCGGTGAATGAGCCGAAATGCACGGGCGTCGACGAGGTCGTCGCGGGAGTGCGGACTGCCCTGTACGGCCTGTCACCGGGCCGGGTGACGGTCTGGGTGTGACCGGCTGAAGACCTTGCGGGTGAATCGTGCGGGGGTCGTGTGCGGTGCGTGAGGGGGTGTATGTGGGGTGTGGTCGGCGGGGGTTGAGGGGGTTTGCCGGCGCACAGGTGGGGGGCCGGGTCCAACTGGGTTGTTCAATGGTGAAATTGCAGATGAGGAACGTTGTGGGGGGCGGTACGGGTGTGACGGGTTCTGTCTTGAGGGGCTTATGCGTGGCTGATACGGTGCCATGGCTTGACACTCACCTCAGCGTTGGCTATTCGCCCGGGTCGGGCGGGTAGGTCCGAGCCGTCGCGCATGTCGCGCGAGAGTGCTCGTGGGTGAAGTGTCCGGAATATCCGAGAACTTGGCAGACTTCATCGTGGGTGTACGGGGAGCGGTTGCGTGAAGATCCAAGAGCGTGCGGGGGCGGGCGCCGGTCGTTCCGCGGCTCCGGCGGGGCCGGCGGTCGGTGACCGGCTTCCCACTCCGCCCCGCGAGCGCAAGCCGGCGCTGGCCGCGCTGGCGGTGCTGCTGATCCTGGTCGGTGCGCTCGGCGCCACGATGCTGGTGCTGCAGGCGGGGGACCGGATCGAGGTCGTCAAGATCACCGAGCCGATTCCCGCGGGACAGCCGGTCACCGACTCCAACACCACCTCGGTGATGGTCGCCGAGGACCCGGGCATCCACTACGTCGAGTGGTCGCAACTGGACGCCCTGAAGAAGCTCAAGGCCGTCAGCGCGATCCCGGCCGGTGTCGTCGCCGTGGGCGAGATGTTCGGGGACGAGGCCAAGGTCCCCTCCGGCAAGGCCCTCGTGGGGATGTCCCTCAAGGAGGGGCAGTACCCGGCCGGTCTGGAGGCCGGTGACGTCGTCGCCGCCTACCGTGTCGGCGGCACCTCCCGTTCCGGCTCCGACGACGACGCCGGCACCGGCGGTTCGGCCGGCGGCGGCAGCGACTCGCTGCTCGTGGAGCAGGCCCGGGTGGACTTCGTGCAGGCCGGGAAGAGCGACGACATCGTCAGCAGCACCAACAAGCCGGTGACGCTGCTCGTCGACAGTGCCGAGGCCGCGGTGCTCACCCAGGCCGCTTCCAACGGCGAGGTGGCTCTCGTCCTCGTTCCTGGCAACTAGAAGGCGGCACCCGACCCATGGCCCTCATCGCCCTCGCCGCCGACAAGGGTTCCCCCGGCGTCACCACCGCGGCCGTCGCCCTCGCGGCGGTCTGGCCCCGGCGTGTGCTGCTCGCCGAGGCCGACCCGGCGGGCGGTGACCTCGTCTACCGCAGCGCCGCCGCGCACGGCGGGCCGCTGAACCCGAACACCGGGATGCTGTCCATCGCCGCCACCGCGCGCCGCGGACTCGTGCCCGACCAACTCTGGGACCACGTGCAGCCGTTGAGCGGCGGACTCGAAGTGCTCGTCGGGCTCGGCATCGCCGAGCAGGCGGCCGGCCTCACCGGGCTGTGGCCGACCCTCGGGCACGCCTTCGCCTCGCTCGCCGACTCCCCGCACGCGCCCGCCGACGTCATCGCCGACTGCGGGCGGATCAGCGGGGACACCCCTGCCGTGGAGCTGTTCCCGCACGCCTCCCTCGTCCTGCTGATCTCGCGCACCGAGCCCGAGGCGCTCGCGCGCGTGCGGGACCGGGCCGCCGCGCTCGCCGGCAAGCTGCACGGCGGGCCGCGCGGCGCGGCCGCCCTCGGCAACCCGGTGATCGGCGTCGTCCTCGTCGCCGACACGGGGGACGCCGCCAAGCTCGCGTCCCAGGTCAACGACATGCTCGTGCACGCGCAGACCGGCGCCCGGGTGGTCGGCACCCTCGCCGACGACCCGGCGGGCGCCGAGCAGCTGGCCGGGCGCAGGCGCGGGCGGCTCGACAAGTCGCTGCTGATCCGCTCCGCGCGCAAGGTGACGGCCGACGTGTACCAGCAGTACGGCGCGGCCTGGGCCGCCACCTCCGCTCAGGACCGGCAGGCGCACCAGGGCCACGGAGCCGGGCGATGACCGCTGTCGACCATCAGCTGGTCAAGCGGTTCCGTCAGGACGCCGGCGACCGGATCGCCGAACAGCGCCGTCTCGACCAGGTCAACGGCGTCACGCCGATGTCCACCGAGGACGAGCGGCAGTACGCCCGTGCCGTCATCGCCCAGATACTGGAGGAGTACGCCCGCGCGGAGATCAACGCGGGCCGTACGCCGCTGGACGCGGAGACGGAGGAGCAGTACGCGGCCGCCGTGCACGCCGCGCTGTTCGGTGTCGGGCGGTTGCAGCCGCTGCTGGACGACCCCGAGGTCGAGAACATCGACATCAACGGCTGCGACCAGGTGTTCGTCGGCTACTCGGACGGGCGGGAGGCGCGGGGTGAGCCCGTCGCCGAGACCGACGAGGAGCTCATCGAGCTGATCCAGGTGCTGGGCGCCTACTCCGGCCTGTCGTCGCGCCCCTTCGACTCGGCCAACCCGCAGCTCGACCTGCGGCTGCCGGACGGTTCGCGTCTGTCGGCCGTCATGGACGTGGCGCGCCGGCCCGCGCTGTCCATCCGCCGTGCCCGCATGGGCAAGGTGTTCATCTCCGACCTCGTCGGCAACGGGACGCTGAGCCCGGAGCTCGGACACTTCCTCGCCTGCGCCGTCCGCGCCCGCAAGAACATCATGATCGCGGGCGCGACCAACGCCGGCAAGACGACGCTGCTGCGCGCCCTCGCCAACGAGATCCCGCCGCACGAGCGGCTGATCACCGTCGAGCGGGCGCTCGAGCTGGGGCTCGACACCTTCCCCGACCTGCACCCCAACGTCGTTGCGTTCGAGGAGCGGCTGCCCAACTCCGAGGGGCAGGGCACCATTTCGATGGCGGAGCTGGTGCGCCGCTCGCTGCGCATGAACCCCTCCCGGGTCATCGTCGGTGAGGTGCTCGGCGACGAGATCGTGACCATGCTGAACGCGATGTCCCAGGGCAACGACGGCTCGCTGTCCACGATCCACGCCAACAGCTCCAGCGAGGTCTTCAACCGTATTTCCACCTACGCCCTGCAGGCCACGGAGCGGCTGCCCATCGAGGCCAGCCAGATGCTGATCGCGGGCGCGGTGAACTTCGTCGTCTTCATCCAGCGGCGCAACGACTACCAGAGCGGCGGCCGCCTCCAGCGCCTGGTCACCTCGGTCCGCGAGGTCAACGGCGTCGACGGACGCGTGCTGTCCAGCGAGGTGTTCGCCCAGACGCCCGACGGGCGGGTCGGCGCGCACGCCCCCATAGCCTGCCTGGAGGAACTGATGGCCTACGGCTACCGGCCCAGCGGAACGTGGGGGTGAGCCGGTGACCCCCGCCACCACCGACCTTGCCGCGCTCGGGTCGCTCGACTCGCTCGGCTCCATGGGCGGACTGTTCTCCACCACGGTCCTCTACGCCCTCGCGTCCGGCGTCGCCGTCGGCGGCGGGCTCGCCCTGCTCGCCGTCGCGGTACGGGGACTGCCCCCGAAGCCCGCGCACGAGAAGCAGAAGGCGAGCGAGCGGGCGAACGAGCTGATCCGGTTCGCCGGCCGGCGCGGCTCGCTCGCCGCGCTCGTCGGCCTCGCCGTGCTGCTGCTGACCCGCTGGGTGGTCGCCGGTATCGCCGCCGCCGTCCTCGTCTTCTTCTGGGACCGCCTCTTCGGCGGAGCCTCCGAGGAGCGGGCCGCGATGAAGCGGGTGGAGGCGCTGGCCTCCTGGACCGAGTCGCTGCGCGACACCATCGCCGGCGCGGTGGGCCTGGAGCAGGCGATCCCGGCGTCCGCGCGTGCCGCCGCGCCCGTGCTGCGCCCGCACCTCGACGCGCTCGTCGACCGGCTGCGCTCCCGCACCCCGCTGCCCGAGGCGCTCCAGCAGCTCGCCGACGAGATCGACGACGCCTCCGCCGACATCATCGTCGCCGCGCTGATCCTCAACGCCCGGTTGCGCGGGCCCGGTCTGCGGCAGGTGCTGGGCGCGCTGGCCAAGTCGGCGCGTGAGGAGGTGGACATGCGGCAGCGCGTGATGGCGCAGCGCGCCTCCACCCGTCGCTCGGTGCAGATCGTGGTCGCCGTGTCGATCGCGTTCGTGCTGGGACTGTCCGTCTTCAACCGGGACTTCGTCGAGCCGTACGGGACGGCGGTCGGGCAGCTCGTACTCGCCTGTGTCTGCGGTCTGTTCGCGCTCGGCTTCTGGTGGCTGCGCAAGCTGTCCACCATCGAGACGCCCGAACGGTTCCTGGTGCGTGACGAGTCGGCGGTGCGGTTCGTGCGTCCGCGCACGCCCGGCGCCGGACCGGCTCAGCAGCAGGCGCCGCTCCAGCCGGAAGAGGGGGTACGCCGGTGAGTGACCAACTGGCCATGCCGGTGGTCATCGGCGCGGTCCTCGGACTCGGCGTCTACGTCCTCGTCCGCGCGCTGATGCCCACCAAGCGCAGTGCGGTCTCCCAGGTCGCCCGGATCGACGCGATGCGGGCCCGCGGGACCGCCTACGAGTCGGCGCGGACGACGCAGGACACCGGCCGGCTCGGCACCCTGCGCGCCGAAATGGGCGTACGGGTCGCCGAGTTCTATCTGCAGCAGGGCTGGGAGCAGCGCTCGCTGCGCGCGGACCTCGCCGTGCTCGAACGCAGCTGGGAGAAGTTCCTGGCGACCAAGGTGCTGCTGTCGGTGGCGGGTCTGTTCTTCGGGCCGTTCCTCTTCGCCATCGTCTGGACGCTCGGCTTCGGCGACAGCCCGATCATCCCGGTCTGGCTGGCGCTGCTGTGCGCGGCGCTGTTCTTCTTCCTGCCCGACCTGGAGGTGCGCCGGGACGCCGCGGACAAGCGGCGCGACCTGCGGCGGGTGATCGGCGCGTATCTGGACCTGGTGTCGATGAGCCTGGCCGGCGGGCGCGGCCTGCCGGAGGCGCTGATGGCGGCGGCCGAGGTCTCCGACGGCTGGGCCACGCACCGTATCCGCAACGCCCTCGCCGACGCCCGGATCACCGGCATCAGCCAGTGGCAGGCGCTGGGGCAGCTGGGGGAGGAGCTGGGCGTGGAGGAGCTCAAGGACCTCTCCGCCTCCCTGGCGCTCGTCGCGGACGACGGCGCCAAGGTGCGCGAGTCCCTGGCCTCCCGCGCCGAGACCATGCGGCACCGTGAACTCTCCGAGATCGAGGGCAGTGCGGGCGAGAAGTCGCAGTCGATGCTCGTGGCGCAGCTGCTGCTGTGCGCGGGGTTCCTCGTGTTCCTGATCTTTCCGGCGGCGATGCGGGTGTTCCAGGTGTGAGAACCGCGAACCCCGGGCCGTACGTCAGAACTTCCGTGAACCGAATTCGAGAGGACAACGCGTCATGAACGGACGTACCTTCCACACCGGCATCCCCGCCGTGGACTTCCTGGTCACCTTCGTGCGGGCCCGCGTGGAGCGCGCCCGCTCCGGCGAACTCGACCGCGGCGCCTCGGCGGTGGAGTGGGTCATCATCTCGGCGGTCGTCGTGGCGATCGTCGGTGTGGTGGCCGCGATCATCAACGCCGCGCTGAGCGAGGGCGCCAACAAGGTCGGCGACTGCATCAAGGGCGCGGACGCGGGCAAGACCTGCTGACGGCGCGTACGACGACAACGGGGTTGGCGGGGATGCGCGTACGCCGCTGGGTACGCCGACGGGTGGAGGCCGCTTCCGCCCGCGGCGAGTCCGGCATGACCGCGATCGAGTTCGTGCTGCTCACGCCCGTGCTGTTCTTCATGATCTTCGCGACGGTGCAGTTCGCGCTGTACTTCTTCGCCGATCACGTCGCCCAGGCGGCGGCGCAGGCGGGCGCGCGCAAGGCGCGGGCGACGGCGGACGCCGAGCCGGGGGCCTGGCGGGGCGAGGCGCGGGGCGTGGTGGACAGCTACATCCGGCAGCTGGGCCCGCAGTTGGTGCTGGCGCCGGACGTGAGGACGCTCCAGCCGGAGCAGAACACGGTGGGCGTGGAGATCACCGCACGGATCCCGACGGTGTTCCCGGGCCTGGACCTGACGGTGCACGCGCAGTCGGTGGGGCCGGTGGAGCGGTTCGTGCAGGAGGGCGAGAACTAGATGGGGCTCCCCCTGACGGCCGGAAGGCCCAGGACGGGTGACCGGGGCCTGTCCACCGTCGAGGTGGTCATCCTCGCGCCGGTGATGATCCTCTTCATCCTGGTGCTGGTGGGGTTCGGGCAACTGGTCGACGGACGTGGCGCGCTGGACGGCGCGGCGCGTGACGCGGCCCGCGCGGGCTCGATCCAGAAGGACCACGGCACGGCGATGGCCGAGGCGAGGGCGGCGGCGGAGGCGAACCTCGCGGACGTCTGCTCGGGCCCGGTGACCGTCCTGCAGACCAGCCGGGGCTTCGAGCCGGACACCCTCTTCACGGTCGAGGTGAGCTGCGAGGTGCGGGGTCTCGCCATGCTGGGCCTGAACATCCCGACGACCCTGACCGCGAGCTTCAGCTCGCCGCTGGACCCGTACCGGAGGACGGCGTGAGCGCGGCACGGACGCGGACCTGGCTGTCGGAGCGGCGCGGGCGGCTGGACGACCGCGGCTCGGGGGCCGGCGCGGTCATCATCTTCGCGCTGGTCTTCCTGTCCCTGGCGGCCTTCGTCATCGACGGCGGCATGTCCATCTCCAAGCGGGAGCGGGCAGCCGACATCGCGGAGCAGGCGGCCCGTTACGCCGCCCAGGACATCGACCGCGAGGCGCTCTACGACAACGAGGGCGGCCCCGCGCCGATCAACTACGAGAACTGCGACGCCCGGGTGAAGGCCTTCGCCCGCGAGATGGACATGTCCGGGCCGGACATCGCGGCGACGCACTGCGTGGCGGCGACCGTGGACGCGGTCCAGGTCGAGGTGCAGCTGACGTACGCGCCGGTCTTCACGGGCATGTTCTACGGCGGGAACGTGGTGGTGCGCGGGCAGGCGGTGGCGGAGAACGAGGTGGGCTGACGCCCGCCGCGGCCGTCCGCCTCCGGCCGTTCCGAAAAGTACCGGCAACCTGCACACCGTTCACCGCGAGGTCGCACGGAAATGGGGCGGAGGCCGCGGATCGGACCGGCTGGACGGATCGTCCCGCCGGCGGCCCGCCGTAACCGGTGGGTAGCGTGAAGGCGCGGGCCCTTTTCGTGACCGCATTCCCACACCGGTGAATTCGCCGACGCCATCGAGGCGTTCGTCGACAGGACGTCGCTGGTGAGCCGTTCGGGGTCGTGCTTGGATCAGTGTGCGGCCCCCCGGTGAACGGTTCCGGATTTCCCCACTCGGAATTCGGGTGTGCTCCGCCGCTCACATTCCTTGATGCGAAAGGAAAGACCTGACATGAACTTCGTCCCCCAGGTCGAAACTGTCGAAATCTCCGACGCGGACCTGGACCAGGTGTCCGGCGGTCTCCACGGCGGCGTCGACGCCGCGGCGGGTCTCGCCGTCACCACGGCCGGCGGTTCCGCCGCCGCGGCCCTGCACGCCGAGGTCGGTCCGCTCTCCGTCTGCGCCGGACTCGGCGCCTCGGTGACGCCCGGCGCTGCCGTGGCGAACGGCCACGCGCACACCACGATGGTCTGAGCCGCACGGTCCACGTGCGCTGAGAACGCGTGAGGGCGGGCCCCTGACACAGCTGTGCGCTGTGTCCGGGGCCCGCTCGCGTGCGGGTGCCGCTCTCCCCGCCCCGGACGTGCCTCAGTTGGACCCGCTCCGGCGGGAGCGGAGTGGAGCCGCTTCCTGCAGGGCGGAGGCGAACGCACCCTTCGACTGCGCCCCTGGGAGTCAATAAGATCTCTGTACGCTCAGCAGACCCTTCCTCCACTCGACCCAGGACACCCGCCATGCCGCGACGCCGCAGTCCCAGCTCGTCCAGCTCGACGGCTCCCCGGAACCGGACCCCCCAGCCGGTGCGGGTGCGGCGGCGGACCTTCGGGGACTTCGTCAAGGCGTTCCTCGCCTTCGTGGCGCTGCTCGCGCTGCTCGTCGGCGTGCCGTTCGCGCTGGCCGTCACCGCGGGCTGGCCGTTCCCGGAGACGTTCGAGCCGATGGAGTGGCTCAAGCAGGACATCTCCGTCGGGACGTTCCTCTCCATCCTGACCTTCGTCGTCTGGCTCGCCTGGGCCCAGTTCACCGCGTGCGTGCTCGTCGAGATGAAGGCCGCGCTGTCCGGCGTCGGCGTGCCGGGGCGGGTGCCCGGCGCCGGGCCCAGTCAGCTGCTCGCCCGGCAGCTCGTCGCCGCCGTACTGCTCGTCGGCGCCACCGCGGCCAGCTTCACCCCCGGACTGAGCCAGCTCGGGCAGAGCCTCGACGGCAACCAGCGGCCCACCGTGGCCGCCGCCCAGCAGACCCCCGGCCTCTTCGCCCAGCAGCAGGAGCAGGCGTCCGGCGCGGCCGCCGCGCTCGCCGAGCAGGCGTCGCACGCCGAGGCGGCCGCGAGCACCGGCGCCAGGCAGCAGGGCGACACGAAGTTCTACCGGATCCAGCCGCCCGAGGGACGCCACCACGACTCCCTCTGGGAGATCTCCGAGCGGCACCTCGGCGACGGACGCCGGTACAAGGAGATCTTCGAGCTCAACAAGGACCGTACGCAGCCCGACGGTTCCAAGCTGTCCGAGGCCAGCCTGATCCGGCCCGGCTGGATCATGGAGATGCCCGGCGACGCGCGCGGCGGCGAACTCGTCGAGATGCCGGACGAGGCGCCCGAGCTCTCGCCCGAGGTGCGCCAGCAGATCCGCGACTACGACAGGACCGGGGACCACGCCCAGGGCGGTGGCGGCGGCGCCGCCGAGGTCTCCGTGCCCGAACAGCGGCCCGCGCCCGCTCCCGCGCCCGACGAGGCCGGCGGTCAGGAGCACGCCGCCCCCGCCCGCGAGACGTCCACCTTCGGCCTCCCCGAAGCACTCCTCGCCGCCCCGCTGCTCGCCGCCGGCCTGCTCGGCGCGCTCGGCCACCGGCGCCGGCAGGCCCTGTGGCAGTCGGCGTTCGCCGGCATCGGCGGGCGGCGCGGGATGGAGCCGCCCACGCCCACCGGGGACGCCCAGGACGTGCAGGACGCGCTGCTGGTCGGCGCCGACCCCGAGGGCGTACGGCTGCTCGACCGGTCGCTGCGCGGGCTCGCCGCCTCCCTGGCCGCCGAGTCCCGTCCGCTGCCCACCGTCTACGCGGCCTGGCTCACCAAGGGCGACCTGCACCTCCAGCTCGCCCAGCCGTCCGGGAAGCCGCCGGCGCCCTGGCAGCTCGGGCAGGACGAGACGCTCTGGATGCTGGCCAAGGACGACGCCGGACGGTACGAGGACGCCGACACCGCCGCTCCCTTCCCCGGCCTCGTCAGCCTCGGCACCATGGACGACTCCCGGCTGCTGCTCAACCTGGAGGCCGTCCCCGGCATCGTCTCGCTGAGCGGCAGCGAGGCCGACCGGGCCGCCGTGTTCGCCTCCGTGGCCGCCGAGCTGGCCACCAACGGCTGGTCGGACCGCATGACCATCACCCTCGTCGGGTTCGGCGAGGACCTGACCCCGCTCGCGCCCAGCCGGCTGCGCCACCTCGACGGCATCGAGGCGCTGATCGAGACCATGGAGGCCGAGACCCGGCAGCGGCGCGGCGCGCTCGGCGCCGCCGGGCACGACTCCGTGCTCACCGGACGCACCGGGCCCGCCCAGCACACCCGCTGGGCCCCGCACCTCGTCCTGCTCGCCGCCGAGCCGTCCGCCGAGGACGCCGTCACGCTCGCCGAACTCGCCGCCGACGCGAGCCGCCTCGGCATCGGCTACCTCGTCGGCACCGGCGACGGCGAACTGCCGGGTGCGGCCTGGGAGATGCAGATCACCGGCGAGGGCAAGCTGCTCGCCCCGCTGCTCGGTCTCGAACTCGACGCCCAGCTCCTGCCCGCCGCCCAACAGCGCGCGGTCGTCGAGCTGTTCGTCGACGCGGACCCAGAGCGCGGCCCCGACGGACCGGGCGACACACCGCCGTTCCTCGTCGACGTCAGCGAGCAGGGGCGGCCCGCCGTCTACGCGCGGCTGGTCGGACCGTACGAGATCATCGGGCTCGACACCCCGGACGGCGAACGCAGCGCCCTGCTCCACGAGGCGCTCGCGCTGCTGCTGCTGCACCGCGAGGGGGTGCACCCGCGGGTGCTGTCCTCCGCGCTCTGGCCGCGCGGCGTCACCGACGACGTCCGCGAGGCGCTGATCGAGCGGCTGCGCACCTGGCTCGGCACCGACCCCGACGGCACGCCCCGCCTCGGCGCCGACGCCACCGGACGGCTCACCCTCGCCAAGTCCGTCGTCTCCGACCTGGACGTGCTGCGGTCGCTGTACCACGAGGCCACCCAGGGCAGGGGGGTCGACAGCAGGGCGGTACGCGGACGGCTGCTCACCGACGCGCTGGTGCTGGTGCGCGGGCCGCTGCTCGCCGACCGGCCCGAGGGCCGCTACCGCTGGCTCGGCCACGAGATCGTCGACGCCCAGCTCCCCCTGCTCGTCGCGGACACCGGGCTCGCCCTCTCCGAGTTCCACATGGAGAAGGACCGCGCGGAGAAGGCCATCGAGGCGCTGAACGCCGCGCTGCGCACCGCCTCCTCCGACGAGCGGCTGTGGAACGAGCTGCTGCGCGCCACCCACGCTCTGGGCGACCCCGCGCGGCTCACCGCCCTCGCCGCCGACCTGCTCGACCGCAGCGGGGCCCGCGGGCTGCCGCCGCGCACCGAGGCGCTGCTCGACGAACTGCTGCCGACCTGGCGCGACGACGCCGCCCTCGCCGGATGACCGACCTCGTGCTCGTGGCGGGTGCCGCGGCGTGGGGCGCGGTGGCCGGCACCCTGCTGCCCCGGGCGGCCTACCGGTTCTCCGCGCCGGCCGGCGAGGCCTGGCACACCGAGTGCCCCGGCGGACACCCGGTCGGCGGCTGGCTCGGACGGGCCCGCTGCGCGGAGTGCGTCCCGCCGGGGACCGTGACCGGGCCGACGTACGACGCCACCACCGGCACCGAGTACCACCGGGCGCCGCCCGGAGTCCGCTACGGGCCCGGCCGCCTGGTGCTCGCCGCGGTGACCGCGCTGGTCTGCGCCGCCCTCGCCGCCGCCACCGGGACCCGGCCCGAGCTGGGCGTCTGGCTGCTGCTCGGCCCCCTCGGGGTGCTGCTCGCGGTCGTCGACTTCCGGGTGCAGCGGCTGCCCGACCCGCTGACCCTGCCCTTCGCCGGCGCCGCCCTCGCCCTGCTCGGCCTGGCCGCGCTCGTCCCCGAGCACGCCGGGGAGTGGACCACCGCCCTGCTGGGCGCGCTCGCGCTGGGCGCCGGCTACTTCGTGCTGTTCCTCATCAACCCGGGCGGCATGGGCTTCGGCGACGTGAAGCTCGCGCTCGGCGCGGGCGCCGTACTCGGCTGGTACGGCTGGCCGGCCGTGATGCTGGGCACCCTCGCCGGGTTCGTGTTCGGGGCGGTGTACGGGGGCGCGCTGGTGGTCGCCCGGAGGGCGGGGCGCAAGACGGCGATCCCGTTCGGTCCGTTCCTGATCGGCGGCGCTTTCACGGGGCTGCTGATCGGCGCGTACGCGGCCTGACGTCGGCCGCCCGGGGCCGCTGGCGTACGCTGGATCGGTCCGTCCACACCTTTTGCGAAAGGGACACCGGTGACCGAGAAGGCCGACCTTCAGCCCGTCCTCGACCGTGCCGCGGCCGGTGGGCGGATCACCTCCGAAGAGGCCCTGGCCCTCTACCGCGACGCCCCGCTGCACGCGCTGGGCGCCGCCGCCGACGCCGTGCGCAAGCGGAGGTACGCCGGTACGGAGCACATCGCGACGTACATCATCGAGCGGAACATCAACTACACGAACGTGTGCGTCACGGCGTGCAAGTTCTGCGCCTTCTACGCCGCGCCCAAGGACACCGCCAAGGGCTGGACCCGCGACCTCGACGACATCCTGCGGCGCTGCGCCGAGACCGTCGAGCTCGGCGGCACGCAGATCATGTTCCAGGGCGGCCACCACCCGGACTACGGCGTCGAGTACTACGAGAAGCACTTCGCCGCCATCAAGAAGGAGTTCCCGCAGCTCGTCATCCACAGCCTGGGGGCGAGCGAGGTCGAGCACATGGCGCGGATCAGCAAGGTGAGCGTCGACGAGGCGATCACCCGCATCCACGCCGCCGGGCTGGACTCCTTCGCCGGCGCGGGCGCCGAACTCCTGCCCGCCCGCCCCCGCAAGGCCATCGCCCCGCTCAAGGAGTCCGGCGAGCGCTGGCTGGAGATCATGGAGATCGCGCACGACCTCGGCGTCGAATCCACCTCCACCATGCTGATGGGCACCGGCGAGACCAACGCCGAGCGGATCGAGCACCTGCGGATGATCCGCGACGTACAGGACCGCACGGGCGGCTTCCGCGCGTTCATCCCGTACACCTACCAGCCCGAGAACAACCACCTGAAGGGCCGCACCCAGGCCACCCTCTTCGAGTACCTGCGGATGATCGCCATCGCCCGCCTGTTCCTCGACAACGTCGCCCACATCCAGGGCTCCTGGCTGACCACCGGCAAGGAGGTCGGCCAGCTCTCCCTGCACTACGGCGCGGACGACCTCGGCTCGATCATGCTGGAGGAGAACGTGGTCTCCTCCGCCGGCGCGAAGCACCGCTCCAACCGGCTGGAGATCATCGACCTGATCCGCAGGGCGGGCCGGGTCCCGGCGCAGCGCTCGACGACGTACGAGCACCTCGTCGTGCACGACGACCCGGCGAACGACCCCGTCGACGACCGCGTCGTCTCGCACATCTCGTCCACCGCCATCGACGGCGGCACGGCCCACCCGGAGCTGAAGCTCCTGTCCGCCAACTGACCTCCGCGTGCTGACCCTTCACACCGCCGACGCCTCGCCCGAGACCGCCGTCCTGGTCGACGGCGCGCACATCGCCGCCGTCGGCCCCTCCGAGCGGCTGGCAGCCGGCCATCCGGACGCCCGGCTGCGGCGCTGGCCCGGCATCCTGACGCCCGGACTGCTCAACCCCTACGGTCCGGAACTGCTGGAGCAGGCGTACCACCCCGACCCGCGCGAGGCGGACCGGCTCGGCACCGAGCCGGTGTTCGGGGAGCGCGCGCGGGCCCTCCTCGCCGCCGGGCCGTCCGCGCGGGGCGCCAGCGCACGTCGCGGAGTGCAGCGCATGCTGGCGCACGGAACGGTCGCGGTCGCCGGTGAGCTGCGCGGCCGCGAGGCGCTGGACGCGGTGCGCAGGGCCGGACTCGCCCTGGCGGGGCGTCCGGCCGCACTGCCCGGCCCCGCGGCGCTCTCCCCGGTGCCCCTCGTGCTGCTGCCGGCGCTCGGCGCCGGGCAGAGCGCGCGGTTCGCGGTGTTCGACGTGCCCGACCGGGACACCCTCGTGCGGGACGGCGCGTCCACGTGCGTGGCCACCGTCGTGGGCGGCCGCCTGGTGTACCGGCGGCGCTGACGCGCCCCGCCCGCCGCGGCGGGCCCCGGCCTCACCCCGCGAGCGCCTCCGCGAACGCCCCGTCCTCCTGTTCCACCCCGCTGCAGTCGGTCAGCGGATCGTCCGCGGAGGCGTCCTCGCCGCACTCCCGGTCCCGGAACGCCGACCACATCGACACCCAGGCGACGCCCTTCTCCCGCGCGAAGTCCCGCACCTCGGCCGCGTCCTCCAGCGTGAAGGTCTCGCCCGCCACGTCGTTGACGCCGATCATCGAGGTGAGCGCCATGCCCCGCCATGCCCCGGCCGCGGACAGACCGAAGACGTCCCGGAGCTGGGTCTGCGTGGCGCGGGCGGCGGCGAGGGCGTAGTCGCCCATGTCGCCGTCGTAGGACTCGCCGTAGTTCATCGTCATGATGTTCACGGTGGCGACCCGGACACCGTGGTCGTTGGCGGACTCCAGCAGGTCCAGGCCGTCCTGGTCGAGCCCCGAGGGCATCACCGGGAGGGTGAACGAGACCTCCAGAGCGGCGCGTTCCTCCTGCAGCAGCGCGAGCGCCTCCGAACGCAGGTCCACGGAGGCGGAGTCGGTGAGCTCGTCGCCCTCGATGTCGAAGTCGGCGCGGGCGGCGCCGGCCGCGTCCAGAGCCGCGCCGTACGCCCCGGCCAGCTCGGCCGCGCTGTCGCAGGTGGCCGCCAGCTCGTCGCCGGAGGCGCCGCCGAAGGAGACCCGGACGTCGGCGCCGGACCCGGTGAGCCCCGCGATGCGGGACGTCACCGACTCGTCGTCGATGTCCTGGGTGCCGTTCCAGTAGGGCGTGCAGCCGCTGCCCGAGGAGATCACGAACGCCAGGTTGTACGTCGTGGGAGAGCCCGCCGCCTCGGTGGCGGAGGCCGTCCCGGCACTGACGTACGGCGCGTACGCGGTGACCGGCGCGGACGTCGACGGGGCGGAGGCGGTGGGGTCCGCCGGGGCCGCGTCCGTCGCGGCGCCCCCCGCGGAGCATCCCGCGGCCAGCGCCAGGACCGGCAGCAGGGCGAGCCCGGCTGCGGATTTCAGTGGACCGCGCATCGCGCTCGCTCCGTTCGTACGGCATCGGTGGGGACGGCAAAGCTGACACACGGTGCTGTGTCCCACCTGGGGATGTACGCCCGGTTTCCGGAGGTTTCTCAGCGCAGGGAGAGGTTGGCCGCCTTCTCACGGACAACTCACAGGAAGGACAGGGTTTTCGGCAAACAGCGGCTCCTACCGTCCGGGCCATGCATTCCGATCCCGCCATCGAAAGCCGTGCCGCCGTGCGCGGCCGCCGCCGCAAACGCCGCAACGGGCCCGGCGAGGGGCCCGTCTTCGTCGACTCCTCAGGACGCCGGGCCAGGCTGCTGCGCCGGGCCGGCCTCCTCCTGGGAGTCGTCTGCGCCGGGTACGCGGTCGTGCTGGGCATGGCCTTCATGGGGATCGGCACCTCGGTCACCCCGGCGTCGCTGCTGCCGTTCGGCGGCGGACAGCGGGAGGCCGGACCCGGCGGCGCCGGGCCGCGTGACGGGGTGGTCCCGACCGGCACGCCCCCGGCGCCGCCCACGGCCACCCCGTCCGCCACCGCTCCTGCCGCGGCGGCCTCATGACCGCCACGCCCACCGCCCGCGGCCGGCGGCGCGCCCCCACCCGCATGGAGCGCGCCGCCGGCCGGGCCGCCGCGCTGCACCGGCCGCGGGTCCTGCTCGCCCTGCTGCTCCTGCTCGCCCTGAGCTGCGTGATGCTGCTCGACGGCTATCTGCGCGCCGAGGTCGGCGGCGACCAGCGGGTGCGCACCGGGGCCTCGTCCGCCGACGTGCCCGACGACATCCTCGACGGGGGCCCGATCCTCACCTTCCCGGGCGGGCAGGCCACGACCGTCTCCGTCCCGGACCGGACGATCGTGCTCACCTTCGACGACGGACCGGACCCCACCTGGACGCCGCGGGTGCTGGAGATCCTGGACGAGTACGACGTGCCCGGCACGTTCTTCCTGGTCGGCTCGATGGTGTCGCGCCACCCCGGCATCGTGAGGGACCTGGTCGAGCAGGGCAACGAGGTCGGCGTGCACACCTTCACGCACGTCGACCTGTCGTACCAGAGCGCCTCCCGCGTCGCCCGGGAGATGGAGCAGACCCAGCTCGCGCTCGCCGGCGCGGCCGGGATCACCACCACGCTGTTCCGGGCGCCGTACTCCTCGAAGACGGACGCCGTCGACGACTACAGCTGGCAGGTCTACCAGCAGCTCGGCGAGGACGGTTACACCAGCGTCTTCATCGACACCGACAGCGAGGACTGGAAGGAGCCGGGCGTCCCGCAGATCGTCGAAGGGGCCACCCCGGAGGACGGGGAGGGCGCCTCGGTGCTCTTCCACGACTCCGGCGGCGACCGCTCGCAGACGCTCGAGGCGCTGCCCGAGTACATCGAGAAGATGCGGGCGGAGGGCTACACCTTCACCACCGTCAGCGGCGCCATGGCCGAGCAGCGGGAGCAGTCCGCCGACGCCGCCGGGCCCGGAGCCGGCGACGCGCTCCAGGCCTCGCACCGTCCCGCCACCGGCACCACCCTCTACGAGGGCAGGGCGCTGGTCGCGGCCGTCGCCGTCGCCGAGTGGACGGTGCCCGCGCTCTCGGCCGCACTGGTGGTCGTCGGCGTGGCCGTCATGGGGCGGTTCGCGATGATGCTCGTCCTCGCCCGGCGCCATCACCGGCAGCGCAACGGACGCCGGTTCGCCTGGGGGCCGCCCGTCACCCGGCCGGTCAGCGTGATCGTCCCGGCGTACAACGAGAAGGAGTGCATCGAGAACACCCTGCGGTCGCTGGCCGCGAGCACCCATCCGATCGAGGTGATCGTCGTCGACGACGGCTCCACGGACGGCACGGCGGACCTCGCCGAGGCGCTCGGCCTGCCGAACGTCCGGGTGATCCGGCAGGCCAACGCGGGCAAGCCGGCCGCCCTGAACAACGGGGTCCGCAGCGCCCGTCACGACATCGTCGTGATGATGGACGGCGACACCGTCTTCGAACCGGACACCGTGGCCCGTCTGGTGCAGCCCTTCGCCGACCCGTCGGTGGGCGCCGTCGCGGGCAACGCGAAGGTCGGCAACCGCTCCACGCTCATCGGGGCCTGGCAGCACATCGAGTACGTGATGGGCTTCAACCTCGACCGGCGGATGTACGACCTGCTGCGCTGCATGCCGACCATCCCCGGCGCGATCGGCGCGTTCCGCCGCGAGGCGGTACTCCAGGCGGGCGGGATGAGCGAGGACACCCTCGCCGAGGACACCGACATCACCATCGCCCTGCACCGCGCGGGCCAGCGGGTCGTCTACGAGGAGCACGCCCGCGCGTGGACCGAGGCCCCGCGCTCCCTGCGGCAGCTGTGGTCCCAGCGCTACCGCTGGTCGTACGGCACCATGCAGGCGCTGTGGAAGCACCGCGGGTCGCTGACCGACCGGGGGCCTTCGGGGCGGTTCGGGCGCGTCGGCATGCCGCTGGTGGTGCTCTTCCAGGTCGTCACCCCGGTGTTCGCGCCGCTCATCGACGTGTTCACGGTGTACTCGATGCTCTTCGTCGACTTCCGCGCGGCACTGCTGGCCTGGTGCGCCGTCCTGGGCGTGCAGCTGGTGTGCGCCGCGTACGCCTTCCGGCTCGACGGGGAGAAGTACCGGTACCTGCTGATGCTGCCGCTGCAGCAGCTGGCGTACCGGCAGATGATGTACCTGGTCCTGATCCACTCCTGTGTCACCGCCCTGACCGGCGGCCGGCTGCGCTGGCAGAAGCTGGAGCGGACGGGCGAGGTCGGGATGCCGGCGGGGACGGGCGGCTGATGGGGGCGCACGGGGCGCCCCGCGGGAGGGCCGCGCGTCCGGCGGGCGAGGACTCCAGGGGCGCCGCCCCGGCGGGCCGTGACGGGTACTTCGACCTGCTCCGGGCGGTGGCCCTGGTGCGGGTCGTCGCCTACCACACCTTCGGCTGGGCCTGGGCGGGTCTCGTCTTCCCGTCGATGGGGGTGATGTTCGGGCTTGCCGGCACCCTGATGGCCAGGTCGCTGCGGCGCCCCGCGCTCACGGTGATCCGGGGCCGGCTCCGCCGGCTGCTGCCGCCGTTCTGGTTATGGGGCTTCTTCGTGGTCACCGCGATGCTGCTGCACGGCTGGATGCCGGACTGGCGGATCGTGTACTGGATCGTGCCGCTCGGCGACCCGCCGGGCAGCGCCTGGGCCGGGCAGGCCTGGGAGATCGTCTGGTACCTGCGCACGTACCTGTGGTTCGTGCTGCTCTCCCCGGCGCTGCTGCGGCTGTTCCGGCGGGCCCCGCTGCCGGTGCTGGCGCTGTCGCTGGTCCCGGTGGCCGTCCTCACGTCCGTCCCGCCGCCGGAGGGCCGCTTCGGCGGCGCGCTCACCGACCTGGCGACGTTCCTGTTCTGCTGGCTCCTCGGCTTCGCGCACCACGACGGGGTGCTCGGGCGGCTGCGCCCCCTCGCCGTCGTCCTCCCCTCGCTCGCCGCGCTCGCCCTCGGCGGCTGGTACGCCCTCACCCACCAGGCACGGTACGGCGGCACGTACGACCTCGACGACAACCCGCTCGGGCAGGCCTTCTGGTCGGCCGGGTTCGTGACGCTGCTGATGTACGCCAAGGAGTACGCCGGCGCGGTCGGCCCGGTGCGCTCCCGGCTGGTCACCGTGTTCAACGCGCGGGCCGTGACGGTCTACCTCTGGCACGAGCTGGCGCTGATCCTGGCCGTGCCGCTGACCGACCGGTTCTGGGAGGTGCCGGCGTTCGAGCGGTATCTGCCGCTGGAGAGCCAGTGGTTCCTGTTCGGGGTCGGCTGGGTCCTGATCGCCGGTTTCGTGCTGGCGTGCGGCTGGGTCGAGGACGTCGCCGCCCGCCGGAAGCCGGCGCTCCTGCCGGGCGGGAGGGCTGCAAGAATGGGCACGTGACCCGCGCATCCCTGGACAAGCAGCCGCACGAAGTCGCCTCGATGTTCGACGACGTCGCGGAGCGATACGACCTGACGAACGATGTGCTGTCCCTCGGCCAGGACCGGCGATGGCGCAAGGAGGTCGCGAAGGCCGTCGACGCCGGGCCCGCGCAGCGGATCCTCGACCTGGCGGCCGGCACGGGCACCTCGTCCATGCCCTTCGCCCGCGCCGGCGCCTACGTCGTGCCGTGCGACTTCTCCCTGGGCATGCTCCGGGTCGGCAAGCGGAACAACGCGTGGCTCCCGTACGCGGCCGGCGACGCCACCCGGCTGCCCTTCAAGGACGACGTCTTCGACGCCGTCACCATCTCCTTCGGGCTGCGCAACGTGCGGGACACGGACGCGGCGCTGCGCGAGATGCACCGGGTGACCCGGCCCGGCGGGCGGATCGTCATCTGCGAGTTCTCGCATCCGACCTGGGCGCCGTTCCGCACCGTCTACACCGAGTACCTGATGCGCGCGCTGCCGCCGGTCGCCCGCTCGGTCTCGTCCAACCCGGACGCGTACGTCTACCTCGCCGAGTCCATCCGCGACTGGCCCGACCAGCCCGCGCTGGCCGGACGGCTGCGGGGCGCCGGCTGGTCGAAGGTGGCGTGGCGCAACCTCACCGGCGGCGTGGTCGCGCTGCACCGGGGCTTCAAGGAGAGCTGAGCCCCGCCGCGCGGGCCAGGGCGGGCTCCTCCAGTTCCCGCCGGAGCCCGCCGTCGGGCGGCAGCGGTCCGCGCGGCTCGCGCACCCCTCCGCCGCCCTCGCCCTCCCCGAAGTCGAGCCACACATGGACCACGGAGTCCCGCGGCACCTCCGTACCGGGCTGCGGATACTGCCGTACGACGTAGTCGACGACGACGAACGCGAAGTCCGGCCGGTCCGGGGCGCTGACGGACAGGCCGCGGGAGCGGGCGGACTCGCGCGCGTCCACGGCCATCAGACCGACCAGGCGCGGCACGCGCACTTCGGGCGTCGGGGTCCCGGGTGTCATACGCACGGACGTCACCCCCCAAGCGGTACCGGCAGGGTAGACCCGCGCCGTGCCCGCCGGAAGCATCAAGTGGCTTTCCGTGACAATTCGTTACCGTGCGTGACGATTGCCTGGTGGGGGTCAGAGGTCCAGCCGGTAGCAGTGGCCCTCGCGCCCGGAACCCGGGATGGTGAAGGTGTCGGCGAGGCGCATGCCGAGCCGTTGGGTGACCGCGATGGACCGCGCGTTGCCGGCGTCCACCATCGCCACCACGTCCTTCGTGCCCGCCGCCGTCACCCGCTCCAGCGTCTGCCGGGCCGCCGCGGTGACGAAGCCCTGGCCCCAGTACTCCCGGGCGAGCCGCCAGCCGATCTCGATCTCGCCCGTGGGGCCCCAGTCCCGCTCCCACGGCTGGGCGCCGGTGAAGCCGATGACCCGGCCGGACTCGTCGAGCATGCTCCACAGGCAGAAGCCGAGCGCGGCGTCGTGCCGGCGCTGGCGGGCGGTCAGTTCCTCGTACACCGAGAGCTCCGCCGGGGCGCCGCCGTGGAACTCCATGACGTCCGGATCGGCGAAGATCCGGTGCCAGGCGAAGGCGTCCTCGTGGGTCGGAACGCGCAGCCGTACAGCGGGGAGAGCTCGGTTCACGGGGCAGCCCTTCAGCCGGGTGATCAATCGTGCTGAATAGACTGCCCTTGTCCAGTGCCGGTCGGCACGCAGATTTCGAACTTGGGGAGATCCCGCCGTGACCGAGCCCCTCTCCGAAAACACCGCCGATGTGATCGTCGTGGGCGCGGGGCCAGCCGGCTCCACCACCGCCTACCACCTGGCCCGGTCCGGACTCGACGTGCTCCTGCTGGAGAAGACCGAGTTCCCGCGGGAGAAGGTGTGCGGCGACGGCCTCACCCCGCGCGCGGTGAAGCAGCTGGTGTCGATGGGCATCGACATCTCCGAGGAGGCCGGCTGGCTGCGCAACAAGGGCCTGCGCATCATCGGCGGCGGCGTCCGGCTCCAGCTCGACTGGCCGGATCTCGCCTCCTTCCCCGACTACGGACTCGTCCGCAAGCGCGACGACTTCGACGAGCAGCTCGCCCGGCAGGCCCAGAAGGCGGGCGCCCGGCTCTACGAGCGCTGCAACGTGAGCGGACCGATCGTCGACGATCGCACCGGCCGCATCACCGGGGTGAAGGCCAAGCTCGGCGAGGACAAGCGGGAGGTCACCTTCCACGCCCCGCTGGTGGTCGCCGCCGACGGCAACTCCACCCGGCTGTCCCTGGCGATGGGCCTGCACCGCCGCGAGGACCGCCCGATGGGCGTCGCGGTCCGTACGTACTTCACCTCCCCGCGCCACGACGACGACTACCTGGAGTCCTGGCTGGAGCTGTGGGACCGGCGCGGCGCGCAGGACCGGCTGCTGCCCGGCTACGGCTGGATCTTCGGCATGGGCGACGGCACGAGCAACGTCGGCCTCGGCGTGCTCAACACCTCGGACGCCTTCAAGGAGCTGGACTGGCGGGAGATCCTCAAGGCCTGGTGCGCGTCCATGCCGGAGGACTGGGGCTACACCCCGGACAACATGACCGGCCCGATCCGCGGCGCCGCGCTCCCGATGGCCTTCAACCGCCAGCCGCACTACACGCGAGGGCTGCTGCTCGTCGGCGACGCCGGCGGTCTGGTGAACCCCTTCAACGGCGAGGGCATCGCCTACGCGATGGAGTCCGGGCAGCTCGCCGCCGAGGTGATCGTCCAGGCCCACGCGCGCGCCACGCCCGCCCAGCGGGAGATCGCGCTGCGGCGCTACCCGCGCGTGCTGAAGGACACCTACGGCGGCTACTACACGCTCGGCCGTGCCTTCGTGAAGCTCATCGGCAACCCGAAGGTCATGCAGATCGCCGCCCAGCGCGGACTGACGCACCCGATGCTGATGAGGTTCACCCTGAAGCTGCTCGCCAACCTGACCGACCCGACGGGCGGCGACGCGATGGACCGCATCATCAACGGTCTGAGCAAGGTGGCGCCCAAGGCGTGAGAGGGCGCCCGCACGGCACGAAGCCGTGAGAGGCGCTGTGGACGGCCGGGGTCCGGAGGACGGACTCCGGCCGTCGGCGTCCGTACCGGGGCCCCGTGAGGGGCCCTCACGCCGCCGGACGGCGTCGCGTCCGGGCGCGGGCGGCCCGCCAACGCACTCCACGTCGGGTGCGATTCGGGCAATGAGGGTGATGTCGGCGCCGGCCGGCGCAACGCGGGGAGGGCCGCTGCCCCCGAGCGGCAGCGGCCCTGTGGCCCGTACGGGCGCGGCTCAGAGCACGCGCACGGCTCCCGAGGCGGGGTAGCCGGAGAGGTCCTGGATGACGACGCCCTTGGAGGGGTTGGCGGCGTCCAGGTACTGGCCGTTCCCGATGTAGACGCCCACGTGGTACGCGGAGCCCTTGCCGCCCCAGTACAGGATGTCGCCGACCTGGATCTGCGACAGCGGGATGTCGGTGCCGGCCATCGACTGGTCCTGGGAGACGCGCGGCAGGTCGACGCCGACCTGCTTGAACGCGGCCTGCACCAGGCTGGAGCAGTCCCAGGCGTTGGGGCCCGAGGCGCCCATGACGTAGGCGTCGCCCACCTGTGCCCTGAGGAACGCGACGACCGTCGCGACGCTGCCGCCGGCCGGGGCCGAGGCGGTGGTCGTGGCCGCCGTGGCGGTGGTGCTGAGGGCGGGGCGCTCGGCGTCGCGGGCGGCGCGCTCGGCGGCGGCCTTGCGGGCCTCCTCGGCGGCCTTCTTCTTCGCCTCGGCCTTCTTCTTGGCCTCGGCGAGGTCCGCCTTGGCCTCCTTCGCGGCCTTTGTGGCGGCCGCGTCACGCTCGGCCTGCAGCTGGTAGTTCGCGGCGGCCTGCTGCGTGGCTTCCGCGGACTGGGCGGCCTGAGTGGCCAGGTCGGCCGTCAGGGTGGGCAGTTCGAGGGTCTGCGTCACGGGCTCGGCGGCGTTCGCCGAACCGGACGCCCCGGCCACTGCCAGGGTGCTGAGAACGCCACCGGCAACTCCGGCCCGCATCGCGATCGTGGATGACGCGGTACGGCGGGGCTTCCGGTGGCTGCGTATGTGAGCGGTGTGGGACATGGGAACAACCGGTATCAGGGGCTGCTTCATATCTTCAAGAAACGTGTCCTGCGCCACAGTTGTTCAACGGAGACTCCGAATCCCGGGCGTGTCGCTCTTTATTGACGCCGTAACGGACATTGCGGGCGTCCGGGATCGGCCCGTGATCACGTACTTTCATCGTTACGTCCGAATTGCTCCCCGCTTACCATCGGTTGAGGTGGTTGGCCAATCCCCGCTCTCATCCGTCTCTCATCGATGTGGCGGAGGTCACGGAACGATTACCCCTGCCGTCGCGTCGGGGCGCCGGCCGCCGGGTCCCGTCGATGGCCGGATCGAGACGCCGCGACTTCGTGAACGCGTGCACACGTCCACATCCCGCTCCGTTTCCCCCCTGATGTGTGAACGCTCCTCTAGCAAGCGATCAAGTCCAGCGCCAATTTGCATGCGCGGGAAGCCTCTTGATATTGAGACGGGCCCTCTGAGCTGCGCTGACCAGTCAAAATGTCACCATTGGTGATCACGTGGATGCTTGGCGTGTGAAGATCACCGCTCATCCGACTTCATGATCGTTCGTCAGGTGGTGGAGATCACAAAGCTTGTGCAATACCCCGTGTCGCAGATCACAGACCTACGGGCATAGGATGCGGAGCGGTTGGGCTTGTGACCTGCTTCACATGTTCTCGATCTTCGCCGGGGCGGGCGTGGTTCGTGGGGCTGTCGAGGCGGACGGAGCCCGCTGCACAACCGCCAGCAGTCAGTGCCGACTGAGAGGAGCGAGGAGCGGTGAACGCGTATGCGCCCATCCTCGTACTGGGAGCCCTCGGGGCAGGCTTTGCGATCTTCTCCGTGGTCATGGCCACGCTGATCGGTCCGAAGCGGTACAACCGCGCCAAGCTCGAGGCGTACGAGTGCGGTATCGAACCGACCCCCACGCCGGCCGGCGGCGGGCGCTTCCCCATCAAGTACTACCTGACGGCGATGCTCTTCATCATTTTCGATATCGAGATCGTCTTCCTCTACCCCTGGGCCGTCACCTTCGACGCCCTGGGGCTTTTCGGGCTCGTGGAGATGCTGCTCTTCGTGCTCACCGTCTTCGTCGCGTACGCGTACGTATGGCGGCGCGGCGGCCTGGAATGGGACTGAGGGGCCACAAGTCATGGGACTCGAAGAAAAGCTGCCGAGCGGATTCCTGCTGACCACCGTCGAGCAGGCCGCGGGCTGGGTGCGCAAGTCGTCCATGTTCCCCGCCACGTTCGGCCTCGCCTGCTGTGCCATCGAGATGATGACCACCGGCGCCGGCCGCTACGACCTGGCGCGCTTCGGCATGGAGGTCTTCCGCGGTTCGCCGCGGCAGGCGGACCTCATGATCGTCGCCGGGCGGGTCAGCCAGAAGATGGCGCCGGTGCTGCGGCAGGTCTACGACCAGATGCCGAACCCCAAGTGGGTGATCTCCATGGGGGTCTGCGCCTCCTCGGGCGGCATGTTCAACAACTACGCGATCGTCCAGGGCGTCGACCACGTCGTCCCGGTCGACATCTATCTCCCCGGCTGCCCGCCCCGCCCCGAGATGCTGATGGACGCCATCCTCAAGCTCCACCAGAAGATCCAGACCTCCAAGCTCGGCGTGAACGCCGAGGAGGCGGCCCGCGAGGCGGAGGAGGCGGCGCTCAAGGCCCTGCCCACGATCGAGATGAAGGGGCTGCTGCGATGAGCGACGCGAACGACACCCCGGGTGACGGCGTGAACCCCGAGAAGGACCTCTCCGCGGAGAACCTCCCCGGCCAGCGCGGACAGGGCGGCGAGGAGATCCGCGTCCAGCGCGGCATGTTCGGCGCCAACAACGGCGGCGACACCTCCGGCTACGGCGGCCTGGTCCGCTCGGTCCGGCTCCCGGGTCCGGCGGCCCGCCCCTACGGGGGCTGGTTCGACGAGGTCGCCGACGAGCTGGAGGGCGCGCTGGAGGAGCAGGACCTGCTCCCGGAGAACGCCATCGAGAGGACCGTCGTCGACCGCGGCGAACTCACCTTCCACATCGAGCGCGAGCACCTGGTCCGGGTCGCGAGGACCCTGCGCGACGACCCCGCCCTGCGCTTCGAGCTGTGCACCGGCGTCAGCGGCGTGCACTACCCGAACGACAAGGGCCGCGAGCTGCACGCCGTGTACCACCTGCGCTCGATCACCCACAACAGGCTGATCCGCCTGGAAGTCAGCGCCCCCGACAGCGACCCGCACATCCCGTCGCTGTTCTCGGTCTATCCGACGAACGACTGGCACGAGCGCGAGGCGTACGACTTCTTCGGCATCGTCTTCGACGGTCACCCGGCCCTGACGCGGATCATGATGCCGGACGACTGGCAGGGCTTCCCGCAGCGCAAGGACTATCCCCTCGGCGGCATCCCCGTCGAGTACAAGGGCGCCCAGATCCCGGCTCCGGACCAGCGGAGGTCGTACTCATGAGCACTTCGCACGCCTCCTCGCGTGAGACCACCGAAGGCACCGTCTACACCGTCACCGGCGGCGACTGGGACGAGGTCGTCGAGAGCGCGGCCCGGGCCGACGACGAGCGCATCGTCGTCAACATGGGCCCGCAGCACCCGTCGACCCACGGAGTGCTCCGCCTGATCCTGGAGATCGACGGCGAGACGGTCACCGAGGCCCGCTGCGGCATCGGCTACCTCCACACCGGCATCGAGAAGAACCTCGAGTACCGGACGTGGACGCAGGGCACCACGTTCGTGACGCGCATGGACTACCTGACGCCGTTCTTCAACGAGACGGCGTACTGCCTCGCGGTCGAGAAGCTCCTCGGCATCGAGGACCAGGTGCCCGACCGCGCCTCGGTCATCCGGGTGCTCCTGATGGAGCTGAACCGGCTCTCCTCCCACCTGGTGTGCATCGCCACCGGCGGCATGGAGCTCGGCGCCACCACGATCATGATCTACGGATTCCGTGACCGTGAGCTGATCCTCGACATCTACGAACTCATCACCGGCCTGCGGATGAACCACGCGTACATCCGCCCCGGCGGACTCGCCCAGGACCTGCCGCCCGGCGCGGTGGACCAGATCCGCGAGTTCGTGAAGAAGATGCGGAAGAACATCGGCGAGTACGACAAGCTCGCCACCGGGAACCCCATCTTCAAGGCCCGCATGCAGGACGTCGGCTACCTCGACCTGGCCGGCTGCATGGCCCTCGGCGCCACCGGCCCGATCCTGCGCTCCACCGGCCTGCCGCACGACCTGCGCAAGACACAGCCGTACTGCGGATACGAGACCTACGACTTCGAGGTCCCGACCGCCGACACCTGTGACTCCTACGGCCGCTTCCTGATCCGGCTGGAGGAGATGCGCCAGTCGCTGCGCATCGTCGAGCAGTGCCTGGACCGGCTCCAGCCCGGACCGGTCATGGTCGCCGACAAGAAGATCGCCTGGCCCGCCCAGCTCGCCCTGGGACCGGACGGACTGGGCAACTCGCTCGACCACATCAAGAACATCATGGGCACCTCCATGGAGGCCCTGATCCACCACTTCAAGCTCGTCACCGAGGGCTTCCGCGTCCCGCCGGGACAGGCGTACGCGGCGGTCGAGTCGCCCAAGGGCGAGCTCGGGGTGCACGTCGTCTCCGACGGAGGCACCCGCCCCTACCGGGTCCACTTCCGTGACCCGTCCTTCACCAACCTGCAGGCCATGGCGGCGATGTGCGAGGGCGGCCAGGTCGCCGACGTCATCGTCGCCGTCGCGTCCATCGACCCCGTGATGGGAGGCGTCGACCGGTGACCACCTCTTCTTCGGAGCGGGGCGTCAGCCTGGGCATGCCCGAACTGCCCGCGCCCGCCTACCCGGACGACGTCCGGGCCCGGCTGGAGACCGACGCGCGCGAGGTCATCGCCCGCTACCCGGACTCCCGGTCCGCCCTCCTGCCGCTGCTGCACCTCGTGCAGTCGGAGGAAGGCCATGTCACGCGCACCGGGATGCGGTTCTGCGCGGACGTGCTCGGCCTGACCACGGCCGAGGTGACCGCGGTCGCCACCTTCTACAGCATGTACCGGCGCCGGCCGAGCGGCGACTACCAGGTCGGGGTGTGCACCAACACCCTGTGCGCCGTCATGGGCGGCGACGCGATCTTCGAGGAGCTCCAGGAGCACCTGGGCGTCGGCAACGGCGGGACCACCGACGACGGCAAGGTCACCCTGGAGCACATCGAGTGCAACGCGGCCTGCGACTTCGCGCCCGTGGTGATGGTGAACTGGGAGTTCTTCGACAACCAGACGCCGGAGAGCGCCAAGCGCATGGTCGACGACCTGCGCGCCGGCCGCCCGGTCGCGCCCACGCGCGGGGCGCCCCTGTGCACCTTCAAGGAGACCGCCCGCATCCTGGCCGGCTTCCCCGACGCACGGGAGGGAGCCGTCGAGGCCACCGGAAGCGCGGGCCCCGCCTCCCTGGTCGGCCTGAAGCTGGCCAAGGGGGAGGCCGCCCCGGCGCGCGTGGTGCACCCGCGCGGTGAGGCGCCCCGGGACACCCCGCCGCACGAGCCGGCCCCGACGGAGCACCTCAGCTCGCACGACGCGCCGCAGGACACGTCGGCCTCCGACCCGGCCCACCCCGCGGGGCCCACCGCCGAGGAGGGGGAGTGATGACCTTGGCACCCGAACTCAAGGACATGAGCCCGGAGAAGCTGCTCGCACCCGTGCTGTCGGCCTTCTGGGACGAGGACGACGCCTGGACGCTGGACGTCTACAGGAGACACGAGGGGTACGAGGGGCTGCGCAAGGCGCTAGCGATGTCGCCGGACGACGTCATCGCGTACGTCAAGGAGTCCGGTCTGCGCGGGCGCGGCGGCGCCGGCTTCCCCACCGGGATGAAGTGGCAGTTCATCCCCCAGGGGGACGGCAAGCCCCACTACCTGGTGGTCAACGCCGACGAGTCGGAGCCCGGCACCTGCAAGGACATCCCGCTCCTCTTCGCGAACCCGCACAGCCTCATCGAGGGCATCGTCATCGCCTGTTACGCGATCAGGTCGTCGCACGCCTTCATCTATCTGCGGGGTGAGGTGGTCCCCGTGCTGCGGCGGCTGCACGAGGCCGTGCGCGAGGCCCGGGAGGCCGGCTTCCTCGGCGAGAACGTCCTGGGCAGCGGACTCGACCTCGAACTCACCGTGCACGCGGGCGCGGGCGCCTACATCTGCGGTGAGGAGACCGCGCTGCTCGACTCGCTGGAAGGCCGCCGGGGCCAGCCGAGGCTCCGTCCCCCCTTCCCCGCCGTCGCGGGCCTCTACGCCTGCCCGACCGTGGTGAACAACGTCGAGTCGATCGCCTCGGTTCCCGCCATCATGAACCGGGGCAAGGACTGGTTCCGCTCGATGGGCAGCGAGAAGTCCCCCGGCTTCACGCTCTACTCCCTCAGCGGCCACGTCGCCAGCCCCGGACAGTACGAGGCGCCCCTCGGCATCACCCTGCGCCAGCTGCTGGAGATGAGCGGCGGGATGCGCCCGGGACACCGGCTGAAGTTCTGGACACCGGGCGGCTCCTCGACGCCGATGTTCACCGACGAGCACCTCGACGTCCCCCTCGACTACGAGGGAGTGGGCGCCGCGGGATCCATGCTCGGCACGAAGGCCCTGCAGTGCTTCGACGAGACGACCTGCGTCGTGCGCGCCGTCACCCGCTGGACCGAGTTCTACGCCCACGAGTCCTGCGGCAAGTGCACGCCCTGCCGCGAGGGGACGTACTGGCTCGTCCAGCTGCTGCGGGACATCGAGGCCGGCAAGGGACGGATGGCCGACCTCGACAAGCTGAACGACATCGCCGACAACATCAACGGCAAGTCCTTCTGCGCCCTCGGCGACGGCGCCGCCTCGCCGATCTTCTCCTCGCTCAAGTACTTCCGCGAGGAGTACGAGGAGCACATCACGGGCCGTGGCTGCCCCTTCGACCCGGCCAAGTCGACGGCCTGGGCCGACCGTACGGAGGTGCACGCATGACTGTGACCACCAACGCTCCCTCCGGCGGGGGAGAGGCGGCGGTCCCGCCCGAGGACCTGGTGACGCTGACCATCGACGGCGCCGAGCTCAGCGTGCCCAAGGGCACCCTGGTCATCCGGGCCGCCGAGCAGCTCGGGATCGAGATCCCCCGCTTCTGCGACCACCCGCTCCTCGACCCGGCCGGCGCCTGCCGCCAGTGCATCGTCGAGGTCGAGGGCCAGCGCAAGCCGATGGCCTCCTGCACCATCACCTGCACCGACGGGATGGTGGTGAAGACGCAGCTCTCGTCGCCGGTCGCCGAGAAGGCCCAGAAGGGTGTGATGGAGCTGCTGCTCATCAACCACCCGCTGGACTGCCCGGTCTGCGACAAGGGCGGCGAGTGCCCGCTGCAGAACCAGGCGATGTCGCACGGCAACGCCGAGTCCCGCTTCGAGGGCAAGAAGCGCACCTACGAGAAGCCCGTCGCCATCTCCACCCAGGTGCTGCTCGACCGCGAGCGGTGCGTGCTGTGCGCCCGCTGCACCCGCTTCTCCAACCAGATCGCGGGCGACCCGATGATCGAGCTGATCGAGCGGGGCGCGCTCCAGCAGGTCGGCACCGGCGAGGGCGACCCCTTCGAGTCGTACTTCTCCGGCAACACCATCCAGATCTGCCCGGTCGGCGCGCTCACCTCGGCGGCGTACCGGTTCCGCTCCCGCCCCTTCGACCTGATCTCCTCGCCGTCGGTGTGCGAGCACTGCTCCGGCGGCTGCGCCACCCGCACCGACCACCGGCGCGGCAAGGTCATGCGGCGGCTCGCCGCCGACGACCCCGAGGTCAACGAGGAGTGGATCTGCGACAAGGGGCGCTTCGGGTTCCGGTACGCGCAGCTGCGGGACCGGCTCGACACCCCGCTGGTGCGCAACCCGGAGGGCGAGCTGGAGCCCGCGTCCTGGCCGGACGCGCTGCGGATCGCGGCGCAGGGGCTGCTGGCTTCGCGGGGCCGCACCGGCGTACTGACCGGCGGCCGGCTCACCGTCGAGGACGCCTACGCCTACAGCAAGTTCGCGCGGGTGGCGCTCGCCACCAACGACATCGACTTCCGCGCGCGCGTGCACAGCGCCGAGGAGGCCGACTTCCTCGCCGCGCGGATCGCGGGCCGCGGCCGTGACCTCGACGGCACGGGCGTCACCTACACGCACCTGGAGAAGGCGCCCGCGGTTCTGCTGGTCGGGTTCGAGTCCGAGGAGGAGGCGCCCGGCGTCTTCCTGCGGCTGCGCAAGGCCTGGCGGGGACACGGGCAGCGGACCTTCGCCCTGGCCACGCACGCCACCCGGGGCCTCGAGAAGGCCGGGGGCACACTGCTCCCGGCGGCTCCCGGCACCGAGACCGAATGGCTGGACGCGCTCTCGGGCGGCGTCGGCCTGGAGGGCGACGGGGCCGGTGCCGCCGAGGCGCTGCGGGCCGAGGGCGCGGTGATCGTCGTCGGCGAGCGGCTGGCGGCCGTACGGGGCGGGCTGACCGCGGCCGTCCGGTTCGCCGCCGCCACCGGCGCCCGGCTGGTGTGGATCCCGCGCCGGGCCGGTGAGCGCGGCGCCGTGGAGGCGGGCGCGCTGCCGTCGCTGCTGCCGGGCGGCCGCCCGTCGACCGACCCGCGCGCACGCGAGGAGGTCGCCGCCCTCTGGGGCGTGGCCGAGCTGCCGCACCGCTACGGCCGCGACACCGGACAGATCGTCGAGGCCGCGGCGCGCGGAGAGCTCCAGGCGCTGCTGGTCGCGGGCGTGGAGGTCGCCGACCTGCCCGACCCGGCGCGCGCGCGTGCCGCCCTCGCCGAGGCCGGGTTCGTGGTCTCGCTGGAGCTGCGGCCCAGCGAGGTCACCGCGCTCGCCGACGTCGTCCTGCCGGTGGCCGCGGTCGCCGAGAAGGCCGGCACCTTCCTCAACTGGGAGGGCAGGGTCCGCATGTTCGAGGCGGCGCTCAAGCCGGACCAGATGACCCGGCGGTCCGCGCCCACCGACGCGCGGGTGCTGCAGATGCTGGCCGACGCCATGGACGTCCACCTGGGACTGCCGGACCTGCGCACGGTCCGCTCGGAGCTCGACCGGCTCGGCGCCTGGGACGGCCCCCGGGCCACCGACCCGCTGGAGACCGCGGGCGCCCTGTCCCGGCCCGCCGCCGGGGAGGCCGTGCTCGCGGGCCACCGGCTGCTGCTCGACGAGGGCCTGCTGCAGCTGGGCGACGAGGCGCTCGCCGGTACCCGGCACGCCGCCCGCGCACGCCTGTCGGCCGCCACGGCCGCCGAGTCCGGCGTCAAGGACGGCGACCTGCTCGCGGTGACCGGCACCGCCGGGACGGTCGAACTGCCCCTGGCGGTCACCGAGATGCCCGACCGCGTGGTGTGGCTTCCGCTCAACTCCGTCGGCGGCGGCGTCGCCTCCGGCACCGGGGCGCTGCCCGGCTCCCTCGTCCGTATCGGCCCGGCGACCCCCGCCGACGAGGCCCCCAAGGAGGTGGAGGCATGAGCCCGTACCTCGCCGCTGAAGACCTCTCGATGTTCGGGACCGACCCCTGGTGGCTGGTCGTCATCAAGGCGGTGTTCTGCTTCGCCTTCCTGATGGTGACCGTGCTGATCTCCATCGTCATGGAGCGCAAGGTCGTCGCCTGGATGCAGCTGCGCATCGGCCCCAACCGGCACGGCCCCTGGGGCATGCTCCAGTCGCTCGCCGACGGCGTGAAGCTGATGCTGAAGGAAGACGTCGTCGTCAAGCGCGCCGACAAGGCGGTGTACGTCCTCGCGCCGGTCGTCGCGGCCGTGCCGGCCTTCATGGCGTTCGCGGTGATCCCCTTCGGACCGGCCGGCAACGAGGTCTCGATCTTCGGCCACCGCACCACGATGCAGCTCACCGACCTGCCGATCGCGGCGCTGTACATCCTCGCGGTCGCCTCGGTCGGCATCTACGGCATCGTCCTGGCGGGCTGGAGCTCCGGCTCCACCTATCCGCTGCTGGGCGGCCTGCGCTCCTGCGCGCAGATGATCTCGTACGAGATCGCCATGGGCGCCGCGTTCGCCTCGGTGTTCCTCTACTCGGGGTCGATGTCGACGTCGACGATCGTCGAGCAGCAGGCCGACCGCTGGTACATCCTGCTGCTGCCGGTCTCCTTCCTCATCTACATCGTGACGATGGTCGGCGAGACCAACCGCGCCCCGTTCGACATGCCGGAGTCCGAGGGCGACCTGGTCGGCGGCTTCAACACCGAGTACTCGTCGATCAAGTTCGCGATGTTCATGCTCGCCGAGTACATCAACATGGTGACCGTCTCGGCCGTCGCCGTGACCTTCTTCCTGGGCGGCTGGCGGGCCCCTTGGCCCGTCAGCACCTTCTGGGAGGGAGCCAACCACGGCTGGTGGCCGATGCTCTGGTTCACCGGCAAGCTCCTGACCCTGCTGTTCGGATTCGTCTGGCTGCGCGGCACGCTTCCGCGGGTCCGCTACGACCAGCTGATGAAGCTCGGCTGGAAGGTCCTCATCCCGGTGTCCCTGGTGTGGCTGATGCTGGTGGCCACCGTGCGGGCGCTGCGCAACGAGAACTACGACTTCGCCGACATCGCGCTCTACATCGCCGCGGCCGTCCTCGGCCTGCTGCTGCTCTCCTTCGTCGCCGACATGTTCCGGTCGAAGGCGAAGGACAAGGAGACCGGGCAGCCCGACGGCCCGCCCGCCTTCGACCCGATGGGCGGCGGATTCCCCGTACCGCCGCTGCCGGGACAGGAATTGCCGCCGGTGCCGCGACGCCGTCCGCGCCGGGAGCGGGAGCTGATCGGCAGCGGTGCACCCGATACCCAGACTGACGGATCTGTGGGCGGATCCACGGATGGAAAGGAGGCGTCCGATGGCTGAGGAGCCCAAGGGGACCGAGCCCGGTTTCCAGAACCCCGTGGCCGGCTTCGGCGTGACCTTCAAGGCCATGTTCAAGAAGCGGCTGACCGAGCAGTACCCGGAGCAGCAGAAGACCACCGCTCCGCGTTTCCACGGACGGCACCAGCTCAACCGCCATCCGGACGGCCTGGAGAAGTGCGTCGGCTGCGAGCTGTGCGCCTGGGCCTGTCCCGCCGACGCGATCTACGTCGAGGGCGCGGACAACACCGACGAGGAGCGCTACTCGCCCGGCGAGCGGTACGGCCGCGTCTACCAGATCAACTACGCCCGCTGCATCCTGTGCGGGCTGTGCATCGAGGCGTGCCCCACCCGCGCGCTCACGATGACCAACGAGTTCGAGCTGGCCGACTCCAGCCGCGCCAACCTCATCTACACCAAGGAGCAGCTGCTCGCCGGTCTGGAGGAGGGCATGGTCGACTCGCCGCACGCCATGTACCCGGGCACCGACGAACAGGACTACTACCGGGGCCTGGTCACCGAGGCCGCGCCCGGCACGGAGCGGCAGGCGGTCCACTCCGAGGGCGAGGTCGTCCAGGAGGCCGACTCGACCTTCGGGGCGACGGAGCCGGCGTCGGGGAAGGTGACCGGGCGATGACCGAGCAGCTCGCCGCCTACTCCACCTCCACCGGAGAGGCCTTCCAGTTCTGGGTGCTCGGCACGGTCGCGGTGATCGGCGCCCTGTGCACCGTCTTCATGAGGCGGGCCGTGCACAGCGCGCTCTGCCTCGCCGGGACCATGATCGTCCTGGCGGTGTTCTACCTGGCCAACGGCGCCTACTTCCTGGGCGTCGTCCAGATCGTCGTCTACACCGGCGCGATCATGATGCTGTTCCTCTTCGTGGTGATGCTCGTCGGCGTCACCGCGGCCGACTCCCTGAAGGAGACCATCAAGGGCCAGCGCTGGCTGGCCCTGCTGTGCGGTCTCGGCTTCGGCGTCCTGCTGGTCGGCGGGATCGGGAACGCCTCGCTCAGCGAGTTCAACGGCCTCGGCGAGGCCAACGCGGGCGGCAACGTGGAGGGCCTCGCGGCCCTCCTCTTCACCAAGTACGTCTTCGCCTTCGAGATCACCGGCGCCCTGCTGATCACGGCGGCCGTCGGCGCCATGGTGCTCACCCACCGGGAGCGCACCGAGCGCGCCAGGACCCAGCGGGAGCTGGCCGAGCAGCGCGTCCGCGAGGGCAAGTACCTGCCGCCGCTGCCGGCGCCGGGTGTGTACGCCCGGCACAACGCCGTGGACATCGCGGGCCTGCTGCCCGACGGCACCCCGTCGGACCTCACCGTCAGCAAGACGCTCCGGGAGCGCGGCCAGATCCGTGACGTCTCGCAGGAGGCGATCAACGACCTGCGGGCCATGGAGCAGCGCGCGGAGGAGCGTCTGGAGCGCAACGCCATCGACGCGCCGACGTTCAAGCGGGCCGAGGAGGCGTCGAAGTGAACCCGGTGAACTACCTGTATCTCGCAGCGCTGCTGTTCACGATCGGCGCCACCGGCGTGCTGATCCGGCGCAACGCGATCGTCGTGTTCATGTGCGTCGAGCTGATGCTCAACGCCTGCAACCTCGCGTTCGTCGCCTTCTCCCGGATGCACGGCAACCTCGACGGCCAGATCATCGCCTTCTTCACGATGGTGGTCGCCGCCGCGGAGGTCGTGGTGGGACTGGCGATCATCGTGTCCCTGTTCCGTTCCCGCCACTCGGCCTCGGTCGACGACGCCAGCCTGATGAAGCTGTGAGGGGCTGCTGAATCGTGGAGAACCTGATTGCGCTGCTGGTGGCGGCGCCCTTGCTCGGAGCGGTGGTCCTGCTGTGCGGCGGACGCCGGCTGGACGCCGTGGGCCACTGGATCGGCACGCTGCTCGCGGCCGTCTCCTTCGTGCTCGGCACGGTGCTGTTCACCGACCTGCTGGGCAGGGCGGCGGACGACCGCACCCTCACACAGCACCTGTACAGCTGGATCCCGGTGGAGGGATTCCAGGCCGACGTCGCCTTCCGGCTCGACCAGCTGTCGATGACGTTCGTCCTGCTGATCACCGGCGTCGGCTCGCTGATCCACGTGTACTCGGTCGGGTACATGGAGCACGACGAGCGGCGCCGCCGCTTCTTCGGCTATCTCAACCTGTTCCTCGCGGCGATGCTGATCCTGGTCCTCGCCGACAACTACCTGCTGCTGTACGTCGGCTGGGAGGGCGTCGGTCTCGCCTCCTACCTGCTGATCGGCTTCTGGCAGCACAAGCCCAGCGCGGCCACGGCCGCGAAGAAGGCCTTCCTGGTCAACCGCGTCGGCGACATGGGTCTGTCGATCGCGATCATGCTGATGTTCCTGTGGTTCGGCACCTTCGCCTTCGGGCCGGTGCTCGGCAGCCTCGACGAGCCCGGCCTCGCCGGGCAGGCCGGCGAGGGCAAGCTCACCGCGATCGCCCTGATGCTGCTGCTCGCCGCCTGCGGCAAGTCCGCCCAGGTGCCGCTGCAGTCCTGGCTCGGGGACGCGATGGAGGGCCCGACGCCCGTCTCGGCCCTGATCCACGCCGCGACCATGGTGACCGCGGGTGTCTACCTGATCGTCCGCTCCGCGGCCGTCTTCAACGGCGCCCCGGACGCCCAGCTGGTCGTCACCATCGTCGGCGCGGTCACGCTGCTGTTCGGTGCGATCGTCGGTTGCGCGAAGGACGACATCAAGAAGGCGCTGGCCGGCTCGACCATGTCGCAGATCGGCTACATGGTGCTGGCCGCGGGCCTCGGCCCCATCGGCTACGTCTTCGCGATCATGCACCTGGTGACGCACGGCTTCTTCAAGGCCGGGCTGTTCCTCGGCGCCGGTTCGGTGATGCACGGCATGAACGACGAGGTCGACATGCGCCGCTACGGCGGACTGCGCAAGTACATGCCGGTCACCTTCGTCACCTTCGGCCTCGGCTATCTGGCGATCATCGGCTTCCCCGGCCTGTCCGGCTTCTTCTCCAAGGACAAGATCATCGAGTCGGCGTTCGCCAAGGGCGGCACCGAGGGCTGGATCCTCGGCGCCTGTGCCCTGCTGGGCGCGGCCATCACCGCCTACTACATGACGCGCGTGATGCTGATGACGTTCTTCGGCGAGGAGCGCTGGCGCAACGCCCCGACGCCGTCCCCGGCGGCGCCGGACGTGGAGCCGGCCGCCGGGACGGGCGGCGAGTACGAGCCCCCGCACCCGCACGAGTCGCCGAAGATCATGACGATCCCGATGATCGTGCTGGCCGTCGGGTCGGTCGCGGGCGGCGCGTTCTTCAGCATCGGCGACCGCTTCATGCACTGGCTGGAGCCCGTCACCGGGCACGACCACGGGCACGCGCCGATCGGCGCGGCGACGGTGACCGCCGCGACGGTGGCCGTGATGGTCGTCGGAGTGGTGGTCGCCTGGGCCCAGTACGGGCGCCGTCCGGTGCCGGCCGTCGCCCCGCGCGGGTCGCTGCTCACCCGGGCCGCCCGGCGCGACCTCCTCCAGGACGACTTCAACCATGTGGTCCTGGTGCGCGGCGGTGAGCACCTCACGCGCTCGCTGGTCTACGTCGACCACACCCTGGTCGACGGGGTCGTCAACGGCACGGCGGCTTCCATGGGCGGCCTGTCCGGACGCATGCGCAGGCTGCAGAACGGCTTCGCGCGGTCCTACGCGGTCTCGATGTTCGGGGGCGCGGCGGTCCTGGTCGCCGCGACCCTGCTGATGAGGGCGGTCTGATACCGATGTCCTTTCCTCTGCTGACAGCGACGGCGGTGCTCCCGGCCGTCGGGGCGATCGCCACGGCCGCCGTACCGGCCGCGAAGCGCACGGCGGCCAAATGGCTGGCCCTGTCGTTCTCGCTCGCCACGCTCGTGCTGGCGGTCGTCGTCCTGGTGCGGTTCGACCCGGACGGCGCCCGTTACCAGCTCACCGAGTCGCACGCCTGGATCGCCGACTTCGGGGTGCGCTACGAACTGGGCGTGGACGGCATCGGGGTGGCGCTGATCGCGCTGACCGCGCTGCTGATCCCGTTCATCGTCCTCGCGGGCTGGCACGACGCCGACCCCCTGGAGACGGGAAGCAGGAGGTGGCGGCCGACGCAGGGCTTCTTCGCCCTGATCCTGGCCGTCGAGGCGATGGTGATCCTCTCCTTCGAGGCCACCGACGTCTTCCTCTTCTACATCTTCTTCGAGGCCATGCTCATCCCGATGTACTTCCTCATCGGAGGCTTCGGGGACCGTGCCCACGCGCACGGCGAGGCGACGGCGGCGACCCAGCGGTCGTACGCGGCGGTGAAGTTCCTGCTCTACAACCTGGCCGGCGGTCTGATCATGCTGGCCGCGGTGATCGGGCTGTACGTGGTCGCCGGGACCTTCTCACTGTCCGAGATCGCCGAGGCGCGGGCAGGCGGCTCGCTGGAGATGGCGACGAACACCGAGCGCTGGCTGTTCCTGGGCTTCTTCTTCGCCTTCGCGGTGAAGGCGCCGCTGTGGCCGCTGCACACCTGGCTGCCCAACGCCATGCAGGAGTCCACCGCCCCGGTGGCGGTGCTGATCACGGCCGTCGTCGACAAGGTGGGCACCTTCGCGATGCTCCGCTTCTGCCTCCAGCTGTTCCCGGAGGCCAGCAAGTGGGCGACGCCCGCCGTCCTCGTGCTGGCGGTCATCAGCATCATCTACGGCGCGCTGCTCGCGGTCGGCCAGCGCGACATCAAGCGGCTGATCGCGTACGCGTCGATCTCGCACTTCGGCTTCATCATCATGGGCATCTTCGCGATGACCAGCCAGGGGCAGTCCGGCGCCACGCTCTACATGGTCAACCACGGCCTCTCGACCGCCGTGCTGATGCTGATCGCCGGATTCCTGATCTCCCGGCGCGGCTCCCGGCTCATCGCCGACTACGGCGGTGTCCAGAAGGTCGCCCCGGTGCTCGCCGGCACGTTCCTGATCGGCGGCCTCGCCACCCTCTCGCTGCCGGGGCTCGCGCCCTTCGTCAGTGAGTTCCTGGTCCTGGTCGGCACGTTCACCCGCTATCCGGTGATCGGGATCATCGCCACCTTCGGCATCGTGCTCGCCGCGCTCTACACCCTCGTCCTCTACCAGCGGACGATGACCGGCCCGGTGAAGCCCGAGGTCTCCGCGATGCCCGACCTGCGGGTGCGGGAGATCGCGGTGGTGGCGCCGCTGGTGGTGCTGCTGGTCTTCCTGGGCGTCTACCCGAAGCCCCTCACGGACGTCGTGAACCCGGCGGTGAAGCACACCATGTCCGACGTACAGCAGAAGGACCCCCGGCCCGAGGTGGAGGCGGCCAAGTGAGCGCAACAGCCGTCCACAGCCTGTGGACAACGGCGGCCGACCCGATCTCGAAGATCGACGCGCCGAAGATCGAGTACGGACAGCTGGCCCCCACCCTGATCATCGTCGGCGCGGCGATCGTCGGGATGCTGGTCGAGGCGTTCGTCCCGCGGAAGTCCCGCTACTACGCACAGATGTTCGTCTCCGTGGTCGCGCTCGCCGCCGCGTTCGCCGCGGTGGTGGCGCTCGCCGCGAAGGGCTACGCCACGACCAAGGCGGGCATCGCGGCGATGGGCGCCATCGCCGTCGACGGACCGGCCCTGTTCCTGCAGGGCACGATCCTGCTGACCGCCCTGGTCGGCCTGTTCACCTTCGCCGAGCGCCGCCTCGACCCGGAGGCGCACGGCAACCGGGTGGACTCCTTCGCCGCCCAGGCCGCGGCGGTGCCCGGCAGCGACAGCGAGAAGCAGGCGGTCAAGGCCGGGTTCACCACCACCGAGGTGTTCCCGCTGCTGCTGTTCGCGGTCGCCGGCATGCTGGTCTTCCCGGCGGCCAACGACCTGCTGACGCTGTTCGTGGCGCTCGAGGTGCTCTCGCTCCCGCTGTACCTGCTCTGCGCCCTGGCCCGCCGCAAGCGGCTGCTGTCGCAGGAGGCGGCGGTGAAGTACTTCCTGCTCGGCGCCTTCGCCTCCGCGTTCACCCTGTTCGGCATCGCGCTGCTGTACGGCTACTCCGGCTCGATGTCGTACGCCACGATCGCGCAGGTCGTCGACGGCACGGTGCAGGACGTGAACCCGGCGCTCGCGAACACCATGGGCAACGACGCGCTGCTGCTGGTCGGCGCCGCGCTGCTGGTCATGGGCCTGCTGTTCAAGGTCGGCGCGGTCCCCTTCCACATGTGGACTCCCGACGTGTACCAGGGCGCCCCGACGCCGGTGACCGGCTTCATGGCGGCGGCGACCAAGGTGGCCGCGTTCGGCGCGCTGCTGCGCATCCTCTACGTCGTGCTGCCGGGCCTGCGCTGGGACTGGCGGCCGGTCATGTGGGGCGTCGCCATCGTCACCATGCTGGCCGGCGCGATCGTGGCGATCACGCAGACCGACATCAAGCGGCTGCTGGCGTACTCGTCGATCGCGCACGCGGGCTTCATCCTCGCGGGTGTCATCGCGGCCACGCCGTCGGGCGTCTCGTCCGTGCTGTTCTACCTGGCGGCGTACTCGTTCGTGACGATCGGCGCGTTCGCGGTGGTCACCCTGGTGCGGGACGCCGGCGGTGAGGCGACCCACCTGTCCAAGTGGGCGGGGCTCGGCCGCCGGTCCCCGCTGGTGGCGGCGGTCTTCGCGGTGTTCCTGCTGGCCTTCGCCGGCATTCCGCTGACCTCCGGCTTCGCCGGGAAGTTCGCCGTGTTCAAGGCGGCGGCGGAGGGCGGGGCGGCCCCGCTGGTCGTGGTCGGCGTGATCTCCTCGGCGATCGCGGCGTTCTTCTACATCCGCGTCATCGTCCTGATGTTCTTCAGCGAGCCGCGCCCCGAGGGCCCGACCGTCGCGGTGCCGTCACCGCTGACGATGACGGCGATCGGGGTCGGCGTGGCGGTCACGGTGGTGCTCGGTGTGGCGCCGCAGTACTTCCTGGAGCTGGCGGGCGACGCGGGAGTGTTCGTGCGCTGACACGACGCCCACCGGCCCGCGGCGGCCCGGCACCCCTCGGGGCGCCGGGCCGCCGCCGTCGTACGGGTGTGCCTGTGGACAACTCCGGGGCTGTCGGTGCGGACCCCTATCGTGGAGGCGGTGGTCGAGGGACGGCTCACGGGGGCAAGGTGACGGGCGGTAGTGGCGGGATGACAGTGATGGAGAGCGAGGCGCTGACCGCGCTGCACCGGGTGTTCGGGTACGAGGCCTTCCGCGGTGAGCAGGAAGCGGTCATCGAGCACGTGGTCGCGGGCGGTGACGCGGTGGTGCTCATGCCGACCGGTGGCGGGAAGTCGCTCTGCTACCAGATTCCGGCCCTGGTCAGGCCCGGTACGGGGGTCGTGGTCTCCCCGCTCATCGCGTTGATGCAGGACCAGGTGGACGCGCTGCGGGCACTGGGCGTGCGGGCCGGGTTCATGAACTCCACGCAGGACTTCGAGGAGCGGCGGGTCGTCGAGGCGGAGTTCCTCGCCGGCGAGCTGGACCTGCTGTATCTCGCACCGGAGCGGCTGCGGCTGGACTCCGCCCGGGACCTGCTGTCGCGCGGCAAGATCTCCGTCTTCGCGATCGACGAGGCGCACTGCGTGTCCCAGTGGGGGCACGACTTCCGGCCTGACTACCTCACCCTGTCGGTGCTCGGCGAGCGCTGGCCGGACGTCCCCCGCATCGCGCTCACGGCGACGGCCACCCACGCCACCCACCGGGAGATCACCGAGCGGCTGGGCATGCCGGACGCCCGCCACTTCGTGGCGAGCTTCGACCGGCCCAACATCCAGTACCGGATCGTGCCCAAGGCGGACCCCAGGAAGCAGCTGCTGGGCTTCCTGCGCGGGGAGCACGCGGGGGACGCGGGCATCGTCTACTGCCTGTCCCGCAACTCGGTCGAGAAGACCGCCGAGTTCCTCTCCCGCAACGGCGTCGAGGCGGTGCCGTACCACGCGGGCCTCGACGCGGGCACGCGCGCCGCGCACCAGGCGCGGTTCCTGCGCGAGGAGGGCCTGGTCGTGGTGGCGACCATCGCCTTCGGCATGGGCATCGACAAGCCGGACGTCCGGTTCGTCGCCCACCTCGACCTGCCCAAGTCGGTCGAGGGCTACTACCAGGAGACGGGCCGCGCGGGGCGCGACGGGCAGCCGTCCACGGCCTGGATGGCGTACGGGCTCAACGACGTCATCCAGCAGCGCAAGCTGATCCAGTCCGGTGAGGGCGACGAGGCGTTCCGGAGGAGGGCCAACCAGCACCTGGACGCGATGCTCGGCCTGTGCGAGACCGTGCGCTGCCGGCGCGGCCAGCTCCTCGCCTACTTCGGCCAGGACCCGGACGCGGCGGGCTGCGGCAACTGCGACACCTGCCTCACCCCGCCGGAGACCTGGGACGGGACGGTCGCGGCGCAGAAGGTGCTGTCCACGGTGGTGCGGCTGCAGCGGGAACGCGGGCAGAAGTTCGGCGCCGTGCAGATCGTCGACATCCTGCTGGGCCGGCGCACGGCCAAGGTCATCCAGTTCGACCACGACCAGCTGTCCGTGTTCGGCATCGGCGAGGAGCTGAGCGAGGCCGAATGGCGGGGCGTCGTCCGCCAGTTGCTGGCGCAGGGGCTGCTCGCCGTGGAGGGGGAGTACGGCACGCTGGTGCTGACCGAGGCCAGCGGGGCGGTGCTGCGGCGGGAGCGGGAGGTGCCGCTGCGCAAGGAGCCGAAGAAGCCGGCGACGGCCAAGGGCGCGGGCGGCCGGGGCGAGCGCAAGGGCAAGGCCGCCGCGGCCGAGCTGCCGGAAGAGCTCCAGCCCGCCTTCGAGGCGCTGCGCGCCTGGCGTGCCGAGCAGGCCCGCGAGCAGGGCGTCCCCGCGTATGTGATCTTCCACGACGCCACGCTGCGGGAGATCGCCACGGTGTGGCCCGCCTCGGTCGCCGAGCTGGGCGGGATCAGCGGGGTGGGCGAGAAGAAGCTGGCGACGTACGGGGAGGGCGTGGTGGCCGTACTGGCCGGGCTGACGGCGCCGGGCGACGCCGGCGCCGCGTCCGGGGACCCCGGCGCCCCGTCCGAGGACCCCGGCCACCCGGACGACTGGCCCGAGGAGGAGCCGGAGCCCGACTGGTCCTAGACGGCCCGGCGCGGCCGCCTAGGACAGGGCGGTCAGCAGGCCCGGTGCGAAGGTGATCAGCAGGGGCAGCAGGGGGACCAGGGCCGCCGCCGCCGTCGTCAGGGCGCGGTCCCGGCGGGCGAGGCGGGGCGGGGGCTGCAGGAGGCGGTCGACGCGCTCGCCGAGCAGACGGCGGCTGGAGGCGCAGGACAGCACACCGCGGTGCTGGTTGAGCTCGATCAGCGCCAGCGCCGTGGTCAGATGGCCGCAGCGGCGGGAGGCCGTGTCGTCGGCGGACAGCTCCACCAGGCGATGTGTCTGGTCGCAGAAGTGCGCGAACAGCGGCACCCGGGGAAAGCCGGTGGCCAGGGCCGTGGAGAGGTGGAGGAGCCAGTCGTGGCGGGCGCGGGCGTGGCCGCGCTCGTGGGTGAGGACGGCGTCGAGCTGGTGGTCGGTCAGGCGCCGCAGGGCCCCGGTGGTCACGATCAGCTGGGGCGGGCTGCCCGGCATCCACCAGGCGTCGGGGTACTCCTCCTCCAGCACCAGCAGGGGACCGCGGGCCGCGGGAAGCCCCGCGGGCAGGTCGGGGGCGCGCTCCCGCAGATGCTCCCGGGCCCGGCCGCGCCGGCGGCGGGCCTCGACCAGCTCGCGCCCCAGCATGGCCGTCGTCCAGGCCGCCCCGCAGGCCAGCAGCAGGGTCAGGGCGGCCGTCCAGGGCGAGGCGGCGGACAGGTCGTACGCGGCGGTCACCGCGGGCGGCGCCGGGGCGAAGAGCTGGGCGCGGACGGTGCCGAAGACGGCGGCGGCGCCCAGCGCGAGGGCCGTGACGCAGCACAGCAGGACGGTGGCCACCAGGCACTGCCACACCCACAGGGCGACCACCGGTTCCCGTTCCGGCCACTTCGCCCGGGTCAGCGCCCGGGGGACGGGCACGGCGGCGGTCACGGCGACGACGCTCAGCAGGAGCAGGCAGACGGTCATGCCACGGGCTCCGGATCTTCTCGGACGAGGGAGGCTTCGGATCGTGCTGGGGCGTGCTGGGGCGTGCTGGGGCGTGCTGGGGCGTGCGGAAGTGCGCGGGGAACGGGGTGCGAACGCGCGCACCGCCCCCCGCCAAGTATGACGGCGAAGGGCGGTGCGGGGTGAGGGGTCGTGGCGGACCGGCAGGGCCGGACGGGTCACACGGCGGGGACCACCCGTCCCGTGACCTCGCCGAGGCCCACGCGCACACCGTCCGGGCCCGGCGCCCAGGCCGACAGCGTCACCACGTCGCCGTCCTCGAGGAACGTCCGCTTCCCGTCCGGGAGTTCGAGGGGGTCACGGCCGTTCCAGGTCAGTTCGAGCAGTGAGCCGCGTTCCCGCTCGGCGGGCCCGCTCACCGTGCCGGAGCCGTACAGGTCGCCGGTGCGCAGCGAGGCGCCGTTGACGGTCGTGTGGGCGAGCTGCTGCGCGGCCGTCCAGTACATGGTGGAGAAGGGCGGCTCGGAGACGGTGTGACCGTTGATCGTGACGGTGATCCGCAGGTCGTAGCCGCCGGGCTCCTCGCCCGCGTCGTCCAGGTACGGCAGCAGCTCGTGGGTGCGCTCCGGCGGCGCGACGCGGGCCTCGTCCAGGGCGTCCAGCGGGGTGATCCACGCCGACACCGAGGTGGCGAAGGACTTGCCGAGGAACGGGCCGAGGGGCACGTACTCCCAGGCCTGGACGTCGCGCGCGGACCAGTCGTTGAGGAGGCAGAGGCCGAAGACGTGGTCGCGGAAGTCGCCGAGCGGCACCGGGCGGCCCCGCTCGGACGGCACGCCGACCACGAAGCCGACCTCGGCCTCGATGTCCAGCCGCACGGACGGCCCGAAGACCGGGGCGGCGTCCGCGGGCGCCTTGCGCTGGCCCGAGGGGCGTACGACGTCGGCGCCGGACACCACGACCGTGCCGGAACGGCCGTGGTAACCGATCGGCAGGTGCTTCCAGTTGGGGGTCAGGGAGTCGGCGGCGTCGGGGCGGAAGATCCGGCCGACGTTCCGGGCGTGGTTCTCCGAGGCGTAGAAGTCGACGTAGTCCGCGACCTCGAACGGGAGGTGCAGGGTCACCTCGGACAGCGGGTGGAACAGCGGTTCCACGGTCTCCCGGTGGGCCGGGACCGTCACCCACGCCGTGAGCGCCCGCCGCACGTCCGACCAGGCCGTACGGCCCGCCGCCAGCAGCGGGTTGAGGGTCGGGCGGGCGAGCAGGGAGGCGTAGGGAGAGCCCAGGGCGTGCGCCGCGGCGCCGGCGTCCAGGACGTGGTCGCCGAGCCGGACGCCCACGGTCCGCTCCGAGGAACCGGGGGGCGAGAACACGCCGTACGGCAGGTTGTGCGGGCCGAAGGGATCGCCCTCGGGGACATCGAAGGGGGGCATCGGGTGCTGCCTCGCTTTCGTGTGCGCAGGTGCTCCACGTGTCCGTGGCCGTGCCACACGTTACGGGTGATGCGGCCGTGTTGTGCAGAGCCGTCCCGGGGCGCCTTATGCCGCTTCCCGTCGCGTACCGGAAGTTATCCACAGGGCGGGACGCAATCTTGACGGAGCGGTGCGAACGGGGCGACTCTGGGCGGGTGCCGGAAGGTCTCGGGGAGGGGGCGTTCCACAGGCACACAGGGGGGCGGATGGCCACAGGGGAGGCCGGCCCGCGCCGGCCGCGCTCGGGTCCACAGCCGGAAGGGCTGGAGGAGACCATGCGTGGCCGGCTCGGCCGGGAATGCGTGTATGTGCCGTCGTGCAGGCTGGGGTTGTACGTGGCGCTGCGCCACTGGTGCCCGCCGGGCGGCCGGGTGCTGATGTCGCCGGTCAACGACGACGTGATCTTCTTCGTGGTGCTCGCCGCGGGACTGCGGCCGGTGCAGGCGCCGTTGAACCCGTTCGACGGGTCCATCGACGCCGGCGCCGTGCCCGAGGAGACATGGGGCTCGCTCTCCGCGGTGCTGACCACGAACCTCTACGGCAACCCGGACCCGGCGCCGGAACTGCGGGCGCGCTGCGACGCGTCGGGCATCGCGCTGCTGGAGGACGGGGCGCACGCGATCGGCAGCGAGGTCGGCGGCCGGCCCGTCGGCGCCTGGGGCGAGGCCTCCGTCTTCAGCCTTTCCAAACACGTCGGCGCGGGGGCCGGCGGCATCCTCGCGGTCGCGGACCCACGAGCGGCCGAGGCGGTGCGGACCGCCTGCGAGGAACTGCTCACGCCACGCCGGACGGCGTCCGAAGTCGCCTACGCCCTGCGGCCGTACGCCGAGGCCGCGGTGCGGGGGCTGGGACTGCGGCGGGCCGCGTGGGCCACGCTGGGGCTGCTGGGGCTGGCGGAGCGCGACGGGATCAGGATGCCGCTGCGCCCGGATGCGCTGGCCCGGGCCACGGCCGCCGCCCCGGACCTGGCCGCGCACGACTCCTGGGTCCGCGTCGACATGCACGGCTACCGCCTGCGGTCCGGACCGCTGCGGCTCGGGCGGATCCGGCGTGCCGTCGGACGGCTGGACGAGGTCCTCCGGGCCCACCGGGACGGCACCGCACTGCTGCTGGCGACACCGTGGGCCCGGCCGCGCGAGGGCAGCGGTGTGCAGCCGCTGTTCCGGGTGCCGCTGCTGGTGGCGGACCGGGACGCGGCGATCGCCGCACTGGCCCGGCGCGGCATCGCCGTCGGCTACCTCTACGACCCGCCCCTCGACGACTACGCGGGCGAGGAGTTCACGGAACCGTCGCCCGCCCCCGGAAGGGCCCGCTGGTTCGCGGCGCACGCGCTGCCGGTGGACCCGCTGCGGGCGCGGGAGGCCATCGGCGTGCTGGAGCGGTCCGGCGTGCGGCCGGCCGAACCGCCGCAGGAGCTGACACGGCCGGGGGCGGCGCGGACCGAAGGGCTGGGGCCGGCCCGTGACTGACACCCAGGTGCACGAGCCCGCCGCGGTGCGGGCCGGCGACGGGCCCCGGCCCGCGGGCAGCGGCCCGCCCGGCTCCGACTCCCTTTTCAAGAACGCCTACTTCCTGATGCTCAGCACGGGCGTGTCCGCCGTACTGGGCCTGGGGTTCTGGCTCGTCGCCGCCCGCTACTACTCCGAGGACGCCGTCGGCCAGGGGTCCGCCGCGATCGCCGCGATGCGGCTGCTCGCCGGCATCACCGCGACCACGATGATCGGCGCCGTGGTCCGCTTCGTGCCCCGCGCGGGCCGCGAGACCGGACGCCTGGTGTGGGGCGTGTACGGGACGAGTTCGGTGGTCGTCGCCCTGGCCGCGGGCGTCTTCCTGCTCACGCTCGACCAGTGGGGCGCCTCCTACGCGCCCCTCGGCACCCCCCTGGCCGGGGCGCTGTTCGTCGCCGCGTGCGTGGCCTGGGCGCTGCTCACCCTCCAGGACGGCGTGCTCACCGGGCTGCGCAAAGCCGAGTGGGTGCCGGCGGGCAACGCGGTGTTCTCCCTGGGCAAGCTGGTCCTGCTGGCCGTCCTCGCGAGCGCGCTGCCGGTGCTGGGCATCTTCGTCTCCTGGGCCGTGGCCATCGCCTTCTCCACGCTGCCGCTCGGCTGGCTGATCTTCCGCCGGCTCATCCCCCGGCAGGCCGCCGCCGACCACGACGTGCAGCCGCCCGCCCTGCGGTCCATGGGACGCTTCCTGGCCGGTGACTCGCTCGGCGCGCTGTTCAGCCTCGCCATGATCAACCTGCTGCCCGTGATGGTCGCGGTCCGCTTCAGCGCCGCGGAGAACGGCTACTTCTACGTGGCGTACACCGTCGGCGGCACGATGGAGTTCATGGCCATCAACATGGCCTCGTCGCTCACCGCCCACGCCTCGCACGACCCGCGCCGGCTCGCCGACGGGGTGCGGGGGGCGCTGCGCAGGATGGCGCTGCTGCTGGTGCCGGTGGTCGCCGTGCTGGTCGTCTTCGCGCCCCAGATCCTCACGCCGTTCGACGCGGACTACGCCGAGCACGGCTCGACCGTGCTGCGGCTGCTCGCCCTCGGGGCGCTGCCCCGGGTGGTCGTGGAGCTGTACATCGGGGTGCTGCGGGTACAGGGGCGCACCGGAGTGCTGGCCGCGCTGCAGGGCGCGATGTGCGTGCTGGTGCTGGGCGGCGCGGCCGTGCTGTTCACCCCGGCGGGGATCGCGGGGGCCGGCTGGGCGGTGCTGGCCGGCATGACGCTGGTCGCGGCCGTCTCGGTGGTCGGGCTGCGCGCGACGCTGCGCGACAGGACCGGCGGGTCCGTGGAGCCTCCCTCCACCGCCCCCGAGTACGGCACCCGCTGGGCCCGGCTGAACGCCACCGCCGGGTACGGCACGGGCCGGCCCCGCCGTCCGGCGCACGGGGAGGCGCCTCGGGCCGCCCGGGGGGCTGTGGCGCGGGCGGGGCAGCCCTCCTGGGCCGCCGGGATGTCGCGTCCGGATCCCGTGGGCCTCGCGGAGCCGTCGCCCGGCGACGGATACGACCGGCGCCTGGGGCGCGTCCTCTGGGCGCTGCTCGGGATCGCCACCCTCGTCTTCTGGGCCGCGGTGCCCGGGGCCGCCGACGGCTCCGCCGGTGAGCTGACCGGACGCCGGCTGCTGGAGGGGCTGCCGCTCCCGGCGCTCGTGGCCGGGGGCACGCTGCTCCTCGTCTTCGTGGCCTCGGTGACGCTCCGCACCCGCGCCGAGCCCTGGCTGCCCGGTGCCGCGCTGGGCTCCGCGCTGGTCGCGCTGCACACCGCGCCCGTCGCCCTCGGCAGGGGACCGGAGCCCGTCGGCGGGACGCCGTACCGCGAGGCGGCCGGTCTCCTCGCGGAGACGGTGGGCCTCGACGGCCCCGGCCCGCTGCTGCGCTGGGCGCCGCTGGTCTGCCAGCTGCTGTGCCTCGTCCCCCTGTGGCTGCTGCTCGCGAGCGCGGGCCGGCGGCTGTCCTGGCGGGGGCGCTGGGGGGCGCTGTACCTCCTCGCGGTGGGCGCCTGGGTGTGGCGGGACGCCCTCGCCCCCGTCGCGCCGCCGCTGCTCGCCCTGCTCGTCGTACTGCACACGGCCGTGGTCCTCGTCCCGCTCCCGTCGCTCCGCGGGAGAAGACCGAGCGGCCGTCCCGAGGACTGATCACGCTTCAGAGCCGAACCGCCAGGGGGGAACACCGTGCGTCCGCCAGCCACTCCACGCGAGAGATCCGCGCCCGAGCCGGGGAGCACGCCCGCGCCGTTCACCCCCGGCGAAGCCGCGCCGGAACTCACCCCCGGGTCGCGGGCCATGGTCTCGTCGGAGTCGTCGAGCACCGGCCACGAGCCCGTGACGGACCTCTCCGACCTCCCGCCCCTGTGGCCGGGGCGCCGGGGGCTCGCCGCAGCCCGGCCCGCCGTCCCGCTGCTCGCCGCGCTCGCCCTGTGGGGGTACGCGGTGCGGCACACCGATGTCTCGCGGCTCGACGACTTCGGACTCGTCACCGCGCTCCACCCCGCCTTCTGGGCCGGACTGGTGGTGCTCACGGCCGGTTTCGGGTTCACGGTCCGCGGTCCGCGACGGGCCGGCGGCTGGCCGGCGGCGTACGTGCTCGGGCTGCTGGTGATGGAGCGCGCGACGCAGGCCGTGCTCTACCCCACCCCGCTCTACGCCTGGGCGTGGAAGCACGACGGCGTCGTGGACCACCTGCTGACGGCCGGCGGCCTCCAGACCGCCGACCAGGTCGGCGACATGGCCGTGTACGACCAGTGGCCCGGCTTCTTCGCCGCCCAGGCCGCGCTGGTGCGGCTGCTGGGCGTGGAGTCCACGGCGATGTACATGGCCTGGTGGCCGCTGGTCTCCAGCCTGATGCTGCTGCTCCCGCTGCTGCTGATCTACCGCACCTTCACCGAGGACCCCCGGCTGATCTGGACCGCGGTCTGGCTGTTCTACGTCGCCAACTGGGTGGGGCAGGACTACTTCTCCCCCCAGTCGGTGGCGTTCGCGCTGCACCTCGGGGTGCTGGCCGTGGTCCTGCGCCGGTACGGCCGGTCGCACGGAGGGCGCGCCCGGCAGGGGCAGGCCGTCTGGACGGTCGTGCTGAGCGTGCTGGTGGTGGCGATGGTCGTCTCGCACCAGCTCACCCCCGGCATGCTGGCCGTCTCGCTGCTCGCCCTGTGCCTGCTCCGCCGCTCCCGGGACTGGGTCCCGGCGGTCACCACGGTCGTGATCTTCCTGGCCTGGTGTCTGACGGCCGCGCTGCCCTTCCTGTCGGCCGCGATGCCGGACATGATCCGCTCCGTGGGCGACGTCGGCGGCAACGTGGCCACCGGTTACGGCACCACCCCGACCGGCACCGGGGCGGTCGCGACCTCCTGGGCGGCCCGGCTGCTGTCCGGCACGGTGATGCTGCTGGCGGTGGCCGGCGTGTGGCGTCAGCGGGTGCTGCGGCACCGGGCGATGCCGCTGCTGCTGGTCGCGGCGGCCCCGCTGCCGATGATCGTGGCGAGCAGCTACGGCAGCGAGATGATCTTCCGGGTGCTGATGTTCATGCTGCCCGGCGCCGCCTTCTTCGCCGCCGCCGCGCTGCTGCCCCCGGTGCGCACCCTCGCGGCCGAGGCCGGGACGGACGCCCGCGCCGCGGCACCCGCGGGGACCGGCGGACGGGGCGGCGTCGCCTTCTGGGGCCCGCTGGTCGCGCTGCTCGCCCTGACCCTCGCCTTCGTCCCGAGCTACTCGGGCAAGGACCGGATCAACTACTTCCCGCCGGGCGAGGTCGCCCTGGTCCAGCGGCTCTTCGACGAGGCGCCCGCGGGCTCCCTGGTCGTCGCCGCCAACCGCAACTACCCGCTCGCCCACCAGTCGTACGGGACCGTCGGCCACTACTGGTTCCTGGACGACGACCGCCGGCACGTCGACGAGATCCTCAGGAGCCCGGCCGCCACCCTCGCCCGCGACATGGCCGGAGTGGAGCGCCCGGGCCGCGCCTACCTGCTGCTCACCCAGGGGCAGCGGGCCGACTCGGAAATGAACGGTCAGCTCACCGGCGACCAGCTGGACCGCATACAGGAGTCCGTCGCCGCCTCCCCCCGCTTCCGCGAGGTCGCGGAGAACGGGGCGGGCGTGGTCTACGAACTCCGGACCGAAGGAGGAGCGGCGCGATGACACCCCAGGACCTCATGGCGCGCATGCTCCCGCCGTTCGCCGGCTGGCTGGCGCTGGCCGCCCTCGCGCTGCCCGGCGGCTCGCCACTGCGCGGCGCGGCGGTCGCCGTGTTCCTGGCGGCCGGCCCCGGCGCGGCACTGGTCGGCCTCTGCGGGCCGGCACTGCGCGCACGCCCCGCCCGGGGGCCGGTCGAGACCCGCAGGAGCGGCTTCGCCCACCGCTCCGACCAGCTGGAGCGGCTGATGCTGGTCGTCCTCGTCAGCGTCGGCGCGGTGATGGTCGTCGCGACGGCGCTGATCGCCACGCACACCTTCAGCGCACCACGGGTGCTGCTGACGCTGACCCTCCTGACCACCCTCGCCGCGTTCTGCCCGCGGCTGCGCGCCTCACCGGCGCCCGGCACACCGAAGGGTTCCGTTCCGTGACGTCCCACCGCACCTTTCGCCCCGGCGGCGGCCGACGGCGGCTGCTGCTCACGTCCGCCACGGTCGTCGGCGCGCTCCTCGTCGCCCTGCTCGCCCTGCGCGACGCCTCCGGTCCGGCACGGCCCTCCGCGACGCGCGCGGAATGCCGGCCCACGGCCCTGCTCGAACCGCCGTGCGGCGCCTGGTTCGGCGCGTTCGTGCCGCACGACCGGCACGACCTGGCGGACAGGGTGCGGGCCTACGAGGAACGCGTGGGCCGCACCCTCGACGTCGTCTACACGTACCACGACATGTCCCTGCCCCAAGAGGCTCGCAGGGAGGGGCAGTTGCTCACCCCGGAGGAACAGGACGTCGGCGAGGACCGCATGCTGCTGCTGTCCTGGGAGAGCAAGTGGTGGGGCGGTACGGAGGAACAGCAGCCGACGTGGAAGGAGATCGCGGCCGGGGGGCTGGACCGGACCGTCATCGACGTCCAGGCCCGGCGGATCAAGGACTACGGCGAGCGCACCGGCAGGAAGGTCTTCCTCTCCTTCGACCTGGAGATGGACACCCGCACCCCGCAGAACGGCACACCGGCCGAGTACGTGAAGGCGTACCGGCACATCCACGACCGGTTCCGGGAGCTGGGTGTCGACAACGTGGTGTGGACCTGGATCATCACCGGCTACCTCGGCCACGCCGCCCTGTTCGAGCGGATGTACCCGGGGGACCGGTACGTCGACTGGATCGGCTACAACCAGTACAACTACTACCGCTGCCACAACGCGGACTGGCTCACCTTCGCGCAGACCCAGACCGCCGCCCACGCGTGGATACGCGCGCACATCTCCGGCGACAAGCCGCTGATGCTCTCCGAGTTCGGCACCGCGGACGACCCGGCCCGCCCCGGCCGGCAGGCCGAGTGGTACGCGCGGGTGCCGCGGGTGCTGAAGAGCCTGGACGGGGTCAGGGCGGCCCTCCAGTGGAACCACCGGGACCCCGGCCCCCACTGCGATCTGTCGGTGGCCGGGGACGCGGCGTGGGCGAGCCTGCGCGAGGCGGTGTCCGACCCGTACCTGAACCAGCCGTCGGGCTGACGGGGCCGGCCGGCGGCGCTCAGCCCGCGAAGCGCGGCCCGTTGAGCGCCGCCAGGCCGCGCCGGTACCAGCGCCAGGCGAGCGTCCGCGCACCGTCCCCGTACGGGGCGATCCGCGCCCCGTCGCCCGCCAGCCAGGCCTCGACGTCGGCGACGGTGTGGCTCCTGCGGACGATCAGCCGGGCGATGCGGTAGCGCTCGTCCCGGCCGGAACTGAGCGCGTGCCGCACGGCGGTGGCCGTCTCGTATCCGGCACGGGCGGCCATGGCGCGCACCCGCGGACTGTTGTAGCCGTGCGGATAGGCGAGGTGCGGGACGGAGTGGCCGAGAGCGTCCTCCAGCACGGCCTTGGAGTCGACCAGTTCGGCGCGCAGCCGGCGGGGGGTGAGCGTGTCCAGCTGGGCGTGGGTGACGGTGTGGCTGCCGATCTCCATCCCGGACCGCTCCAGCCGCACCGCCCGGTCCAGGGTCATCATCGGCGCGGGCGGCAGCAGACTGCGGCCGCCCGGGGCCACGGCGCCGGTGGTGAGATAGGCGGTGGCGGGCAGTCCACGGGCGGCCAGGGCGTCGGCGGTGGGGCCGGGCAGGTCGGCGAAGCCGTCGTCGAAGGTGAGCAGCACCGGCCGCGGCGGCAGCGGCGCCCGCCCGGCGAGATGGCCGGCCAGGGCGCTGATGGTGACGGGCGTGCGGCCGCTGTCCACGACGGCGTCCAGGTGGGCCGCGAACTGCCGGGGCGTGACGGTGAACTCGGCGATCCAGTCCGGCGGATCGTCCATCACGGCGTGGTAGAGGAACACGGGCACGGCCGCCGGGTTCATCGCGTCCCCCTTCCCGCCGTGCTCACCGGGGCGCGCCGGGCCCGCAGATAACCGAGCGGCCCGTACAGCATTCCCCTGCGCTGCAGTCGTGACAGACGGCGCGGCCAGGGATGGGTGCGGGTGTCATGCGCGCCCGGCGCACCGCCGCCGTCCGTGTCGCGCGCCTCGGTCAGCGCGCGGGCGCGGGCCAGACCGCGCGGCAGCCGGGCGAGGAACGCCGGCAGCAGCGCGGGACGGTTGACCAGGATCGCGGTGAGATAGGCGGTGAGGCCGGCCCCGTAGCCGTACGCCTGGGTCTCCAGGTCGGACCAGGTCTCCCGGTGGTGGTGCCACACCAGCGCGTACGGCGTGTAGCGCAGCCGGTGCCCCTGGGCGAGGACGCGGACGAAGCCGTACAGGTCGTCGCCGCCCCGCGCGGCCGTCCCGGCTCCGGTCGCCGGGTCGAATCCGCCGACGGCACGCAGCACGTCCGTGCGGAACGCCATGTTCGCGCCGGAGCCGAAGCGGCCCGCGGTGAAGGGGAACAGCGGCTCGTCGCGCGGCGGGTCCCCGGGGTCGTACGTCGTCGGGGTGAAGCCCTTCGCGAAGCCGCCGTGGCTCTCCAGGAGGACCTGGGCCGGGGTGCGCAGCCGGGCGGGCAGGATCAGCCCGGTGGCGCAGCCGAGCCGCGGGTCGGCGGCGAACGGCGCGGTCAGTTCGCCGAGCCAGCGGGGATCGGCCACCACGTCGTCGTCGGTGAAGGCGACGACCTCGCCCCGCGCCAGCGCCAGCCCCCTGTTGTGCGCGACCGCGAGTCCTGGCACCGGCTCGCACACGTAGCGCACCCGCTCCCCGTACTTCCGCTCCACCAGTTCCCGGGTCCCGCCGGTCACCGGCGCGTTGTCGACGACGACGACCTCGAACCGCGGATGGTCCTGCGCGAGCAGCGAGTCCAGCGCCCGGGCGAGCTGCCCGGCCCGCTCCCGGGTGGCCACGACGACCGAGGCGTACGGCGGCACCGCCGCATTCCCCGCCGCATTCCCCGCCGCATTCCCCGCCGCGTTCCCCGCCGCGTCCCCCGCGGCGGCCTCCCGCGGCGCCCCGGAGGCCGCCGCCGTCAGGACCGCCCGCGGGTCCGCGCCCTCCGGCACACGGGTCAGCAGGGTGGCCACCGGCCGGCCCGACCGTCTGACCAGCAGGAACACCTCGCCATGGGTCACCGGCGGGCCCCCGGGGCCGGGTCTCAGCACGGCCTCGTCACCGTCCAGGTCGAGGTCGGCGACCTGCACGGCGCCGATCTCCAGGAACCGCCGTATCTCCTCCCGCACCACCGCTCTCCGGGACACCCGTCCTCCCCTCCTCACGGCCGGCGCAGCCGCGCCGCGCCCCTCAGGACCCGCGACGCCGGCGCCGCGAGGCGCGGATGGGCGCGGACGAAGCCGTGCGCGCGGCGCACGGGCTCACGGCTCAGCCAGTGCAGCGCCGCGCCCACGCCCGGACGGGTCACCGCCCCCTCGTAGACGGCGAGTTCGCCCGTCTTCAGCGAGTCCTTGTACTCGGCGGGGCCGCGCCCCATGTCGAGCATCCCGATGCCCTCGGCCGCCGCCGCCTCGGCCATCCGCAGATGCAGCACGAGACCGGGCGAGTACTTCGCGAACTCCACGTCGTAGGCCGGGAACCAGCAGGCCAGCACGGACGCCGACCGCAGCCCGAAGTGCGCGGCGACCGGGCGGTCACCGGCGTACAGGACCGACAGGGTGCCCGTGCACTGCGCGGACCGGGTCTCGGCGAGCCGGCCCACGAGCCGGGCGATCCACTCCCGCGCGAACCGGTCGCGGCGCCCGGTCCTGCGGTACTGCGCCGACTTCCACCCGACGAGCGCGCGCAGCGCGGCCGGGTCCCGCTCGTCGAAGACGAACCGCACGGCCCCGGCCCGGCGGCCCAGCCTGCGCTCCTTGGCCAGCGTGGTCTTCAGGAACTTCGGCGACTGGGTGCGCAGCACCGACTCGTACGTCTCGTAGCCCTTCTCCACGTCGATGACGTAGGTGGCGTGCTCCTCGGCCGCGTACGGCACGAACAACCCCTGGCCGGCCTCCAGGTTGTCGAAGGCGAAGCTCGACACCGAGCAGCCGCGCAGCAGTTCACCGGCCTCCGGGGCCGCACCGGGGGCCAGGACCGCGCCCTGGCAGTCCGACACCCCGAGCCCGATCGCCCTGCCCTGCCCCCACGCGCCCCGCTCGTACGGCAGGAAGCCCGCCGGTTCCGCCCGCTCGTACAGCACCGCGACCCGGGCCTGTGGCCGGACCCGGCCCACCGCGACGGTGAACTCCGGTTCCATGAAGGGGTTGCGCGGCGCGTCCGCCAGGGCGCGCAGTTCCCGCCAGCGCTCCCGCTCCCCCTCGCCGAGTTCCCGCGGACTCAGCACACGCATGCGTCCACCGCTCACCTGACCCCCCGATCAAGTCCCCCCTGGACATCTGGAAGGTACCGCCCGGGACCGGCTCGCCGGTAGATAGCGGCGCATGTTCTCGCCAAACGGGGAAAGAGTCCTCAACCGGTCCGTACCCGGCGATGACGGAAGGCGAACCGCACCGAAAGCGAGCCGTTCCGTACACGGTGGGCAGCGGATCCGTCCACGGTGAATCGGGCCGTCGTGTTGTCCGTATTCTCTGATCATGGCCGCACCCACCGCATATTCACTCATCGCCACCGACCTGGACGGGACGCTGCTGCGCGGCGACGACACCCTCTCCGACCGGTCCCTCGCCGCGCTCGCGCGGGCGGAGCGGGCCGGCGCGCGGCACCTCGTGGTGACGGGGCGCCCGGCTCCCAGAGTGCAGCCGCTCCTGGACGACCTCGGCTGCACGGGGCTCGCGGTGTGCGGACAGGGCGCGCAGGTGTACGACGCCGGCGCGGACCGGATGCTGTGGTCCGTCACGCTGGACCGGGAACTGGCGGAGACCGCGCTCGGCAAGATCGAGGCCGAGGTGGGGGAGGTGTACGCCGCGGTCGACCAGGACGGGGTCGACGGGCTGACGCTGATCGAGCCCGGCTATCTGATGCCGCACCCGACCCTGCCTGCCGTACGGGTCGAGCGGCGCGCCGAGCTGTGGGACCGGCCGATCAGCAAGGTGCTGCTGCGCCACCCGGACCTGTCCGACGACGCGTTGGCGGCGGCGGCGCGGTCGGTGGTCGGCTCGCTGGCCACGGTCACCATGTCGGGGCCGGGCACCGTGGAGCTCCAGCCGTGCGGGGTGACCAAGGCGACCGGTCTCGCGCTGGCCGCCGAGCACCTGGGGCTGAGCGCGGCCGGGACCGTCGCCTTCGGCGACATGCCGAACGACATCCCCATGTTCGACTGGGCCGCCCACGGGGTCGCCATGGGCAACGCGCATCCGGAGCTGAAGGCGGTGGCCGACGAGGTCACCACGTCGAACGAGGACGACGGCGTGGCCGTCGTCCTCGAGCGACTGTTCGATGGTGCGGCCGTGCTGGGCCGTCAGCGGTCGGCTCAGTACGCGCTGAAGACGTTGTCGATGGAGCCGTAGCGGTCGGCGGCGTAGTTGCAGGCCGCCGTGATGTTCGCGACCGGGTCGTACGGGTCGAAGGCGGTGCCGGGCACGTGGTAGGCCTGGAAGGTCGGGTCGATGACCTGCAGCAGACCCTTCGACGGGGTGCCGGCGGCGGCGTTGGAGTCCCAGTTGTTGATGGCGAGCGGGTTGCCGGAGGACTCGCGCATGATGTTGCGGTGGATGCCGTCGTAGCTGCCGGGGATGCCGTTCTGCGCCATGACGTCCAGCGACTCGCGGATCCAGCCGTCGAGGTTGTCCGGGTAGGCCGTCGTGGAGGCGGCGGCCGCGGTGGTGTCGGTGGTCGCCGCGGAGGCGGCGGTGGCGCCGAACAGCGGCAGGGCGACCATGGCGACGCCGGTGCCGGCGACGGCGAGCGAGCGGACGAGGCGGCGGTTGCCGAAGCGCGGGCGCTGGGCGGGAGCAGACATGTGTGGGTTCCTCTCCTACGCCTGCGAGGTGAGCTGTCGGGTTCGGGCGGGAGAGTGCCCGGCCGTGCCCCTGCGGGCATGGCTTCACCCCGAGCCGTCCCGGCGCGTGGCCGGTCCGGCGGCTTACCTGGGTCCCCCGCTCCTGCCGTACTGAGTGATCGTCGGTGGTGGATGCGGGCGGCGGCAGGATTAGGCGTCCACCCGGCAGGCCGGGAACGTATGCGAGAGCGGATGCCGGGAACAAGTGTGGGAATCACATAAGGGGCCGTTTGATCTTCGAATGGGGGTTTTGGGCTACTTGATCCTTTGCGATTGCCAAGGGTCAACTTCCGTCCGGTGGAAGGGGAAACGCCGGTGCGGGGGAGGGGCGGACGGGCGGCGTTCGGGCGTGACTCACTTCACTGGCGGCAGGCCCGGAGAGTATTTACCGCCAAGGGGAATTCGCTTGCCAATTGCGGCAAATCGGACGGCGGTCCGGGCAGGATGGTTGGCGGGTCGCTACGCCCGGGAAGTAGGGGAATGTCCGTTGCTATCAGCCGATCAAAAGCACTCCGTTCCCGGTCCCGTACCGCCCTGCCCGTAACCCTGGGCGCTGGCGGTGATCGAAACGTGACCGGATACGCTGACTCGAGTGATGGCAGCGACCTATCGACAATCCCTGTAATCGCCAGAAGACACCAGCAGACAGGAGACCCCTCGTGACCGTCGTCGGGCCGTTCGGGCTGAGCGTGCGGGACCAGGCTCTGGAAGCCGATGTCCAGGCCGGATTGACGGCTGTCGAGGAGGGACTGCTCGAGGCCACCAAGAGCGAGGTGCCCCTCATCACGGGGGCCGCCCAGCACCTGGTGCGGGCCGGCGGCAAACGCTTCCGCCCCCTGCTGGTGATGCTCTCCGCCCAGTTCGGCGACCCCTACGCGCCCGGTGTCGTGCCCTCGGCCGTGGTGGTGGAGCTGACCCACCTGGCCACGCTCTACCACGACGACGTGATGGACGAGGCCGAGGTGCGCCGCGGAGTCGCCAGCGCGAACGCCCGCTGGGGAAACTCCGTCGCGGTCCTCACCGGCGACTTCCTGTTCGCCCGGGCCTCGCACATCCTGGCCGACCTCGGCCCGGAGGCGGTACGGGTACAGGCCGAGGCGTTCGAACGGCTGGTCACCGGGCAGATCCTGGAGACCGCGGGACCCCAGGACGGCCGTGACCCGGTCGACCACTACCTGGACGTGCTCGGCGGCAAGACCGGCTCGCTGGTCGCGGTCTCCTGCCGCTTCGGCGCGATGATGTCCGGCGCCGACGACACGGTCGTGGACGTCCTCACCCAGTACGGCGAACGGCTCGGCGTCGCCTTCCAGCTCGCCGACGACGTCCTGGACATCGCCTCCGACTCCCACGAGTCCGGCAAGACCCCCGGCACCGACCTGCGCGAGGGCATCGCCACGCTGCCCGTGCTGCGGCTGCGCGAGCGCGCGGCCCGGCTCGGACTCGCCGACGACCTCGCCCTGTGCGAGCTGCTGGACTCCGACCTCACCGACGACGCCCGGCACGCCGAGGCGCTGCGGCTGCTGCGCGCCCACCCCGCGCTGGAGCACGCCCGCCGGGACACCGTCCGCTACGCCGAGGAGGCGCGCGCGGCGCTGGCCCCGCTGCGGGAGTGCGAGGCGAAGGCGGCGCTCGTGCAGCTGTGCGACGCGGTGGTGCACCGGGCGGGCTGAACCGGCCCGAACTCCCCCGCGACCCCTAATGGTCGGGGGAGGAAACCGCCCCCCGTGTCATACCCCAGCAGTACACGGAGTTGCGTCCGGGGTCTGACGAATCCGCCTGCGGAATTTGGGCAGATGGACAACGACGGACAACACCACTTCTCACCGATTCGGGTGAGAATGGCGGCTCGGGGTGAGACTGGTGCGAGGACACGAGACGGAAGCCGCCGCCGACCACGGAGGTAGGGCACACATGGCACCGTACGAATCCGACGACACGACGACCGTGGGCGAGGCCGACGAGCCGCGCCCGGCGCGGCGCAGGGCCGCCCGGTACGTCGTCCCGGTCACGGTGATGGGGGTGGCGGCCGCGACCATCGGGCTCGTCCCCGCCCTCGCCGACTCCGGCGACCCGGACCTGCCGGAGATCACCGCCGCGCAGCTGATAGAGAAGATCGCGAAGTCGGACGTCGAGCGGCTGTCCGGCACCGTGAAGATCACCACGGACCTCGGTCTGCCGGACCTCGGCGGCCTGGAGAGCGGCCTCGCCTCCGGCGCCATGGAGCGCGGCGGGGAGGGCGGCTCCTCGGCCGACCCGACCGCCAAGCTCACCGAACTGGCCTCCGGCACGCACACGCTGCGCGTCGCGGCCGACGGCCCGGACAAGCAGAAGCTGTCGCTCCTCGAGAACGCCGCCGAGTACAGCCTCATCCACGACGGCAAGGACGTCTGGGGCTACGACAGCGCGTCCAACGAGGTCTACCACAGCACGGTCGACCCGTCCGGCGAGGACCGGGAGCAGCAGCCCCCGGCCACCCCGAAGGACTTCGCCGAGGAGGCCCTGAAGTCGGTCGACGACACCACGTCCGTGACCGTCGACGGCACCGCGCAGGTGGCCGGCCGGGACGCGTACAAGCTGGTCGTCAAGCCCCGGCAGTCCGGCTCCACGGTCGGCGCCATCAGCATCGCGGTGGACCACAAAACCGGCATGCCGCTGAAGTTCACGCTCACCCCGGCGAGCGGCGGCTCGGCCGTCGTGGACGTCGGCTTCACCAAGGTGAGCTTCGACAAGCCGGACGCCTCCACGTTCGCTTTCACCCCGCCCAAAGGCGCCAAGGTGACCGAGGACGACGGACGGGCCGAGGGCCGGGAGCACTCCGGGAAGCCGGAGAAGGCCCCCAAGTCCGAGGAGGACCTGGCCAAGGGTCTCGACGGGCTGAAGATGCTCGGCGAGGGCTGGAACTCCATCGCCACCTTCGACACCGGCGGCCGGGGCGGCCTGCCCACCGGTGAGGCGGGCGGCGACCTCGGCGGCTTCCTCGACTCGCTCGGCGACCGCGTCAAGGGCGACTTCGGCACGGGCACGGTGTTCAGCACCCGCCTGGTCAACGCCCTGATCACCGAGGACGGCAAGGTCTACGTGGGCGCGGTCACCAAGGACGCCCTCGTGAAGGCGGCCGACGCGGGGAAGTAGGGCCCCGGGACCTTACGACGTGACAGGGAACGAGGGAGCCGATGGGCGAGGCGTCCGCCACCGGACCGGAGCGGCGCGAAGAGAGGGACCCGGGTGACGGTGTCATCACCACCCGCGCCCTCACCAAGCGCTACCGCGGCGGACAGCTCGCCGTGGACGGTCTGCACCTGACCGTCCCGGCGGGCAGCGTCTTCGGCTTCCTCGGTCCCAACGGCTCCGGCAAGACCACCACCATCCGCATGCTGATGGGCCTGATCGAGCCCACCTCCGGCACGGCGCACGTCCTGGGGCGCCCCATGCCGCGCTCCGCGCGCGCCGTGCTGCCCCACGTCGGCGCCCTCATCGAGGGCCCGGCCCTGTACGGCTTCCTGTCCGGCCGGGACAACCTCCTGCGCTACGACTCCGCCGACCCGACCGCCGATCCGCGCACCCGGCGGGCCCGCGTCGCCGCCGCCCTGGACCGGGTCGGCCTGACGGCCGCCGCGGGCAAGAAGGCGAAGGCGTACTCCCTCGGCATGAAGCAGCGGCTCGGCCTCGCGGCCGCCCTGCTCCAGCCGCGCCGGCTGCTCGTCCTGGACGAGCCGACCAACGGCCTCGACCCGCAGGGCATGCGGGAGATCCGCACCCTCGTCCGTGAACTGGCCCTGGACGGCACCACCGTCTTCCTCTCCTCCCACCTGCTCGACGAGATCGAGCAGGTGTGCACCCACGCCGCCGTCATGGCGCAGGGCCGGCTGATCACCCAGGGTCCGGTCGCCGACCTGGCCGCGGGGGCCCGTGGCCGGCTGGCGGTGACGACGCCGGACCCGTCGGACGCGGCCCGGGTGCTGAAGGAACAGGGCGTCGCCGACGTCGTCGTGGCCGAGGAGCGGGTGACCGGCGAGGTGCCCGAACGCGATCTCGCCGAGGTGAACGCGGCGCTGGTCGCCGCCGGGGTCCGGGTACGCGGCTTCGGAGTGGAACGGGCCTCGCTCGAGGACGCGTTCGTGGCGCTGACCGGAGAGGGTTTCGATGTCGCAGGCTGAAGCGGTGCGGAAGGCGAGCCCGCTGTGGACCCTCGGCCTGTTCCGCAGCGAGCTGCTCACCACCTTCCGGCGCTGGCGCACCCTGGCGCTGCTCGGGGTGCTGGCTGCCGTGCCGGTCCTGGTCGGCATCGCGGTGCGGATCGAGACCGGTGACGGCTCGTCGGCCGGTGGCGGGGGCGGCGGGGGCGGCGGCCCCGCGTTCATCTCGCAGATCACCAACAACGGCCTGTTCCTGGTCTTCACCGCGCTCGCCGCCATACTGCCGTTCTTCCTGCCCATGGCGATCGGAGTGGTCGCGGGCGACGCCGTCGCCGGCGAGGCCGGCGCCGGCACCCTGCGCTATCTGCTGGTGGCCCCCGCCGGGCGGAGCCGCCTGCTGCTCACCAAGTACGCGGCCGTCATGACGTTCTGTCTGGTCGCCACGCTCGTGGTCGCCGTCTCGGCGCTGATCACCGGAGCGCTGCTGTTCCCGCTGGGCGACCTGACCACCATCTCGGGCACCCGCATCGGTTTCTCCGAGGGGCTGGCGAGGGCGCTGCTGATCGCCCTGGTCGTCGCCGTGTCACTGATCGGGGTGGCGGCGCTCGGCCTGTTCGTCTCGACGCTGACCAACAGCGGCATCGCGGCGATGGCGACCACGGTGGGGCTGCTGATCACGGTCCAGATCCTCGACCAGATCCCCCAGCTGCACGCCCTCCACCCCTACCTCTTCTCCCACTACTGGCTGTCCTTCGCCGACCTGATGCGCGAACCGGTCTACTGGGACGACCTGACGAAGAACCTCGGCCTCCAGGCCCTGTACGCGGCGGTGTTCGGCTCGGCGGCGTGGGCGCGGTTCACGGCGAAGGACATCACCGCCTAGAAACGCGGTGGCGCGGACGGGCCGGGGCGTGTGACCGTGCCGCCCATGGGCAACTCACGGGCGTATCCCGTCCTCCGCACCACCGACGCGGCCGAGGCGTACCGGCAGGCCAGGCGGCTGTGCGCGCTGCTGGAGCACATCGACGACCGGATCTGGCTCTTCGCCGTGATGCGGACGCCCCGGGAGGTCCGGGAGATGGCCGGCCTCGTCCCCGGGGCGTCCTTCGAGTACGAGGAGACCCGCCGTGACCCCGCGACGGGAGAGTTGCTCGGCTTCGACCTCGACGTGTCCACGCTGGACGACACCGCACTGCGGACGCACCTGCCGCTGTCCTTCAGCGAGGACGTCCCGCGCGGGGACGTCGAGGAACGGTTCCTCGCCGCCCTGGGCGACGGCATGGCTTCCATCCGGTGGGAGGGGCGCTGGCCGGACGACCCCGAGATCGACTCGCACGGGCACTGGAACTACGACGGGATCCAGATCGTGTTCCACGGTGACGAGGCCCAGTACGACTACAAGTGGACCGAGGACCACACCGTCTTCGTCCATGTGACCAAGCACGGCGACCCCGAGCGGGCCCAGAAGCTCGCCGCCCACATCGGCAGCGAGGTGCTCGGCGAGGAGCAGCTCGGCTGGTGAGCCGCCGGTCTCAGTCGCTCTCGTAGGGGAACCGGGCGAACGGCGCCTCCCCCGCGAAGAAGGTCTTGGCCCGCGCCAGCGCCTCCGTGTCCTTCAGCACGTCCCCCGGCCTGCTGCCGTTGCCGAGCAGCACGCCGCCGAACCGCATCCCCATGTACGCGGCCGAGTTGTTCAGCGTGCCGGCCAGCGGGTCGGCGACCGCCGCCTCCTCGTGCGCGAGGGCGGTGACGCCCCAGAGGGTGCGGCCCGCCATGGTCGCCTTGAAGTCGAGACCCGGAGTGCGCAGCCAGCCCGACCAGTGATCGAGGTAGCGCTTGGTGTGCGCGGACACCGAGTACCAGTACAGCGGCGAGGCGATCACCAGGTCCGTCGCCGCGAGGGTGGCGTCGAGGAGCAGTCCCGCGCTGCCCCCGGCGGGGCGGACGTGGTCGCTGTCGTGGCGCAGGTCCTCGAAGTCGGGCAGGGGGTGGGCCGTGAGGTCGATCCACTGCTGCTCCACGTCCGGGGGCAGCTGTTCGGCGGCCCGGCGGGCCAGCAGTTCGGTGTTGCCGTCGGGGCGGGCGCTGCCCAGGACGAAGAGGAAACGGCGATTCATGATCATCCCCAGATGCTCGGCGTACGCCATTTACAGGCACCTGCATCATATGCGCGTGCAAGTAAAACTCCAAGGGGGTCAGCCGACGGCACCACGCCGCTCCGCCTCCCCGGCCACGGCGAGCAGCAGTTCCTCCCGGCCGTGCGGTGCCACCAGCTGGAGCCCGGCCGGGCAGCCGTCGGCGCCGAAGCCGGCCGTCAGGCTCAGCGCGGGATGCCCGCTGACGTTGAAAGCCCAGGTCAGCGCCGTGGAGTAGACGTCACCCGGACCCTCGTGGCCGTGCGGCGCGGTGGGCGCCGTCGGGGTGAGCAGCAGCTCGGCGCCGGAGAAGAGGAGGCCGAGGCGCCGGTCGTTCCCGGCCCGGACGCGGTGGACGGCGGCGGGGTCGGCGCCGGGGGTGCGCAGAGCCAGCCACGCCGGGGCGGGGTCGAGGAGCAGCGGCCCGGCCGGGGGCCGTACGAGCCGTACGACACCGGCGTCGGCCAGCCGACCCACCGCCGCTCGGGCCAGCGCCACGGGCTCCGGGTCGGGGCAGGCGAAACCGAGGTCGGGGGACCAGACGGCGGTGACGGGGAGGGGCGGCGGGACCTCGCCGGCCGGGGGCCGACCCGACATCGCCCGCCACCAGGCCGCCGCGTCCGAGGCCGTGCGGGTGAGGACTCCGGGGGCCGCCAGCCCCGTACGGTCGGGGGAGGGGAGACGCCCGTTGGTCGCCTTCAGCCCCAGGACCCCGCACCACGCCGCCGGGATCCGCACCGAGCCCGCGCCGTCGCTGCCGGTCGCCAGCGGCACCAGGCCGGCCGCCACCGCCGCCGCCGACCCGGCGGAGGAGCCGCCCGGCGTGCGGTCCGCCCGCCACGGGTTGACGGTACGGCCGTGCGCCCCGAGCCCCCAGGTCTGCCAGGGCGTTCCCGGACCGGGCACCGAGGTGGCCCCGACGGCGACACAGCCGGCCGCGAGCAGGGGTCCCGCCGCACGCCGTCCGCGCCGCCCCTTGACCGCGACGGGCACCCCGGCCAGCGGCAGGAACTCCCCGGCGGCGACCCGCGCGTCCACCTCCTCCGCCCGCGCCGCCGCCTCCTCGCCCCACACCTCGGTGAACGCGCACAGCACCGGATCGGCCCGCTCGATCCGCGCCAGCGCTTCCGCCGCCACGTCCACGGCCCGCAGCCGCCGCCCGCGCACGGCGGAGGCGATCTCCCCGGCCGAGGCGGACGCAGGGGAGCCGTACCGATGAACGCCCGCCACGCCGACCCCCCTCCCGCGCTCTTCGCCGGTCACGGTACGTGCCGGGGGCCGGCGGCGGGGGCGCGGCCGATACGCTTGGCCGGCGATGCGTGAGGACGAGGATGCCGAGGCCGCCGTGGACGGCGACAGCGTGGACGTGATGCTGGCCGAGCTGCGGAGCGAGTGGGCCGGACTGGACGTGTCGTCCAGCGAGGTGGTCGCCCGCCTGCTGCGCGCGGCCCAACTGTTGGAGGAGCGGTTCACCGCCCAGCTGCGCCGCGCGGGCGGCATGGCCGTGGCCAACGTCGGGGACTTCGACGTGCTGCACGCCCTGCGCCGCAGCGGCCCGCCCTACGCGCTGACGCCGGGACAGCTGCGCCGGGCGCTGGTCGTCTCCTCCGCGGGGCTCACGGGCAGGTTCAACCGGCTGGAGCGGGAGGGCTGGATCGAGCGCGGTCCGTCCCCCGTCGACGGCAGGAGCACCCTGGTCCGTCTGACGGAGGAGGGCCGGACGAACGTGGACCGCGTGCTGGAACGGCACTTCGGCCTGGAACGCGACGTGCTCTCCGTGCTGGAACCGGGCGAGCGCGCGTCGGTCGCGCACGCCCTGCGCAAGCTCCTGATGTCCCTGGAGGACGACGTCCGCTGAGGCGGGGGCGGAGGCCGTGTCAGGCCGCTCCCGCGGCGGTCCCGAGGATCACCGCGACGCACAGCACGATCAGCCCCGTGGTGACCACGGCCATGGCGACGGCCATCTCCCGTGTGACGCGGCGGTGGCGGGCCGCGTACTGCGCCTGGACCTGCTCGATGCGTTCCGCGATGTGCCGGGTGACCTGACGGGCGTTCTCCTCCTGCTGCTCGGCGTACGCCTGTTCGATCATCAGGCGCTGGTCGGTGGTGAGGCCGGGCAGCGCCTCGGCGAAGTCCCGCGCCTTGCGGTGCGCCTCCCGGCGGCCGGCCTCCCGGTGGAGGTAGCCCTCCAGCTGGTGCAGGCCGAGGGCGGCTTCATGACGTGCGTCCATGGACGGCTCCTCAACGTTCGCGGGCGGCGATCCCGGGGTGGTGCAGGTCGAATGCGGGGGACTCGCTGCGGACCTGCGGCAGGGCGATGAAGTTGTGCCGCGGCGGCGGGCTGGAGGTCGCCCATTCCAGGGAGCGCCCCCAGCCCCAGGGGTCGTCGACGCCGACCGGCTCGCCGTACCTGGCGGTCTTCCAGACGTTGTAGAAGAACGGCAGCATCGACAGGCCGAGCAGGAACGAGGCGATCGTGGAGACGGTGTTCAGGGCGGTGAAGCCGTCGGCCGCGAGGTAGTCGGCGTAGCGGCGCGGCATGCCCTCCGTGCCCAGCCAGTGCTGGACCAGGAAAGTGCCGTGGAAGCCGGTGAACAGCGTCCAGAAGGTGATCTTGCCCAGCCGCTCGTCGAGCATCGTGCCGGTGAACTTCGGCCACCAGAAGTGGAATCCGGCGAACATGGCGAAGACGACCGTGCCGAAGACGACGTAGTGGAAGTGGGCGACCACGAAGTACGAGTCCGTGACGTGGAAGTCCAGCGGCGGTGAGGCGAGGATGACGCCGGTCAGCCCTCCGAACAGGAAGGTGACCAGGAAGCCCATGGTCCACAGCATCGGGGTCTCGAAACTGATGGACCCCTTCCACATGGTGCCGATCCAGTTGAAGAACTTCACTCCGGTGGGGATCGCGATGAGGAAGGTCATGAAGGAGAAGAACGGCAGCAGCACCCCGCCGGTGGCGTACATGTGGTGCGCCCACACCGTCACCGACAGACCGGCGATGGCGATGGTCGCGCCGATCAGGCCCATGTAGCCGAACATCGGCTTGCGGGAGAAGACCGGGATGATCTCGCTGATGATGCCGAAGAACGGCAGCGCCAGGATGTACACCTCGGGGTGGCCGAAGAACCAGAACAGGTGCTGCCACAGCAGCGCCCCGCCGTTCGACGGATCGAAGATCCGGGCCCCGAACCTCCGGTCGAACTCCAGCGCGAACAGTGCGGCGGCCAGCACCGGGAAGGCCAGCAGGACCAGCACGCTGGTGAGCAGCACGTTCCAGGTGAAGATCGGCATCCGGAACATCGTCATACCGGGCGCGCGCATACAGATGATCGTGGTGATGAAGTTGACCGCGCCCAGGATGGTGCCGAAGCCCTGCATCGCCAGACCCATGATCCACAGGTCGCTGCCGCTGCCCGGCGAGCGGACGGTGTCGGACAGCGGGGTGTAGGCGGTCCAGCCGAAGTCGGCGGCCCCGTCCGGGGTGAGGAAACCGCCCAGCGCGATCAGCGAGCCGAACAGGAAGAGCCAGTAGGCGAACATGTTCAGCCGGGGGAACGCCACGTCGGGCGCGCCGATCTGCAGCGGCATGATCCAGTTGGCGAAACCGGAGAAGACCGGCGTCGCGAACATGAACAGCATCACGGTGCCGTGCATGGTGAAGGCCTGGTTGAACTGCTCGTTCGACACGATCTGCAGTCCCGGCCGGGCCAGTTCGGCGCGCATCAGCAGGGCCATCAGCCCGCCGACGCAGAAGAACACGAACGAGGTGACCAGATAGAGGGTGCCGATCCGCTTGTGGTCGGTCGTGGTCAGCATCGCCACCACGGCCCGGCCCGGCGAGCGGCGCCGCCCTTCCATGGCCGGCCGCGGTGGCGAGGCGGGCGGTGACAGCGCGGGCTGGGGCACGGCAGTCCTCCAAGTGCGTGCGAGACCTCCGGGCGTGCGATGCCTGCGCACCGAGTGGCCCGGCCTCTGGCAGACTATCTCGCTCGCGAGAGAAATAAATTCCGGGGTGGGGGCGAGGACATGCGCGTGCCAGGTGATCATGCCGGACGGAGGCCGCGGGGCCGGTGTCTCAGCGTGCCGCGCCCGTCAGCCGGGCCAGGGACTCCGTCTCGCGGGGCGGCCGGCCGCCCAGGTCGCCCAGCCGCCACTCGTTCACCCACGGCACGCGGTACACGTCGATCACCGATTCGACGAGCCGGACCCGCTGGGCGAGCGGACGGGGCAGCCGCCCGGGGGCGTCCGCCACCAGGACGACGGCGTCGAGGTCCAGCCCCTCGGGTGTCTCGCCGCGCCGGAACAGGTCCACCACCGGGACCACCGCGTCCAGCCCGGCCGCGTGGGTCCGGGCGACCAGCAGCACCGACCGCGGATCGGCGGGGCCGGGCCAGGCGCGTCCGCTGTCATGACCGCCGTAGACCGCGGCGAGCGTGGAGACGCCCGCGCCGCCGTGCAGGCCGACCCAGGAGAAGCGCCGGGCCGTCGCCCGGGCGTGGGCGGGCTCCGGCGGGGCCGTCTCCGGCGCCGCCACCGGTCCCCGTATCCAGATCTCCGGTCCCTCTCGCATGCCTGTGCCCATGGCCCCTCTCCTGCTCGGCACCTCGATCTTCATGCCGCCGAGCGGCCCGGAAACCGGTGCGGACGGCCGTTGGGACGAGCCTGTGACAACGTGGTGACGTGAGAAGCGCGCGCGAGCGGACACACTCGACGGCAGGTGTACGACCCGAATGAGGGGACGATGTCTCGACTCAGCCGCGAGCACAAGCGGGAACAGCAGCAGGCCGCACACGCGGCGGACCTTGCGGCGGCGCCGATCGACGTCCATGTCCCGGTCGGCGGGGTGGGCGCGGGCGGGGCGTCGGTCGGCGGGCTGAAGGTGATCGCCGGGCCCGGCGAGGAGATCCAGCAGGCGGTGCTGAACCGTCTCCACCGCATCGCCATCGCCTCGGGGCACCCCGTCCTCGCCACCGTGCACGACGAACGCATCGGCTACGTCCTCCCGCTCCGGGTCGACCCGGACGGCTCCAGCCACTTCACGGGCCAGCCGGTCCGCACGGGACCCGCGCGGGACACGGAACCCGCGCGGGAGACCGGTTCCGACCGGCCGACCCACCTGCTGCGCCCCGTGCCGGAGTCGGCGGCGCAGACGCCGCCGGAGCCGGCGCCCGTACGGGACTCCACCCCCACCTTCAAGCTGCGCCCCGTCCCCGACCCGGAGGCGCCCCGGGACGCCGTGCCCACGTTCGCCTTGCGGAAGGTGCCCGAGCAGGCGGAGACGCGGGCCACGCCTCCCGGCACGGTCGCCCCGCCGACGGGCGAGTTCGGACCGCCCCCGGCCATGGACGCGAGGCCGCACCCGGACCCCGCGGCCGACCGGCCCCGCACCCCGGAAGCGGCCCCGCCGGCCGAGCCCGAGCCCCTCTACGACCCCGATCCCAAGCCCACCCCGCCCCGCGGTTTCGACGCCGTGGCGGAGGCGGTGCTCGGTGACGAACCCGCCGTCTCCGGCGACAACCACCTCGCCGAACCCATGGCGCGGGTCAACGACGCCGTGCGGACGGGCAGGATCGACGCGGCGGCCCGGCTGGCCGAGGAGACCGTCGCGGAGGCGTCCGGGACCCTGGGGCCGGAGCACCCTGAGGTGCTGCGGCTGCGTGAGCTCGCCGCGTACATCGCCTATCTGGCCGGGGAGCCGCTGCGCGCCTTCCGGATGTCCCTCGACCTCGCCGTGATCTGCCGCCGCGCGGGAGACGCGGAGGCCGCCTACGGCAACGTCCGCAGCGCGGCGACCGCCTGGCGCGCGGTGCGCGAGCCGCTGCCCGGACTGGAACTCGGGCACGAGCTGATCGCCCTGTGGACCGAGCTCACCGCCGAGGACGGCCCCGCCGCCGACGAGATCGAGGAACTGGAGTCCGCCCGCGCCCGCATGGGCCGGCTGACCGAACGCGCCCGCGCCCAGCAGCCCTGAGCGGCGGGCCGGACCGGGAGCCGCCCGGCGAGTCGGCCCGAGCACGCGGAGGCGGGGTCAGTGCCGGCGTGCACGCCGGCCCCCGCGACTCGTCGCCTCCACGCCCGGCTTCTCCGGCGCGCTGGAGTGGCCGCCTCGCACCGGCTCCCTCTTCCGTCCCGGTCGGCCGCACCGGCCCCCGCGGACCGGGGCCGGCGGGACCCGCGAGTCCTCCGTGTCCGATCCGTGCCGGGCAGCGGCCTAGTGCAGACAGAACTCGTTGCCCTCCGGGTCCGCCATCACGAGCCAGCTCCCGGACGGCTCCTCCACCCGGCGCAGCACCCGCGCGCCGAGCCCCTCCAGCCGCGCCTGCTCCTCCTCGCGGCTGCCCGCACCGGGGTGCAGATCGAGGTGGAGCCGGTTCTTGGCCGTCTTCGCCTCCGGCACCCGCTGGAACAGCAGCCGCCGCCCGTGGCCGGTGCCGCTCTCCTCCTCGTACGGGTCGTCGGGGTGCCGTACCGCCGCCAGGTCGCGCCATGCCCGGCGGCCGTGGGACTCGACGGTGAGGTCGGCCGGCACGGCGCCCGCGCCGAGCAGCTTCCCGATCAGCGCGCTGTGGTCCTCGACCACGTACCGGAGGGCCGCGGCCCAGAAGTCCGCCTGCGCGTGCGGGTCGCCCGCGTCGACGACGACCTTCCAGTGCACGGGGGTGGCCGGTGTCGGTGTCTGCGTCATGCGCTCAGTTATAGGCCCCGGCACTGACAACGCCCGGCTCTACGGCCTGGCGCGCAGCGCGTCCGCTTCGGCGGCGGGGCTCACCGTGTCCGCCGGGACACGGCCGGGCGCCGCGGTCCCCCTGGCCACCGCGCGGGCGGCCCGGCGCGCGGTGCGCAGCGCGTTCCAGGTGAGGAGGGCCAGCGCCAGCCACACCAGCGCGAAGCCGGCCCAGCGCTCGGGCGGCATGGCCTCCTTGAAGTAGAGGATGCCGAGCAGGAACTGGAAGACCGGGGTCATGTACTGGAGCAGCCCCAGCGTGGACAGCGGCACCCGGATCGCGGAGGCGCCGAAGCAGACCAGGGGGAGCGCGGTGACGATGCCGGACGCGGCGAGCAGCAGCGCGTGCCCCGTCCCTTCGGTGCCGAAGGTGGCGTCGCCCCGGGCGCTCAGCCACATCAGATAGCCGAGCGCGGGCAGGAACTGGATCGCGCTCTCGGCGGCCAGCGACTCGACACCGCCGAGGTTGACCTTCTTCTTCACCAGTCCGTACGTGGCGAAGGAGAAGGCGAGGCAGAGCGAGATCCACGGCGGACGGCCGTAGCCGATGGTGAGGACGAGCACCGCGGAGGCGCCGACCCCGACCGCTGCCCACTGCACGGGCCGAAGGCGCTCCTTCAGCAGCAGCACACCCATCGCGATCGTGACCAGCGGGTTGATGAAGTAGCCGAGGGACGCCTCGACGACGTGCCCGGAGTTCACGGCCCAGATGTAGACGCCCCAGTTGACGGTGATGACCGCCGCCGCGACGGTGACCAGGGCCAGCCTGCGCGGCTGCCGCAGCAGCTCGCCGAGCCAGGCCCAGCGGCGTATGAGGAGCAGGGCGGCGGCCACGAAGAGCAGCGACCACACCATCCGGTGGGCCAGGATCTCCACGGCCCCGGAGGGTTTGAGCAGGGGCCAGAACAGGGGGACCAGCCCCCACATCCCGTAGGCCGCGAAGCCGTTCAGCAGTCCGAGGCGTTGTTCGCCCTCCGGCTTCCCGGTCACCTGCACTCCTCTCCCGGTTCGCTGTGCACACGCCTCACCGAAGGTAGCGCCCATGGCCCTCGTCTGTCATGCCCGTATCGCCATACGGTCATGACGGGTTCCGCGGTCCCTCCCGTCCCTCAACACCGCTCCCGGAACACCGCGAGCGGCGACTTGTATCCGCTTTGTATGCGCCCCTCCTTCAATCGCCCCAGTCACCTCGGCGACCTCGGGAGGAACAATGCGCGTACGGAAGAGACAGGGCCGTCGGCTGCTCGCGGCACTGTGCGGCCTGGCCGCAGTGATGGCGGCCGCCCCGGCCTCGGTCGCGGCGGCGGAGGACACCTCGGCCGACCTCCGGGCGGCAGCGACGCGCCCCGCGTTCCGCATGCCGTTCGTCTGCGGACAGAGCTGGCGCGGCAGCAACTGGCAGGGCCACAGCCCCGCCCACTCCATCGACTGGAACCACTACGACGCGAACGGGACCCCGGACGACCGGGGGCGCCGCGTCCTCGCCAGCGCCGGCGGCACCGTCCTGTCGTCGTACTACTCCACGACCACCGGCTACGGGAACACCGTCGTCATCGGACACGGCAACGGCTGGCGGACCCGGTACTCCCACCTGAAGTCCCGTGACGTGCAGAAGGGCGCCACCGTCTCGCGCGGTCAGCGCATCGGCACGGTCGGCGCCACGTCCGCGCTCTACGACATCTCGCCGCATCTGCACTACGAGCAGATACACGACGGCAGTGTCGTCGTCGCCGTCGTCCAGGGCGTCACCTGGTACGACTACCTCGCGCGCTACCAGACCAGCACCAACGGCTGCTGAGCCCGGCGCCGCACCGAACCGGGGGAGCGGGTACGGCGGCCGTGTGCCGCCGTACCCGCATGCCCGGTGCCGTACCGCTTGCGCGGCTCAGCGCAGGGAACGCAGCTTGGCGTCCACCAGCTCGGCCTCGTCGCGCACGTCGAGGCGCCGGTATGCCGACAGCGAGCGGTGGAAGTAGCGCCGCGCGGTCTGCTTCCGGCCCGTGGCGTGGTGCAGCTCGCCCAGCAGGCACGCCACCCGGGCCTCCGCGCGGCGGTCACCGAGCCGCTGCTGCACCGCCAGCGCGTCCACCAGCAGCGCCGACGCCCGGCCCGCGTCGCCCTGCCGCAGGCACAGCTCCCCGATGCTCTGCTGCACGTACGCCGCGCAGTGCGTGTCGGTCAGCTCGTCGAAGATCCCCAGGGCCCGCTCCAGCTCGGCCCGCGCCATGTGCGGTGTGCCGCGCAGTTCGTGCAGTACGGCGATACGGCGCCGGACCTGTGCCTCGCGGTGCCGGTCGCCGACGTCGCGGGACAGGGTGAGCGCGTCGTCGAGCCACGGTGCCGCGGCGTCCGCGTCGCCCCGGTCCAGCCACACCGAGGCGATCGCGTTGTGCGCGATCGCCTCACCGTGCCGGTCGGCCGCCGCCCGGAAGGCGTGCCGCGCCTCGGTGAAGGAGGCCAGCGCCGAGTCCAGGTCGCCGGTCACCCGGTGCACGGAGCCGATGCCGAGCCGGGCGACCGCCTCGCCGGAGCGGTGGCCGAGGGCGGTGAAGACCTCCCGGGAGCGGGTGAACGCGGTGAGCGCGTCGGCGTACCGGTCCTGATAGAGATGGAGCTGGCCGAGGTTGCGCAGCAGGGCGGCGGACCGGGTGTCGCCGGGTGCGGGCCCCGCCTGGAGGGCGAGCCGGTGGGTGCGCAGCCAGTCGTCGTAGTAGCCCCGCATGTCGAAGAAGCCCGCCAGCTCGACGGCGAGGTCGCCCGCCCGCGCGTGGTCGCCGAACCGCAGAGCGGACTCCACGGCGGTGACGAGGACCCGGCGTTCGCTCTCGAACCACTCGACCGGCCGGGTGCGTACCGCGCGGGCGATGCCGGCGGCCGGGCCGGGCAGCGGCACCGTCTCCCCCAGCACCCCGAGGAAACGCGTCGGCATCGCGGCGTTCGCGCAGCGGGCCAGCGCGATCAGGGCGTCCACGGTCCGCAGCCCGTGCTCGCGCCGGACGCCGGGGTCGTCCGCCTTGGTGAGTTCACGCGCGTAGATACGGAGCAGATCGTGCATGCGGTAGCGCTGCAGCCCCAGGGGGTCGGTGCCCACCACCTCTACCAGGTGCTCGTCGAGCAGTGTCTCGAGCACCCGGGACGGCTCCTCGGCGTGCCCCATCGCGACCGCGACGAGCCAGCCCGGTACCGCCTCGCCGGGCAGTCGCCCGAAGGCGCGGAAGGCAGTGGCGGCGTGTTCGGGCAGATGCCGGTAGCTCAGCTCCGCGCTCGCCCGGACCTCCAGCTCGCCGGCCCGCAGCCGGTCCAGCCGGTCACGCTCGTCGTGCAGGAAGTCGGCCAGCGCGGCGACGGTCCAGCCCGGCCGGTTCGCCAGCCGGGCCCCGGCGATCCGCACGGCCAGCGGCAGCGAACCGCAGCCGGCGAGCACCCGGTCGGCGTGCGCGTCGGCGCCGCGCAGCCGCTCCTCGCCGACGATTCGGCCGAGCAGCGTACGGGCCTCGTCGTGCCGCATCACGCCGAGCGGGCAGTGGTACGCGGGCAGGGACGGCATCCGGCGGCGCGAGCCGACCAGGACCGCGGAGCCGCCGGTGCCCGGCAGCAGCGGTCGGATCTGCGCGCTGGTCGAGGCGTCGTCCAGGACGATCAGGAAGCGCCGTGTGGCCAGCCGGGAGCGCAGCAGCGCGGCCCGCTCGCCCGGTTCGGCCGGAATGGCGTTGTCGATGACGCCGAGGCCCCGCAGCATCTCGGCGAGCACGTCGGCCGCCTCACGGGGGCGGCCGCTCATGCCGCCCAGGTCGACGAAGAGCTGTCCGTCCGGGAACAGGCGCCGCACCCGGTGGGCGACATGGACGATCAGGGTGGACTTCCCCGAGCCCGGTAAGCCCGACACCACGGCGACGACCGGCCGCCGGCCGGCCCCGGACAGCAACTCCTCGAGGGTGGCGATCTCCCCCTCGCGGCCGGTGAAGTCGGGTACGTCCATCGGCAGTTGGCACACCGGCGTGACCGGGGCGGCGCGGCGTCCGGCCACCTGCCCGTTGACCTCCTCACCGGTGGCGCGCAGCGGCGCACCGGGGGCGACGCCGAGTTCGGCGGCGAGGACCCGCTCGGCCTCGGCGTAGGCGACGCGGGACTCCGTGACGCGTCCCGCGCCGTACAGGGCGCGGACCAGCATCTGCCACAGGTCCTCGCGCAGCGGGTCCTCGGCGAGGCGGGTCCTGAGGTCGGCGACGAGCGGCGCGTAGTCGCCCAGCCGCAGCCGCACCCGCAGGCATTCGTCGACGGCGAGGGAGCGCAGCCCCTCGATCCGGGCGATCACCGGATCCCATACGACGCTGGGCGGCAGGTCCTGGAGCACGCCGCCCCGCCACAGCGCGAGCGCCGTGTCGTAGCCGCGCAGGGCGGCGCCGTCGTCGCCCTGGTCGCGAGCCGCGCGGGCGCGTTCCAGGAGGTGCTCGAACAGCAGCATGTCGTGATCGTCCGGCCCGGCGTCCAGGGTGTAGCCCGAGGGCAGGGTGCGCAGCCCGTCGGTGACGATGCCCGAGGCCCGCAGGGCCGCCCGGACCGCGCGTACATAGGTGCGCACGTTGGCCACCGCCGAGCGGGGCGCGCCGCCGGGCCACAGGACCTCCGTCAGGACGTCGAGCGAGACGAACGCCCCGGGCTCCAGCAGGAGCGTGGCGAGGACCGCCCGCGGCTTGGGGCCGCCCAGCGGGAGCGGCTCCGGTGCGCCCCGCGCCCGTACCCGGAGCGGGCCCAGCACGCCGAATATCGGCTCCCCCATGCGCTTGCCTCCGCAAAGCCCGTGACAGCCCGTGACCGTGCGCCCAGCGTAGCCGTACACACAGTCGCCGAACAGGAGTTCAGCGATCCGGGATGGGACCGGTGCCACGGGGTCACTTCGCCGTGCGGCAGGGGCGTCAGCCCTTGAGGGCGGCGGTGACGGCCTCGGCGAGGGGGGTCGTCGGACGGCCGGCCAGCCGGGACAGGTCGCCGCTGTCGACGACGAGCTCCCCCTTCTCGATCGAGACGTCCACGCCCGCGAGGACGGCCGCCATCGGCTCGGGCACTCCGGCGCCGGCCAGGATGCCGGTGAGCGCCTCGGGCGTGACCGGGTTGTAGGTGATCTCCTTGCCGGTCTGCCGGCTGAGCTCGGCCGCGTACTCGGCGAAGCCCCACGCCTCGTCGCCGCCCAGCTCGTACGTCTTGTTCTCGTGCCCCTCGCCGGTCAGGACGGCGACCGCGGCGGCCGCGTAGTCGGCCCGCGAGGCGGAGGAGACCCGGCCGTCACCGGCGGCGGCGAGGACCGCGCCGTGCTCCAGCACCGGGGCGAGGTTCTCGGTGTAGTTCTCGTGGTACCAGCCGTTGCGCAGCAGCACGTACGGCACGCCCGAGCCCAGCAGCGCCTCCTCGGTGCCGCGGTGGTCGTCGGCGAGCGCGGCGGTCAGGGTGCCGGGGGCGCTGGTGTAGGCGAGCAGGGCGACACCGGCGGCCTTCGCGGCGTCGATGACCATCCGGTGCTGCCCCACCCTGCCCTTGTCGAACTCGTTGCCCGAGATCAGCAGGACCTTGTCGCCGGCCGTGAACAGGCCGTCGAAGGTCTCGGGCGCGTTGTAGTCGGCGACCGCGATCCGTACCCCGCGCCCGGCGAACCCGGCCGCCTTCTCGGCGTCGCGGACGACGGCGGTGATCTGCTCGGCCGGAACCTTCTCCAGCAGCTGGGCCACGACGTGGCGGCCGAGGTGTCCGGTGGCGCCGGTGACGACGATGCTCATGATGCGGAACTCCAGGGGGTCGCGTGAGGGGTTGTGCCACTCACCTTAGGAGATGCGCTAACTATGGGAAAGTACCCACTTTGAAGTAAGGTACTGGCATGGCAGTAAGTAGGAATGCGTTGCTGAGTGAGGCCGAGGCGATGTGCCCGCACCGTCTGGTGCTGGAGCACGTGACCAGCCGCTGGGGCGTGCTGGTGCTGATCACGCTGCTGGAGCGGCCGCACCGCTTCAGCGAACTGCGCCGGGCGATCGGCAGGGTCAGCGAGAAGATGCTCACCCAGACCCTCCAGACCCTGGAGCGTGACGGACTGGTCCACCGCGACGCCAAGCCCGTCATCCCGCCCCGCGTCGACTACTCCCTCACCGACCTGGGCCGCGAGGCCGCCGAACAGGTGCGCGCACTGGCCCTGTGGACGGAGAAGCGTCTGACCGACGTGCTCGCCGCCCGCCGCGCGTACGACGAGGCCCGGGCGCGCTAGCGCACCCGGGCCTCGTACGACCTGCGACGGGGTTCAGCCGACGACGGTCCAGGTGTCGGCGCCGGTGAGGAGGGCGGCGAGGTCGCCCTTGCCGTGCTGCTCGACGGCGGTGTCGAGCTGGTCGGCCATGAGGGTGTCGTAGACGGGCCGGTCGACGGAGCGGAAGACGCCGATCGGGGTGTTGTGCAGGGTGTTCGGGTCGGCGAGCCGGGACAGCGCGAACGCGGTGGTCGGTGAGGTGGCGTGGGCGTCGTGGACGAGGATGTCGGCCTGATTGTCCGCCGTCACGGTGACGACCCTCAGGTCACCGGTGGCCCGGTCGCGTACGACGCCCTTGGATCCGTCGGCGCCGAAGCGGACCGGCTCACCGTGCTCCAGACGGATCACGGCCTCCTCCGCCTGCTGCCGGTCCTTGAGGACGTCGAAGGCGCCGTCGTTGAAGATGTTGCAGTTCTGGTAGATCTCCACCAGCGCCGTGCCGGGGTGGTCGGCCGCCTGGCGCAGCACCTCGGTGAGGTGCTTGCGGTCGGAGTCGACGGTGCGGGCCACGAAGGACGCCTCCGCGCCGATCGCAAGCGACACCGGGTTGAAGGGCGCGTCCAGCGAGCCCATCGGTGTCGACTTGGTGATCTTGCCGACTTCGGAGGTGGGGGAGTACTGGCCCTTGGTGAGGCCGTAGATCCGGTTGTTGAAGAGCAGGATCTTGAGGTTGACGTTGCGGCGCAGGGCGTGGATGAGGTGGTTGCCGCCGATGGAGAGGGCGTCGCCGTCGCCGGTGACGACCCAGACGGACAGGTCGCGCCGCGAGGTGGCCAGTCCGGTGGCGATGGCGGGGGCGCGGCCGTGGATGGAGTGCATCCCGTAGGTGTTCATGTAGTACGGGAAGCGGGAGGAGCAGCCGATGCCGGAGACGAAGACGATGTTCTCGCGGGCGAGGCCGAGCTGGGGCATGAAGCCCTGCACGGCGGCCAGGACCGCGTAGTCACCGCACCCGGGGCACCAGCGCACTTCCTGGTCGGACTTGAAGTCCTTCATCGACTGCTTGCCCTCGGCCCGGGGCACAAGCTGGAGCAGCGCGTTGGCGTCAGTCATTGAGGGCCTCCTTGAGCGCCGTGGCGAGCTGCTCCGCCTTGAACGGCATGCCGTTGACCTGGTTGTACGAGCGGGCGTCGACCAGGTACTTCGCCCGGATCAGGGTGGCGAGCTGGCCGAGGTTCATCTCCGGGACCACCACCTTGTCGTACGCCGCGAGGACCGTACCCAGGTTGTGCGGGAAGGGGTTGAGGTGGCGCAGGTGGGCCTGGGCGATCCGGCCGCCCTCCTTGCGGATGCGGCGCACGGCCGCCGTGATCGGTCCGTAGGTCGATCCCCAGCCCAGGACGAGTGTCCGCGCGCCGTGCGGGTCGTCGACCTCGATGTCGGGCACGTCGATGCCGTCGATCTTGGCCTGCCGGGTGCGGACCATGAAGTCGTGGTTGGCGGGGTCGTAGGAGATGTTGCCCGTGCCGTCCTGCTTCTCGATGCCGCCGATGCGGTGCTCCAGACCCGGGGTCCCCGGGATCGCCCAGGGGCGGGCCAGCGTCCGCGGGTCACGCTTGTAGGGCCAGAAGACTTCGGTGCCGTCGGCCAGCGCGTGGTTCGGTCCCTGGGCGAACTGCACCCTCAGGTCCGGCAGCTCCTCCGGGTCCGGTACGCGCCAGGGCTCGCTGCCGTTGGCGAGGTAGCCGTCGGAGAGGAGGAAGACGGGGGTGCGGTAGGTCAGCGCGATGCGGGCGGCTTCGAGCGCGGCGTCGAAGCAGTCGGCCGGGGTGCGCGGCGCGATCACCGGGACCGGTGCCTCGCCGTTGCGGCCGTACATCGCCTGGAGCAGGTCGGCCTGCTCGGTCTTGGTGGGCAGGCCGGTCGAGGGGCCGCCGCGCTGGATGTCCACGACCAGCAGCGGCAGTTCCAGGGAGACGGCGAGCCCGATCGTCTCGGACTTCAGCGCCACACCGGGGCCGGAGGTGGTGGTCACCGCGAGGGATCCGCCGAAGGCGGCGCCCAGCGCGGCTCCGATGCCGGCGATCTCGTCCTCGGCCTGGAAGGTCCGCACACCGAAGTTCTTGTGCCGGCTCAGCTCGTGCAGGATGTCCGAGGCCGGGGTGATCGGGTACGAGCCCAGGTAGAGCGGCAGGTCCGCCTGACGGGACGCCGCGACCAGCCCGTAGGACAGCGCCAGGTTCCCCGAGATGTTCCGGTAGACGCCGGGCGGGAACGCCTTCGCCGCGGGGGCCACCTCGTAGGAGACGGCGAAGTCTTCCGTCGTCTCACCGAAGTTCCAGCCCGCGCGGAACGCCGCGATGTTGGCGGCCGCGATGTCCGGCTTCTTGGCGAACTTCGTCCGCAGGAACTTCTCGGTGCCCTCGGTGGGCCGGTGGTACATCCAGCTCAGCAGGCCCAGCGCGAACATGTTCTTGCTGCGTTCGGCCTCCTTGCGGCTGAGGTCGAACTCCTTGAGCGCCTCGACGGTCAGCGTGGTCAGCGGCACCGGGTGCAGGTGGTAGCCGTCGAGGGAGCCGTCCTCCAGGGGGCTGCTGTCGTAGCCGACCTTCTGCATCGCCCGCTTGGTGAACTCGTCGGTGTTGACGATGATCTCCGCGCCGCGCGGCAGGTCGCCGATGTTGGCCTTCAGCGCGGCCGGGTTCATCGCCACCAGCACGTTCGGCGCGTCGCCGGGGGTGAGGATGTCGTGGTCGGCGAAGTGGAGCTGGAAGGACGACACCCCGGGCAGGGTGCCGGCGGGCGCGCGGATCTCGGCGGGGAAGTTCGGCAGCGTGGAGAGGTCGTTGCCGAAGGACGCGGTCTCCGACGTGAAACGGTCACCGGTGAGCTGCATCCCGTCACCGGAGTCCCCCGCGAACCTGATGATCACTCGGTCGAGCCGGCGGACGTCCTTCGGCCCCGCCGCTGTGCGCTGCTCTCCCACGACTGCTCCGTCGGCCTGCTCCGCAGTGCTGCTGACCTGGCTGGTCACTGAACTGGACCTCCTCGAGGCGGCTGTCCGGGACGGCCTTCCCGCAGGCCTTCCCCGGATAAACCCTACGTCCGTAAGGGTCGCCTTCCTTGGGTCATTCGTATGTTGGACACGACTTTCGGGGACGTCCCGCTCAGGAGTTGAGGTAGGTGAGGACCGCCAGGACCCGCCGGTGATCGCCGTCGCTGGGGGACAGCCCCAGCTTCAGGAAGATGTTGCTGACGTGCTTCTCCACGGCGCCGTCGCTGACCACCAGCTGCCTGGCGATCGCCGAGTTCGTCCGCCCCTCGGCCATCAGCCCCAGCACCTCCCGCTCCCGCGGGGTGAGCCCCGCGAGCACGTCCTGCTTGCGGCTGCGCCCCAGCAGCTGCGCGACCACCTCCGGGTCCAGGGCCGTACCCCCCTGGGCCACGCGCACCACCGCGTCCACGAACTCACGGACCTCGGCCACCCGGTCCTTGAGCAGATAGCCGACCCCGCGGCTGGAACCGGCGAGCAGCTCCGTGGCGTAGCGCTCCTCCACGTACTGCGACAGCACCAGCACCCCGACACCCGGATGCGACTTGCGCAGCTGCACCGCGGCCCGCACCCCCTCGTCCGTGTGCGTCGGCGGCATCCGCACATCGGCCACCACCACGTCCGGCAGCAGGTTCTCCCCGGCCAGTTCGGTGATCGTCTTGATCAGCGCGTCCCCGTCCCCGACACCGGCCACGACGTCGTGCCCCCGGTCGGTCAGCAGCCGGGTCAGGCCCTCCCGCAGCAGCACCGAATCCTCGGCGATGACCACCCGCACCCTGTCCTCCACGTTCCTCGGCCCCCATGCCCCTGATCCGCACCCGCCCCCGTGGCGGCCCCGGTCGACGGGTCCAGCATTCCAGCATCCGGCGCGGGACGTGGCGGGGCACCGCGATCCGCGGGTGCCGGGAAGCCGGGAGACACCGCCCGAGCGGCGGGTGCGGGCCCCTGGCCCGCACCCGCCGCCCCTTCCGCCGCTCCCGGCCGCCCCGCTACCGGGTCCGCTCCACCCGCCACGGCAGCTCGGCGGTCACCCGGGTCGGGCCGCCCGCCGGGGAGTCCACCACCAGGATCCCGTCGACCGCGTCCAGCCGCTCGGCCAGACCCGCCAGTCCGGAACCCCCGGACACCTCGGCGCCGCCCACGCCGTTGTCCACGACCTGGAGCATCAGCCGGTTCTCCGTCCGCCACACCTCCACGGCCGCCGAGGTCGCCCGCGCGTGCTTGCTGATGTTCTGCAGCAGCTCCGACACCGTGAAGTAGGCGATGCCCTCGATGGCCGGCGCGGGCCGCTCGGTCAGGTCCACCTCCACCCGGACCGGCACCGTGCACCGGGAGGCCACCGCCGACAGCGCCGCGTCCAGACCCCGGTCGGTCAGCACCGCCGGGTGGATGCCCCGGGCCAGGTCCCGCAGCTCCTGCAGCGCCGTCTTCACCTCGCCGTGCGCCTCGTCCACCATCTGCGCCGCGGCCCGCGGGTCCTCCCGCAGCTTCTCCTTCGCCAGCCCCAGATCCATGGCCAGCGCCACCAGCCGGGCCTGCGCCCCGTCGTGCAGATCGCGCTCGATGCGCCGCAGGTCCGCCGCCGCCGTGTCCACCACCACCCCGCGGTCCGACTCCAGCTCCACCACCCGCGTGGCCAGCCGGGACGGCCCGAGCAGCCCGTGCACCATCACCCGGTCCACCGTCGTCAGCGCCCGCACGATCCACGGAGTGGCGAGCGTGAACAGCAGACCCACCCCCGCGGTCACCGCGATCTCGAACGGGTTGTCCAGATAGATCTGGTGGTGCTCGTCGCCGTACAGCTGTATGCCGGCCTGCCCGGCGTACATCGGCAGCACCCAGAACCACAGCGGGTACGTCACCAGCGACCAGCCCACCGACCAGAGCGTCACGGTGACCGCGAAGGAGAGCACCGCCCACGGCAGCTGCAGCACCGCGTACAGCAGCGCCCGCCAGGAGGCGCCGCTCTTCAGCACGGCCCCGGTCCAGGCCATGAAGCCCTGCCGCTTCATCCGCAGCGGATCCGGCTCACCCACCCCCAGACCCAGCAGCCCCCGCGCCCGCGCCCGCTCCAGCGCACCGAACCCGCGGCAACCGGCGAGCGCCGCCGCGAGCACCGGGACGCCGAGGAACGTCACCAGCAGGCCCGCCCCGAGCGACACCATCGTGACCGCGTAGGTGAACAGCAGGATGCTGATCGGCAGGCTCAGCAGCACGTACCCCAGCTCCCGCCAGGTGCGCCCCTCGACCGGCGCCCGCAGCGCCGCCGGCATCCGGTGCCGCCGTTCCCCCGCGTACCCGGGGTGTCCCGTGTCCGCGGGGAGCCCCGGGCCCTGTCCGTACTCCGTGGCCATCGACGTCCCTCTCCTCGTCCGGCGGCTGTGCTGTCGTACCTCCAGACTGCTCCGTCGCAGGTCGGCGGACCATGGAGGCCGTCGCAGTCTTGGACGGGGGGTTTTCCCTACCTCCGGCCGCGGACGGACGCCCGTCCGGCGCCGGGCGGGTCCCCCGCGCCGTCGAGGGAACGGTCCCGCCACGGCAGCTCCGCCGTCACCGTCGTCGGACCGCCCTCCGGCGACTCCACGACGAACATCCCGTCCACCGCGCCCAGCCGGTCGGCGAGGCCCCGCATACCCGTCCCGCGGTCCAGGCTCGCGCCCCCGCGTCCGTCGTCCCACACCTGGATGAACAGACGGCTGTCCGACCGCCACACGTCCACCGCAGCCGACCGGGCACGGCTGTGCTTGCTGACGTTCTGCAGCAGCTCCGAGACCGTGAAGTAGGCGATGCCCTCGATGGCGGCGGCCGGCCGCTCGTCCAGGTCGACCGTCACCTTCACCGGCACCGTGCAGCGCGAGGAGACCGAGGACAGGGCGGCGTCCAGGCCCCGGTCGGTCAGCACCGCGGGGTGGATGCCCCGGGCCAGGTCCCGCAGCTCCTGCAGCGCCAGCTTCACCTCGCCGTGCGCCTCCTCGACCATCGACGCCGCGGCGTCGGGATCCTCCAGCAGCTTCTCCTTGGCCAGGCCCAGCCCCATCGCCAGATTGACCAGCCGGGCCTGCGCCCCGTCGTGCAGATCGCGCTCGATGCGCCGCAGGTCCGCCGCCGCCGTGTCGACCACCACCCCGCGGTCCGACTCCAGCTCGGCGATGCGCCGCTCCAGCTCGTCGGAGGGCGACAGCAGTCCGCGCACCATCGCCCGGTCCGCGTTGGCCAGGCCCCGCACGACGAACGGCAGCACCGGCCACAGCACGAACAGACCGGTCAGCGTGACGGTGAAGGTGAGGACGCCCCACGGCAGCCGTATCAGCTCGTAGAGGACCGTGCGCCAGCCCACCGGGTCCTTGACCGCCATCCACAGCCGCGGCAGGAACCCGCCGGAACCGCGCACCGGCAGCCGGCTCGGCTCCTCCACCCGCACCCCGAGCAGCTTCCGCGCCCGCGCCCGCTCCAGCCTGCCCAGCACCCGCGAACCCGCCAGCCCCAGCGCGAGCAGCGGGAACCCGACCACCGTGACGGTCAGCCCGACACCGGTGAACAGCATGGTCACCGTGTAGACGAAGCCGACCAGGGAAACCGGCAGGTTCGTCAGGAGATGGGCGATCTCCTTCCAGGTGTGCACGTCGTACGCGAAGCGGGCCGGCGGCGGGCGGTCGCCGCCCCCGGCCGGTCCCGGGACCGCCGTGGTGGGTGTGCCCGGATGCGGGAATGGTTCGGTCATGGGCAGTAGCGTGCCCGGAGCCGGGGGTCCGCGCCATGAGGCGGACCGCCAAGCCGCACTGAGGAAAACCCCACCCCTCTGGCCGGAGCCGTGACGGGCTGCTTACCGTGCCCTTGTCAGGGCCTAGACTCCCGTGCGTACGGATCGTCGGACCGTGGCGTTCACCGGCACGGCCCAAGGGCACGGCACAGTCACCGGCCAGGGCGCCGATCAGAGGAGTGAGGGGCGGACGTGCGGGAACCGACCGTCGTCGCGGCGGACTACTTCCAGTCCTACTCGGTCGTCGGACTGCTCGCCGTCGTCGGCCTGCTGTTCGTCGCCGTCGCCTTCGGGGCGGGACGGCTGCTGCGGCCCGTGGTCCCCACCCCCGAGAAGCTCATGACGTACGAGTGCGGAGTCGACCCCGTCGGCGAGGGCTGGGCCCACACCCAGGTCCGCTACTACGTCTACGCCTTCCTCTACGTGATCTTCGCGGTCGACTCGATCTTCCTCTTCCCCTGGGCGACCGTCTTCGCCGCCGACGGCTACGGCGCGACCACCCTCGTGGAGATGTTCATCTTCCTCGGCTTCCTCGCCGTGGGACTGCTGTACGCATACAAGAAGGGCGTCCTGACATGGACGTGAACCCTGCCGCCGCGGCCGGGCCCGTCCCGCTTCCGGAACCGAAGCGGCTCGGTGCGCTCGCCCGGCTGGCTCCCGAGCCGATGAAGGTGGTCCTCAACTGGGGCCGCCGCTACTCGCTGTGGGTCTTCAACTTCGGCCTCGCCTGCTGCGCGATCGAGTTCATCGCCGCGTCGATGGCCCGGCACGACTTCATCCGCCTCGGCGTCATCCCGTTCGCGCCGGGCCCCCGCCAGGCCGACCTGATGGTCGTCTCCGGCACGGTCACGGACAAGATGGCGCCCGCGGTGAAGCGCCTGTACGAGCAGATGCCCGAGCCTAAGTACGTCATCTCCTTCGGCGCGTGCAGCAACTGCGGCGGCCCGTACTGGGACTCCTACTCCGTCACCAAGGGCGTCGACCAGATCATCCCGGTCGACGTCTACGTCCCCGGCTGCCCGCCCCGGCCCGAGGCGCTGCTCCAGGGCATCCTGAAGCTCCAGGAGAAGATCGCCCGGGAGTCGCTGGGGGAGCGGTACGGCTCCGGCGGCGGCGCGCGGCCCTCGGCGGCGGCGCTGCAGAGCGGGCTGGTCCGGCCGCCGGCGCCGGCCGGCGAGGGGGAGGACCGATGACCGCGGTGGGCTGGCTCCCCGCCGGCGCCGGGGAACTCTTCGGCGAGGACGCCACGGCGGAGGAGTCGTACGGCGTCCTGACCGTCGACGTACCGCCCGGCTCCTGGATCCCCGCCCTGGAGGCCGCGCGCGACCGCCTCGGCTGCACCTACTTCGACTGGCTCAGCGCGGTCGACGAACCCGGCACCGGGTTCCGCGTCACCGCGCACGTCGTGGCGCTGGCTCCCGTGCGGCGTCTGCTGCTGCGCACCACGGTGCCGCACGAGGCCCCGGTGCTGCCCTCCGCCGTGGACGTCTACGCGGGCGCCGCCTGGCACGAACGCGAGACGCACGAGATGTTCGGCGTCGGCTTCACGGGCCATCCCGGCCTGGACCACCTCCTCCTGCCGGACAACTTCGAGGGCCACCCGCTGCGCAAGGACTTCGTCCTCGCCGCCCGGGTCGCCAAGGCCTGGCCCGGCGCGAAGGAACCCGGGGAGCCGGCGGCGGGCGCGGCGCACGGCGGCCCGAAGCGCCGCCAGATGCTGCCCCCCGGCGTCCCCGACCCGAACGAATGGGGCCCCCTCAAGGGCCAGCTCCCCCCGGCCCCCTCCCGCCCGGCCCGGGCCGCGGCCCGCCCCCCGGCAGACCGCCCCCGCCGCACCCGCACAGCCGGAGAGGGCTCGGCAAGCCAGCCGGCCACACCCCCGACCGGCACTCCCGCCGAGCCCACGCCCCGTCCGCGCCGCAGCCGCACGGCGGCGGAGGGCTCCGCAAGCCAGTCGAGCGCGCCCGATGCGTCCGCTCAGCCCGAGGCCGCTGCTCCTGCCGAGCCCGGACCCCGTCCGCGCCGGAGCCGCACGGCGGCGGAGGGCTCGGCAAGCCAGTCGAGCGCGCCCGAGGCCTCCACACCGCCCGCGGCTGGTGCACCCGGTGAGCCCGCGTCCCGTCCGCGCCGCAGTCGCACGGCGGCGGAGGGCTCGGCGAGCCAGTCGGGCGCGTCCGCTCGGCCCGAGACGGGTGCGGCGGCGGAGGGCCCCGCGAGCCAAGGACCCGCGGCGGGTGCTCCCGCCGAGCCCGCGCCCCGTCCGCGCCGGAGTCGGACGGCGGGGGAGGGCTCGGCGAGCCAGCGGGGCGCGCCCCAGCCCCCCGCCCAGCCCGAGACCGGTGCGGCGGCGGACGGTGCCGCCAGTCGGTCGGGCGGGCCCGAGACCTCTGCCGCCCCCGCGACACCCGGCGACGAGTCCACCCCCGCCGAGGACCGCCGGGACCGCAAGCCCTCCGCCGGCCCCCGCAGCCCGGACGCCCCCTGGCACCACGCGCGCCCCGCCTTCGAGGGCGCCGAAGCCGAGGACGGCACCGAGCCGGAACCGGACGGCGGGGCCGACGCGGCACCGGCTCCCGGACCCGGCCCGGAGACCGGAAACGGCGGCCCGGACAGCCCCACCCCCGAAGAAGACGAAGACGAAGACCCCTCAGGAGGCCGGCGGTGAACGACGTGCTCGACGTCGCCCTGCGACTCCTGGTCGTGTTCGCCGTCTTCCTCACCTTTCCCCTGATAGTCGGTCAGACCGAGCACAAGGTGATGGCCCACATGCAGGGCCGCCTCGGCCCGATGTACGCCGGCGGCTTCCACGGCTGGGCCCAGCTCGTCGCCGACGGCGTGAAGTTCGCGCAGAAGGAGGACGTCGTCCCGGCCGGCGCGGACCGCCGTGTCTTCCAGCTCGCCCCCGCCGTCGCTCTCCTGCCCTACCTCCTCGTGCTGCTCGCCATCCCGATCGGCCCCGGCGAGGGCGCGGTCGGCCAGGTGCTGGACGCCGGTGTGTTCTTCGTCCTCGCCGTCATGGGCGTCGGCGTCCTCGGCTCGCTCATGGCCGGGTGGGCCTCCGCCAACAAGTTCTCCCTCCTCGGCGGCCTGCGCACCGCCGCCCAGCTCCTCGCCTACGAACTCCCGATGCTGCTCACCGCCGCCTCGGTGGCGATGGCGGCCGGCACGGTCTCCCTCGTCGGCATCCTCGACGCCTTCGAGTGGTGGTGGCTGCCCTGGCAGATCACCGGCGCGCTCGTCTTCTTCGTCGCGGGCCTCGCCGAACTCCAGCGCCCGCCCTTCGACATGCCGGTCGCCGACTCGGAAATCATCTTCGGCGCGTACACCGAGTACACCGGCCTGCGCTTCGCTCTCTTCCTCCTCGCCGAGTACGCCGGGATCGTCGTCCTGTGCGGCCTGACCACCGTCCTCTTCCTGGGCGGCTGGCACGGCCCCTGGGGCGCCGACGGACTCGGCTGGGTCTGGACCCTGCTGAAGACCGCGGTCCTCGCCTTCGTCGTCATCTGGCTCCGCGTCACCTATCCCCGCCTGCGCGAGGACCAGCTCCAGAAGTTCTCCTGGACCCTCCTCGTCCCCCTCTCCCTCGCCCAGATCGCCCTCACCGGCGTCGTCAAGGTGGTGTTCCTCTAGTGGCCCCGATCCCCGGCTCCGGTCTGGCCAAGGGCCTGGCCGTCACCCTGCGGACGATGACGAAGAAGTCCGTCACCGCCCCGTACCCGGACACCCAGCCCGACCTGCCGCCCCGCACCCGTGGTGTGATCGGCCTGTTCGAGGAGAACTGCACGGTCTGCATGCTCTGCGCCCGCGAGTGCCCGGACTGGTGCATCTACATCGACTCCCACAAGGAGACGGTCCCCGCCGCGGCCCCCGGCGGCCGCGACCGCAGCCGCAACGTCCTCGACCGGTTCGCCATCGACTTCTCCCTCTGCATGTACTGCGGCATCTGCATCGAGGTGTGCCCCTTCGACGCCCTCTTCTGGTCCCCGGAGTTCGAGTACGCCGAGACCGACATCCGCGACCTCACCCATGAGCGGGACAAGCTCCGCGAGTGGATGTGGACCGTGCCGGCCCCGCCCGCCCTCGACCCCGGCGCCGAGGAGCCGAAGGAACTCGCCGCCGCCCGCAAGACCGCCGACAAGCTCGCAGCCGCCCGGGCCGAACCGCAGCAGGAGGAGTCGTGACCCCCTCCGCAGCCGTGGCGACGGCCGCGCACGCCACGACCACCACCGCCGCCGAGGCGCACGGCTTCCTCTCCCCGACCGGCGTGGAGATCGCCTTCCTCCTCGTCGGACTGGTCACCTTCGGGGCCGCCGTCATCACCGTCACCACCCGGCAGCTGGTGCACGCCGCCCTGTGGCTGGTGGTGGCCCTCGGCGGCCTCGCCGTCGAATACCTCCTGCTCACCGCCGAGTTCATCGCCTGGGTGCAGGTCCTCATCTACGTCGGTTCCGTCGTCGTGCTCCTCCTGTTCGGACTGATGCTCACCCGAGCCCCCATCGGCCGCTCCCCGGACGCCGACTCCGGCAACCGCTGGGTCGCGCTCGCCGTCGCCGTCGCCGCCGCGGGCGCCCTCGTCTGGGTCGTCGTCGACGCCTTCCGCACCACCTGGATCGACCTCGACGGCGCCCCCGCCGGCTCCACCGAGGTCACCGGCGCGAGCCTCTTCCAGCACTGGGTCCTCCCCTTCGAGGCCCTCTCCGTCCTCCTCCTCGCCGCCCTCGTCGGCGCGATCGTCCTGTCCCGCAGGGCCAAGGCCGGCGCCGCGGCCGGCGCGACCGGCACCCGCCGCGACACGGAAGGGGCCCGCTGATGCACCTCGCCTATCCCGCCGTGCTGTCCGCTCTCCTCTTCTGCACCGGCCTGTACGGCGTCCTCGCCCGCCGCAACGCGATCCTCGTCCTGATGTCGGTCGAGCTGATGCTCAACGCCGTCAACCTGAACCTCGTCGCCTTCGACGTCTGGCTCAGCCGGACCGCCGAGGAGACCCTGCACTCCGGTCAGGCCCTCGCCCTGTTCACCATCGCCATCGCCGCCGCCGAGATCGGCATCGGCCTGGCGATCGTCCTCGCCGTGTACCGCAACCGCGGCACCTCGGACATCGACAAGCTCCGCGACACCGCCGAAGGACACGAGCCCGACGGCCCCGACAGCGACGCCACCGGCCGCGCACTCCCCGCGCCCCAGACGGCCGGCGAGAAGGCTGAGGCCACCGCGTGACCACGACCACCCTCGCCGTCCTCGTCCCCCTCCTTCCGTTCCTCGGCGCGCTCGCCGGACTGCTCCTCGGCCGCACCGCCCCCGGCTTCGTGCGCCCGCTCGCCGTCCTGCCGACCCTCGCCTCCCTCGCGCTGGCCGCCACGGTCGCCTGGCGCCAGGGCGGAGGCCAGGCCGTCGACGCCGCCACCGAACTCACGCCCACCGGCTCGGTCCCCGTCGAGCTCGCCCTGTACGTCGACGGCTTCGCCGCGCTCACCGCCGTCCTGGTCACCGTCGTCGCCGCCTGCGTGCAGATCTACTCGACGGGCTACCTGCGCGACGACCCGCGCTACCCCTCCTACGCCGCCCTGGTCTCCCTGTTCACCTCCGCCATGCTCCTGGTCGTCTACTCAGGCGACCTGATGGTCCTGCTGGTCGGCTGGGAAGTCATGGGCATCTGCTCCTACTTCCTCGTCGGCCACTACTGGGAGACCCCCGAGGCCCGCGCCGCCTCCCTCAAGGCCTTCCTGGTCACCAAGCTCGGCGACGTCCCCTTCCTCATCGGCCTGTTCGCCCTCGCCACCGACGCCGGGTCCTTCCGCGTCACCCGGATCCTCGGCGCCGTGGCCGACGGCGGCATCGAACACCCCACGCTGATCTGCCTGCTGCTCCTGGCGGGCGTGGCGGGCAAGTCGGCGCAGTTCCCGCTGCACACCTGGCTCCCCGACGCGATGGCGGGCCCCACCCCCGTCTCCGCGCTCATCCACGCCGCCACCATGGTCGCGGCCGGCGTCTACTTCGTCGCCCGTCTCCTCCCGCTCTTCGAGGCCTCGCAGGCCGCGATGACCGTCCTCGCCGTCATGGCCGCCGTGACCATGACCGGCTCCGCGCTCGCCGCGCTCGCCCAGGACGACATCAAACGCGTCCTCGCCTACTCGACGATCGGCCAGCTCGGCTACATGACCGGCGCCCTCGCCGTCGCCGACCGCGGCGCCGCCGTCTTCCACCTCCTCTCCCACGGCGCCTTCAAGGCGCTGCTCTTCCTCGCCGCCGGCGTGATCATCCACGCCGCCGGCACCAACTCGCTGGCCGCCATGTCCCGCATGGGCCACCTGCGGGACCGGGTCCCCGACGCCTACTGGACGATGACCGTGGCGCTCCTCGCGCTCGCCGCGATCCCGCCGTTCAGCGGCTTTTTCTCCAAGGAGGCCGTCCTCGGCGTCGCCGAACACGTCGTCACCGGCCACACCGAACACGCCCCCGCCGCGGCGGGCTGGATCGTCCTCCTCGCCGGCCTGGTCACGGCCCTGCTCACCGCCGCCTACGCGACGCGCCTGTGGCTGCTGGCCTTCCGCGGAGAGGGACCCGAGGCCCCCGACCACGGCAGGCAGCCGCTGACGATGACCGCCGTGCTGTGGGTGCTCGCCGTACCGTCCCTCGCGCTCGGCGGCTTCGCCTTCCGCGTCCTGCCCGACTGGTTCGACGGCCACGACCTGACCCCGACCCTCACCACCTCCGTGCTCGGCACGGGCGTGGCCCTGGTCGGCGGCATCGTCACCTACGCCACCTGGCGGCACACCACCGCCCACGCCGCCCGCGTCCCTCTCGGCGCCGTGGCCGCCCATCCCGAGGGCGACGCCGGACTGGTCGAGGCGGAGGCCATCGCCAGCCACGCACCGGCCTACGGCGACATCGCGTACGCACCCGATCCGTCGGACCCCGGACGGCTGCTGCTCGGCCCGCTGCACCGCCCCGCGGCGGCCGGCTTCCACCTGGACGCCGTGTACACGGCCCTCTTCGTCCGCCCGGTCCGGGCCGGCGCGAACCTCGTGCGGTTCCTCGACCGCGAGGTCGTCGAGACCTACGTACGCGGCGCGGGCGCGCTGCCCCGCCGGCTCGGCGCCGCCGTACGACGGGCCCAGACCGGCAATGTGCAGACCTATGTGAGCGCGCTGCTCGCCGGCACCGTCGTCCTCGCGGTCGCCGCCGTCCTCGTCGCCACGGGAGCGTGAGCAGGCGTGATCGATATCAACGAGTCCGTGATGCAGTTCCTTCTGGCGTTTCTCGTCGTCGGACCGCTCCTCGGTGCGGCCGCCGCCCTCCTGCCGGCCCCGCCCGGACTGAAGGGGAAGTCACCCGAGCAGGCCGTGCTCCGCCACGGTGTCACCGTCACCGGCGCGATCCTCGTCGCGGCGATCGTCCTCGCGCTCGGCTTCGACCACGACCAGCCGTCGAAGATGCAGGCCACGACCGACATCAGCTGGATCCCCGCACTCGGCGTGCGCATCCACCTCGGCACCGACGGCATCTCCCTCCCCCTTCTGGTCCTGACCGCGCTGCTGACCTTCCTCAGCGCCCTCTACTCGTACTTCAAGCCGCCCGCGGGCCCGTCCCCGAAGGCCTTCGTCGCCCTGCTGCTCGTCCTCGAGTCCGGCACCCTGGCGACCTTCGCCGTCCTCGACCTGATCCTCTTCTTCCTCGCCTTCGAGACGGTCCTCATCCCGATGTACTTCCTCATCGCCCGCTGGGGCGGCGAGGGCCGTGCCGGAGCCGCCTGGAAGTTCATCCTCTACACACTGCTCGGCTCCGTGGTCATGCTGCTCGGCCTGCTCCTGATCGGTATCAAGGCGGGCACATTCGACATGGTGGCACTCGCCACTGACAACGGCCGGTCACTGACCGTGTCCGTGCAGGTCGTCGCCGTTCTGGCGATCGGGCTCGGGCTCGCGGTCAAGACCCCGATGTGGCCGCTGCACAGCTGGCTGCCCGACGCCCACACCGCCGCGCCGACCGTCGGCTCGGTCCTGCTGGCGGGCGTCCTGCTGAAGATGGGCACCTACGGCTTCGTCCGCATCCTGCTGCCCGCCGCCCCGGACGGCTTCCGCACCTTCGCGCCCTACCTCGCGGCCTTCGCCGTCGTCGGCGTCATCTACGGCTCCCTCGCCTGCCTGGCCCTCGCCAAGCGGGGCGCGAACGGCGACCTGAAACGCCTCATCGCCTACTCCTCCGTCGGCCACATGGGCTTCGTCCTCCTCGGCATCGCGACCATGACCCCGACCGGAGTCAACGGCGCCCTGTTCGCCAACATCGCCCACGGCCTCATCACCGGCCTGCTCTTCTTCCTGGTCGGCGGCCTGAAGGACCGCACCGGCAGCACCGACCTCGACACCCTCGCCAAGGAGACCGGCGCCGCCCTCTACGGCAAGGCGCCCCGCCTCGGCGGCCTGCTCGCCTTCGCCGCCGTCGCCTCCCTCGGCCTGCCCGGACTCGCCGGTTTCTGGGGCGAGATGCTGGCGCTGTTCGGCGCCTTCGCACCCGGCGCCGGCCTCAGCAGGCCCGCCTTCCTCACCTTCATGGCCATCGGCGCCTTCGGCACCCTGCTGACGGCCGCGTACCTGCTGATCGTGGTCCGCAGGGTCTGCATGGGCGCCGTACCCCAGGACGCCCCGAAACTCACCGACGTGCGCTCCTACGAGTTCGCCGCCTGGACCCCGCTCGTCGTCCTCACCGTCGTCGCCGGGCTGTGGCCGGGGGCCCTCCTCCGGCTGACCGACCCGGTCGTGCAGCAGCTCCTCGCAGGAGGCACCCGATGAGCTCCCTGGTCCAGTCCGTCGACTGGCTGGCCATCGCGCCGCCCACCATCACGGCCGTCGTCGGACTCGTCGTCCTCGTCGCCGACCTGTTCGTCGGCGAGTCCAGGAAGCCGCTCCTCGGCTGGCTCTCCGTGGCCGGACTGGCCGCCGCCACGCTCATGCTGCTGCCCCTCCTCGACGCCGACCGCGGCACCTTCTGCCTCGTCGGCGACACCGGCGTGTGCAGCTACACCGCGGACCGCTTCACCCTCGTCATCCAGTTCCTGGTGCTCGGCGGCGCCCTGCTGACCGCCCTCCTGTCGGTCACCGCCCTGAAAGACGAGGCGAAACGGCTGCCCGAGGGCGAGTACTGGTTCCTGTTCCTCTCCTCCGCGGCCGGCGCCGCCCTGCTGCCCGCCTCCCGCGACCTCGCCACACTGATCGTCGCCCTGGAGGTCGCCTCCCTGCCCGCCTTCGCCCTCGTCGGCCTCCGGCACGGCGACCGGAAGTCCTCCGAGGCGGCCCTGAAGTTCTTCCTGTCCTCCGTCACCGCCACCGCGGTCAGCCTGCTGGGCGTCAGCTTCGTCTACGCCGCCACCGGAACCCTCCACCTCACCCTGATCGCCGAACGCGTCCAGAACGTCGACGGACAGCTCCACACCCTCACCCAGACCGGCGTCGTCCTCACCCTCGTCGGCTTCGCCTTCAAGACCGCCGCCGTCCCCTTCCACTTCTGGGTCCCCGACACCTACGTGGGCGCCCCCCTGCCGATCGCCGCCTACCTGTCGGTCATCGGCAAGGCCGTCGGCTTCACCGGCCTCATCCTGGTCACCGTCGTCGCCCTCCCCTCGTACGCCGACGTGTGGGGGCCCGCGCTCGCCGCGCTGGCCGCCCTCACCATGACGGTCGGCAACGTCGGCGCCCTCCGGCAGCAGGCCGCGCGCGCGTACAGCGCGGTACGCCTTCTCGCCTGGTCGTCCGTCGGCCAGGCCGGCTACCTCCTGGTGCCGATCGCCGCCGCCGCGTACTCCGGCGACGCCGAGAAGTCGGTCGGCTCCACCGTCGCCTACGCCCTCATGTACGGCGCCGTGAACCTGGGCGCGTTCGCGGTGGCCGCCCTCGTCGGACGCGCCCACCGGCTCAACCGCGTCGCCGACTACCGCGGCCTGTACGCCTCCAGCCCCCTCACCGCGCTCCTCCTGGGCTTCTTCCTGCTCTGCCTCGCCGGACTCCCGCCGGGCGTCATCGGCCTCTTCGCCAAGGTCACCGTGTTCTCCGCGGCCGTCGACGCCGGACTGGGCTGGCTCGCCGTCGTCATGGCCGTCAACGTCGTCATCGCGCTGGTCTACTACCTCCGGTGGACGGCCCTGCTGTTCCGCGCCCCCGAGGGCGAACCGGTGAAGCACCGGCTCCCGGCCCCCCTCACCGCCGCGCTCGCCCTGACCGGGGTCCTCGGCGTGGCCCTGTCCGGCGCGCCCCAGCTGGTCCTGCGCTTCACCGGCACCGGGCTCTTCTGAGGAGCCCTCCGGGCCCGTGTCACCCGGACGGTTGACACGCGCCACCGCGCGCACAAGGGAACTAGTGCCCCTCGCCTGGCGTTGACCGGTACGGGAGGGTCCACTGGACGTGACACGACGCCACCAGTGGGCAGCGCAGGTCAGAGGAAGATCTACAAGCAAGGGTCCCCCTGCCGCACGACTTGGAGGGCGTACCGTGCACCGCCGGCACAACGGGCTCAGGACAGCGGTCCTCCTTGGGGGACTGTCCGCGCTCATCATCGTCATCGGCAGCTTCTTCGGCCGTACGGGGCTCGTCGTCGCCGTCGTCATCGCCCTCGGCACCAACGCGTACGCGTACTGGAACAGCGACAAGCTGGCCCTCCGCGCGATGCGGGCCCGCCCGGTGAGCGAGTTCGAGGCCCCGGGGCTGTACCGGATGGTCCGGGAGCTCTCCACCCAGGCCCGCCAGCCCATGCCGCGCCTGTACATCTCCCCGACGGAGGCCCCCAACGCCTTCGCCACCGGACGCAACCCGCGCAACGCCGCCGTGTGCTGCACCGAAGGCATCCTGCGCCTGCTCGACGAGCGGGAGCTGCGCGGCGTCATCGGCCACGAGCTCAGCCATGTCTACAACCGGGACATCCTGATCTCCTCGGTCGCCGGAGCCCTCGCTTCCGTGATCATGTTCCTGGTCAACTTCGCCTGGCTGATCCCGATCGGCCGCTCCAACGACGACGACGGCCCCGGCCTCCTCGGCATGCTGCTGATCATGATCCTGGGCCCGCTCGCCGCGTCCGTCATCCAGCTGGCCATCAGCCGCTCCCGGGAGTACGAGGCCGACGCCTCCGGCGCCCAGCTCACCGGCGATCCGCTCGCCCTCGCCGGCGCCCTGCGCAAACTGGAACACGGTACGAAGCAGCTTCCGCTGCCTCCCGAGCCCCGCATCGAGACGGCCAGCCATATGATGATCGCGAACCCGTTCCGCCCGGGGCAGGGACTCTCGAAGATGTTCTCCACTCACCCGCCGATGGCGGAACGCATCGCCCGGCTCGAGAAGATGGCAGGTCACCACCAGTGAAGACCATCCTGAATCTCATATGGCTCGTCTTCAGCGGCTTCTGGCTGTTCCTCGGCTACTTGCTCGCGGGCGTGCTGCTCTGCATCACGATCATCGGCATCCCCTTCGGCATCGCCGCGTTCCGCATCGGCATCTACGCCCTGTGGCCCTTCGGGTACACGACGGTCGAACGCCGTGACGCCGGAGCCCCGTCCTTCCTCGTCAACGTGCTGTGGCTGCTGCTGGCCGGCTGGTGGCTGGCGCTCGGCCACATCCTCACCGGCCTCGCCCTGTGCGTGACGATCATCGGAATCCCGCTCGGCATCGCCAACTTCAAGCTGATCCCCGTCTCGCTCTTTCCGCTGGGCCGCGAGATCGTGCGGACGGACCAGGCGTTCACCGACCGCTGGTGACGCCGTGGACGCCGCCGCCGGCACGACCCGGGGCGTCGTCCACAGCCCGAAGGTTGTCCACAGGCCCGCACGTCTGTCAGTGGCGGCGCGCATGATGAACCCATGACCGAGCACGAGCAGTTGCTGACACAGGTGGCGGCCAAGGCCCGCAACACCCGCCCGTGGGGCTGGCCTTCCCTGCCCGAGCCCGTCGACGCGGCCACCCTGGCCCGCGCCGAGGCCGCCCTGGGCTTCGCCCTGCCCCCACTGCTCGCGGAGCTCTACCTGCGGATAGCGGACGGCGGCTTCGGCCCCGAGTACGGTCTGCTGCCCCTCCTGGACAGCGAGCCGTCCGGCGAACCGGCGGCCGTGGCCCAGTACCTCGCCAACCGCGAGAGCGGCCGGGAGGACCCCGACTGGCCCTGGCCCGAGGGCGTCCTGCCGATATCCCACTGGGGCTGCGGCATGTACGCCTGCGTCGACTGCCGCTCACCGCAGGCCCCCGTCCTGCTCTTCGAACCCAACGGCGACGACCCCGCCCAGGCATGGTTCCTCGACAGCCCCGGCCTCACGGACTGGCTCCACTCCTGGCTCCGCGGCACGGGCTGGTACGAGGAGGAGAACGAGGGCGTGGACATGGCCCTCTGGACCGGCTTCCAGGGACCCGCGACACCGGCACGGACGCCCTGAACGAGCCGGGCGCCGCCCACTACCGCCGACTGCCCCGCACCCGCATCCGCACCCCGTAAGCCGCCACGCCCACCACCAGCACCCCCGCGCCGACGGCCACCGAGAGCCACGGCAGCGAGAACGCCAGCACCACGCACCCGGCGAGCCCCACCGCCGGCACCAGCCGCGCCCACGGCCTCGCGTCGAGCGTCCAGGCGGACGCGTTGGCCACGGCGTAGTACGTCAGCACGCCGAAGGAGGAGAAACCGATGGCTCCCCGTACATCCACCGTGGCGGCCAGCACGGCGACCACCGCGCCCACCACGAGCTCCGCCCGGTGCGGCACCCGGAACCGCGGATGCACGGCGGTGAGGGCACGCGGGAGATGCCGGTCCCGGGCCATGGCCAGCGTCGTCCGCGACACCCCCAGGATCAGGGCGAGCAGCGAGCCCAGCGCGGCCACCGCCGCGCCCACCCGCACCACCGGCACGAGCCCGGGCATACCCGCGGCCCGCACCGCGTCGGCGAGCGGCGCGGTGGCGTCGCCCAGCCCCTCCGGCCCCAGCACGGACAGCACGGCCACCGCGACGGCCGCGTACACGACCAGCGCGATGCCCAGGGCCAGCGGGATCGCCCGGGGAATGGTGCGCGCAGGATCCCGGACCTCCTCACCGAGGGTCGCGATACGGGCGTACCCCGCGAAGGCGAAGAACAGCAGCCCGGCCGCCTGAAGCACCCCGCCGGCACCGCCCGAGAGCCCGACGTCCAGCCGCCCGGCCTCGGCGGCCCCCGACGTCAGACAGACGACCACCACGGCGGAGAGGACCGCCAGGACCACACCCACGATCACCCGCGTCAGCCAGGCGGACTTCTGGACACCGCCGTAGTTCACCGCGGTCAGCGCCACCACGGCGGCGACCGCCACGGCGTGCGCCTGCCCCGGCCAGACATACGCGCCCACGGTGAGCGCCATCGCCGCGCAGGAAGCGGTCTTCCCGACCACGAAGGCCCAGCCCGCGAGGTAGCCCCAGAAGTCCCCGAGCCGCTCGCGCCCGTACACGTACGTGCCGCCCGAGGCCGGATACCGGGCGGCGAGACGCGCCGACGACGTGGCGTTGCAGTACGCGACCACGGCGGCGACCGCCAGCCCCAGGAGCAGCCCGGAACCGGCCGCGTGCGCGGCGGGCGCCAGGGCGGCGAAGATCCCGGCTCCGACCATCGAGCCGAGACCGATGACCACGGCGTCGCCGACGCCGAGTGTGCGCCGCAGTCCGGGGCTGTACGTGTCTGTCATGGGGCCGCACCCTACTGACCGGAAGGAACCGGCATGTGGCCGCCCGACGTCGTTCATGGTGCAGGAGCGGCAGGAAAGGGCAGGTGCACCGCATGACGATCATCAGCTGGATCATCCTGGGACTGTTGGCCGGGGCGATAGCGAAGTTCCTGCTGCCGGGCCGCGACCCGGGCGGCCTCGTCGGCACCACCCTGATCGGCGTCGCCGGCGCGTTCATCGGCGGCTGGGCGTCCGCCCGTTGGCTCGACCACCCGATCACCAAGGACTTCTACGACGGCGCCACCTGGGCCGCCGCGATCGGTGGCTCGCTCGTCCTCCTGATCGCCTACCGCATCCTCTTCGGCCACTCGCGCGACTGATCACGCGGCCGCGCGTCGGACGAGAGGGGGCGGACACCGGCCCGGTGCCCGCCCTTCTCACAGGTGCCGCACGCGTGCGGCGGCGCGCTGACGTCAACGGCCCCCGTCCGGACCGGACCTACCGGTAGTTCACGAACTGCAGGGCGAAGTCGAAGTCCTTGCCCTTGAGCAGCGCGATGACGGTCTGGAGGTCGTCACGGCTCTTGGAGCTGACCCGCAGTTCCTCGCCCTGCACCTGGGCCTTGACGCCCTTGGGGCCCTCATCGCGGATGATCTTGGCGACCTTCTTCGCGTTGTCCTGGGAGATGCCCTCTTCGATCGACGCGAAGATCTTGTACTCCTTGCCCGAGAGCTGGGGCTCACCCGCGTCCAGGGCCTTCAGCGAGATGCCCCGCTTGATCAGCTTGGACTGGAAGACGTCGAGGACGGCCTTCACCCGGTCCTCGGAGTTCGCCTCCATGAGGATCTTCTCCCCGGACCACGAGATCGAGGCGCCCACGCCCTTGAAGTCGTAGCGCTGCGAGATCTCCTTGGCGGTCTGGTTGAGGGCGTTGTCGACCTCCTGCCGCTCGACCTTCGAGACGATGTCGAAACTGGAGTCGGCCATGTCCTGTGGCTCCTTGTATCGAGGTGCGTGTCGGGCTGTGCGCCGGATGCGTGCCCGGCGTACGTGAGGCGGCCCCCGAGCCCGGCATCGGTCCCGGTCCGCATCCGGACCAGCCTAGTCATCCCCCGGCCTCCGGGTGGCGATCAATCGGGTGGCGAAGCACCCCTGTCCATCGGGTATTGTTCACGTCGTTGCCAGGGAGCACCGCCGAAAAGCGGCTCGAAGGCAGCGACCCCGGCGGTGTGCCCGAGCGGCCAAAGGGAGCAGACTGTAAATCTGCCGGCTCAGCCTTCCCAGGTTCGAATCCTGGCGCCGCCACGCTGAGAAAGTTGAGAAGCGACCCCCTCCGAACTGCGGAAACGCAGGACGGAGGGGGTCTTCTTCGTTGACGGGCCCGACCTGATCGTTATGGGCGCTTTTCCCGTTGTGTCTCACCCTGATTCGGGTGTTGACCAGTCCGTGTGGGGCAGGCGTGGGGCAACTTCGGCCCCCTAGTTGCCGCTCCTCAGTGCCCGCTCGATCCGGGCGTTCGCTGTGGCCGTACCGCCGTCCAGGCACTTGGCGTACACCCGGAACAGCACGGCCACGCTGTGGCCAGCGCGGGCAGCCACTTCCTGCGGCTCCACACCGGAGCTGAGCCACGTGGAGACGGCGGCGTGGCGTAGATCATACGGACGCTTTGCCAGCGGCGACGCGCACTGAGCGGGCGTGAGAGCACGCCTGCGAGCTTCCGCCCACACCTCGCCGTATCCGGTGTCCTGGATGAGCCCGCCGCGCTGCGTCCGGAACAGCCGCCCGTCGGGGGCGACTCCGTACGCGGTGACGTGCCACCGGAGCAGGCTCACGAGATCGGGCGGGATCGGCACGGTGCGGACTGCCCTCCGGGGCCGGTGCTTGAGCCCTCGCCGGTCGTGCGCCTCACCGCTGTCCGTCCAGGCCGACCCGGAGCGGGGGCGGGTCTCTCGGAGTCGCAGAGTGCCCCACCCGCGCCGGGGCAGGTCGCAGTCCTGGAGACGGAGGCCGATGACTTCCGCCGGCCGTGCCGCCGCGTAGTACATGCAGCCGAAGAATGCGACCAGGCGCCGCCCGCGGGGGCTCTGCGTGCGCACGGCATCGAGCAGCGCGAGAGCCTGCCGGGGGTCTGGCACTGAGGCGGGGTCCAGTTCTTCAGCCACCTGCTCCGGAGCTTTCCACTGCACCTGAGGCAGGGGGTTGTCCGTCAGACGGCCGGCGTCGACGGCGTAGCCGAGGGCGTTGTGGAAGATGGCCCGCTTCCGCCGGATGGTAGACGCGGACGCCGTGGTGCCGTCCAGCTTCTTGGTCAGGGCGTCCAGAGCCGCGCGCACGTGCATCCGGTCGGCCAGCGCGGAGGTGGGCAGCGACTTCCGCTCGAACCACGCCAGCACGGCGGCCACATCGTCCGGGAGTTCCTGGTCGCGGCGGCTCATGTTGAACGCCCAGCTATAGAGAGCCGTCCGCACAGTCTTGGCGTCGGCCATTCCCTTGGTGTTCGTAACAAGCGCCGGCGTCACCGTGGCCATGGCCTCCGCGAGCGTCCGGCGCGTCGAACCGGGGGAGTGCTGCCACTTCATCTCGATGTACTCGCGGGCGTGCTGATACCAACTCACGTCGTTGCGCTTCCGCAGCTCGGAGACCGGCACCCCGGTGGACTCGTCGAACGGCTCGCCAGCGTGAGCCGCCCGCAGCAGCTCGGCACGGCGGCCCTCTGCCAGCGTCTTGGTCCGGAAGGTCTGAGAGTGCGGAGTCTCGCCCGTCTTCCAGCGCAGCTCTGCGGAGCTCTGGCCACGGTCTTTCCGCTGACGGACCGACCAGATACGAACGTCGTACGTCTTCCCCATCGGGGGCCTTCCTGCGAAAGGGGCCCGGCGCGAGCCGGGCCCTTGGGGTGGTGTGGTGAATCGGTGTGATCAGTAGGCGGGCGAATCCAGGTTGCTGAGCCAGTCGTCCAGGTCGCTGCGGCGGACCCGCAAGTGACCGTTGGGCAGCTTCACGAGTCGCGGTGCCTGTCCGCGTGCGCGCATGCGGTAGAAGGCGGCGCGGCTCATGCCGATCTCGGTGAGGACTTCGGGGAGCTTGAGCATCTGGGGGCTGGCCATCAGTGGCTCCTCACAGCCGAGGTTTTACGGACTTTCCTGTCCGAGGTGCGGATTTCTGCGTCATGAGCGTCATCTGCGTCATGTGGGCGTCTGGCCTGCGGTTTTTGCATGACGCAGCCGTTTGGGCTGCGTCATTGGCACGTCATGGGCTGCGTCATGCCATGACGCAGATGACGCAGGATGACGCAGGCGCCGCCGTCTGCGTCATGTCCTCGTCCGCAGGCCAGGGGCCGTTTCCGCGTCCGCATGACGCACATGACGCAGGATTTCCCTTCTTGGGAAAAGAGGGGGGTGTCTGTGGTGGTGCGGCTCAGAACGTGAAGAAGGAGCCGCTACGCGGCGCGTCCATCGCAGGGCGGCGCTGCCGCCGAACAGCAAGAAGAGCACGCCAGGCCGGGGTGCTCTTCTTGCTTGTGCCGGTGGCAGCGCCGACCGGCACGGCGGTCAAAGTGTCTGCTGTTGGTGTGGTGGCGCGGCCGGTGAGCGACTGATCTCGACGTAGCGGCCCTCGTAGGTCCGGCCCGAGTCGATGAGGACGCCACGGGCGGCGAGGGTGGGCTGTAGGCGCTTGAGGCGGTCGGAGAGGACTTTGCCGGTGGTCGGCCACCCCTTGGGCAGGGGACGGCACTCCTCGCCGGTGTAGAGGCGGGTGAAGTGGTGCAGCCACTCCGTGGACGTCATCCGCTGTGCCGTGCCCGGTTCGACGTCGGCGGCGTGCCGCAGGACGGTCTGTGCCAACAGGTCGCCCTCGATCACGTCGTCGTTGAGGTCGTCCAGGGCGGCCCGGTAGGCGGCGAGCGACCCGAAACCGGTCGCTGCGTCCAGCTGCGCGCACAGGTGCGCGAAGTCTGCCATCCGCAGGTCGGTCGGGGTCTCCACGTCGACCGCGCGGACCTTGACCGTGAGGTCCAGGAGAGACCCCAGGATCACGGGCAGAGCCTCCGCGTAGTCCGCCCACAGTTCCGCCTCAGTGCGCCGGACGCGCGGGCGTTCCAGCCGGAGCGGCAACAGCCGTTCGGCAAGGTCGGGGCGGATGACTCCGACGTCGATACCGGTGAGCAGCAGGGGCCGGCGGTAGCGGGCGCGGAACACGTCCCCGTCGGTGAACAGGGCGCGCTTGACGTTCTCGGCCCCGGTGACGATGCAGCACATCGCATCGGACAGATCCGGGGTCATGTGAGAGAGGTTGTCGAGCGCCGTGACCCACCCGGCGGCCACGGCCGCGATCAGGTTTTCCTCGTCCTTGGGTGCGCGGCGCAGGTCGCCGCTCATGCCCTCGATGATCCGGGTGAGCATGCGTCCGCCGGTGGACTTGCCGGCGCCCTGGGGGCCGGTGAGGAACGGGGCGGGGACGGGGACGGACGGTTCCAGGCAGCCGATGAGCCACGCGATGGCCAGGCACTCGGTCTGAGCGGTGGCGAAGTTGCACAGCCGCAGCAGGGCGTCGATGCCCTTGCCGTCGGTGTCCCGGGCGGGCAGGGGGAGTTCCCCGGTGAGCTGGGTGCGCCGCCAGCACACCTCACGCGGGTCCGGAACGGCGATGTCCCACCCGGTGGGATGGATACGGACCGAGCGTCCGTCGGCTCGCCCCAGGTCCAGCCACGTTGCGCCGTCCCATCCTGGAGCGACGCGGATGTGCACGGGCTGTACGTCCTCGGTCAGCGCGAGCGCTTCGATCAGGTCCAGTGCCTCTTTGAGGGCGGTGCCGTTGAAGACGCCGACGCCGTCGCGGTAGAGGCCGACCATGAGTTCCTGTCGGTGGCTCCCCGTGGTGCCCTGGGAGCGGATCGGGCGGGCCACGGGGTGGCCGTTGCGTTGGGCGTAAACGGTGCCGTCGGCGGTGCGGAAGTAGCGGAAGTGGGATTGCGCGTAGTCGGTGATGATCTCGCGGGCGGGAGTCTTCTCGTCGTCGGACATGGTCACAGTCCCAACCTCGTGCGGGCGTTGGTCCACGCGTCCGCGCAGTGCCGGGCCGTCTCGCCCTTGGACTGCGCGGCGGCGAACAACCGGGCAACGTGGGCGTCGGTGAGGCAGCCGCATCGGCCGTGCCGGGACAGCACGGCCAGGAAGGTGCGGTACACGGTGGCGTGGACCGCGCTGGACGCCTCGGTGATGCGCTGCTCCGCCATGGCGATGCCGCGCTCCAGGAAGGCGGGTGTGCGGTGCGGGCACTCACCGCCCCCGGCGCCGGCGGGCACGACGGCCACATACGCCGCCAGCCGGACCGGGGAGGATTCCTTGACGGCCAGCGCCCGCACGGCGTCCGGTAGGTCGGCCATCGCGCCGGTGCCGGGGCCGAGGTAGCGGGCGTAGGACATGGTCGACTTGATGTCGACGCCGGGCCGGACCGCGTTCCGCGAGGGCATGGTGCCCCGGTAGATCCAGTGCTCACCACGTGTCGTCGGCACGGTCCGCGTGGCGGGCAAGACAGCGCGGGCCCAGGCGATGGCGTCAGCGTCGTCCAGGTCGACGACGGTCAGGCCGGCGCCGCCGGGGTGGTAGCCGACGCACACTGCCCGCCGCCATGCCGCCGCCCATGCGGGCGAGGTGATGACGGCCGGGGCGGTGGTGGCGGCGGCCCAGGCGTGGCAGATTCCGGGGCACTGGCAGGGGCCGGGTGTCTTCATGTTCGGCCGGCCGCCGCACTCGTTGCCTACGCAGGAGGGGCAGTTGCCGAACGGCACCTTGCCTCGCCGTAGCGGTAGCACCGGCACACCGTCCGCGGCCAGCGACAGCGCCGCCCATAGGTGCTCCGGCAGCGGCGGCCGTGGGCCGGAGGCTCGCCGGATGGTGGCGGGTTGGGTCATGCTGAATCTCTCCAGTTCCTTGATGGGTTCTGGTGGCAAGGGCGGCCCCGCGACTTTGGCGAGACGGAGGGGCCGCCCTTGGCGTTGCTAGGCGTCGGCGCTGCGGTTGAGCGTGGTGGGGTCGGGGTGGAACGCGGCGGTCAACGCGCGGGTGATGTCGGGTTCGTCGGCGGGGTCGCAAATGATGCGGATGTCGAACACGAACTGCCTCCTGCTCTGGCTGGTCAGCCGTGGAAGTGGTTGCGCTTGAACGTGGCCTTGCGGATGTGCACCGTCGTGCCGCTCTTGCTGCCGCTCGTGCCGAGGACCTGGACGGCGATCCAGCCGCCGAAGATGACGGCGGCCAGGACGATGAGCTGACCGATGAACGCGGTCAGGGCGGCGATGAACGAGGTGAGCAGCAGCAGTCCGCCGCAGACGGCGAGGAAGCCGACACCGCCGAGGGCGACGTTCACCGCCGTACGGGACACCGGCGGTTTGGCGGTGACGGGTTCGGGGCGGGCGGGGTCGATGGCGTAGCCGGTGACGACCCGTCCGTCCGGGAGGACGATGCTCGCCACGGCCGGCAGCGTGCCCGGCTGCACCGGGACGACGGGCGCGGCGTGGACGACGGCCGGGGGCGGTATCGGGGTGGGCTGGTGGACTTCCACGGCCCGTGCGGTGGGCGGGCGTGGGGTGTGCTCGGGGTACATGCGGAATCCTTTCGGAGGGGTGTTGGGGGAGGCAGGAGCACCCCCTTGTGGGTGTGCTGTAGGGGGGTGTTTCGGGGGTCTGCGCAGGTGGGCTCCCCGCCTCCCCGAAGCGGTGTTTTCGCTGATCAAGCTGGGGGAGGCGGCGCGGGGAGGCGGTTGGGGAGTTCTCCCCGCCTCCCCGCGCCGGACGGGGTTGCCTCCCCGCTACTGGGCGGCGGAAGCGGAATCGTCGGCGTCGCGGTTGGCGAGCGCTCGCAGGACGTGATCGCGGTGAACGACCATGACGCCGTGCGACTTCTTCGGCTCCTCGCCGTGCTCCTCCAGCAGTGCCTTGAGCCGGTCGTTGGTCCACTGGTCGCTGTAGACCTTCGGGTCCAGCGCGTGCAGCCGCTTGAGGACCTCGTTGGTCCGCAGCCGGGCCTCATCGCCGATGACGGCCGCCACGTCGGCGAGCGCGTCCCGCTCCTCGTCCTGGTCAACCACGCGCAGAGTCGTGACCCCATCGCGCAGGGCCTTGGCCCGTGCGGCGATCTCAGCCGCGGGCTCGTCGTCGATGAAATGCGTGCGCACCGTGATCGACGACTGGCCGGCGGGAATGGCGATGCCGTCCGAGGCGACGACCAGGGTGCCCTTGTCCAGACCCTGGCGCAGCAGGTGCGGGGCGGCGCCGCCGTCGACGGCCTTGTCCCCCAGAGCCATGCGGGCCTGCGATTCGGTGCCCAGCACGAGGGAGGCGCGAGTGTGGGCGCCCTCGCGGATCAGCTTGGGCAGGTTCTGGTCCGTGGGGTCCTGGGTGCCCTGCCACATCAGCACGTCGACCGCACGGCCCTGGTTGTGAATCTTGCGGACGGCCATGAAGTACCGGGAGGTGGCCTTGGAGCCGCCATACGGGCGCTTGTCGTCGCCGATGACCGGGCACATGAACGCCAACTGCGCCTCGTCCACCACCACGATCAGCGGCTCGAACACGACGTTCGGATCGCGGCGGCGCTCCTCGATCCGCCGGTTCATCTCCTCCACCGCGTCCTCGACCATCTCGGTCGCCTGGATGACGTGATCGTCGGAGGGACCTTCGATCAGCACCTGCGCGATGCCGTCGAACATGGCCCAGTCGCCGATGCCCTTCAGGTCGGCGATCCAGAACTGCACGGAGCGGTCCAGCGCGAGCCACAGGGCGAGCGCGCGCAGGGCAGCGGTCTTGCCCTGGTTGGACAGGCCCGTGACGAGTAGGTGGCGCTGATACAGGCTGATCGTGGCGGCGTCGCCGCGCAGGTCCTGGCCCCACGGGGCCTTGCCCTTCTTGTAGTCGGCCGTGAGGGTCTCGTCGGTGACCAGGGGGGACGGGCCGATCGGCTCGTCCAGCGCGCCGGAGTCGGCGATCCACAGGCGGACGGTGCGGGCGGCCTGCGGGATGGTGATGAACACCTCGTGCTCGTGCCGGGTGAGGTTCTCAGCGAGCTTCCGCCGCCGCTTTTGGACCTCATCCGTCGCCACCCCGGAGGGGAGGGTGACGTCGACTTCCACGCCGCATCCGGCAATGGTGATCGGGCCGAGCATGGACGCGCCTGCGTCGCCCATCTCCTTGATGGCGTTCTTCAGCGGAGCGATGCCCAGGTCGCGCAGGGCCTTGACCACGATGGACGGCGTGATCGGCTCTCCCTCGCCCGAGCGGGCGTTCGCGGGCAGGGCCCACTGGGGCGCGGCGTGCTGCTTGCGGCCGACGGACCACAGCGCGAGCAGTGCCAGGAACGGGCCGATCGTCACGGCGGGGCCCCAGACGATCTGCACGATGCGGATCAGTAACGCGATGAAGTCGATGGTTGCCGACAGAGGCGTCACCACGTCCCCCACCTCGCCCGTGCTGATGGCGAGGACGACACCGAGGGCGACCAGCACACCGACGCTCATTCCGGCACCGACGGCCATGCCCCTGGCGGCGTCCACGGGCGAGTGGAGCAGGTCCATGCGGCGGTGATGGCGGGCGGCGCGGAAACGCTGCAACCGCTCCTCCCACTCCTCTGCCGCCTCCAGGTTCCCGGCAGCCTCCGCCGCCCGGATCATCCGCTCATAGCGGGCCCCGGTGCGGCCGTCCCACGCCCGACGGGCCACGATCCGCCCGCCGTTGAATGTGTAGAGACCGTGCCGGACCACGCCGCGGCCGGCCGACCGGGTGCGCTCGTGTGTCACCGCAGCCTTGACGGCGCGGCCGGAGCGAATCCACAGCGGTACCGGCCGCGAGGCGGGCGCGTCGGGGACGACGGTGAGGGTGGTGACGGCCGTCGAGTCGGGCGGGTCGGTGGCCTTGTGGAGTCGTACGACGTTCTCAGACATGCTGGGAGTGCTCCTGACTGCCCCTGACGGGGGCGGTTGTGAGGAAGAGCCGGGGTGGCCCGGGCCGTGGAAAGCGCGGCCACCCCGGCGCGTGATTGGGCTCGTCACCACCAGCCGGAGGACTTCTTGGCGGCCTTGGCGCGGGCGGCCTCGGTGATGAGCCGCTGCCGCTCGCCGTGCAGCGCGTTCAACTCCGCCGTGAGCCGCATCTCAGCCGCGCTGGTGGTGGACTCGATCTGCTGCTCCGCGCGGCCGGTGGAACGGCCGCGGGCGAGGCGGTAGGTGCCGCTCGCGGCGGCGCGGGCCATCGTCCGGCGCTCACGGCCGGACAGCGGCCACAACTCACCCCGCCGGACCGCCTCCAGCTTCTTGCTGGTGTGCCGGATCTCGCGGTCCAGGCGGCGAATGTCGGCGTTGCTCACTGGGTGCTCCCTTCCGGCCCCTCGTGGGGGTCGGGGTAGGCGCAGGGCACGCACGTGCCCAGCGAGGTGGGGATGACGTATCCGGCATCACGCCGGCAGACAGGGCAGAGGCGGCGCGCGCGGTTGGCCCTCTCCAGGGCCGCCCGTCGTGCCGGGGTCATCGGACGCACCGGCACCGCGAGGTCGACGCGGTACAGGTAGGCGACCAAGGGCCCCCGTCGGCGGCGGGGCCGTTCGAGCTGCGCGGCCACGTCCTGGCCGCCGGGCCGCAAGCCCAGGGCGCGCAGTTGGCGGCGGGTGGCGTAGCCGTCCGGGGCGAGGCGCCACCGGAACACCGGCAGCGCCCCCATCACGCCACGCGCTTCCACGCGGCCCGCAGCCGCATCTCGGACGCGGAGTGACCGGCCGCGCGGAACCGGGCGGCCATCTCCCGGTAGGACAGGGCGGGCGTCTCGCTGGTGCGGATCTCGTCGACGATGACGTCCAGCGCCTCATCCGTGAGCGCCGGTGCGCTCTCCAGCGACCGCGCGGCGAGCGGCTCGGACGGGCCCCACACCGGCAGTTCCCAACGGGGCGTGACACCGGGTGTGACGCGGGCCGTCACGCTGGTCAGCGCCCTACCGGTCTCCTCGCCCGCGCGGGCCGTCTCCAGCGTCGACCACGCCCCCGCGAGGGCCTGCGCGGTCTTCGCCTGGACGCGTGCGACGCGCGCCCCGGCCTCCGTCACGGCCGTCAGCCGCGTCTCCTCGGTCGCGGCTTCCGCCCGGAGCCGGGCGCGGGCCACGGCGGCCTCGTCGCGCGCCTCCTGCTGGATACCGCGGATCGCGTCCAGCGCGACCGGGGTAAGGGCGGTGCGCTCCCACATCGCGTGCACCAGCCACAGGGCCTTGGCTGCGATCGGGAGCCAGGCGACGGCGAGCCACGCCCCGGCGGAGTGTTCTGCTGTAAGGGCGTGGGCGACCAGTACGCCGGCGGCGAGGATGCCGAAGGACCAGCCGACGGCGGTCACGGCCCGGTTGTGGTCGCCTTGTGCGGCGAGGCGGCGTTCGTAAGCGAGGGTGGCCAGCCATCCCCCGTCGATACCGAGACCGACGACCAGAGCGACCGGCCACGGCACCGCCGTGCCCAGCCACATCACCACCACGGCGAGGGTTAGCACCATGGACACGGCCGTCATCGCGACGGCCGGCAGAACCGTCTTGGCCCTCATGCCGCACCCCCGTCCTGACCGCGCACCGCGATGGCCGCGATGAGGACGACCGGGGTGGAGTCGTCGCCGTGGTCTCGGCTGTCCTCCGTCCAGGACCACACCGCGCCCGGCGCCACCTCGTAGCCGAGGGAGGCCAGCGCCGCCCGGCGCTCCGCCCCGGTGGGGACCCGAGCGGTGCGCTCCCACTGGAAGGTGGGCCACTCGGTCTCGCCGTACAGCACGACGTACAGGTGCCACGCCCGGCCGGTGTTCGACATCTGCGCGGTCAGCGTCATCACGCGGCACCCCCGGGCAGGCTCGCGCCGGCGCTGCGGTTGAGCAGGGCGACGCGGGCGGCGAGCGCGCGGCGGCGGGCCCGCCGGATGCGCCGGTTGTCCAGCTCGGTCGGGATGCGGTCCAGCGTGGTGATGTGTGCGTCCAGCAGCTCAACGTCCGCCAGGATGACGGGCATCTCCCGCTCGATCGCGTCCAGTTCCGCGTCCGTCGGCTCCATGAAGTCGGCGAACGCGGTAACGGCGTCCTGAACAGTGACGATGGGGTTCATTGGGTCGTGATTCCTCTCAGCATGGGACGGCCCGAAAAGCGCCCCCGGAGCTGCAACTCCGGGGGCGCGCCGTTGGTGGGTGAGGCCTGCGGTCAGTGGCGGAGGATCTTGCGGATCTCGACGTTGCGGCCGTAGCCGTCGCGCAGGCGGACGACCTTGAAGCAGCCGCCGCCCACGTCGGTGATCAGGTGCTTCTCGCCCTCGTAGTCGACGACCGTTCCGACGTGGTCGACGTAGATGTGCTTGGGGTTGGTGATCCGGCGCATGCCTGCCCCTCTCGGGTCAGTGGGAAGGGGTGGACGACCGGCCCGCCCGCCAGAGGCGGACAGGAAACCGGCTCCCCTCAGCGCTGCACGTACGAGACGCACAGCGGAGGCAACCGGCCGCAGCCGGTGAGCTGCGGAAAGGCTGAACGTGTGTGCTGTCTCCTTCGGGAACGCGAGCTCCCGTTTCAGGCGTATGGAGACGTGACCTTTCGGTCTAAGCCCTCCCGAATGACAAGGGTCGGGTGCGCCCTCGGCCCGCTCTGTCCCGGGCCCCTTGGCGCTGCTCGAAGCACAGCGCCCGTCGATGCACACCACAGGCCGGACACGAGGTCCGCTAACTGGTGCGCACCAGTAGATTGCATCTGGTGCGCACCAGAGTCAAGGTGGTTCGCCATTTCGAGTGGCGTTCGCTCCCCGCGGTGCCTCTCCAGGAGACCGCTCAGAGCAGGGCTGGCGGTAGCCAACAGGGCTTAACATCAGGCCTGTTAAGCCCTGTTGACCTGCGGCAACGTGAGGCATGCTGAGAACGCCAGTGAAGGCTTCAACCGTCGGACGGTGATCTGTGAGCGCAGGACTTCGAAGCGCCCGGACGGCGCGCGGCTGGTCTCAGGAGCGACTGGTTCGCGAAATTGAGCAGTACGCCCGGCGGAATGTCACGGACGTTGCCTCAACCGCGAGCCTGCGCGTGTACGTGTCGGAGTGGGAGAACGGGAAGCGCACGCTCTCGGACCGGTACGCGGGGATCCTGCGGAAGCTCCTTGGCGTCACTGACGCGGAGCTGAGGGGCGGCGCTGCACCGGCGCCGGTGGCCGCTTCGGCCGACGGCTACGACGAACTGCTCAGCCGGATCGACGCGGCCGGCAGTGTCGGTGAGACCATGGTGCAGGCGTTCAACGACCAGACAGAGTTGCTCCGCACCATGGACAGGCAGAGGGGCGCGGCTGGTCTGGTCGACCAGATGACAGGGCACCTTGCCGCACTGGAAGACGCGCTCAACTTCGCCGTGCTGCCGTCCGCACGCCGACCTGTTGCCCTGGCCCTTGCAGGTGCATCGACCCTCGCAGCGTGGCAGGCCATCGACTCCGGAGCGGTCGAACGGGCGTGGCGGCACTACGAACTCGCGAAGCGAGCGGCGCGTGACGCTGAGGCTCCGATGTACCTGGCCCACGCCATGGCGGAACAGGCGTACGTGCTCTGTGAGGCCGGTCGACCTGCCCTCGGGGTCGACCTCGTACGGGACGCGCGGCGCACCGTTGGCCAGTCGAGTTCCGCTCGGTTGCGGGCGTGGCTGTATGCGGCCGAAGCGGAGATGTGCGCATACGCCGGTATGCCGGACGACTCCCGACGGGCGCTCGATGCGGCCCTGGCCACCATCCCGGCAGGACCGGAAGACAGGGACCCGGACATGCTGAGCATCTTCTTAAACGGCACCCACCTTGCCCGGTGGCAAGGCAACGTGCTCGCCATGCTCGGTGACAGCGACGCGGTCACGAGTCTGTACGGAGCGCTGGAAGACATGGACCCGTCGTTCGTCCGGGCGCGCGCTGGACTGCATACAGACTTGGCGCACGCGCACTTGACGCGAGCCGAGTACGACGACGCCCACACCCATTTGAGGCAGGCCCGGCTACTGGCGGGCCGCACCGGTTCGGTGCGGCAGCGCCGTCGTGTCGACATGCTCAGCGCGCGGCTGTGATTCCCTGCGCGCGCCGGTTGGCCAGGATGTGGAGCAAGGCAACGAGGGTGCCGGACCCCATCAGCTCACCGCGGGCCATGAGCCCCGGAATGTCTGTGAGGGGGACCCACTCGATGTGGCCGGCTTCCTCTAGGTCGGTCGGTTCACCGACCCGTTCCGCGCCGTGGCCGACGAAGATTTCGTGAGGCGAGTCGACCATGCCGACCATGGGCTGATAGCTCACGACGTGTTCCAGCGTCTTCGGGCGCCACCCGGTCTCTTCGACCACTTCGCGTAGAGCCGTGTCCGCTGGTTCCTCGCCAGGGTCAACGATGCCGCCCGGGAGCTCCCAGCCGAACTGTTGGGGTACGAAGCGGTAGCGCCACATCATGAGCACGCGGTCCTGGTCGTCCAGAACGGCGGTGATGGCTACGTGGTGCAGCTTCACCACGTGATGCTCGAACGACTCCATACCGGGCGGCTCCACATCCCAGAGTTGAAGCTTCACCCATCGGTTGTCGTACAGATTGCGCTCACCGTGGATACGCCACGGCTCCACCCCCTCAGGCCGCCTGACGCTCACTGCGCCGGGGACCCGGTACGAACTGCGGCCCCGAACCTCCAAAGCGCCCTCAGCCACGAGACGCGCGAGCACCTGCCGCAACGCCGTCCGGCCGATGCCGAGTTCATCGACGAGCGCACGCTCAGAGGGAAGCTTGTCGCCCGGTGCGTACTCGCCGGCAGCCAGCCGCTCCCGAAGCGTCTCGTAGACCTTGGTCGTCTTCGGTCCCATGCGCGGAGCACTCTCCGTTCTGCTGTGGTGCGTACCAGCGTAACCTCAGGTCCGTCGGAGCTGGAGGCGTATAGCAACGTGATGGCGGACGGACTACGACGCCAGGCCTCGCTGAATCCTTTTGCGTGCGAGATTGAAGGAGCGATTCGGAACCGGTATGTCGGTCGACACTATCTGCGTATACGCAGAGTTCAGGGTACGCAGCAGCTCTTGAGTCTGGCGCCACTCACTCTCCATGGAAAGGAGACCAAGCTCAAGGCGAATTTTATGTCTGAGCGAAGTATAAGAACGGGCCGAGGATTCGAAGTCAGCGGCTTTTTTCGTGGTTCCGAGGAAGGAGGCAGTTGCTGCCACCGAACCTGATACGGCCGAGAGTGCACTCCATACGACGCTTTGATTGAGGGCGGACAGGAAGCCAGAAACCGCCGCTGTGCAAGCTGGAATAAACATCATGAGGCGTCCCCAAAGCTCCGCTCGCTTCGCGGCCTCAAAGTATGCTTGCGCACTATACAAACAGTTCTCCTCCATCCGTTCCAGTTCAGCTTTGGCGGAGTCGTATTGTTCACTGTTCAAGTTGCCTCGCATTCACGATGTGGTGACCTTGGGATTCCCTGAAAGGTACCTGCACGTCCAACGCAGTTCGGGAAGTGAATCCTCCACATTCCTCAGATAGCGTTCGGAGAGTTTTCCTGACTCGTAGAGTGCCACCAGTAAGGCGCGGCGCATAGTGTGACTGGGTTCGCCCTCGAATTTGTGCCTGAGTAGTTGCGCTTCAGACGCTGACGCGTTCATACCTAGATACCGCACTGCGAATTCGCGAGGGAATTCCTCACGATTCTTGTCCTCCATGATGTCCCAGGCGGCACCTTTGGCCTTCTCGCTACCGATCTCTAGACGTACGAAGTAGCGCAGTATCCGCTGTTCGATGTACGGGTAACTGCTGCTTTCGGATGACAGGAGAAAATCGGTGAGCTTGCGCTGTATTTCTCGCTGCCGGTGAGCGCATTCAGCGAAGTAGGCAAAGATCTCCCTTGCTGCGTGCGCCATGAAGCGAAGGTTATCCAAGCACCACCCGACCGCGTAGTCGTCGCCCAACCTGCGAAGCTTGTTGAGGGCAAACCTCATCCGACTGCTGTCGAGTCTTTCCTCGTGTACAAGGTCGTCGAAGTAGTCGCGTATGTCCTCGTCTACGTCCGGATCACCCGTACTAAGGGCCTGATCGATCGAAGACTCGCGCGCGTTCTTCAATGTGTCGAGGGCGTCTGGGAAGTCAAGAATTTTAGTCTTCTGGGCCGACATCGTCAGCCTCTTTGAGCGGAATATTCTATTCACGTCAACTAAGGCGTCGCGTAGCGCATTCCAGTCTTCATGGAAGATCATGATGTCGTCTGAGTAGCGGAAGAAGGGGAACTCGTTTCGCTCAAGGTACTCGTCGACTGGAGCCAAGTAGGCATTCGCTAGAATCCCGGAAGCATCCGATCCCTGCGGAAGCCCCCAAGCATGGTTGATGTTCTGGAAAGTTTTCAGGAAGGAGCTTACGTTCCTGATCGCGGTTTCATTCTGGCATATCAGGTAGAGGTCGTCTGTTAGTAGGTCGATGTCTATGTGCTCGTAGAAGGAAGATACATCGGTAGTCGCTAATTTGAACACCCGATTGCTGCGTAGTTTTCGCTTCGCGCGTTCTCTCATAAGAGTCCAGGAGTCTTTCCAGAATATCGGCCTACCGATTCTGTGATTCCACCTGTAGCTGTACACCTGTCCCTTGCGAAAGTTGTCCAGGTCTGCCGCGAGCTCGAAAATCAGCGAATCATAGATAAGTCTGTCTCGCGCAGAGAATCGGGCCAGCGGGCGGACCGCAATGTCGCTTTTCGGATAGTCCACGATCTCAGTGTGTCGCGGGGTGCAATTGCCGTCACGGATGGTGGCCGCAAGCTCATCCCGTAGCCCGGCCTCCCATTGGCTCTGCACGTCTCCATAAGCGGCAATGTCTGGAATCTCAGAAAACTCTTGTCCGGATACGAGAAGGCGCAATGCGGCGTTAAGGCGAGCATTGACGTCGTACATGGCTGACCCCCCGTTCCCCCCGAGTGCCCCCCTGGTGGTGCGGGGCCCCTGTGACGCTGCGCGCCTCTACGATCGCGTACTCAGGCGTAGATCTGTAGACGATCACTCGGCCCTCGCGTTGAGCGATGAAACCACACGTCCTGCCGAGATGAGTCATCATGCCCGGATGGACTCTCATGGCGAGATGCCGATCGATGCTCAGGCTCCTGTCGCCCGGGCAGCCTGGTCGTTTGCTGAGGCTTACTGGGTCGAGAAGAACATGAGGCAGACGTGGGTATCCGTAGACCCTCTGCTGCGGCGGTGCTGGACGCGGGCGTGGTTGCAACCCTTGCGCGCCAGGGCGGTGTCTGACGGGTTCGACCCGGACCAAGTAGTTGAGGCGTTCGCGGATGCTGCGGTGCAGCATCCGCTTTGGCACCCATTCGCCAAACGGCAGGTTGAGCAGGCAACGCTTCCCGTTACCCGGGAAGGATGGGGGATGAAGGTACATCCGCAGATCGTGGCACCTGATGTAGAGCTTGTACGACTACTGCCTGTACCTCCAGGTGGCGTGCTGAAGCCCAATGAAACCTATGCCTCAGTGCCGCTGCTGATGAGGTACGACACAGCGGCGGGTTGGAGGGTCCTCAACTTCGTCAGCGATGTCGTGCCTACCCCTGGATGGCCTCCCGTCATGGAGTGATCGCTCGCCAACGTGATCACACGTGCAAGGCGACCTATGCGGGGCAGCTGTGGGGCGGGATGCAGCCTGTGACCAACAGAGTGCTGGTGAAGGCGGATGCGCCGCGCAGACTGTAAATCTGCCGGCTCAGCCTTCCCAGGTTCGAATCCTGGCGCCGCCACGCTGAGAGAGACCCCCTTCGATCTGTGATCGGAGGGGGTCTTCGCGTGGCACGGGGCGGGCGCTTCAACAAGGGTGCTCACCGGGGCACACTGGCTCCATGTCGTCCCGTCGCCGCGCCTGCCCCGAGTGCCGTCGTGAGATCGCCGTCGTCGCCGGACGGTACGCGCGTCACGATCCGCCCGGCGCGCGGGGGAACGGGGAACTGACGTCCTGCCCCGGGTCCCGCAGGCACGCCCCGCTCGGGGCGGAACAGCCGTCGCTGGACGGCTACACGGTGCCCGAGTTCCCCGGGCAGATGCCCCTCTTCTAGCGGCCCGTCAGTTACCGGCCACCGACTTCACCGCCACCGACACCGGCGCGGCCCCGCTGATCAGTTCCAGCGTCAGCCCGGCCGTCGCGGGGGTGTCCACCAGCTCCGCCAGCACGGCGGCCACGTCGTCGCGCGGCACCGGGCCGCGCCCCGTGCGGGCCTCCAGACGGACCAGGCCGGTTCCTGCGTCGTCGGTGAGCTGCCCGGGGCGCAGAACCGTCCAGTCCAGGGCGTCCAGGCCGCGCACATAAGCGTCCGCCTCGCCCTTGGCGCGCAGATACACGTCGAAGATCTCGTCGCCCTCGTGGGCCGGGTCCGCGCCCATCGACGACACGATCACGAAACGCCGTACGCCCGCGCGGACGGCCGCGTCGGCGAAGAGGACCGCCGCCGCCTTGTCCACCGTCTCCTTGCGGCCGACTCCGCTGCCCGGGCCCGCGCCCGCCGCGAACACCGCCGCGTCCGCGCCCTCCAGCCGCTCCGCGACCTCCTCCACCGACGCCGACTCCAGGTCGAGCACGATCGGCTCGGCCCCCAGCCCGCGCAGTTCGTCGGCCTGTTCGGGTTTGCGGATGATGCCCGCCGCCTCGTCCCCGCGCGCGACGAGCAGCCGCTCCAGCCGCAGCGCGATCTGACCATGACCACCAGCGATGACAATGCGCATGCCTCCGACCGTACGCCGGGGCGGCCCCGTCCGCCGTGCGACGCCCCCGGAGCCGGCCCGCCGCTACGTGGGACCGCGCGCCTGCCGGGGCAGGCCCGGATCGCCCTCCGACTCCGCCGCCGAACCGCAGTACTCCCGCACCGCGCTCGTCCGCGCCACCACCCGTCCCGCGTGCACCACCACACGGCTGTAGGCCAGGGACAGCGCGCCGGAGAGCGTGTCCCCGCGGACCGCCAGCAGTTCGGCCGGGAAGCCCGCCTCCACCCGCACCTCGGGCAGCCCCAGCGCCGCCCGCGCCGACGCGCTCACCGCCGCGTAGGCGTCCTCGGGGGACATCCCGTGGCGGGAGGCCAGCAGGTACGCCGCTTCCAGCGGATCGCCCCGGCCCACGGGGTTGGACACGTCGCGCAGGGCGCCGCTCCCGGCGGCCACCCGCACGCCCGCCGACCGCAGCAGCCGTACCGGAGCGACGCCCCGGCGGTCCACGGCGCCGCATCCGCCCTGCGGCAGGATCACCACCGTGACCCCGGCCGCCGCGAGCCGGTCCGCGGTCCGTGCGGCCACCTCCCCGGGCAGCCGGGCCAGACCGCCGCACGGACCGAGCGCCACGCCCGGCCGCAGCCCGCCGGCCATCGCCGCGATGCGGGAGAGGCGGGCCGGGTCGTCCGCGTCCGTGTGCAGATCGACGGGACAGCCGTGCTCGGCGGCGACCTCCAGCACCGCCTCCACGTACCCCGCCGGATCGGGGTCGATGTCCGGACAGCCGCCCACCACGGACGCGCCCATCTTCAGCGCGTCCCGCAGCACCGCGAGCCCGTCCGCCCCGGCCACCCCGGTCAGCAGCCGCGGCACCGCCACCGTGGTCAGCTCGGCCAGCCCCCGCAGCGAACGCCGCGCCCGCAGTACGGCGGTCAGCGCGCCCAGCCCGGCCACATCGCCCACGCGCACGTGGGCCCGCAACGCCGTCGCCCCGTGCCCGAGCTGGAGCAGCGCCGCCTCCGTCGCGCGGCGCCGCACGTCGTCGGGGTCGTCCGGGACGGGGCCGTCGCCGGCGGCGGACAGGGCGGTGTCCGCGTGGGCGTGGGCCTCGGCCGGGGCAGGCAGGAGCAGATGGCCGGTGAGGTCGACCCGGGTGCCGCACGCGCGCCTGCCGTCCGCCGCCAGGCTGCCGGCCGTACCGACCGCCTCGATGCGCCCGCCGCCCAGCCGTACGTCCACGGTCCTGCCGTCGGTGAGCCGCGCACCGCACAGCAGGAGGGGCGCCGGGCCGGCCTGGCCCGGGGGCGACGACCAGGAGGGGGAGGGCTGCTGCGGCCGGCTGTCGGTCATCGCGCTCCAGGGGCTCGGGCTGCGCACGGAGGGCTGGGACACGCAGGCAAGATCACGCAGAGTGAGACGAGCCTAGGCGGGCAGCCCGCCCCTCGCCGGGAGGCGCCCAATAGTCGTACCGGCGTGGCCGCGGCGCCGGGGAGGAGGCGCCGAAACGGATTTGGGCGAACGGCGGCGGACCGTGTAATGTCTTCATCGCTCGCCCCAATAGCTCAGTCGGCAGAGCGTCTCCATGGTAAGGAGAAGGTCAACGGTTCGATTCCGTTTTGGGGCTCTGGTGTGTGAGGTTCCCGTCGCGAGGCGGGAGTCAAATCGCATCAAAGCGGTGTAGCTCAGTCGGTAGAGCAAGCGGCTCATAATCGCTGTGTCACCGGTTCAAGTCCGGTCACCGCTACAGACAGTAGCCGATTGCGGGGTCGGTCCTTCGATCGGCTACTCTTTTTGCGTAAATACAGTCAATCCGTTCGTCAAGGAGCACTCACGTGGCTGCCACCGACGTCCGCCCGAAGATCACGCTGGCCTGCGTGGAGTGCAAGGAGCGGAACTACATCACCAAGAAGAACCGGCGTAACAACCCGGACCGTCTTGAGATGAAGAAGCACTGCCCGCGTTGCAATGCGCACACCGCGCATCGCGAGACGCGATAAAACAGGCTCGTACACGAGGCCGTCCCCCCACTCGGGGGGCGGCCTCGTGTCGTTTCTCCACCACCGCCCCTTACGGGCGGACAGTTCAGGTACAGGCAGACACAGGAGGTGCCGCGCGCATGGCGCTCGACCAGTCCTTCGTGGGGCGGACCTACCCGCCCACCGAGCCCTACGAAGTGGGCCGGGAGAAGATCCGCGAGTTCGCCGAGGCCGTGCGGGACGCCAACCCGGCGTACACGGACGCCGAGGCCGCCAAGGCGCTCGGCCATCCCGATGTGATCGCCCCGCCGACCTTCGTGTTCTCGATCACCTTCAAGGCCGCCGGCCAGGTCGTCGCCGACCCGCAGCTGGGCCTCGACTACAGCCGGGTGGTGCACGGCGACCAGAAGTTCGCCTACAACCGTCCGGTGCGCGCCGGTGACCGGCTCACCGTCACCTCGACCATCGAGAAGATCAGGTCGATGGCGGGCAACGAGGTGCTGGACATCCGCGGTGAGGTGCACGACCAGGACGGCGAACACGTCGTGACCGCCTGGACCAAGCTGGTGGCCCGCCCGGCCGAGGAGGCGTGAACAAGACCATGACGGCGAAGATCTCCTACGCCGACGTCGAGGTGGGCACCGAGCTGCCGGCCCGGACGTTCCCCGTGACCCGGGCCACCCTCGTCCAGTACGCGGGCGCCTCCGGCGACTTCAACCCCATCCACTGGAACGAGAGGTTCGCCAAGGAGGTCGGCCTTCCCGACGTCATCGCGCACGGCATGTTCACCATGGCCGAGGCGATCCGCGTGGTGACGGACTGGGTGGGCGACCCCGGCGCGGTCGTCGAGTACGGCGTCCGCTTCACCCGGCCGGTCGTCGTCCCCGACGACGAACAGGGCGCCACCATCGAGGTCAGCGGCAAGGTCGCCGCCAAGCTCGACGACCACACGGTCCGTGTCGACCTCACGGCGACCAGCGCCGGCCAGAAGGTCCTCGGGGTCTCCCGGGCGGTCGTACGGCTGGGCTGAGCCGGATGTCCGGGGGCGGGGCCCGTCGGCGCCGTCTCGTAGTCTTGAGCCCGTGCAGGAACTCCACGACGCGCCCCTCGCCCCGCTGACCACCTTCCGGCTGGGCGGCCCCGCGACCCGGCTGATCACCGCGACCACCGACGACGAGGTGACCGCCGTCGTCCGCGAGGCCGACGACAGCGGCACGCCCCTGCTGATCATCGGCGGCGGCTCCAACCTGGTCATCGGCGACAAGGGCTTCGACGGGACCGCCCTCGTCGTCGCCACCAAGGGCGTCGCCCTGGACGGCACGCGGCTGGAGCTGGCGGCCGGCGAGGTGTGGACCGACGCCGTCGCCCGCACGGTCGAGGCGGGCCTCGCCGGCGTCGAGTGCCTCGCCGGCATCCCCGGCTCGGCCGGCGCCACCCCGATCCAGAACGTCGGGGCGTACGGCCAGGAGGTCGCCTCCACCATCACCGAGGTCGTCGCCTACGACCGCCGGGCCCGGGAGACCGTCACCCTGAGCAACGAGGAGTGCGCCTTCTCCTACCGCCACAGCCGCTTCAAGTCCGACCCCGAGCGCTATGTCGTGCTGCGCGTGCGCTTCGCCCTGGAGGACGCCGGCGGTCTGTCCGGTCCCGTCAGATACGCCGAGACGGCGCGGGTCCTCGGCGTCGCGCCGGGGGAGCGGGTACCGCTGGCCACGGCCCGCGAGACGGTGCTGGGTCTCCGGGCCGGCAAGGGCATGGTCCTGGACCCCGAGGACCACGACACCTGGTCGGCGGGCTCCTTCTTCACCAACCCCATCCTCGACGACGAGGCGTTCGCCGCCTTCCGCACGCGGGTGCGGGAGCGGCTCGGCGACGGCGCCGAGGCCCCCGCCTATCCCGCGGGCGAGGGGCGCACCAAGACCTCCGCGGCCTGGCTGATCGACAAGGCAGGCTTCGGCAAGGGCTACGGTCACGGCCCGGCGCGCATCTCCACCAAGCACACCCTCGCCCTCACCAACCGCGGGGACGCGACCACGGAGGACCTCCTGGCCCTCGCCCGCGAGGTCGTCGCCGGCGTACGGGAGGCCTTCGGCGTCACCCTGGTCAACGAACCGGTGACGGTGGGCGTGACCCTGTAGACACGCCCCACGCCCGTATCAAGCGGCCGGGGTCGTGAGCCAGGTGTCCACGCCCGACAGGAGTTTCGCCTTGGTGTCCTCCGGGGCCGCCGAGCCGCGTACCGACTGGCGGGCCAGTTCCGCCAGCTCCGCGTCCGTGAAGGCGTGGTGGGCGCGGGCGAACTCGTACTGGGCGGCCAGGCGGGAGCCGAAGAGGAGGGGGTCGTCCGCGCCCAGGGCGAGCGGGACGCCCGCCTCGAACAGGGTGCGCAGGGGGACGTCCTCGGGCTTCTCGTACACGCCCAGTGCCACGTTCGACGCCGGGCACACCTCGCACGTCACCTGACGGTCCGCCAGCCGCCGCAGCAGCCGCGGGTCGTCCGCCGCCCGCACCCCGTGCCCGATGCGGTGCGCCTCCAGGTCGTCCAGGCAGTCCCGCACCGAGGAGGGCCCCGCCAGCTCGCCGCCGTGCGGCGCGGACAGCAGCCCGCCGTCCCGCGCGATCGCGAACGCGCGGTCGAAGTCGCGGGCCATCCCGCGCCGCTCGTCGTTGGAGAGGCCGAAGCCCACGACTCCCCGGTCCGCGTACCGCACCGCCAGCCGGGCCAGCGTGCGCGCGTCCAGCGGGTGCTTCATCCGGTTGGCGGCCACCACCACCCGCATCCCGATCCCGGTGTCCCGGGCCGCCGAGTCCACCGCGTCCAGGATGATCTCCAGCGCCGGGATCAGCCCGCCCAGCCGGGGCGCGTACGACGTCGGGTCGACCTGGATCTCCAGCCAGCCGGATCCGTCCCGCACCTCCTCCTCCGCCGCCTCCCGGACCAGCCGCTGGATGTCCTCGGGCCGGCGCAGGCACGAGCGCGCCGCGTCGTACAGCCGCTGGAAGCGGAACCAGCCGCGCTCGTCCGTGGCGCGCAGTCTCGGCGGTTCCCCGCTGGTCAGCGCGTCGGTCAGCGCCTCGGGCAGCCGCACGCCGTACTTGTCGGCCAGCTCCAGCAGGGTGGTGGGCCGCATCGATCCGGTGAAGTGCAGGTGGAGATGGGCTTTCGGCAGTTCAGAGACATCACGTACACGCTCCATTCGAGGATCCTGCCGCACGCCCCGCCCGTCCCGGTAGCGCTTTCACCATTCGTGGTCTTGCTCGCACAAAGGAACAGGGGCGCCCGGACGGGTGTCCGGGCGCCCCTGAAGCGGAAGGAGGACGTCAGTCCCGCGCCTCCGCGAGCAGCTTCTGGATCCGGCTCACGCCCTCGACGAGGTCCTCGTCGCCCAGCGCGTACGACAGCCGCAGATAGCCGGGCGTGCCGAACGCCTCACCGGGCACCACCGCGACCTCGGCCTCCTCCAGGATGAGCGCCGCCAGCTCGACCGAGTCCTGCGGCCGCCTGCCCCGGATCTCCTTGCCGATCAGCGCCTTCACCGAGGGGTAGACGTAGAACGCGCCCTCGGGCTCCGGGCAGACCACGCCGTCGATCTCGTTGAGCATCCGCACGATGGTCTTCCGCCGGCGGTCGAAGGCCTCCCGCATCTTCGCGACCGCGTCCAGGTCACCGGAGACGGCGGCGAGGGCGGCCACCTGGGCGACGTTGGAGACGTTCGACGTGGCGTGCGACTGCAGGTTGGTCGCGGCCTTCACCACGTCCTTCGGGCCGATGATCCAGCCCACCCGCCAGCCCGTCATCGCGTACGTCTTCGCGACACCGTTGACCACGATGCACTTGTCGCGCAGCTCGGGCAGGAGCGCGGGCAGCGACACGGAGACGGCGTCGCCGTAGACCAGGTGCTCGTAGATCTCGTCCGTCATCACCCACAGGCCGTGCTCGGCGGCCCAGCGGCCGATCGCCTCGGTCTCGGCCTCGCCGTACACCGCGCCGGTCGGGTTCGAGGGGGAGACGAAGAGGACGACCTTCGTCTTCTCCGTGCGGGCCGCCTCCAGCTGCTCCACGCTCACCCGGTAGCCGGTCGTCTCGTCGGCGACGACCTCGACCGGGACACCGCCGGCCAGCCGGATCGACTCGGGGTACGTCGTCCAGTACGGCGCCGGGACGATGACCTCGTCGCCCGGGTCCAGGATCGCGGCGAAGGCCTGGTAGATGGCCTGCTTGCCGCCGTTGGTGACCAGGATCTGCGACGGGTCGACCTCGTAGCCGGAGTCGCGCAGCGTCTTGGCGGCGATCGCGTTCTTCAGCTCGGGCAGACCGCCGGCCGGCGTGTAGCGGTGGTACTTCGGGTTCTTGCAGGCCTCGATCGCGGCCTCGACGATGTAGTCCGGCGTCGGGAAGTCGGGCTCACCGGCGCCGAAGCCGATCACCGGTCGCCCGGCGGCCTTGAGGGCCTTGGCCTTGGCGTCCACGGCGAGGGTGGCGGACTCGGAGATCGCGCCGACTCGGGCGGAGACCCGGCGCTCGGTGGGAGGGGTTGCAGCGCTCATGGGGTCCATCGTTTCAGACCGGAAACCCACGCGGCACGGGGGTTTCACAGACTGAACAACACCGGGCAAACCCTTGAACACCAGTCCGGATCGAGCCCGCCGGGACCCCGCGGCCAGGACGATCTTCCGCCGATCTTCCGCCGGGACGGCCCTTCCCAGGCACTTTCTGTTCGACGCCCGGCCCCGGAACACGTACACTCTCCACTCGTTGGCCTTCAGCGGCCCGCACTCAACCGGTGCACACCAAGCACCCGGTCGGATGCGGTACGTTGGGGAACGCACAAAGGGTCGTAGCTCAATTGGTAGAGCACTGGTCTCCAAAACCAGCGGTTGGGGGTTCAAGTCCCTCCGGCCCTGCTACACACACCTTGCCAGGATGTGTGCGCATGTACGTACAGCAATGCACCGCCGTGCGGCTCAAACCGGGCGCGGCACGGCCACGACCCGGAATCAGGTGAGGACGAGTGACGGACGCCGTGGGCTCCATCGACATGCCTGATGCCCAGGACGAAGCGCCGGACTCCAAGAAGAAGAACCGCAAGGGCGGCAAGCGGGCCAAGAAGGGCCCGCTGAAGCGCCTCGCGCTCTTCTACCGCCAGATCATCGCGGAGCTCCGCAAGGTCGTCTGGCCCACCCGCAACCAGCTGACGTCGTACACGACCGCCGTGATCGTCTTCGTCGTGCTGATGATCGGTCTGATCACCCTGATCGACTATGGCCTCAGTCACGCAGCCAAGTACGTCTTCGGCTGAGCCGAGAGCGAAGAGCGCCGAGGTATCCGGCGCTCCTTTTCGCATGTTCCACCCCTTGTATCCAGGAAGAAGCAGCCACCGTGTCTGACCCGAACGTGAACGACGCCGTCGAGCCTTACGGCGAAGGGGCCGAGTCCGCCGAGGACGCGCTCGCCGCCGTCGAGGGCGCGGACGTCGAGGACACCGAGGCCTCCGCCGAGGCCGAGGCTGCCGACACCACCGCGGACGAGTCCTCCGAGGACGAGACCCCCGAGGACGAGGGCGCCGAGGCGGACGAGACCACCGAGGCCGCGGAAGCTGCCGAGGAGCCCGAGGACGACCGCGACCCCGTCGAGAAGCTCCGCGAGGAACTGCGGACGCTGCCCGGCGAGTGGTACGTCATCCACACCTACGCGGGCTACGAGAACCGGGTGAAGACCAACCTGGAGCAGCGCGCCGTCTCGCTGAACGTCGAGGACTACATCTTCCAGGCCGAGGTGCCGCAGGAAGAGGTCGTCCAGATCAAGAACGGCGACCGCAAGACGATCAAGCAGAACAAGCTCCCGGGCTACGTCCTGGTCCGCATGGACCTGACGAACGAGTCCTGGGGCGTCGTCCGCAACACCCCCGGTGTCACCGGCTTCGTGGGCAACGCCTACGACCCGTACCCGCTGACGCTGGACGAGATCGTCAAGATGCTCGCCCCGGAGGCCGAGGAGAAGGCCGCCCGCGAGGCGGCCGAGGCCGAGGGCAAGCCGGCCCCGCAGCGCAAGGTCGAGGTCCAGGTGCTGGACTTCGAGGTCGGCGACTCGGTCACCGTCACCGACGGCCCGTTCGCCACGCTGCAGGCGACCATCAACGAGATCAACCCCGACTCCAAGAAGGTCAAGGGCCTGGTGGAGATCTTCGGCCGGGAGACCCCGGTCGAGCTCTCCTTCGACCAGATCCAGAAGAACTAGCCCTTCTGGCACACAGCGTCCGAGCAGGTCAGGTGAACGGTCGCACGTTCGCCTGACCTGCTCGGTTTTTGGCCGCGCATCCATACCCGTTATCGTTGTGCGGTATGCCTGCGTCCGGGTTGTCCCCCTGACGCCGGCAGGACCCGAATCGAAAGGACCCGGAGAGTCATGCCTCCCAAGAAGAAGAAGGTCACGGGGCTCATCAAGCTCCAGATCCAGGCCGGTGCCGCGAACCCGGCTCCGCCGGTCGGCCCCGCGCTGGGTCAGCACGGCGTGAACATCATGGAGTTCTGCAAGGCCTACAACGCCGCGACCGAGTCGCAGCGCGGCTGGGTCATCCCGGTGGAGATCACGGTCTACGAGGACCGTTCCTTCACCTTCGTCACCAAGACCCCGCCGGCCGCCAAGATGATCCTCAAGGCCGCGGGTGTGGAGAAGGGCTCCGGCGAGCCGCACAAGACCAAGGTCGCGAAGATCACGCGTGACCAGGTCCGTGAGATCGCCACCACCAAGATGCCCGACCTCAACGCCAACGACCTGGACGCCGCCGAGAAGATCATCGCCGGCACCGCCCGTTCCATGGGCGTCACGGTCGAGGGCTGACCTCCACCCCCGTAAAGCCAAGCAGTAGTGGAAGGGCCGGCTCGGCCCGGACCACGACTCCTCGACAATTCACAGGAGCTTTCAGTGAGCAAGCGCAGCAAGTCTCTCCGCGCTGCGGACGCCAAGATCGACCGGGAGAAGCTGTACGCCCCGCTCGAGGCCGTCCGTCTCGCCAAGGAGACGTCCACGACCAAGTTCGACGGCACCGTCGAGGTCGCCTTCCGTCTGGGTGTCGACCCGCGCAAGGCCGACCAGATGGTCCGTGGCACCGTGAACCTCCCGCACGGCACCGGTAAGACCGCCCGGGTCCTGGTCTTCGCGACCGGTGACCGTGCCGAGGCCGCGCGTGCCGCGGGCGCCGACATCGTCGGCGCCGACGAGCTGATCGACGAGGTGTCGAAGGGCCGTCTGGACTTCGACGCCGTCGTCGCCACCCCGGACCTCATGGGCAAGGTCGGCCGCCTCGGCCGCGTGCTCGGTCCCCGTGGCCTGATGCCGAACCCGAAGACCGGCACCGTGACCCCGGACGTCACCAAGGCCGTCAACGACATCAAGGGCGGCAAGATCGAGTTCCGCGTCGACAAGCACTCGAACCTGCACTTCATCATCGGCAAGACGTCGTTCGACGACGCCAAGCTGGTGGAGAACTACGCCGCGGCGCTGGAGGAGATCCTCCGTCTGAAGCCGTCGGCCGCCAAGGGCCGTTACATCAAGAAGGCCGCCATCACCACCACGATGGGTCCCGGCATCCCGCTGGACTCCAACCGCACCCGCAACCTCCTCGTCGAGGAGGACCCGGCCGCCGTCTGAGCCGGGCGGGCCGGCTGACCGGCCCTGCGCACTGCCGCAAGGAACCCGTCCCCACGCCTCGACCGAGGCGTGGGGACGGGTTTTTTCGTACGACAGTGTCAGTGGGGTGGGTTACCGTTTCTTTGCATTCACAGACGTGGCACAGCGAAACAACAGGGGTGGGATTCATGGGCATGGCCGCATGGAAGCGCGCGGGTGTGTGTCTGACGGCCGCGGCCGTCGTCGTGGGCGTGGCGGGCTGTCAGGACGGTGACGGGGACGGGACGAAGAAGAAGGCCGCCGGCTCCGCGGACTCCAAGGTCCAGACGCAGAACGAGATGACCGAGGTCCTCCAGGCCGCCTTCAAGAACACCTCGGAGGCCAAGTCCTCCAAGGTCCGTATGACGATGACGATGCCGGCCGGGGTGGACGGCGGCGGCACCATGGAGATCTCCGGCGTGCAGGGCTGGGACCCGGCCGTCATGGACGTCACCATGAAGGGCTCCGCGCTCACGGAGGGCGACCCGGACGCCCCCGAGCAGATCCGCATGATCATGCTCGACAACGTCATGTACATGGACATGGGCGCGAAGCAGGCCGCCGAGATGGACGGCAAGCGCTGGATGAAGATGGACTTCGCCGCCATCGCCGAGGCGTCCGGCGACGCCGAGATGCAGAAGCAGATGACCGGCGGCCTGGAGAACATGAACCAGGACCCGGCGCAGCAGCTCGCCCTGCTGCTGGAGTCGCCGAACCTGAAGCACGTGGGTCCGCAGAAGATCGACGGCGCGCAGACGCAGCACTACAAGGGCACGCTGAGCTTCGAGGAGATGCTCGACGCCAACAAGTCGACCGACGGCCTGCTCTCCGCCAAGGAGCGCGAGGAACTGATCGCCAACGTCGAGAAGACCGGCCTGAAGGGCTACGACACCGAGGTCTGGGTCAACGAGGACAACTACCCGGTCCGGATGGTCGTCGGCATGAAGATGCCGCAGGGCACGATGAACATGAAGGCCGACTACTCCGACTACGGCGCCAAGGCCGAGGTCCAGGCCCCGCCGGCGAAGGACACGCTCGACCTGATGGAGATGCTGTCCGAGCTGGAGGACCTGGGCGCGGACTCCGAGGCCGGCCTGAGCTCCTGACGCTCGCGATGCTCCCGATCGGCCGATTTGCCTGACGCCGATCCGTTCGCGTACTCTTCCACGGAAGCCAAAGACCGCTGGTCGTTGCCGTGCGCTCGTCAGAGGGCGCGGTGGCCGAAGGATCCGCTGAACTGCGGACGACCCGCGCAGGTGTCAGTGGAAGAGTTCCCGGAGCTCGCTGCCGCGAGTACGCGAGTGACCGGTTGAGCTACGCCCCGTGCGCCTGCGCCCGGGGCGTTTCGTTTTCCCCAGTCCTCCTTCGGGTCCGCGCGGTCCGAATCACCCGGAAGGAGGCCGAGGCTCTATGGCGAGGCCCGACAAGGCTGCCGCGGTTGCCGAGCTGACGGACAAGTTCCGCAGCTCCAACGCCGCCGTGCTGACCGAGTACCGCGGTCTCACCGTGGCGCAGCTCAAGACGCTGCGCCGTTCGCTCGGTGAGAACGCCCAGTACGCCGTGGTGAAGAACACGCTGACCAAGATTGCGGCCAACGAGGCCGGGATCACGCTCGACGACCAGCTCTTCGCTGGCCCGACGGCGGTCGCCTTCGTCACCGGTGACCCGGTGGAGTCGGCGAAGGGTCTTCGTGACTTCGCCAAGGACAACCCGAATCTCGTCATCAAGGGCGGTGTCCTTGATGGCAAGGCGATGTCCGCCGACGAGATCAAGAAGCTCGCGGACCTCGAGTCCCGCGAGGTTCTGCTCTCCAAGCTGGCGGGCGCCTTCAAGGGCAAGCAGACGCAGACTGCTCAGCTCTTCCAGGCGCTTCCCTCGAAGCTCGTCCGCACCGTGGACGCGCTCCGTGCCAAGCAGGACGAGCAGGGCGGTGCCGAGTAATTCGGCTCGCTTTCCGATCCTCGCCGCGTGAGGTGCGCGCACCGCGCGAGGTGAGGGTCGATGCGGGCCCGACGTACGCCCGCCTCACCCCGTACATCCGGCACCTGCCGATTTAGTGGAAGGACCGCCATCATGGCGAAGCTCAGCCAGGAAGACCTGCTTGCCCAGTTCGAGGAGATGACCCTCATCGAGCTCTCCGAGTTCGTGAAGGCCTTCGAGGAGAAGTTCGACGTCACCGCCGCCGCGGCCGTCGCCGTCGCGGGCCCGGCCCAGGGTGGCCCGGCCGCCCCGGCCGAGGAGGAGAAGGACGAGTTCGACGTCATCCTCACCGGTGCCGGCGACAAGAAGATCCAGGTCATCAAGGTCGTGCGTGAGCTGACCTCCCTGGGTCTGAAGGAGGCCAAGGACCTCGTGGACGGCGCCCCGAAGCCCGTCCTCGAGAAGGTCGCCAAGGACGCCGCCGAGAAGGCCGCCGAGTCCCTCAAGGGCGCCGGCGCCTCCGTCGAGGTCAAGTAAGACCTTCCGGGTCCCACGGGGCCCGCTGCACGTCCCCAGGGACGTGTAACGCTCAAGCGCTGAGGAGCGATCATCCAACCGGGTGGTCGCTCCTCGGCGTATCGGAGGGTCCTGCGGCGGCTGCCTTGCACCCGGGACGGCGGGGGGTATGGTGATCTTCGTTGTGCCTCCGGGGGGCCACGAGGATTCACCTGGTGGTGGGCGGTTCCGGCCGGAGGGCCCTTGACGAACCGCACGCAGCGCGCAATTCTCAGGACGCGTCGTCACAAGGATCCGAATCCGAGGCATGGATCGACGGCAAAGAGGGCAGTATCAACGTGCGTTGAGGGCAGCGCCTTGTCGCAGGAGTTGATGAGAACGAGGGCCACCACCGGCTTCGTAAACCGGCATTGGACATCAGTGTGCCAAGTGGCTACACTGACCCTTTGCGCTGCCTGTTAGCTGTCCCCTGCCCGTCACCAGGGGCATGCCCTCACTCGAGCATGGACGACTAGATCATCTCTGACCTGGGATATCTGTCTCTCTGCCCAGTGGGGGGCCGGTACGCGCGTAGTGAGTCCGAGCCCTCGGAAGGACCCCCTCTTGGCCGCCTCGCGCAACGCCTCGACCGCGAATACGAACAACGGCGCCAGCACCGCCCCGCTGCGCATTTCCTTTGCAAAGATCAAGGAGCCTCTCGAGGTTCCGAACCTGCTCGCGCTGCAGACCGAGAGCTTTGACTGGCTGCTCGGCAACACCGCCTGGCAGAGTCGGGTCGAGGAGGCTCTCGAGAGCGGACACGACGTCCCCACCAAGTCCGGTCTGGAGGAGATCTTCGAAGAGATCTCCCCGATCGAGGACTTCTCCGGGTCGATGTCGCTGACCTTCCGCGACCACCGCTTCGAGCCGCCGAAGAACTCCATCGACGAGTGCAAGGAGCGCGACTTCACGTACGCGGCCCCGCTCTTCGTCACCGCCGAGTTCACCAACAACGAGACCGGCGAGATCAAGTCCCAGACCGTCTTCATGGGCGACTTCCCGCTCATGACGAACAAGGGCACCTTCGTCATCAACGGCACCGAGCGTGTCGTGGTGTCGCAGCTCGTCCGTTCGCCCGGTGTCTACTTCGACTCCAGCATCGACAAGACGTCCGACAAGGACATCTTCTCCGCCAAGATCATCCCGTCCCGGGGTGCCTGGCTCGAGATGGAGATCGACAAGCGCGACATGGTCGGTGTCCGCATCGACCGCAAGCGCAAGCAGTCCGTCACCGTCCTGCTCAAGGCGCTCGGCTGGACCACCGAGCAGATCCTCGAGGAGTTCGGCGAGTACGAGTCCATGCGCGCCACCCTGGAGAAGGACCACACCCAGGGCCAGGACGACGCGCTGCTCGACATCTACCGCAAGCTGCGCCCGGGCGAGCCCCCGACCCGCGAGGCCGCGCAGACGCTGCTGGAGAACCTCTACTTCAACCCCAAGCGCTACGACCTGGCCAAGGTCGGCCGCTACAAGGTGAACAAGAAGCTCGGCGGGGACGAGCCGCTGGACGCCGGCGTGCTCACCACCGACGACATCATCGCCACCATCAAGTACCTGGTGCAGCTGCACGCCGGTGAGACCGAGACGGTCGGCGGCTCCGGCCGCTCGATCATCGTCGAGACCGACGACATCGACCACTTCGGCAACCGTCGTATCCGCAACGTCGGCGAGCTGATCCAGAACCAGGTCCGTACGGGTCTCGCCCGTATGGAGCGCGTCGTGCGCGAGCGCATGACCACCCAGGACGTCGAGGCGATCACGCCGCAGACCCTGATCAACATCCGGCCGGTCGTCGCCTCCATCAAGGAATTCTTCGGCACCAGCCAGTTGTCCCAGTTCATGGGCCAGAACAACCCGCTGTCGGGGCTGACGCACAAGCGTCGTCTGAACGCCCTCGGCCCGGGTGGTCTCTCCCGTGAGCGGGCCGGCTTCGAGGTCCGCGACGTGCACCCGTCGCACTACGGCCGCATGTGCCCGATCGAAACGCCGGAAGGCCCGAACATCGGTCTGATCGGCTCGCTCGCCTCGTACGGCCGGATCAACCCGTTCGGCTTCATCGAGACGCCGTACCGCAAGGTCGTCGACGGCCAGGTCACCGACGAGGTCGACTACCTGACCGCCGACGAGGAGGACCGCTTCGTCATCGCGCAGGCCAACGCGCCGCTCAACGACGAGATGCGCTTCGTCGAGAACCGCATCCTGGTCCGCCGCCGCGGCGGCGAGGTCGACTACGTCCCCGGTGACGAGGTCGACTACATGGACGTCTCGCCGCGCCAGATGGTGTCGGTCGCGACCGCCATGATCCCGTTCCTCGAGCACGACGACGCCAACCGCGCCCTCATGGGCGCGAACATGATGCGTCAGGCCGTGCCGCTCATCAAGAGCGAGTCCCCGCTCGTCGGCACCGGCATGGAGTACCGCTCCGCGGTCGACGCCGGCGACGTGGTCAAGGCCGAGAAGGACGGTGTGGTCCAGGAGGTCTCCGCGGACTACATCACCACCGCCAACGACGACGGCACGTACATCACGTACCGCCTGGCCAAGTTCTCCCGGTCCAACCAGGGCACCTCGGTCAACCAGAAGGTCATCGTCAACGAGGGCGACCGGATCATCACCGGCCAGGTCCTCGCCGACGGTCCCGCCACGCAGAACGGCGAGATGGCCCTCGGCAAGAACCTGCTCGTGGCGTTCATGCCGTGGGAGGGTCACAACTACGAGGACGCGATCATCCTGTCGCAGCGCCTCGTGCAGGACGACGTCCTCTCCTCGATCCACATCGAGGAGCACGAGGTCGACGCCCGTGACACCAAGCTCGGCCCCGAGGAGATCACCCGGGACATCCCGAACGTCTCCGAGGAGGTCCTCGCCGACCTCGACGAGCGCGGCATCATCCGCATCGGCGCCGAGGTCATCGCCGGCGACATCCTCGTCGGCAAGGTCACGCCCAAGGGCGAGACCGAGCTGACCCCCGAGGAGCGCCTGCTCCGCGCGATCTTCGGTGAGAAGGCCCGTGAGGTCCGTGACACCTCGCTGAAGGTGCCGCACGGCGAGACCGGCAAGGTCATCGGCGTGCGCGTCTTCGACCGCGAGGAGGGCGACGAGCTTCCCCCCGGTGTGAACCAGCTGGTGCGCGTCTACGTCGCGCAGAAGCGCAAGATCACCGACGGTGACAAGCTCGCCGGCCGGCACGGCAACAAGGGTGTCATCTCCAAGATCAACCCGATCGAGGACATGCCGTTCCTCGAGGACGGCACCCCGGTCGACATCATCCTCAACCCGCTGGGTGTGCCGTCCCGAATGAACCCGGGACAGGTCCTGGAGATCCACCTCGGCTGGCTCGCCAGCCGCGGCTGGGACGTTTCCGGCCTCGCGGAGGAGTGGGCCGAGCGGCTCCAGGTCATCGGCGCCGACAAGGTCGAGCCCGGCACCAACGTCGCCACCCCGGTCTTCGACGGTGCGCGTGAGGACGAGCTCGCGGGTCTGCTCCAGCACACCATCCCGAACCGCGACGGCGAGCGCATGGTGCTCCCGTCCGGCAAGGCGCGGCTGTACGACGGCCGCTCGGGTGAGCCGTTCCCGGAGCCGATCTCGGTCGGCTACATGTACATCCTGAAGCTGCACCACCTGGTCGACGACAAGCTGCACGCCCGCTCGACCGGTCCGTACTCCATGATCACCCAGCAGCCGCTGGGTGGTAAGGCTCAGTTCGGTGGCCAGCGGTTCGGCGAGATGGAGGTGTGGGCACTCGAGGCGTACGGCGCCGCCTACGCCCTCCAGGAGCTGCTGACCATCAAGTCCGACGACGTCACCGGCCGCGTGAAGGTCTACGAGGCCATCGTCAAGGGCGAGAACATCCCCGAGCCCGGCATCCCCGAGTCCTTCAAGGTGCTCATCAAGGAGATGCAGTCCCTGTGCCTCAACGTGGAGGTGCTGTCCAGCGACGGTATGTCCATCGAGATGCGTGACACCGACGAGGACGTCTTCCGCGCTGCGGAGGAGCTTGGCATCGACCTGTCCCGGCGCGAGCCGAGCAGCGTCGAAGAGGTCTGACGGGAGTCCGGCGGCCTTCCCCGTGAAGGCCGCCGGCCCCAGGACCCCCGTTTCAGACCCCATGACTTACAACCCTGAGAGGGATTGACGCATAGTGCTCGACGTCAACTTCTTCGACGAGCTCCGGATCGGTCTGGCCACCGCTGACGACATCCGTCAGTGGAGCCACGGCGAGGTCAAGAAGCCCGAGACGATCAACTACCGCACGCTCAAGCCCGAAAAGGACGGACTCTTCTGCGAGAAGATCTTCGGTCCGACCCGGGACTGGGAGTGCTACTGCGGCAAGTACAAGCGCGTCCGCTTCAAGGGCATCATCTGTGAGCGCTGTGGCGTCGAGGTCACGCGCGCCAAGGTGCGCCGTGAGCGGATGGGCCACATCGAACTGGCCGCGCCCGTCACGCACATCTGGTACTTCAAGGGCGTCCCGTCGCGCCTGGGCTACCTGCTCGACCTCGCCCCGAAGGACCTGGAGAAGGTCATCTACTTCGCGGCGTACATGATCACGTACGTCGACGAGGAGCGCCGCACCCGCGACCTGCCCTCGCTGGAGGCGCACGTCTCCGTCGAGCGCCAGCAGGTCGAGAACCGCCGCGACGCCGACCTCGAGGCCCGCGCCAAGAAGCTCGAGACCGACCTGGCCGAGCTCGAGGCCGAGGGCGCCAAGGCCGATGTGCGCCGCAAGGTGCGCGAGGGCGCCGAGCGCGAGATGAAGCAGCTGCGCGACCGCGCGCAGCGCGAGATCGACCGCCTCGACGAGGTGTGGAACCGGTTCAAGAACCTCAAGGTCCAGGACCTCGAGGGCGACGAGCTGCTCTACCGCGAGCTGCGCGACCGCTTCGGCACGTACTTCGACGGTTCGATGGGTGCCGCGGCGCTGCAGAAGCGCCTGGAGTCCTTCGACCTCGAGGAGGAGGCCGAGCGCCTCCGCGAGATCATCCGTACCGGCAAGGGCCAGAAGAAGACCCGTGCGCTCAAGCGCCTCAAGGTCGTCTCCGCGTTCCTGCAGACCAGCAACAGCCCCAAGGGCATGGTGCTGGACTGCGTGCCGGTCATCCCGCCGGACCTGCGTCCGATGGTGCAGCTGGACGGTGGCCGCTTCGCGACCTCCGACCTGAACGACCTGTACCGCCGTGTGATCAACCGCAACAACCGCCTGAAGCGGCTTCTCGACCTCGGCGCGCCCGAGATCATCGTGAACAACGAGAAGCGCATGCTCCAGGAGGCCGTCGACGCGCTCTTCGACAACGGCCGCCGCGGCCGCCCGGTGACGGGCCCCGGCAACCGTCCGCTGAAGTCGCTGTCCGACATGCTCAAGGGCAAGCAGGGCCGCTTCCGTCAGAACCTGCTCGGCAAGCGAGTCGACTACTCGGCGCGTTCCGTGATCGTCGTCGGCCCGCAGCTGAAGCTGCACCAGTGCGGTCTGCCGAAGGCGATGGCGCTGGAGCTCTTCAAGCCGTTCGTGATGAAGCGCCTGGTCGACCTGAACCACGCGCAGAACATCAAGTCGGCCAAGCGCATGGTCGAGCGCGGCCGCACGGTCGTGTACGACGTGCTGGAAGAGGTCATCGCGGAGCACCCGGTTCTGCTGAACCGTGCGCCCACGCTGCACCGCCTCGGCATCCAGGCCTTCGAGCCGCAGCTGGTCGAGGGCAAGGCCATCCAGATCCACCCGCTCGTCTGCACCGCGTTCAACGCGGACTTCGACGGCGACCAGATGGCCGTGCACCTGCCGCTGTCCGCGGAGGCCCAGGCCGAGGCCCGCATCCTGATGCTGTCCTCGAACAACATCCTCAAGCCGGCCGACGGCCGCCCGGTGACGATGCCGACCCAGGACATGGTCCTCGGTCTGTTCTTCCTCACCACCGACGGCGAGATGCGCGACCTCAAGGGCGAGGGCCGTTCCTTCGCCTCGGTCGCCGAGGCGATCATGGCCTTCGACGCGGGCGAGCTGTCGCTCCAGTCGAGGATCGACGTCCGCTTCCCGGTCGGCACCATCCCGCCGCGCGGCTGGACCCCGCCGGCGCGCGAGGAGGGCGAGCCCGAGTGGCAGCAGGGTGACAGCTTCCGGCTGAACACCACGCTGGGCCGCGCGCTCTTCAACGAGCTGCTGCCCGAGGACTACCCGTTCGTCGACTACGAGGTCGGCAAGAAGCAGCTCTCCGAGATCGTCAACGACCTCGCCGAGCGCTACCCGAAGGTCATCGTGGCGGCGACGCTCGACAACCTGAAGGCGTCCGGCTTCTTCTGGGCCACCCGTTCCGGCGTGACCGTGGCCATCTCCGACGTCGTCGTTCCCGAGGCGAAGAAGGAGATCGTCCGCGGCTACGAGGCGCAGGACGAGAAGGTCCAGAAGCAGTACGAGCGCGGTCTGATCACCAAGGACGAGCGCACGCAGGAGCTCATCGCGATCTGGACCAAGGCGACCAACGAGGTCGCCGAGGCGATGAACGACAACTTCCCGAAGACCAACCCGATCTTCATGATGGTGAACTCGGGTGCACGAGGCAACATGATGCAGATGCGTCAGATCGCCGGTATGCGTGGTCTGGTGTCGAACGCGAAGAACGAGACGATCCCGCGTCCGATCAAGGCGTCGTTCCGTGAGGGCCTGTCCGTGCTGGAGTACTTCATCTCCACGCACGGTGCCCGTAAGGGTCTGGCGGACACCGCCCTGCGTACCGCCGACTCGGGTTACCTCACCCGTCGTCTGGTCGACGTCTCCCAGGACGTCATCATCCGCGAGGAGGACTGCGGCACCGACCGCGGTCTGAAGCTGCGGATCGCCTCGCGCGACGCCGACGGCACGCTCCGCAAGGCCGGTGACGTCGAGACCAGCGTCTACGCCCGCATGCTCGCCCAGGACGTCGTCATCGACGGCAAGGTGATCGCGCCGGCCAACGTGGACCTGGGCGACGTGCTCATCGACCAGCTCGTGCGGCACGGTGTCGAGGAGGTCAAGACCCGTTCGATCCTGACCTGCGAGTCCCACGTCGGCACCTGCGCGATGTGCTACGGCCGTTCGCTGGCCACCGGCAAGCTGGTCGACATCGGTGAGGCGGTCGGCATCATCGCCGCCCAGTCCATCGGTGAGCCCGGCACCCAGCTGACGATGCGTACCTTCCACACCGGTGGTGTGGCCGGTGACGACATCACCCAGGGTCTGCCGCGTGTCGTCGAGCTCTTCGAGGCCCGTACCCCGAAGGGTGTCGCCCCGATCTCCGAGGCCTCCGGCCGCGTGCGGATCGAGGAGACGGAGAAGACCAAGAAGCTCGTCGTCACCCCGGACGACGGCAGCGACGAGACGGCGTACCCGATCTCGAAGCGTGCCAAGGTCCTGGTCGGCGAGGGCGAGCACGTCGAGGTGGGCCAGCAGCTCACCGTGGGTGCCACCAACCCGCACGACGTGCTGCGCATCCTGGGTCAGCGTGCCGTCCAGGTCCACCTGGTCGGCGAGGTCCAGAAGGTCTACAACTCGCAGGGTGTGTCGATCCACGACAAGCACATCGAGATCATCATCCGGCAGATGCTGCGCCGGGTGACGATCATCGAGTCCGGCGACGCCGAGCTGCTGCCCGGCGAGCTGGTCGAGCGCTCGAAGTTCGAGACCGAGAACCGTCGTGTGGTCCAGGAGGGCGGTCACCCGGCCTCCGGTCGTCCGCAGCTGATGGGTATCACCAAGGCCTCGCTGGCGACGGAATCCTGGCTGTCGGCCGCCTCCTTCCAGGAGACGACCCGAGTCCTGACGGACGCGGCGATCAACGCCAAGTCCGACAGCCTCATCGGCCTCAAGGAGAACGTCATCATCGGTAAGCTCATCCCGGCCGGTACGGGTCTGTCCCGCTACCGCAACATCCGGGTCGAGCCGACCGAGGAGGCCAAGGCCGCGATGTACTCGGCCGTCGGCTACGACGACATCGACTACTCGCCGTTCGGCACGGGCTCCGGCCAGGCCGTTCCGCTGGAGGACTACGACTACGGTCCGTACAACCAGTAAGGCGTAGGTCCGACGCTGTGAGGGGCGGTCACTCCGTGAGGGGTGGCCGCCCCTCGGCGTTGTCCGGGGGTCCCGTGGGGCGCCCGGGAACCGGTCACCGCGCCTGTTTCGTCTCCTCCCGTGCCGGAACGTCCGCTCCAGCGCATGATGGAGGGGACCCGGTGTGATGGGGGAGATGGTGCTCGGTGTCGTACTCGCCGTATCCGCAGTGGCAGCCCTGGCAGCAGGGGCACGGTGTGCCGCAGCCGTGGGCCGGTCAGGGCGTGCCCTCGATGCTCGCCTCGCACGCCGACCGGGAGCGGGCCGTGGACGTGCTCAGAGCCGGTTACGGGGAGGGCCGGCTGGAGAAGCCCGAGTTCGACCGCAGGGTCGCGCGGGCGTACGCGGCCCGTACGGTGGGGGAACTGGCGCTGCTGGTGGCCGACCTCCCGCAGGGGCCCGCGGCGCACGCCGGGCACCCCGTGCCGGCCGTGCCGGCGGTGTTCCTGCCGGCGCCCAGGGCGCGGGTGAACGGCAAGGCGGTCGCCTCCGCGGTGTGCGGCGGGCTCTGTCTGGTCACCCTCGGGCTGACCGGCATCCCCGCGGTGATCCTGGGGCACGCGGCGCGGGCCGAGATCTCGCGCACGGGCGAGGCGGGCGACGGACTGGCGCTGACCGGTCTGGCGCTCGGCTGGCTGGCGAACGGCGTGTGGGCGCTCGTGATGATGCTGTCGTTCGCGCTGGCGCTCGCCTTCGGTTGACAATCGAAGATCAACAACGGTGTACGCATTTGCCGTGTTCCGCCCGTCGGCGCGGGCCGGGCCCATTTGTTTTGACCGCAGCGAATGCGGTAGGTACGCTCAGACCTTGTGCCTGGGGTGTGCCCTGGCCTTCGTGCGTGCCATCAGACCGCACCGGGGGCTGTTGAACGGCCACCGTAATTCAGCGCCTCTCTGCCTCGCGGTAGGAGTCCGCGGGATTCGACACACCCGACCGCGTGGGTCGGAGATGTTCCAGGTTAGCTGTACCCATCGGCACACAGAAACCGGAGAAGTAGTGCCTACGATCCAGCAGCTGGTCCGCAAGGGCCGGCAGGACAAGGTCGAGAAGAACAAGACGCCCGCACTCGAGGGTTCCCCTCAGCGTCGTGGCGTCTGCACGCGTGTGTTCACGACCACCCCGAAGAAGCCGAACTCGGCCCTGCGTAAGGTCGCGCGTGTGCGTCTGACCAGCGGCATCGAGGTCACGGCCTACATTCCGGGTGAGGGACACAACCTGCAGGAGCACTCCATCGTGCTCGTGCGCGGCGGCCGTGTGAAGGACCTGCCGGGTGTTCGCTACAAGATCATCCGCGGTTCCCTCGACACCCAGGGTGTCAAGAACCGCAAGCAGGCTCGCAGCCGTTACGGCGCCAAGAAGGAGAAGTAAGAATGCCTCGTAAGGGCCCCGCCCCGAAGCGCCCGGTCATCATCGACCCGGTCTACGGTTCTCCTCTGGTGACCTCCCTGATCAACAAGGTGCTGCTCAACGGCAAGCGTTCCACCGCCGAGCGCATCGTCTACGGCGCGATGGAAGGTCTGCGTGAGAAGACGGGCAACGACCCGATCATCACGCTGAAGCGCGCGCTGGAGAACATCAAGCCGACCCTCGAGGTCAAGTCCCGCCGTGTCGGTGGTGCGACGTACCAGGTTCCGATCGAGGTCAAGCCCGGTCGTGCCAACACGCTCGCGCTGCGCTGGCTGGTCGGTTACTCCCGCGCCCGTCGCGAGAAGACCATGACCGAGCGTCTGCTCAACGAGCTTCTCGACGCCTCCAACGGCCTTGGTGCCGCTGTGAAGAAGCGCGAGGACACGCACAAGATGGCCGAGTCCAACAAGGCCTTCGCGCACTACCGCTGGTAGTCGCTACCCACATCGAGACCGAGAGAAGACTGAAGCCTTATGGCTACCACTTCACTTGACCTGGCCAAGGTCCGCAACATCGGGATCATGGCCCACATCGACGCGGGCAAGACGACCACCACCGAGCGGATCCTGTTCTACACCGGTGTGTCGTACAAGATCGGTGAGGTCCACGACGGCGCCGCCACCATGGACTGGATGGAGCAGGAGCAGGAGCGTGGCATCACGATCACGTCTGCTGCGACCACCTGCCACTGGCCGCTCGAGGACAACGACTACACGATCAACATCATCGACACCCCGGGGCACGTCGACTTCACCGTCGAGGTGGAGCGTTCCCTGCGTGTGCTCGACGGTGCCGTGACCGTGTTCGACGGTGTCGCCGGTGTCGAGCCGCAGTCCGAGACGGTGTGGCGTCAGGCTGACCGTTACGGCGTCCCGCGCATCTGCTTCGTGAACAAGCTGGACCGTACCGGCGCCGAGTTCCACCGCTGCGTGGAGATGATCTCGGACCGCCTGGGCGCCCAGCCGCTGGTCATGCAGCTCCCGATCGGTGCCGAGGCCGACTTCAAGGGCGTCGTCGACCTCGTGACGATGAAGGCCTTCGTGTGGTCCGCCGAGGCGGCCAAGGGCGAGATGTACGACGTCGTCGACATCCCGGCCACGCACACCGAGGCCGCCGAGGAGTGGCGCGGCAAGCTGCTCGAGGCCGTCGCGGAGAACGACGAAGAGATCATGGAGCTGTACCTGGAGGGCCAGGAGCCCACCACGGAGCAGCTGTACACCGCGATCCGTCGCATCACCATCGCGTCCGGCAAGTCCAGCGACACCACGGTCACCCCGGTGTTCTGCGGCACCGCGTTCAAGAACAAGGGCGTCCAGCCCCTGCTCGACGCGGTCGTGCGCTACCTGCCGACCCCGCTCGACGTGGAGGCCATCGAGGGCCACGACGTCAAGGACCCCGAGGTCGTCGTCAAGCGCAAGCCGTCCGAGGACGAGCCGCTGGCCGCGCTCGCGTTCAAGATCATGAGCGACCCGCACCTCGGCAAGCTCACCTTCGTCCGGGTCTACTCGGGCCGCCTGGAGTCCGGCACCGCCGTGCTGAACTCCGTCAAGGGCAAGAAGGAGCGCATCGGCAAGATCTACCGCATGCACGCCAACAAGCGTGAGGAGATCGAGTCGGTGGGCGCCGGCGACATCGTCGCCGTCATGGGCCTGAAGCAGACCACCACCGGTGAGACGCTGTCCGACGACAAGAACCCGGTGATCCTGGAGTCCATGGACTTCCCGGCGCCGGTCATCCAGGTCGCCATCGAGCCCAAGTCGAAGGGCGACCAGGAGAAGCTCGGCGTCGCGATCCAGCGTCTGGCCGAGGAGGACCCGTCCTTCCAGGTCCACTCGGACGAGGAGACCGGCCAGACCATCATCGGTGGTATGGGCGAGCTGCACCTCGAGGTGCTGGTCGACCGTATGCGCCGTGAGTTCAAGGTCGAGGCCAACGTCGGCAAGCCCCAGGTCGCGTACCGTGAGACGATCCGCAAGGCCGTCGAGCGCGTGGACTACACCCACAAGAAGCAGACCGGTGGTACCGGTCAGTTCGCCAAGGTGCAGATCGCGATCGAGCCGATCGAGGGCGGCGACGCCTCGTACGAGTTCGTGAACAAGGTCACCGGTGGCCGCATCCCGAAGGAGTACATCCCTTCGGTGGACGCCGGTGCGCAGGAGGCCATGCAGTTCGGCATTCTGGCCGGCTACGAGATGACTGGCGTCCGCGTCACGCTCATCGACGGTGGCTACCATGAGGTCGACTCCTCCGAGCTCGCGTTCAAGATCGCCGGTTCGCAGGCCTTCAAGGAGGCCGCGCGCAAGGCTTCGCCCGTGCTCCTGGAGCCGATGATGGCCGTCGAGGTCACCACGCCCGAGGACTACATGGGTGAGGTCATCGGCGACATCAACTCCCGCCGTGGCCAGATCCAGGCCATGGAGGAGCGGGCGGGTGCCCGCGTCGTGAAGGGTCTCGTGCCCCTCTCGGAGATGTTCGGTTACGTCGGCGACCTGCGCAGCAAGACGTCCGGCCGGGCCAGCTACTCCATGCAGTTCGACTCCTACGCCGAGGTTCCGCGGAACGTCGCCGAGGAGATCATCGCGAAGGCCAAGGGCGAGTAGCGGACTCCGTTTAACGGACCACGTTCACACGCTTTAGGCTTGACCCCGGAGCCTGCAAGTGGGCATTCCACCGCCAACCCGGTGGAATGCCCCGGGTCCGGGTTTCCCAGCAAAGATCACCTGGCGCCGATGAGTAAGGCGTACCAGAACCACTCTCAGGAGGACCCCCGTGGCGAAGGCGAAGTTCGAGCGGACTAAGCCGCACGTCAACATCGGCACCATCGGTCACATCGACCACGGTAAGACGACCCTCACGGCCGCCATTACCAAGGTGCTGCACGACGCGTACCCGGACCTGAACGAGGCCTCGGCCTTCGACCAGATCGACAAGGCTCCCGAGGAGCGCCAGCGCGGTATCACCATCTCCATCGCGCACGTCGAGTACCAGACCGAGACGCGTCACTACGCCCACGTCGACTGCCCCGGTCACGCGGACTACATCAAGAACATGATCACGGGTGCGGCGCAGATGGACGGCGCCATCCTCGTGGTCGCGGCCACCGACGGCCCGATGCCGCAGACCAAGGAGCACGTGCTCCTGGCCCGCCAGGTCGGCGTTCCGTACATCGTCGTCGCCCTGAACAAGGCCGACATGGTGGACGACGAGGAGATCCTGGAGCTCGTCGAGCTCGAGGTCCGTGAGCTGCTCTCCGAGTACGAGTTCCCGGGCGACGACCTGCCGGTCGTCAAGGTCTCCGCGCTCAAGGCCCTCGAGGGCGACAAGGAGTGGGGCAACTCCGTCCTCGAGCTCATGAAGGCCGTGGACGAGAACATCCCGCAGCCCGAGCGTGACGTCGACAAGCCGTTCCTGATGCCGATCGAGGACGTCTTCACGATCACCGGTCGTGGCACCGTCGTCACCGGTCGTATCGAGCGCGGTGTCCTCAAGGTCAACGAGACCGTCGACATCGTGGGCATCAAGAACGAGAAGACCACCACCACGGTCACCGGCATCGAGATGTTCCGCAAGCTGCTCGACGAGGGTCAGGCCGGTGAGAACGTCGGTCTGCTCCTCCGTGGCATCAAGCGCGAGGACGTCGAGCGCGGCCAGGTCATCATCAAGCCCGGTTCGGTCACCCCGCACACCGAGTTCGAGGCCCAGGCCTACATCCTGTCGAAGGACGAGGGTGGCCGTCACACCCCGTTCTTCAACAACTACCGCCCGCAGTTCTACTTCCGTACGACGGACGTGACCGGCGTCGTGACCCTCCCCGAGGGCACCGAGATGGTCATGCCGGGTGACAACACCGAGATGAAGGTGGAGCTCATCCAGCCCGTCGCCATGGAGGAGGGCCTGAAGTTCGCCATCCGTGAGGGTGGCCGGACCGTGGGCGCCGGCCAGGTCACCAAGATCAACAAGTGAGCTTGCTGATCTGACCTGGTAGCTCCTTCCGCGAGCACCTGGGAGGGCCCGCACGACCTCGGTCGTGCGGGCCCTTTCGCGTGCGCGGAGCTTTCGGCTGCTTGGTGTCAACGGCGCTCCCGGGGTGTCACTCGTTCGCCCGAATGAAGAGGCATATCTGCCCGGCACATGCCGCGCCGCCCATAACTTCGCCTCATGGTCAGCTCATCCCATGAGGCCCTGCACCGGATCTTCCAGCAGGACCCGGGCCTCTTCGCCCGCGCCGCCAGACACCTCGGCGTCGCCTTCCCTCCACCCGTCTCCGCCACCGAACTCTCCACGGACCTCACGGAGACGCAGCCGCTGGAACGCAGGGTGGACACGCTGCTGCGGATGGACACCGAGGACGGCAGTTTCCTGCTGGCGGTCGAGTCGCAGGGCCGGCCGGCCCCGGACAAGCCCGCCAGCTGGGCGTACTACCTCTCCTACGTGTACGCCAAGTACCGCGTCCCGCCCGTACTCCTCGTCGTGTGCGCGGACCGGGGGACGGCGGCCTGGGCGGCCCGGCAGGTCGACATCGGCCCCCGCCAGTGGCCCTCGCTCACTCTGCGCCCGCTGGTGCTGGGGCCCGACGACGTACCGGTGATCGACAGCCCCGACGAGGCCGCTCGGGACATCCCGCTCACGGTCCTGTCCGCGGCGCTGCACCGCCGTGATCCGGGCGCCGATGCCATACTGAACGCGCTGGCCAAGGCACTCAAGAGCGTGTCGGCCGACGACGAGGACACCGCAACCACCTTCATCGAACTCACGGAACAGGGCCTCGGCACGACGCAGGCCGCGGAATTGTGGAGGCATCTCATGGCCGTCGACCTTTCGTTCTTCCAGTCGCAGACCGCTCAGAAGCTCCGGGCGGAGGGCCAGGCGAAGGGCCGGGCGGAGGGCCGGGCGGAGGGCCAGGCGGAGAGCCGGGCGAAGGACCTCCTGTTGCTGTTGGGGCATCGGGGTGTCGAGGTTTCCGAGCAGGATCGGGAGCGGATTGTCGGTTGTGGTGATCCCGATGTGCTGGGCCTGTGGTTCAGGAACGCCCTGACCGCCGCGTCGACGGCGGAGATCTTCGCGTCGGCCGGGGAGTCGGGCCTCGCGGACTGATGGACCTTTCGTTCTTCCAGTCGCAGACCGCTCAGCAGCTCCGGGCGGAGGGCCGGGCGGAGGGCCAGGCGGAGAGCCGGGCGAAGGACCTCCTGTTGCTGTTGGGGCATCGGGGTGTCGAGGTTTCCGAGCAGGATCGGGAGCGGATTGTCGGTTGTGGTGATCCCGATGTGCTGGGCCTGTGGTTCAGGAAGGCTCTGACCGCCACGTCGACGGCGGAGATCTTCGCGTCGGCCGGGGAGTCGGGGGCCGCGGAGCGGTGACAGGGAAGCGGCCCCGGGTGCGCCGTCGTGGCGGCCCGGGGCCGCTTCCGTCCCCCGTCGGTCAGGTCATCACACGCGCTGCCACAGCGCCGGGACGTTCGGGGGCTCCCGGCCCGGCAGGGCCGGTGGCCGGGGCCGCGGTAGGTGACCGTGTCGCCCGGATCCGCTTGAGCTGGGAGCTCAGTGCGGGCTGGGCGAGCCCGAGGTCGGTTGCCGCCCGGGTGAGGCCGCCTGCGCCCGCGATCGCCCGCATCGTTCTGGGATGCCGTAACTCCAGCTCCATGCGGGGAGCTTGCGGGGTGGGGTGACGGGGACGGGGCAGGTGACGCGGGTCCGGCCGTCAGCGTGGCAGGCGCAGTCCGTCGATCAGGACGCCGGCCAGGCGGCGCGCGTCGTAGCCGGGATCGCTCTCCGCGCCGATGCAGAGGTTGCCGACGCCGCGCATGAGGGTCAGGGCGTCGATGTCGGTGCGGATCTCATGAGCGGAGATCGCGGCGTCGAGCAGCTCCGCGCAGACCGGCAGGAGACGGTCGATGAAGTAGGTGTGCAGCCCTTCGAAGCCGCTGTCGTCGGACCGCAGGACGGCGGCGAGCCCGTGCTTGGTGACCAGGAAGTCGACGAACAGGTCGATCCACTGCCGCAGGGCGGCGTGCGGGGTCGCGGCGGCGGCCATGAGTGCCGGCCCGGCCTCGGCGCAGGCGTCCACCTGGTGCCGGTAGACGGCGATGATCAGATCGGCCCGGGTCGGGAAGTGGCGGTAGAGGGTGCCGAGCCCGACGCCGGCCCGGGACGCGATGTCGCGCACCGGGGCGTTCACGCCCGACGTGAGGAAGGCCGCGACGGCCGCCTCGAGCAGCGTCTCCTTGTTGCGCCGGGCGTCCTTCCGCCGTGACCGGTCTCCGGGCCCGACGCCCTCGTCGCTCTGGTTCACCGCGTTGTTCCTCCAGATCTCGCGCGCTCCCGCATGGTCTCACGCATGCCCGCGCACGCTCACTCCTTCGAATGCTTGCCAAAACGGAACAGTGTTCCGTATCGTTTGGAGCGTACCGGAACAGTGTTCCGTTTCGGGTTCCTTCTGTCATGAGGAGACACAGTCATGCAGTACCGCACCCTCGGCCGGACCGGCGTCCAGGTCAGTACGCTCGCGCTCGGCGCGATGAACTTCGGCGCCATCGGGCGCACCGGCCAGGAGGAGGCCACCGCCATCGTCGACGCCGCCCTGGAAGCCGGCGTCAACGTCATCGACACCGCCGACATGTACGGCGGCGGGGAGTCGGAGGAGATGGTCGGCAAGGCCATCGCCGGGCGCCGCGACGACATCGTGCTGGCCACGAAGGCGACCATGCCGATGGGGGAGGAGCGCAACCACCGGGGCGGTTCGCGCCGTTGGCTCGTCACCGCGCTGGAGGACAGCCTGCGCCGGCTCGGCGTCGACCACGTCGACCTGTACCAGATGCACCGCTGGGACCCGGCCACCAGCGACGAGGAGACCCTGTCCGCGCTGACCGACCTGCAACGCGCGGGGAAGATCCGCTACTTCGGCTCCTCCACCTTCCCCGCGTACCGCATCGTGCAGGCGCAGTGGGCCGCGCGGGAGCTGCGCCTGGGCCGGTACGTCACCGAGCAGCCCAGCTACTCGATCCTGCAGCGCGGGGTCGAGACCCACGTCCTGCCGGTGACCGAGGAGTACGGGCTCGGCGTGCTGGTGTGGAGTCCGCTGGCCTCGGGCTGGCTGTCCGGCGCGATACGCGAGGGGCGCGACGTCGCCACGCACCGCTCGACGGTCATGCCGGACCGCTTCGACCCCTCGCTCCCCGCCAACCGGGCCCGGCTCGACGCCGTCGAGCGGCTGGCCGAGGTCGCCGAAGGGGCCGGGCTGACGATGATCCAGCTGGCGCTCGGATTCGTGACCGCGCATCCCGGTGTGACCAGCGCGCTCATCGGCCCGCGCACGCCGGAGCACCTGCGGGCGCAGCTCGCCGCTGCCGACACCGTGCTCTCCGCCGACGTGCTCGACGCGATCGACGGGATCGTCGCTCCGGGCGTCGACCTGGCCCCGCACGAGAAGCGCGACACGCCGCCCTCGCTGCTCGACTCCTCACTGCGCCGCCGCTGACCGCCCGGAGGCGCCCACCGGTCCGGGCTGGAAGCGCCGTACCCGGCCTGCCTCGCGCGGCGGGTCGCCGGCGAAGTCATCGGGTGCGGGGTGGGCGAATGGCCGCGGGCACGGGTGTCGCCGCGCCGCTCACGCGCTGCGGGACACCCTGAAGGAGGTGCGGCGTCACGCCTTGCGGGCCACCGCCACATAGGCCCCGCTGTGGACACCGTCCTGTCCGGGGACCGGCTCACCGAGCTCCGGATGCCACTCCTCGGCGGCCACGATGCCGGGGCCGACGATCTCCAGCCCGTCGAAGAAGCGGGCGAACCGCTCCCGGCTGCGCATGTCCATGGTGAGCCCGCCAGCCCGGTACAGGTCTGTCACCTTCTTCGACGCCTCCTCCGGGTGGAAGTCGGGCGTGAGGTGGGACATGATCAGGTGGCTTCCGGGCGCCAGCGCCTCCTTGAGCCGGTCCACCAGCTCGTACGCCCCGTCCTCGTCGCCGATGAAGTGCAGCAGCGCGATCAGGGAGAGCGCGACCGGCCGCTCGAAGTCCAACGTCCTGCGGGCGCGGTCGACGATGGCGGCGGTGTCGCGGGCGTCCGCCTGGACATAGTCGACGACCCCTTCGGGGGTGCCGCGCAGCAGCGCCTCGGCGTGGACCAGGACGATGGGGTCGTTGTCGCAGTACACGACCCGTGCGTCGGCGGCGAGGCCCTGAGCCACCTGGTGCAGGTTCGGCTCCGTCGGGATGCCGGTCCCGACGTCGAGGAACTGGCGTACGCCCTGGCCGGCCACCCAGCGGGTGGCCCGGTGCATGAACGCCCGGTTCATCCGCGCCATCACGGGGATGGGCGGCGCGAACGCCACGAGCTGCCTGCCCAGCTCCTCGTCCACCGGGTAGTTGTCCTTGCCGCCGAGGAACCAGTCGTACATCCGCGCGGGATGCGGCTTACTGGTGTCGATCCGTATGGGAGCGTCCATGCCGGAGTTCCGCTGATCCACGTCGATTCCCCTTGTCCCGCGCGGCAGTTGACCTTCCGCGGCCGTGAGCCGCCACGATAACCGGGCCTGATCGGTGCGGTGCGCCGGGCACCACCGGAAGTGATCGACCAGGGGTTCCACCACCGCCGGGTCACGGAGTAACGCGCCCACTTCGAGATGCCGGTGGCCACGGCAACGAAGGAAGCCCGGCGGCCCCGGGCGCGGGGTCAACCACCGGTGTACGGCCGTGAGCACACGGCGGGCGGTACATCTCAGGTCTGGGCTGGACGACGGCGTGGAGCCGCGCTCGTAGTGTCATGCGCAGGTCGAAGGACCTGGGGCCGGCGTGGCAAGGGGCACGGCGGCCGACCACACCGATTTGGGGGAATCACCATGAACTTCCGTGTCAGGGCCGCCCGTGCGGCGTTCACCACGTCCGCGTTCGTCGCCGCGGCGATGCTGTTCGGTACGCAGGCCGCCTTCGCCGGCACCAACGACAGCTTCTCGGTGAGCACGACGGGCGGCGGATGCGGCGCGGTCGACTTCGTCGACTACGGCGCCGGCGCCCCGGGCGGCGGCAACAACGACGACTACCTCGTCATCCACGACTACTGCAGCGACGGCAAGGGCGTCCGGGCGTACGCCTGGATCGGCAGCCTCTACCTCGGGGCCAAGAACAACACCAACGGGCTGGCCGGCGCGGCCGTCGTCTGGGATCCCTTCAAGGAGTACGGCAACATCATCGCGGGCACCAAGGTGGGCATCAAGGTGTGCCTCTTCAACAGCAGTAACACGCTGAGCAGTTGTGCCGAGGCCTCGCGCGTGAGCGTCGACGGCTGACGCCGGAAACGTGTGGCGCACCACCGAGGGGAGTGGTGCGCCACGCCACCGGCGGGTCAGCGGGTCCGGCCGGGGACGACCAGGCCGCTCTCGTACGCCATGACGACCGCCTGGGCGCGGCTGTTGAGGGAGAGCTTGGTCATGATGCGGTGCAGGTGCGTCTTCACGGTGCCCTCGGTGACGTGCAGTTGTCCGGCGATGGCCTCGTTGTCGATGCCCAGGCCGACCAGCCGCAGTACCTCGCGCTCGCGTGCGGTCAGGTCCGACAGCGCCTCCGGCTCCACCGCGGAGGCGGGCTGGCGGGTGTAGGCCTCCACCAGACGCCGGGTGACGGCCGGGGCGAACAGCATCTCGCCGCGCGTCACGACGCCGACCGCCTCGATGAGCCGCCGCGGCGAGGTGTCCTTGAGGAGGAAGCCGCTGGCGCCGGCCCGTAAGGCCTCGTACACGTACTCGTCGACGTCGAACGTCGTCAGCACGATCACGTGCGGCGGGTCCGGCACCTTCCGCAGGATCGTCTCGGTGGCGGCGATGCCGTTCATGCCGGGAAGCCGGATGTCCATGAGGACGACGTCGAAGCGCTCGCGTTCCGCCGCCGCGACGGCCGCCTCGCCGTCGGAGACCTCCCGCACCTCGGTGATGTCCGGCGCCGTACGGAGCAGGGAGGCGAGCCCGGCCCTGACCAGTTCCTGGTCGTCCACCACGAGTACGCGTGTCATGGTCGTCCCTGCCCCTCCGCCTCCTCCGGGCCCGCACGGCGCGGCTCACGCAGCGGGAGGGCCACCTCGACGTCGAACCCGCCTCCGTCCTGCGGCGTCGCGGACAGACGTCCTCCGCAGATCCTGGCCCGTTCGCGCATGCCGATCAAGCCGAGTCCCGCGCCGGGGACGGTTTCAGGTCGCTCGCCCGTGCGAACGCCACCGCGCGGGCCCCCGTCGTCGCGGATCGCGAGGACGACCTGGTCAGGGGTGTAGTCGAGGCTGAGGTCGACCCGTGCGCCGGGGACGTGCTTGATGACGTTGGTGAGCGCCTCCTGGGCGACCCGGTAGACGCACACGTCGACGACGGGCGGCAGGGGGACCGGCTCACCCGCCGCCGTGAACCGGATGTCGAGGCCCGCCGCCGTGGCGCCGCCGACCAGTTCGGGCAGCTGGTCGAGGCGGGGCGCCGCCTCGTACGGAGGCTCCTGGCCGGCGTCGTCGGACTGGACGCGCAGGACGGTGAGCAGGCGCCGCAGCTCGTCGAGCGCGCCGCGCCCCGTCTCGGCGACCGTCCGCAGGGCGCCGCGGGCCGCCGGGACGTCCGAGGTGAGCACCGTCTCCGCGAGCCCCGCCTGAATGGTGATCACCGACAGGTGGTGGGCCACCACATCGTGCAACTCGCGTGCGATCGCCATGCGTTCCAGCGTGACGGCGTTGCGGGCCCGCGCCTCCTGCTCGGCCACCAGGTCCGCCGTCACCTCGCGCAGCCTGGCGTTGGCGCGGACGAGGAGGTAGCGAGTATGGCCGAAGGCGATGGCCACCACGGGGACGAGCGCGGCCTGGGCGACGACCAGCGCGGGATGGAGACGGCCGGCGAGACCGCTCAGCACCATCACCGCGCCCACCGGAGCGGCCGCCGCCCAGGACACGGCGAGCGGACGGCATCCGGCCACGCTGAGCAGACCGACGACCGGTGTCCAGACGTTCACGGACGGTTGGTAGCCGAGGCCGAGATAGACGGCGTACGCGGCCGCCGACGCCTGCACCGTCGTCACCGGGAGCCGGCGCCGTACCGCCAGGGGCAGTGCGGCCAGACAGGACAGCGCGTACCCGAGCGCGTCGAAGGTGTGCCAGCCGGGCGGCCGGTAGTAGGCGCCCGCGATGCAGCCGACCGCCGCGAAACCGACGGCGACGGCGGAGTCGGCCACGAGGGGCGGCAGGCGACGTAATCGAGACGGGGTCATCGCGGGATGCTACGGCCGACCCCGGCGGGCCGTCCCGGCCTCCGCACAACGGGTCTCAGATAGCGGACAGTCCTGCGCGGTTCTTGCCGTTCCGGTTTACACAGAGGTAACACTGAGAGGCTGGCCGCCTCGGGCAACCTTCTTCCTCACCCCCTGAGCGGCCGCTGTCCTGCGCGCGGCAACGGCGCCGAGCGCCCATCACCGGTACCCGTACCGGTGTCAGCCGCGCCAGAAGGGGCCCCCGTGAGCTCTCGACCCGACTCCAAGACTTCGCTCGACCGACTGCGTGCCGAGATCGAGCGGCGCAACCCGGCGGAACCCGAGTTCCACCAGGCCGCGCGCGAGGTGCTGGACACACTCGCCCCGGTGCTGGCCGCGCGTCCCGAGTACGCCGTGCCGGGGCTCGTGGAGCGGCTCGTCGAGCCGGAGCGGCAGATCATGTTCCGGGTGCCGTGGCAGGACGACCAAGGCCGCGTCCACGTCAACCGGGGCTTCCGGATCGAATACAACAGCGCCCTCGGCCCCTACAAGGGCGGTCTGCGCTTCCACCCCTCGGTGAACCTCGGCATCATCAAGTTCCTCGGCTTCGAGCAGATCTTCAAGAACGCCCTGACCGGCCTCGGCATCGGCGGCGGCAAGGGCGGCAGCGACTTCGACCCGCAGGGCCGCAGCGACGCGGAGGTCATGCGCTTCTGCCAGTCCTTCATGACCGAGCTGCACCGGCACATCGGTGAGTACACCGACATCCCGGCCGGCGACATCGGTGTCGGCGCCCGCGAGATCGGCTACCTGTTCGGCCAGTACCGGCGGATCACCAACCGCTGGGAGGGCGGCGTCCTCACCGGCAAGAGCGCCGGCTGGGGCGGCTCGCTGATCCGTCCCGAGGCGACCGGATACGGCAACGTGCTGTTCGCGGAGGCCATGCTGCGCTCCCGGGGCGAGGACCTGGAGGGGCAGACCGCGGTCGTCTCCGGCTCCGGCAACGTCGCGATCTACACCATCCAGAAGCTGGCCGCCCTCGGCGCCAACGCGGTGACCTGCTCCGACTCCAGCGGCTACGTCGTCGACGAGAAGGGCATCGACGTGGAGCTGCTCCGCCAGATCAAGGAGGTCGAGCGCGGCCGGGTGAGCGCCTACGCCGAGCGCCGGGGCGCCTCCGCGCGCTTCGTGCCCGGCGGGCGGGTCTGGGAGGTACCGGCAGACGTGGCCCTGCCGTCGGCGACCCAGAACGAGCTGAACGCCGTGGACGCCGACGCCCTCATCCGCAACGGCGTGAAGGCCGTCTCCGAGGGCGCCAACATGCCGACCACCCCCGAGGCCGTGCAGCTCCTCCAGCAGGCCGGCGTCGCCTTCGGCCCCGGCAAGGCGGCCAACGCGGGCGGTGTCGCGGTCAGCGCGCTGGAGATGACGCAGAACGCGTCGCGCACCTCGTGGAAGGCCGACCAGGTCGAGGACGAGCTGGCCCGCATCATGACCGACATCCACACCACCTGCGCCGAGACCGCCGAGCGGTACGGCGCCCCCGGCGACTACGTGACCGGCGCGAACATCGCCGGCTTCGAGCGGGTGGCGGACGCGATGCTCGCGCAGGGCGTCATCTGACGCACGGGTGAGCCCGCCGCCGGCCCCGCGAGGGGCGCGGGCGGCGGGTCCCGGGACGCGCGGCGGGACGGTCGAAGCAGCCGCTTCCGCCGCCCGCCCGCCTGGGCCCTGTGGGGCGCGCGGGGAAGGGCACGGAGGGAAGGGCGTCAGCCCGACGGCTCGACGACCTCCTGCGTCCCGACCACCGACAGCAGATCCAGCAGCCCCGCGCTGTCCGTCCCGACGGCCGGGGTGAACCAGAGCAGCCGCTGACGCCCGTCCTCGCTGAACAGGTGCAGACAGTTGACCTCGATCGGACCCAGCGTGGGATGGACGAGCCGCTTCCGGTCGTCCCGCCGGAAGGCCACGTCGTGGTCGGCCCACAGCGCGGCGAACTCCGGTGAGACGTCGAGCAGCGTCCGTACCATCGCCCCGGCCTCGGGGTCCTTCGCGTCCCTCCGTGCGACGGCGGCCCGCAGGTCCGCGACGAAGGAGCGGGAGTGCCTTTCGTGGTCGGCCCCGGGGTACTGGTCCCGGGTCGCGGGTTCGGTGAACCACCGGTGGACGAAGCTGGCCCGGGGGCCCCGGAAACCGGACTGGTCCCCGAGCAGCGCCACCGCGAGCGGATTCTGCACGAGGGTGACGTGCAGGTCGGTGATCACCTGCGCCGGCGTCGAGGCCAGGCGGCCGAGCAGGTCCAGCATGCCGGGGTGGACGTGCGAGGCGGTCCCGCCCTGCACCGGCACCGGGCGGTCCGCCAGGCGGTACAGGTAGTCGCGCTCGTCGGCGCTCAGCCGCAGCGCCCTCGCCAGCGCGGCGATCATCTGCTCGGACGGCTGGGATCCGGCCCCGCGCTCCAGCTCGTTGTAGTAGTCCACCGACGCTCCGGCGAGCTGGGCCACTTCCTCGCGGCGCAGCCCGGGCACCCGACGTCTGGGCCCGGCCGGCAGACCGACGTCGGCCGGGCGGATGCGTTCCCGCCGTGAACGCAGGAACGTCCCCAGCTCGGCGTACTTCGCGGCGCTCATGGCGCCCATTGTGCGTCGGGCCGGGCCGCCGACCCAGGGGATGACATCCCCTGGATGCGCCGGCCGCCGCCGCGCAGGGTGGAGGCATGACCACGAACCAGCACCAGAGTCAGGACACTTCCGCTCCGGCAGCCGTACGCGTCGCCGTCGTCACCGGCGGATCGCGTGGCATCGGCCGGGCGGTCGCGCGCAAGCTCGCCGAGGACGGCCTGGCCGTCGTCGTGAACTACACCCGTGACGAGGCTTCCGCCGAGGAGACGGTGGCGGCGATCACCGAGGCCGGCGGCCGGGCGGTCGCCGTACGGGCGGACGTGGCGGAGGAGAAGGAGGTCGCCGGGCTGTTCGACCGGGCGGAGGAGGAGTTCGGCGGCGTCGACGTGGTCGTGAACTCGGCCGGGCGGATGGTCCTGTCGCCCATCGCCGACCTGGATCTGGCGGCACTCGACGCCCTGCACCGCACCAACATCCGGGGCACCTTCGTGGTGGCCCAGCAGGCGGCCCGGCGGCTGCGCGCGGGTGGCTCGTTCGTGGCGTTCTCGTCCTCCGTGGTCGGCACGCAGTTCCCGGCGTACGGGGCGTACGCGGCGAGCAAGGGCGCCGTGGAGGCGATGACGCTCATCCTGGCGCGCGAGCTGCGCGGACGGGACGTCACGGTGAACACCGTGGCCCCCGGCCCGACGGCCACGGACATGTTCCTCACGGGCAAGACCCCCGAGCAGGTCGACCGGCTGGCCAAGACGCCGCCGCTGGAGCGACTGGGCACGCCCGACGACATCGCCGCCGTGGTCGCCTTCCTCGGCAGCCCCGCGGGGCGTTGGGTGAACGGCCAGGTCCTGCGCGCCAACGGCGGCATGGTCTGACGACGGCGCGACCGCACGACAACGAACCCACCACCACCCCCTGTCAGGAGACACCCATGCCTTTCGCCCAGTTCAAGGTCCCCGCGGGCACCCTCACCGCCGAGGACAAGAGGAAGCTCGTCGAGCGCACTACCGACCTCTACGCGGAGATCTACGGGGAACGGGCCCGCCCCACCACCGTCGTCCTCGTCGACGAGGTCCCCGACGGCGGCTGGGGGGTCGCCGGCGACGTCCTCACGGCCGCGATGCTGAACGGCACCGCCTGACCGTCCCCAAGGCCGCGGACCCAGGTCCGTCACGCCGTCACGGCGTGGGGATGCCGGCCGGACGGGCCGGGCGTCCGAAGCGGGCGGGGACGCCCGGTGAGTACAGCACGCTCACCGGCTCCCCGGCCGGCGCCGGCAGACCCGCCGCCGTGACCAGGTCCTCCTCGCACTCCACCAGCTCGGCCCGGTGCAGGGGCCAGCGCGGATGCGCGTTCGGCAGGTACAGCGAGCGCCCGAAGAACGCGCCGTGCATGCCCCAGCGGGCGGTGAGGAAGTGCTCCAGCGCGGTCGGCTCCCCGATCGGCTCGCCCCGGCGCACGGTGATACGGCCGCCGGCGCCCCGCGGCCCGGGCCAGCGCCGGGAGGCGGTGTACGTCACCGTGTCCCCGCCGGTGTGCTCCACGCGCATCCGGGACCAGAGGTACGGCATCCGGAACCCGAGGCGCCCGACCGCCACCGGAATCAGCCGGGAGGCGTCCAGGGACAGGAAGACCACCCCGCGCCGCCCGTGCGCGTCCACCGAGTACAGACGGACGTTGGTCTCCGGGAAGTTCCCGAGATACGGAACGCCCGGCAGCCGCAGCCACCCCACCCGGTGCATCCGGAACGCGACGAGGCCGACGTACGTGACACCGTCCAGGGTGTCGGGCACCGTGCCCGGCGGCAGCAGACCGGCCACCTCCGCCGGGTCCACCGCCCAGTGCAGAAACGTCAGGTCCAGCCACGACTGGGTGAGCAGCGGGCGCGCGATCGTCTCCGGCGGGTCCGGCGTGATGGGCTGCGGTGGCGGGGGCACCGCGCCAGTATCACGGGGAGCGGAGCCCGCGGTACGGCCGCACGGGTGAACGTGGCGGACGCCACGATGTACCCCACACGGCCCTGGCGGCCGACCGGCCCGCGCGGGAAGGCTTGAGCCATGCAGAAGCTCTCCCTCGACGCCCTCGCCCGCGAACACCTGGAACGCGCCGCCGCTACGCCCAGCGGCCGCAGCGCCACCACGGTCTTCGGCGGCCACGAGCACACCCTGCGCCAGACCCTGCTCGCGCTGACCGCGGGCACGAGCCTCGCCGAGCACGACAGTCCCGGCGAGGCGACCCTGCTGGTGCTGCGCGGCCGAGTCCGCCTCTCCAGCGGCGACACTGAATGGGAGGGCCGCTCCGGCGATCTCCTCGTCATCCCGCCGGCCCGTCACGGCCTCCAGGCGCTGGAGGACGCGGCGGTGGTCCTTACGGTCGCCAAACGGGCATGATCGAACGGCCATGTGGCGAAGGGCGTGCGCCGCTCGGGGAGGACCGTTTCGCGCCCGGGTGCCGGGTGCGCTTCAGGTCATGCCTACCGATCGGCAGGAACACGCGGGATCGCAAGGCCTGATCGAGGTGTTGAAGTTCGCCGACGGCACGGCGGTAGGACGTTCCGACGGCGCGTTCAACGGCCGCCCGGTTTCGAGCCCCAAGGACCTCCGGATCCTGGAATTGCGCTATCGCATGATCCCGGCGCAGGCTCTCACGCCGAGGGAGTCGCAGGCCTTCATCGAGCGAACGCTGGGGAGACTATGAGCACTGCAGAACTCCACTGGTTCAAGAGCAGCTACAGCGACAGCAGCAACGGCAACGACTGCATCGAAGTCGCCCCCACCCTCACCACAGTCCACGTCCGCGACTCGAAGAAGACCTCCGGCCCGCGGCTCGCGCTCACGCGGGAGGCATGGGCGGACTTCGTGACCTACGCGTCGCAGAGCTGACCCCCACGACGCCCGCACGCCGCCCGGGGCCGAAGCCTCACCTGGGGTGCAGGGCGCCGGCGGTGGCTCAGTCGGCCTCCTCGATGATGTCGAGCGGCGACAATGATCGTATGAAAGACATCGTGTTCACGCGCGGGGGCTGGATTCCGAGCGTGGTCCGCCAGGACGGGGAGCTGAGGCTGCTGCTGGGTGCGGGGGCGGATGCCACGCACAGTCCCCGTACGTTCACGTTCCCCGTGCGGGAGGACCATCTCGCGGTGATCCGGGAGGACCTGGGACGGCATCTGCTGCTGTGGAGTGCGGTGATTCCGCTGTGCGACGCCGCCGGAACCCGGGGACCGCTCGACGAAAGCGCCGCCGTCGCGCTGCTGGACCCGATCCTTCTCTCGCCCCCGGCGGACGTCGACGCGCTGTTCCGGCGCATCCCGTGGGTCAGGGGCACACTCGTCGCCCACGGGGCCGACATCGAGATGCTGGACGGCGGCCGGGTCCACGCGGCGACGCGCACGGCGACGGAGACGCCCGACCGGAAGCGGGCGCAGGACGACGCCGCGCGGCGCCGCCGTGCGGCGAGGGGCGTCACGCTCTCGCCGCTCGATGCCGCGATCCTGCGGTACACGGGCCAGTACGCACACGGCGCGACGATCCCGAAGCGGCTGCCCGACGCCGTCGACCCCGTGCTGCTGCCCGAGGTCATGCGCGTCCTCGCCACCGCCGAACAGGCGTGCGCCGGCCTGAGCATCGGCCGTGATCCGCGACAGGGCAAGCGCGCCACGGACAAACGGGACTGGAAGCGGATGGAGGCGGCGGTGAGCGGGGCCGTGCGCGGCGTCCACCCCGGCCTCGCGGACGACGCGGTGCGCACCGTGAGCTTCCTGATGTGCTCGGAGGCCGCGGACCGCGCCAAGGACACGCTCCTGGACGACGGGAACGCCACCGGTGAGCGGGCGGGAACGGTCCTGTCGTTCACCGACGACAAGAAGACCGAGAAGACCTGGCGTCCGGGCAGCCGTCTGAGCGCCACCGCCGAGTTCTGGGAGTTCGTCGGCGACCGCTCCGCCACGGACAACAAGGTCTTCACCATCGAGGACGAGGAGCGGGGCGAGGGCATCCAGGTGCACTTCTACGCGGACTCGGCGGCCCGGATCACCACGGTGCGGGAGGGCACGGACGGTTCCGATCCGGAATACCGGGTCGAGTACGCCCTGATCGACGGGATGAGCGGCTACCGCGGCCTGGTGGGTGCCTTCGTCCGAGGTGGCTGTGCCGCGCTCGACGGCCTCGGCCCGTGGATGTCGGACAACGAGGAGTTCGAACGGGCGCGACAGCGGCGCGACGCCGCCCGGTAGCCGGCCGGGGCACGGGGGCACTGCTTTCGTGCCTTCAGCCGCGTGTTGCGGGCGCTCCGGCGTTTGATCTGCGTCACCCGGGGGGTACTCTCTACCGCCCGATTGGCCAGGGCACCGCCCTCTGTGGCAAACTGTCGGAGTTGCTCGGTCGAGCGTTGATGCTGCGCGCCTCCCGCCGGGAGGACCGGAAGCGAGTCCCACAGTACTCGTCGTCCCAGGTATTACATCGAAAGGTGTAGGGGCGGACGTACGGGAATCTTCCGGGAAGCGTACGCGCGGCGCCGGCCAGGCACCCGGTGGGTGTTTCGCCCCCGGTCCGCGGTGCTGGTAAGGCCGTGTCAATCCCGCAGGGATGTTCGAACAAGGGACATCTGTGTCAGGTGGAGAGCGACACGCCCGACCGCGTGGGTCGGAGCGAAAGGGATCCCTGCCGGGTTCCGGAGCGTAAAGAGAGACAGGACTACGAAGTAGCCATGGCGGGACAGAAGATCCGCATCCGGCTCAAGGCCTACGACCACGAGGTCATCGACTCTTCGGCGAAGAAGATCGTCGAGACGGTGACTCGCACTGGTGCGTCGGTCGCGGGCCCGGTGCCGCTGCCCACTGAGAAGAACGTGTACTGCGTCATCAAGTCGCCGCACAAGTACAAGGACTCGCGCGAGCACTTCGAGATGCGCACGCACAAGCGCCTGATCGACATCCTCGACCCGACCCCCAAGACCGTTGACTCCCTGATGCGACTCGACCTCCCGGCCGGTGTCGACATCGAGATCAAGCTCTGAGGCCGGTGATCTGAGAGATGACCAAGCAGATCAAGGGCATCCTGGGCGAGAAGCTCGGCATGACGCAGGTGTGGGACGAGAACAACCGTGTTGTTCCGGTCACCGTCGTCAAGGCCGGCCCCAACGTCGTCACCCAGGTCCGTACGAACGACGTCGACGGCTACGAGTCGGTCCAGATCGCCTTCGGCGAGATCGACCCGCGCAAGGTGAACAAGCCCCTCAAGGGCCACTTCGCCAAGGCCGACGTCACCCCCCGTCGTCACCTCGTCGAGATCCGCACGTCGGACGCCTCCGAGTACACGCTGGGCCAGGAAGTCACCGCCGAGGTCTTCGAGTCCGGCGTGAAGGTCGACGTCACCGGCAAGAGCAAGGGCAAGGGCTTCGCCGGTGTCATGAAGCGTCACAACTTCAAGGGCCTCGGCGCCGGTCACGGCACCCAGCGCAAGCACCGCTCGCCGGGCTCCATCGGTGGCTGCGCCACCCCGGGCCGCGTGTTCAAGGGCCTCCGCATGGCGGGTCGCATGGGCAACGAGCGGGTCACCACCCAGAACCTGACCGTCCACGCCGTTGACGCGGAGAAGGGTCTGCTGCTCATCAAGGGCGCGGTTCCCGGTCCGAACGGCGGCCTCGTCCTGGTCCGCACCGCGGCCAAGGGGGCCTGAGGTAACCGATGAGCACTGTTGACATCCTTTCGCCTGCGGGCGAGAAGACCGGTAGCGTCGAGCTCCCCGCGGAGATCTTCGGCGTGGAGAAGATCAGCATCCCGCTGATCCACCAGGTCGTCGTCGCGCAGAACGCCGCTGCCCGCCAGGGCACGCACAAGACCAAGCGTCGCGGCGAGGTCCGTGGTGGCGGCAAGAAGCCGTACCGCCAGAAGGGCACCGGCCGCGCCCGTCAGGGCTCGACCCGCGCGCCGCAGTTCGCCGGTGGTGGCGTCGTGCACGGTCCCGTGCCGCGCGACTACTCGCAGCGCACCCCGAAGAAGATGAAGGCTGCCGCTCTGCGTCACGCCCTCACCGACCGGGCGCGCCACAACCGCATTCACGTCGTCTCCGGCGTGATCGAGGGTGAGACGCCTTCCACGAAGGCCGCCAGGACGCTGTTCGGCAAGATCTCGGAGCGCAAGAACCTGCTCCTGGTCGTCGACCGCGCCGACGAGGCCGCGTGGCTGTCCGCCCGCAACCTGCCCCAGGTCCACATCCTGGAGCCGGGCCAGCTGAACACGTACGACGTTCTCGTCTCGGACGACGTGGTCTTCACCAAGGCCGCTTTCGAGTCCTTCGTCGCCGGCCCGAACAAGGCCAACGACAACGAAGGGAGCGAGGTCTGATGGCTGCCCGTCACCCCTCGATCGCCTCGAAGGCCGCCAAGGCGGCCAAGGCTGCGCGCGTCGCCAAGGCGCGTCGTCACGCCGCCGAGGGCAAGAACACCGTCGTCACCCCGGTCAGCAAGGCCTTCACGGACCCCCGTGACGTCCTGCTGAAGCCGGTCGTGTCGGAGAAGAGCTACGCGCTGATCGACGAGAACAAGTACACGTTCATCGTCGCGCCGGGCTCCAACAAGACCCAGATCAAGGAGGCCGTCCAGGCGGTCTTCTCGGTCAAGGTCACCGGGGTCAACACGATCAACCGGATCGGCAAGCGCAAGCGCACCCGCACCGGCTTCGGCCAGCGCGCGGCGACCAAGCGCGCGATCGTGACCCTCGCCGAGGGCGACCGTATCGACATCTTCGGCGGTCCGACCGCGTAAGCGGTCAGGATCGTTCGATATCGGACGAGGACTGAGAAATGGGTATCCGCAAGTACAAGCCGACGACTCCGGGCCGTCGTGGCTCCAGCGTCGCCGACTTCGTCGAGGTCACGCGGTCCACGCCGGAGAAGTCGCTGGTCCGTCCCCTGCACAGCAAGGGCGGCCGTAACAATTCCGGTCGTGTGACCGTCCGCCACCAGGGTGGTGGCCACAAGCGCGCCTACCGCGTGATCGACTTCCGTCGTCACGACAAGGACGGCGTGCCGGCGAAGGTCGCGCACATCGAGTACGACCCCAACCGCACCGCGCGCATCGCGCTGCTGCACTACGCCGACGGCGAGAAGCGCTACATCCTCGCCCCGCGCAACCTGCAGCAGGGCGACCGCGTGGAGAACGGTCCCGGGGCCGACATCAAGCCGGGCAACAACCTGGCCCTCCGCAACATCCCGGTCGGTACCACGATCCACGCGATCGAGCTCCGTCCCGGTGGCGGCGCCAAGTTCGCCCGCTCCGCCGGCGCCTCCGTGCAGCTGCTCGCGAAGGAGGGCTCGATGGCCCACCTCCGCATGCCGTCCGGAGAGATCCGCCTGGTCGACCAGCGCTGCCGCGCCACGGTCGGCGAGGTCGGCAACGCCGAGCAGAGCAACATCAACTGGGGCAAGGCCGGCCGTAAGCGGTGGCTGGGCGTTCGCCCGACCGTCCGTGGTGTGGTCATGAACCCGGTGGACCACCCGCACGGTGGTGGTGAGGGCCGGACCTCCGGTGGTCGTCACCCCGTGTCCCCGTGGGGCAAGAAGGAAGGCCGTACTCGTTCGCCCAAGAAGGCGTCGAACAAGTACATCGTCCGCCGCCGCAAGACGAACAAGAAGCGCTAAGGACGGGTTGAGATGCCTCGTAGCTTGAAGAAGGGACCCTTCGTCGACGACCACCTGATCAAGAAGGTGGACGTCCAGAACGAAGCCGGTACCAAGAACGTCATCAAGACCTGGTCCCGTCGCTCGATGATCGTCCCGGCGATGCTGGGCCACACGATCGCGGTGCACAACGGCAAGACCCACATCCCGGTGTTTGTCACCGAGTCCATGGTCGGCCACAAGCTCGGCGAGTTCTCGCCGACGCGCACCTTCCGGGGTCACGTCAAGGACGACCGGAAGTCGAAGCGCCGCTAACCAGCGGGGTGGAATGACCAATGACAGACACTGAAGGGACAACCATGGAAGCCAGGGCCCAGGCGCGGTACATCCGCGTCACGCCCATGAAGGCCCGCCGCGTGGTGGACCTCATCCGTGGCATGGACGCCACGGAGGCTCAGGCGGTCCTGCGTTTCGCCCCGCAGGCCGCGAGCGTGCCGGTGGGCAAGGTGCTGGACAGCGCCATTGCCAACGCCGCGCACAACTACGACCACACCGACGCCGACAGCCTCTACATCTCCGAGGCCTACGTCGACGAGGGCCCGACCCTGAAGCGGTTCCGTCCGCGCGCCCAGGGCCGCGCCTACCGGATCCGCAAGCGGACCAGCCACATCACCGTGGTCGTCAGCAGCAAGGAAGGAACCCGGTAATGGGCCAGAAGGTTAACCCGCATGGGTTCCGGCTCGGTGTCACCACGGACTTCAAGTCCCGGTGGTACGCCGACAAGCTGTACAAGGACTACGTCAAGGAAGACGTCGCCATCCGTCGGATGATGACGTCCGGCATGGAGCGCGCCGGCATCTCGAAGGTGGAGATCGAGCGCACCCGTGACCGCGTGCGTGTGGACATCCACACCGCTCGTCCGGGCATCGTCATCGGCCGCCGCGGCGCCGAGGCCGACCGCATCCGCGGTGACCTCGAGAAGCTCACCGGCAAGCAGGTCCAGCTGAACATCCTCGAGGTCAAGAACCCCGAGACCGACGCTCAGCTGGTTGCCCAGGCCGTCGCCGAGCAGCTCTCCTCCCGCGTCTCCTTCCGCCGTGCCATGCGCAAGAGCATGCAGTCGGCGATGAAGGCGGGCGCCAAGGGCATCAAGATCCAGTGCGGTGGCCGCCTCGGCGGCGCCGAGATGTCCCGCTCGGAGTTCTACCGCGAGGGCCGTGTGCCCCTGCACACGCTCCGCGCGAACGTGGACTACGGCTTCTTCGAGGCCAAGACGACCTTCGGCCGCATCGGTGTGAAGGTCTGGATCTACAAGGGCGACGTCAAGAACATCGCCGAGGTCCGCGCCGAGAACGCCGCTGCCCGCGCCGGCAACCGCCCGGCCCGTGGCGGTGCCGACCGTCCGGCCCGTGGTGGCCGCGGTGGCGAGCGTGGCGGTCGCGGCCGCAAGCCGCAGCAGGCTCCCGCTGCCGAGGCCCCCAAGGCCGAGGCTCCGGCTGCCGCTCCGGCTGAGAGCACCGGAACGGAGGCCTGACCGACATGCTGATCCCCCGTAGGGTCAAGCACCGCAAGCAGCACCACCCGAAGCGCCGTGGCCAGGCCAAGGGCGGTACGACGGTTGCGTTCGGCGAGTACGGCATCCAGGCCCTCACGCCGGCGTACGTGACCAACCGCCAGATCGAGGCGGCCCGTATCGCGATGACCCGCCACATCAAGCGTGGCGGCAAGGTCTGGATCAACATCTACCCGGACCGCCCGCTCACGAAGAAGCCTGCCGAGACCCGCATGGGTTCCGGTAAGGGTTCTCCGGAGTGGTGGATCGCGAACGTGCACCCGGGCCGGGTCATGTTCGAGCTGTCCTACCCCAACGAGAAGATCGCCCGTGAGGCGCTGACCCGTGCAGCCCACAAGCTGCCGATGAAGTGCCGGATCGTCAAGCGCGAGGCAGGTGAAGCGTGATGTCGGCCGGTACCAAGGCGTCCGAGCTGCGCGAGCTGGGCAACGAGGAGCTTCTTGCGAAGCTCCGCGAGGCCAAGGAAGAGCTGTTCAACCTCCGCTTCCAGGCGGCGACCGGGCAGCTCGAGAACCATGGCCGTCTGAAGGCGGTCCGCAAGGACATCGCGCGGATCTACACCCTGATGCGCGAGCGTGAGCTGGGCATCGAAACGGTGGAGAACGCCTGATGAGCGAGAACAACGTGACTGAGACCAACACTGAGGCTCGGGGCGACCGCAAGACCCGTGAGGGCATCGTCGTCAGCGACAAGATGGACAAGACCGTCGTCGTCGCCGTCGAGGACCGCAAGAAGCACGCGCTGTACGGCAAGGTCATCCGCAGCACGAGCAAGCTCAAGGCCCACGACGAGCAGAACGCCGCCGGTGTCGGCGACCGCGTCCTCCTGATGGAGACCCGGCCGCTGTCGGCGACGAAGCACTGGCGCATCGTCGAGATCCTCGAGAAGGCCAAGTAGGTAATTCCCGCAAGGGAGTTCCCCACAAGTACGTTCCTGCGGGGCATTCCTCGCAGGACAGTTCCGCCAGGCTCCGGGGACCGCTCGCCCGCAAGGGTGAGCGGCCCCCGGGGAACCGGCAGACAAACAGGAGATAGACGTGATCCAGCAGGAGTCGCGACTGCGTGTCGCCGACAACACTGGTGCGAAGGAAATCCTTTGCATCCGTGTGCTCGGTGGCTCCGGTCGCCGCTACGCGGGCATCGGTGACGTCATCGTCGCCACCGTCAAGGACGCGATCCCCGGTGGCAACGTGAAGAAGGGTGACGTCGTCAAGGCGGTCATCGTTCGCACCGTCAAGGAGCGCCGCCGTCCGGACGGCTCGTACATCCGCTTCGACGAGAACGCCGCCGTCATTCTGAAGAACGACGGCGACCCTCGCGGCACCCGTATCTTCGGCCCGGTCGGCCGTGAGCTGCGCGAGAAGAAGTTCATGAAGATCATCTCCCTCGCGCCGGAGGTGCTGTGAGCATGAAGATCAAGAAGGGTGACCTGGTCCAGGTCGTCACCGGCAAGGACAAGGGCAAGCAGGGCAAGGTCATCGCGGCCTTCCCCCGTGAGGACCGCGTCCTGGTCGAGGGTGTCAACCGGGTCAAGAAGCACACCAAGGCCGGCCCGACCGCCAGCGGTTCGCAGGCCGGCGGCATCGTGACCACCGAGGCCCCGATCCACGTCTCCAACGTCCAGCTGGTCGTGGAGAAGGACGGCAAGAAGGTCGTCACGCGCGTCGGTTACCGCTTCGACGACGAAGGCAACAAGATCCGCGTTGCCAAGCGGACGGGTGAGGACATCTGATGGCTACCACCACCACTCCGCGTCTGAAGACGAAGTACCGCGAGGAGATCGCGGGCAAGCTGCGCGAGCAGTTCTCCTACGAGAACGTCATGCAGGTTCCCGGCCTCGTCAAGATCGTGGTCAACATGGGTGTGGGCGACGCCGCCCGCGACTCCAAGCTGATCGAGGGCGCCATCCGCGACCTCACCACGATCACCGGTCAGAAGCCGGCCGTCACCAAGGCCCGCAAGTCCATCGCGCAGTTCAAGCTGCGTGAGGGCCAGCCGATCGGTGCCCACGTCACGCTCCGTGGCGACCGCATGTGGGAGTTCCTGGACCGCACCCTGTCGCTCGCGCTCCCGCGCATCCGCGACTTCCGTGGTCTGTCCCCCAAGCAGTTCGACGGCCGTGGCAACTACACCTTCGGTCTCACGGAGCAGGTCATGTTCCACGAGATCGACCAGGACAAGATCGACCGTGTCCGGGGTATGGACATCACCGTGGTGACCACGGCGACCAACGACGAAGAGGGCCGTGCCCTTCTCCGTCACCTCGGCTTCCCGTTCAAGGAGGCGTGAGCGAGATGGCGAAGAAGGCTCTCATCGCGAAGGCTGCTCGCAAGCCCAAGTTCGGAGTGCGCGGCTACACCCGCTGCCAGCGCTGCGGTCGTCCGCACTCCGTGTACCGCAAGTTCGGCCTGTGCCGCGTGTGCCTTCGTGAGATGGCTCACCGTGGCGAGCTGCCGGGCGTGACCAAGAGCTCCTGGTAGTCCGGGTAATTCCGGATTCCCAGGGCTCTCGGTAAGCAATGGGGACGGCGGGAGGCCCGCTCCGTATGGCTTAGGCTTGCGGGGTTGGGCACCTGCCGTGCCTAGACGACTTACTACGCCGTAGGTCCACCGCGCCGCACCCGTCCCGTCTCGGATCGGGGAGAGGGATGGCGCACCAGGAAACCACGGCGAGAGAGGCCGAAGGCCAATTCATGACCATGACTGATCCGATCGCAGACATGCTCACGCGTCTGCGGAACGCGAACTCGGCGTACCACGACACCGTGGCGATGCCGCACTCGAAGATCAAGTCGCACATCGCGGAGATCCTCCAGCAGGAGGGCTTCATCACGGGCTGGAAGGTCGAGGACGCCGAGGTCGGCAAGAACCTCGTCCTGGACCTCAAGTTCGGTCCCAACCGTGAGCGCTCCATCGCGGGCATCAAGCGGATCTCCAAGCCCGGTCTCCGGGTGTACGCGAAGTCCACCAACCTGCCGAAGGTGCTGGGCGGCCTCGGCGTGGCGATCATCTCCACGTCGCACGGGCTCCTCACCGACAAGCAGGCCGGCAAGAAGGGCGTGGGTGGGGAAGTCCTCGCCTACGTCTGGTAGCGGAAGGGAACGGAGGAAACAGCTATGTCGCGCATCGGCAAGCTCCCCATCGCGGTTCCCGCCGGCGTGGACGTCACCATCGACGGCCGTACGGTCTCGGTCAAGGGCCCCAAGGGCACGCTGACCCACACCGTCGTGGCGCCGATCGAGATCGCCAAGGGTGAGGACGGCGTTCTGAACGTCACCCGCCCCAACGACGAGCGTCAGAACAAGGCCCTGCACGGCCTGTCCCGCACGCTGGTGGCGAACATGATCACCGGCGTGACCCAGGGTTACGTGAAGAAGCTCGAGATCAGCGGTGTCGGTTACCGCGTGCTCGCCAAGGGTTCGAACCTGGAGTTCTCCCTCGGCTACAGCCACTCGATCACGGTCGAGGCCCCCGAGGGCATCACCTTCAAGGTCGAGAACCCGACCCACTTCTCGGTCGAGGGAATCGACAAGCAGAAGGTCGGTGAGGTTGCGGCCAACATCCGCAAGCTCCGCAAGCCCGACCCGTACAAGGCCAAGGGCGTCAAGTACGAGGGCGAAGTCATCCGCCGCAAGGTCGGAAAGGCGGGTAAGTAAGCCATGGCATACGGGCAGAAGATCCTCAAGGGCGACGCCTACAAGCGTGCTGCTATCAAGCGTCGTCACATCCGGATCCGCAAGAAGGTCGCCGGCACCGCCGAGCGTCCTCGCCTGGTCGTGACTCGTTCCAACCGTCACATCGTGGCGCAGGTGATCGACGACCTGAAGGGTCACACCCTGGCGTCGGCGTCCACCCTGGACGCCTCGGTCCGCGGTGGCGAGGGCGACAAGTCCGCGCAGGCCAAGCAGGTCGGTGCCCTGGTCGCCGAGCGCGCCAAGGCCGCCGGTGTCGAGGCCGTCGTGTTCGACCGTGGTGGTAACCAGTACGCCGGGCGCATCGCCGCCCTGGCGGACGCCGCCCGCGAAGCCGGCCTGAAGTTCTGAGCCGGTTCCGAGCTAGCGGAAACAGAGAGAGGTAATTCCAATGGCTGGACCCCAGCGCCGCGGTGGCGGTGCCGGTGGCGGCGAGCGGCGGGACCGGAAGGGCCGTGACGGCGGCGCAGCTGCCGCCGAGAAGACCGCATACGTTGAGCGCGTCGTCGCGATCAACCGTGTCGCCAAGGTTGTGAAGGGTGGTCGTCGCTTCAGCTTCACCGCGCTGGTCGTGGTGGGCGACGGTGACGGCACCGTGGGTGTCGGATACGGCAAGGCCAAGGAGGTGCCGGCCGCCATCGCCAAGGGCGTTGAGGAGGCCAAGAAGCACTTCTTCAAGGTCCCCCGCATCCAGGGCACCATCCCGCACCCCATCCAGGGTGAGAAGGCTGCCGGCGTCGTGCTGCTCAAGCCCGCGTCCCCGGGTACCGGCGTTATCGCCGGTGGTCCGGTGCGCGCCGTGCTCGAGTGCGCCGGTATCCACGACGTGCTGTCGAAGTCGCTCGGCTCCGACAACCAGATCAACATCGTGCACGCGACCGTGGAGGCCCTCAAGGGTCTGCAGCGTCCCGAGGAGATCGCGGCCCGCCGTGGTCTGCCGCTCGAGGACGTCGCTCCCGCGGCCCTTCTCCGCGCACGTGCCGGGGCGGGTGCGTAATCATGGCGCAGCTCAGGATTACGCAGGTCAAGTCCTACATCGGCAGCAAGCAGAACCACCGTGACACCCTGCGTTCCCTTGGTCTCAAGGGCATCAACACGCAGGTCGTCAAGGAGGACCGCCCCGAGTTCCGCGGCATGGTGCACACCGTCCGCCACCTCGTGACGGTCGAGGAGGTCGACTGATCATGGCGGAGCAGAACCCGCTCAAGATCCACAACCTCCGTCCCGCCCCCGGCGCCAAGACCGCCAAGACCCGTGTCGGTCGTGGTGAGGCGTCGAAGGGTAAGACGGCTGGTCGTGGTACCAAGGGCACCAAGGCCCGTTACCAGGTTCCGGAGCGCTTCGAGGGTGGCCAGATGCCCCTCCACATGCGTCTCCCGAAGCTCAAGGGCTTCAAGAACCCGTTCAAGACCGAGTTCCAGGTCGTGAACCTGGACAAGCTCGCCTCCCTCTACCCCGAGGGTGGAGAGGTCACGGTCGAGGACCTGGTCGCCAAGGGCGCCGTGCGCAAGAACAGCCTCGTCAAGGTCCTGGGCCAGGGCGAGATCTCCGTGGCGCTGCAGGTGACGGTCGACGCCGTCTCCGGCTCCGCCAAGGAGAAGATCACCGCCGCCGGCGGTACCGTCACCGAGCTCGTCTGACTTCTTCAGGTGTCTCGATGACGTAGAGCGATCCCGACCGGGGATACCCCACAAATGGGGTATCCCCGGTTGGTCGTTCCTAGGGTGGCAGTCTCGCCGGTAAGGTGGCCTGCGCTGCCCATCGACCTCGGGCGTCCCGTACGGGGCACTCAGGGCCGCACTTGACCGTTACGTATTCGTCCTTAGTCGGAATCTCAAAACCGTCACCCTTGACGCAGTTGCGCGGGGGGTCGCAGGAGGCACCGTGCTCACCGCGTTCGCCCGGGCGTTCAAGACGCCCGACCTGCGCAAGAAGCTGCTCTTCACGCTCGGCATCATCGTGGTGTACCGGGTTGGTACGCACATCCCGATCCCGGGTGTCGACTACCGGAACGTCCAGACCTGTATCGACGCGGCCCAGGCGAACCAGGGCCTGTTCGGTCTCGTCAACATGTTCAGCGGCGGCGCGCTGCTCCAGATCACGATCTTCGCGCTGGGCATCATGCCGTACATCACGGCGAGCATCATCCTGCAGCTGCTGACCGTGGTGATCCCGCGTCTGGAAGCCCTCAAGAAGGAGGGCCAGGCCGGTACGGCGAAGATCACGCAGTACACCCGTTATCTGACGGTCGCGCTGGCCATCCTGCAGGGCACCGGTCTGGTGGCCACCGCCCGCAGCGGCGCCCTGTTCCAGGGCTGCCCGGTCGCGAGCCAGATCGTCCCGGACCAGTCGATCTTCGTGACCATCACCATGGTCATCACCATGACCGCCGGCACGGCCGTCGTCATGTGGCTCGGTGAGCTCATCACCGACCGCGGCATCGGCAACGGCATGTCGATCCTGATGTTCATCTCGATCGCCGCCACCTTCCCCTCCGCCCTGTGGGCCATCAAGGAGCAGGGCAGCCTCGCGGGCGGCTGGATCGAGTTCGGCACCGTCATCGCCGTGGGTCTGGTCATGGTCGGCCTGGTCGTCTTCGTCGAGCAGGCCCAGCGCCGGATCCCCGTCCAGTACGCGAAGCGCATGATCGGCCGCCGCTCCTACGGCGGCACGTCGACCTACATCCCGCTCAAGGTGAACCAGGCGGGTGTGATTCCCGTCATCTTCGCCTCGTCGCTGCTCTACATCCCCGCCCTGATCGCCCAGTTCTCCAGCGGCACCTCCGGCTGGAAGACCTGGATCGAGGCGCACCTGGTCCGCGGTGACCACCCGATTTACGTGTCGCTGTACTTCCTGCTCATCGTGTTCTTCGCGTTCTTCTACGTGGCGATCTCCTTCAACCCCGAGGAAGTCGCGGACAACATGAAGAAGTATGGTGGCTTCATCCCGGGCATCCGGGCTGGCCGACCGACCGCTGAGTACCTCAGTTACGTACTCAACCGGATCACCTGGCCGGGTTCGCTGTACTTGGGTCTGATCGCTCTCGTGCCGACGATGGCGTTGGTTGGGTTCGGGGCAAACCAGAACTTCCCGTTCGGCGGGACCAGCATCCTGATCATCGTGGGTGTGGGTCTCGAGACGGTGAAGCAGATCGAGAGCCAGCTCCAGCAGCGCAATTACGAAGGGTTCCTCCGCTGATGCGAATCGTCCTCGTCGGGCCGCCGGGTGCCGGTAAGGGTACGCAGGCCACCCGCCTTGCCGAGAAACTGCGCATCCCGCACATCTCCACGGGCGACCTGTTCCGCGCCAACATCAGCCGGCAGACCGAACTCGGGAAGCTCGCGAAGTCCTACATGGACGCGGGCAACCTCGTCCCCGACGAGGTCACCATCGCGATGGCCAAGGACCGCATGGAGCAGCCCGACGCCGAGGGCGGCTTCCTGCTGGACGGTTTCCCGCGCAACGTCTCGCAGGCCGAGGCGCTGGACGAGCTGCTGCAGACCGAGGGCATCAAGCTGGACGCGGTCCTCGATCTCGAGGCCCCCGAGGACGAGGTCGTCAAGCGGATCGCCGGACGGCGGATCTGCCGCAACGACTCCGCGCACGTGTTCCACGCGACGTACAGCCCGCCGAAGCAGGCGGGTGTGTGCGACACCTGCGGCGGTGAGCTGTACCAGCGCGACGACGACTCCGAGTCGACGGTGCGGACCCGGCTGGAGGTCTACCACACGCAGACCGAGCCGATCATCGACTACTACAAGGCGCAGGGACTCGTCGTCACCATCTCCGCGATGGGAGCGGTCGACGAGGTCACCGGACGGGCGCTGGAGGCGCTCAAGCGCGGGGAGTAGTCGCCAGTAGGTGCTTGCAGCCGCGGTTCCGCCAGGGAGCCGCGGCTGTGGCTTGACGGGGGCGGGTGGCGCGGCCCGGTGCCCCGTATCGTTGGAAGCGTTCGTCACTTCGTCTGGTCCAGAAAGGCCGTCGTCCCCCATGGTGCAGATCAAGAGCCCCGAGCAGATCGCCAGGATGCGCGAGGCGGGGCTGGTCGTCGCCGCCATCCACGCGGCCACCCGTGAGGCCGCCGTGCCCGGGGCCACGACGAACGATCTGGACCAGGTCGCCCGCAAGGTGCTCGCCGAGCACAACGCCAAGCCGAACTTCCTGGGCTACGGCGGCTTCCCCGCGACGATCTGCACCTCGGTGAACGAGGTCGTCGTCCACGGCATCCCCTCCGACGACGTCGTCCTGAAGGACGGGGACGTCATCTCCATCGACTGCGGCGCGATCATCGACGGCTGGCACGGGGACGCCGCCTTCACCGCGTTCGTCGGGTCCGGTCACTCCCCGGAGCTCATCGAGCTGTCCCGGGTGACCGAGGAGTCGATGTGGGCCGGCATCGCCGCCATGAAGCAGGGGAACCGGCTGGTCGACATCTCCCGGGCCGTCGAGACGTACATCCGCCGCCAGCCGAAGCCGGGCGGCGGCAAGTACGGGATCATCGAGGACTACGGCGGCCACGGCATCGGCACCGAGATGCACATGGACCCGCACCTGCTGAACTACGTCGACCGCAAGCGGGGCAAGGGCCCCAAGCTGGTCCCGGGCTTCTGCCTCGCCATCGAGCCGATGGTCTCGCTGGGCACCCCGAAGACGAAGGTCCTCTCGGACGACTGGACGGTCATCACCACCGACGGCACCTGGTCCTCCCACTGGGAGCACTCCGTCGCCCTCACCGAGCAGGGCCCGCTGGTCCTGACGGCCCCCGACGGCGGCAAGGCCAAGCTGGCGGAGCTGGGCGTCACGGCCGCTCCGGATCCGCTCGGCTGACGACGGGACCGGGTGTGCGCGGGGACGGGCGTCCCGGCGTGCTCCGGATTCGTCCGGTTAAGGATCTCGGGTGTGGGGCAGAATTCCTCGATTCGTGTTTCCGGGTGCGCTGACGTAGACTGACTCGTCGGCTCTAGTGCACCCGCATGTCCGCATGTACCCACGGTGCACGCCAGAGTCGATCAAGGTAGTCGATTCGAAGGGCGAAGCGTGGCCAAGAAGCAAGGTGCCATCGAGATCGAGGGCACTGTCGTCGAGTCTCTTCCGAACGCCATGTTCAGGGTCGAGCTCCAGAACGGCCACCAGGTCCTGGCACACATCAGCGGCAAGATGCGCATGCACTACATCCGCATCCTCCCTGACGACCGGGTCGTGGTGGAGCTGTCTCCGTACGACCTGACGCGTGGCCGGATCGTCTACCGGTACAAGTAGATCTTGCCCGAGCCCCGGTCCGCCGGAGCGATGGCACTGACCCGGAGAACCTCACATCCCATGAAGGTCAAGCCGAGCGTCAAGAAGATCTGCGACAAGTGCAGGGTGATCCGCCGTCACGGCCGGGTCATGGTCATCTGCGACAACCCGCGCCACAAGCAGCGCCAGGGCTGACCGCAGCACGATCCACCCTCTGCGACTTTTCCGCAGAACTTCGCGCGACGCGAGCAGTACATGTTCATACGCAGGTCCCGAGCCGCACCGGCTCGACACCCCCGGCTCGGAGGCCGGGGACCTGGTCCGTACCTCGTACGGCGGACCGGGGTCCGGTCCTGTGGAAGACCTCCGACAATCAACTGGAGCCATTGAATGGCACGCGTTTCCGGTGTTGACATTCCGCGCGAAAAGCGCGTGGAGATCGCCCTCACCTATGTGTTCGGCATCGGCCGGACCCTTTCGCAGCAGACGCTGGCCGCCACCGGCATCGACCCGAACACCCGCGTTCGCGACCTCTCCGAGGAGCAGCTCGTCGCGATCCGCGAGTTCGTGGACAACAACATCAAGACCGAGGGTGACCTCCGTCGCGAGATCCAGGCCGACATCCGCCGCAAGGTCGAGATCGGTACCTACCAGGGTCTGCGTCACCGTCGCGGTCTGCCCGTCCGCGGTCAGCGCACCAGCACCAACGCGCGTACCCGCAAGGGCCCGCGTCGCGCCATCGCCGGCAAGAAGAAGCCGGGCAAGAAGTAGTCCGCAGCGGACTCGCCGTCCAGCGGTCTTCGCTGTAGGACCGACCACCTCCCGTAGGAGTTATAGATGCCCCCCAAGGGTCGTCAGGGCGCTGCCAAGAAGGTGCGCCGCAAGGAAAAGAAGAACGTCGCTCACGGCCACGCGCACATCAAGAGCACGTTCAACAACACGATCGTGTCCATCACGGACCCGACCGGCAACGTGATCTCCTGGGCCTCCGCCGGCCACGTCGGCTTCAAGGGCTCCCGCAAGTCCACGCCGTTCGCCGCGCAGATGGCCGCCGAGTCGGCTGCCCGCCGCGCCCAGGAGCACGGCATGCGCAAGGTCGACGTGTTCGTCAAGGGCCCGGGCTCCGGTCGTGAGACCGCGATCCGCTCCCTCCAGGCCACGGGCCTCGAGGTCGGCTCCATCCAGGACGTCACCCCGACCCCGCACAACGGCTGCCGTCCGCCGAAGCGTCGTCGCGTCTGATCTCGCTTCACCAGGGCTTTACGGGCGGTACGGCTCCTTCGGGTCGTATCGCCCGTACCCTTGCAGTACCAAGTCGGGCGTCAAATAGCGGGCGCCCCTGACTGAAGGATCACCAACATGCTGATCGCTCAGCGTCCCTCGTTGACCGAAGAGGTCGTCGACGAATTCCGCTCCCGGTTCGTGATCGAGCCGCTGGAGCCGGGCTTCGGCTACACCCTCGGCAACTCGCTCCGCCGTACCCTCCTGTCGTCGATCCCCGGTGCCGCTGTCACCAGCATCCGGATCGACGGCGTCCTGCACGAGTTCACCACCGTGCCGGGCGTCAAGGAGGACGTCACCGACCTGATCCTCAACATCAAGCAGCTGGTCGTCTCCTCGGAGCACGACGAGCCGGTCGTGATGTACCTGCGCAAGCAGGGCCCGGGTCTGGTCACCGCCGCCGACATCGCGCCCCCGGCCGGTGTCGAGGTGCACAACCCCGACCTCGTCCTCGCCACGCTCAACGGCAAGGGCAAGCTGGAGATGGAGCTGACCGTCGAGCGCGGTCGCGGCTACGTCTCCGCCGTGCAGAACAAGCAGGTGGGCCAGGAGATCGGGCGCATCCCGGTCGACTCGATCTACTCGCCGGTTCTCAAGGTCACCTACAAGGTCGAGGCGACCCGTGTCGAGCAGCGCACCGACTTCGACAAGCTGATCGTCGACGTCGAGACCAAGCAGGCGATGCGTCCCCGTGACGCCATGGCCTCCGCCGGCAAGACCCTGGTCGAGCTGTTCGGTCTCGCCCGCGAGCTGAACATCGACGCCGAGGGCATCGACATGGGCCCGTCCCCCACGGACGCCGCCCTCGCCGCCGACCTGGCGCTGCCGATCGAGGAGCTCGAGCTCACCGTTCGGTCGTACAACTGCCTCAAGCGTGAGGGCATCCACTCCGTGGGTGAGCTCGTCGCCCGCTCCGAGGCCGACCTGCTCGACATCCGCAACTTCGGTGCGAAGTCGATCGACGAGGTCAAGGCGAAGCTGGCCGGCATGGGCCTGGCCCTCAAGGACAGCCCGCCCGGATTCGACCCGACCGCCGCGGCGGACGCCTTCGGGGCGGACGACGACGCGGATGCGGGCTTCGTGGAGACCGAGCAGTACTAGGCGCTCCGCGGGGAGGCCGTACTGCCCGTGCGGGCCAGCTGTGGCTGGTCGCGCAGTTCCCCGCGCCCCTTCCAGGCCCCTTCGGGGGCCTGGATCTCCGACAGACGACCGTCTGCTCGGATACTGACCCCGGTACCTGATACGGCCGGGGCAGACACACAGGAGAGACATCATGCCGAGGCCCACCAAGGGTGCCCGTATGGGCGGCAGTGCCGCGCACGAGAAGCTGCTTCTCGCGAACCTCGCGAAGGCGCTGTTCGAGCACGGCCGCATCACCACCACCGAGGCGAAGGCGCGCAAGCTGCGTCCGTACGCCGAGCGTCTGGTCACCAAGGCGAAGAAGGGCGACCTTCACAACCGCCGTCAGGTTCTCCAGGTCATCACGGACAAGAGCATCGTCCACACGCTCTTCACCGAGATCGGCCCGCGCTACGAGAACCGTCCCGGTGGCTACACCCGTATCACCAAGATCGGTAACCGCCGTGGCGACAACGCGCCCATGGCCGTCATCGAGCTGGTCGAGGCGCTGACGGTGCAGCAGCAGGCCACCGGCGAGGCCGAGGCCGCCACCAAGCGTGCGGTCAAGGAAGACGCCCTCAAGAAGGACGAGGCCGCCGAGGCCAAGTCCGACGAGGCCGCCGAGGCCCCGGCCGAGGAGTCGAAGGACGCGTAAGCGTACTGCCGGGGGCCCGTGCGTGTGCGGCTGCGGCGCTGTCGTGGCTGGTCGCGCGGTTCCTCGCGCCCCTTCAGGGCGTTGCGGGCCCGTCCCTTTCCAGGGGCGGGCCCGCTTTCGTGTGTCTGAGAGGATCTGATCGTGAGCGACGAAGTGCAGCCCGGGTTCGTGCGGGTGCGGCTGGACCTTTCCTACGACGGAGCCGAGTTCTCCGGCTGGGCCAGGCAGGCCGGGGGACGGCGGACCGTCCAGGGGGAGATCGAGGACGCGCTGCGGACCGTGACGCGGTCCGGCGGGACGGTGTACGAGCTGACCGTGGCCGGCCGTACCGACGCGGGCGTGCACGCGCGGGGGCAGGTCGCCCATGTGGATCTGCCGCGGAAGGTGTGGGCCGAGCACCACACGAAGCTGCTCAAGCGGCTCGCCGGACGGCTGCCCAGGGACGTGCGGGTGTGGGCGCTCCGGGAGGCGCCCGCCGGATTCAACGCCCGCTTCTCCGCGGTCTGGCGGCGCTACGCCTACCGGGTCACCGACAACCCGGGCGGCGTCGACCCGCTGCTGCGCGGCCATGTGCTGTGGCACGACTGGCCCCTCGACGTCGACGCGATGAACGAGGCGGCCCGCGGGCTGCTGGGGGAGCACGACTTCGCCGCGTACTGCAAGAGGCGCGAGGGCGCGACGACCATCCGTACCCTCCAGGAGCTGAGCCTGGTGCGCGGTGAGGACGGGATCGTCACGGCGACCGTCCGGGCCGACGCGTTCTGCCACAACATGGTGCGCTCGCTGATCGGCGCGCTGCTGTTCGTCGGCGACGGCCACCGCCCGCCGCACTGGCCCGCCGAGGTGCTGGCCGCGGGCGTACGGGACTCGGCGGTGCACGTGGTGCGTCCGCACGGGCTGACCCTGGAGGAGGTCGGCTACCCGGCGGACGAGCTGCTGGCCGCCCGCAGCAGGGAGGCCCGCAACAAGCGGACCCTGCCGGCGGCCCGCTGCTGCTGAACCGGGACCCGGCCGCTCACTCCCGCGCCCAGTCGGCGAGCAGTCCGGCGACCGCGCCCGCTGCCTCGTCGGCGTCGCGGCCGTCGCCCCGGGCGTCCGGGGCGAGCTCCAGGTGGACGAAGGTGGCGTGCTGCCGCTTGGCCGTCCGGCCCTGGACGTTGGTGGTGCCCTCCAGCGGGCAGCGCGCCGACCAGCCCCGGCAGACCCGCAGCCCGTCCGACTCCATGCGGTCGGCGAGGGCGGAGACCTCCCCGGGCGCGCTCTGGGCGGCGCCGGTGGACAGGACCGCGTCGTAGTCGTCCGTGGTCGATTCGGCGAAGCCGTGCAGCTGGACGCCGGGCACACCGCGCTTCTGCAGCTCCACGACGATGCTGTGGAAGGCGCTGTCCTCGCGGTGCGCCACGTCGGCGGAGTCGTCCCGCCCGGCCCGCCGGTGCGCGCCGGCCAGGACCAGGGCCCCGCCGGGGGTGCCCTCCAGCAGACGCACGCCGAGCCGTTCGGTGTTCTGGTCGGACACGGGGTGCGGCACCTGCGCGTTCCAGCGGAGGCGGGAGTCGGCGTTCACGTACAGCCGGCCCCATCGCGCGCTCTCGCCCGGCCCGGTGGCCGCGATCTCGTCGTAGCGGCGGCCGGACTCGGTGTCGGTGAGCCGGGTGACACCGAGTCCCAGCGGGCCGAGCTGCCGTTCGGCCTGGCGGGCGTCACCCTCGAGCAGCAGCCCGACCCCCCGGGCCAGTCGGGCACGCTGCTTCTCGTCGGGAGGCGCGTAGGGGCCGTCGGGGCTGAACTCCTCCGTATACGACAGGACGCGGCTGCGCAGGTCCACCAGTTCCCGCGCCGACGGCTCGGTGTCCTGCGCCGTGGGCTCGGGCGTCTTCTGGCAGCCGATCAGGGTCATGAGCAAACCGATCAGGCCAAGAACGTACATAAAGTGTGACTGTCTTGTAATGGTAAAGCCAATGTTGCCTGTGAGGCGCATGTGAACATGTGTCGGTGACATTCCGTAAGTCTCTCCGCATGGGTCGTGCCGTAACGATCCTGGTGGCCTCCGTATCCCTGACCGCCGCCTGCGGCACCGGGAGGGTGGAGCCGCAGGCGAAGCCGGGTGGGCGCTCGTTCACCGTGGCCGCCGCGGGTGACATCCTCATCCATCCCGAACTGGTCGAGCAGGCGGCCAAGGACGCCGAGGAGACCGGCGAGGGCGAGGCGGGACTGGACTTCCGGCCGCTGCTCGCCGGGGTGAAGCCGGTCATCAGCAAGGCCGACCTGGCCATCTGTCATATGGAGACCCCGGTGGGCAAGCCCGAGGGTCCCTTCGAGGGGTACCCGGAGTTCCTGGTCCCGCCGCAGATCCTGACGGCGATCAAGGATGTCGGGTACGACACCTGCTCCACGGCCTCCAACCACACCTACGACCACGGCATGACCGGCGTACGGAACACGTTGGACGCCATGGACGAGCTGGGCCTCGGGCACACCGGATCGGCGCGGACGCCCGAAGAGGCGAAGAAGATCAACATCCGTGACGTCAACGGCGTCAAGGTCGCGCATCTGTCGTACTCGTGGGAGTCCTTCGTCCACCCCACGCCCGAGGGCAAGCGCTGGATCCTCAACAAGACCAGTTCGGAAGGAATCCGGAAGGCCGAGGCGCGCGCCCGGGAGAAGGGCGCCGAGGTCGTCATCCTGTCCGTCCACTGGGGCGCCGAGTACTACAACGAGCCGAGCACGTCGCAGCTGCAGTTGGCACAGTGGATCAGTGACGAGACGGGCATCGACCTCGTGATCGGTCACCACTCCCATGTCGTGCAGCCGATCCAGAAGGTCAACGGGACATGGGTCGCGTACAGCCTCGGTAACCAGGTGGCCCGGCACTCCTCCCCCAGCGGGATCACCGAGGAGGGGGCCATCGGCTGGTTCGAGTTCCGGGAGACCGCGGACGGCTGGGACGTCAGCGCCCGCTACCGCACCACGCTGGTGGAGGTTCCGCCGGAGGTCCAGCCCGGGGAGAAGCTGCCGGACGGGACGGTCGTGGACCACCGGGTGAGCGATGTGCGGAGCGTGCTGGACGAGCCCGGCGACCTCTCCGAGGAACGGCTCTCCCGCTATCGGCTCGCGGAGGAACGCACCAGCGGGTTCCTTTACAACCGCGGCGCTCCGGGAGGCGACGGCCTGAAGTCGCTGCCCGTGGGGGAGTGACGAGCAACACAGTTGGCTCCCTGCGCTCACAGCACAACTTTGTCAGCGCTTATCAGTCTTTTGGATGACAGTGACGCGCGACCGCGTGAGCGGTGCGTCGCGTGAACGCCGGATACCCCGCAGCGACCAAGGAAGAAGACCGGTGACATGAGCCGTGCCGCGAACGCCGGGCGGACGAGGCGGCGACGCAACCGCAAACGGGCGGACATGCCGCTCCTGGGCGGTATCCGTCCCCCGATCGCACTGCTCTGCCTGCTGATCGTCGCCCTGGCCGGTCTGACGGCGAAGGTGCTCGGGCCCGGTGGTGACGCCGTGGTGCCCGAGGCGGTGCTGACCTCGCAGCAGCACTTCGCGGAGGACGGCGCCATCGCGCTCCGCGCCTCGATCGACGAGCGGGTCACGGATCTGCAGCGCACCGCCGAAGCGCTGAACAAGGGGGAGCGGGTCGAGCCGGAGGACGTGCTGTCCGACCTGGGAAAGACGTATCAGAAATGGACCGGCACCACGGTGCTGGATCTGGAGAGCGGGGATGTGCTCGCCGCGCGTGGCGAAAGGATTCCGCTCGCCTGGCTCGACAAGGACGTCCTCACCGGCGAGCGCGCCCTCACCCCACGCATGGTGCGGCTGGAGACCGGCGACGTCCGCTTGATGACGATGGCGGTCCTCGACTGGAAGGAGGGGGCGCAGCAACTGCTGATCGCCTCCAACAGCCTGGCGGTGCCCAACGTCACCATGGGCCCGTTCCGCACGATGTCGGTCGTGGCACGGGACGGTGAGGTCCTCGCCACGGCCGGATTCGAGGAGTCCGAGGCGCTCAACTCGGACAAGCAGCGCGAGGAACTCGCGTTCCTCCAGAAACAGATGTCCCAGCTCTCCGACCGGGCCGCCGCCCGCACCGAGGAGCACCCGGTCAGCGCCAGGGAGCCCGGCTCCCGGGGCTACCCCGGCGTCAGCGGGACCCTGCTGGGCGACGACTACAACGGTCGGCTCACCACCGCCGGGTACGCCTCGCTCGCCTCCTCCGACCCGGAGGAGAAGGACAGCGTCGCCGCCGGCCTCGGGCTCACCGTGGTGGCCATGCTCCCCGTGGTCCAGCAGGCCACCGCCGACACCGGCCGGGAACTGTACGGACTGATCGCCGCCGGTGCCCTGATCGCGGTCGGCCTGCTGGCCGCGGCCGTGCTGTGGGCGGCCGTGCAGCGGCCCCTGCTGCGGCTGTTCCTGGAGTCCCGCCGGCTCGCCCGCGGCGATCTGACCCGGCCCGTCTCGGTGCCCCGCTGGGGCGAGGCCGCCCGGATCGGCGCGGCCCTCGAACGGCTGCGGGCACAGCTGCACGGCTCCGGTGAGGGCGAGGGGCCCGCCGCCGGCCGAAGCAAGGCCCGCCTCGGCCTGCGCGTGCCGCTCGCGGCGACCGCCGTACTGCTGCTGCTGTGGTGCGTGCCCGTCGGCCTGCTGCTGAACCGCACCGACGACTCGGTCAGCGTGCCCGCCACCATGGTCAACGACCAGCGCGACCGCACCGACCTGGTCGCTGACCGGGTACGCCGGGCACTGAACGAGGCCCAGGCCGACCTGGTCTCCACCTCCCGGCTGATCGATGCCGACGACCCCCGCGCCACCGACGGACTGCTGGCCGACGCTCTGCGCGAGCACACCCGCTACCAGGCGCTCTACGTCGTGGACGACGCCGGCGAGGTCCTCGCCCGGGCGGGCGGTGCCGCCCACGACTGGAGCGACGACAAGGACCTCCCCCTGGTCCGGGTGTCCGGCAAGGGGGAGAAGAAGCCCGTGATCCAGGTCGGCGCGCCGGTGCCCGGGCACAAGGGCAGCACGCTGGTCGGCGAGGTGCGGGTGGAGTTCCTGAACTCGCTGCTGAAGAGGCCCGGCCTCGGCGAGGTCCGGGTGGTCAACTCCGACGCGGACACACTCGCCGCCAGCAACGGCTTCCTCGCCTTCGAGGACCTGCCCGACGACGCCCTGCCCGACCTGGTGCGGGCCGGCAACGTGCCGGTCGGCGCCGGACCCGTCGAGAACGGCCTGCTCATCCGCGACGGCGGCAGCGTCACCGTCGCCGCCGCGGCCCCCTTCTCCGGCGGCGGCGTCGCCTCCGACCTCGGCTGGACAGTCGTCAGCTGGCAGAACGCCAAGCACTTCCAGATCGCCGCCTACGAGCGCGAGGACCGCAGCGTGCTCGCCGGCCTCCTGGGCCTCGCCGCGATCGTCGTCTGCCTCGGCTGGGTGCACCTGGTCGTCGCACGGCCGCTGGGGGCCCTGGCCGCCGGTGCCGAGAAGCTCGCCGACGGCGATCTCAAGACCGTGCACTTCCCCCGCTACCAGGACGAGGTCGGGGCCGTCGTCCGCAGCCTCGAACTGATCCGCCAGCAGTTGCAGGCCCGCCGCCAGAACCAGGCACGCCGGCCCGCCGAGCCCCGGCTCGGCGCCGGAGGAAGGTGACCCGCCGTGCTCTACCTGTACTTCGTCCTGCTGGCCGGGAGCCTGTTCCTGCTCGTCGCGGGCATCGTGGAGCAGCGCCGGCACTACGCCGCCCTGCACTCCATCCCGTCCCGGGTGCTCGTCAACGGCATCCGCGGCAAGTCGTCCATCACCCGGCTGTGCGCGGGCGCGCTGCGCGGCGGTGACCTGGTCACCGTGGCCAAGACCACCGGCACCGCCGCCCGCTTCATCCACCCGGACGCCACCGAGGAGCCCGTCTACCGCAAGTTCGGCATCGCCAACGTCGTCGAGCAGATCGGCATCGTCCGCCGGGCCGCCACCTACCGCCCGGACGCCCTCGTCATCGAGTGCATGGCGGTCATGCCGGCCCTGCAGGAGGTCAACCAGAGCAAGCTGATCCGCTCCACGATCGGCGTGCTCTGCAACGTCCGCGAGGACCACCTCGCCGAGATGGGCCCCACGCTCGACGACGTGGCCCGCTCGCTGTGCCGCTCGATGCCCGAGGACGGCATCTGCGTCACCGCCGAGAAGGAGCGCTTCCACATCCTCCAGGAGGAGGCGGACGCCCGGAACTGCAAGCTGGTCTACGCCGACCCCGAGATGGTCACCGACGAGGAGCTGCGCGGCTTCAGCTGGTTCACCTTCAAGGAGAACGTGGCCATCGCCCTGGTCGTCGCCGAGCTGCTGGGCGTGGAGCGCAAGGTCGCCCTGCAGGGCATGTACGACGCCCCGCCGGACCCGGGTGTGCTCTCCGTGGAGCGCTACGCGGCCCCCGACGGCAAGCGGCTCGCCTTCGCCAACGTCTTCGCGGCCAACGACCCCGAGTCGACGCTGATGAACATCAACCAGCTGCTCGACCTCGGAGCGATCCGCCGCCCGCTCAACGTCGTGATCAACTGCCGCCCGGACCGGGTGGAGCGCAACGGGCAGATGGGCGAGATCATCCCCGACCTGCAGCCGGACAACGTCTTCGTCATCGGGCACCCGTCCAAGAGCGCCATCGACGCCATCCCCGCCGAGTGGCGCGACCGGGCGGTCGACCTGGGCGGTGAGCGGCGCTCCGCCGACGAGTTCATGCCGGCCCTGCTCGGCCGCATGTCCGACGGCTCCTCCCTGGTCGCCATCGGCAACATCCACGGACAGGGCGAGGAACTCCTGGAGTACCTGGCCGAACTCCCGGCGGACGACAGCGACGCCGACGCCGCCGAGCCGAGCCCGGCCGCCGTCCCCGCCCAGGCGCCGCGCATGGACCCGTACGCGTCCTACCCGACGGCGTACGAGGAGCGCTACCAGGCGTCGCAGACCCAGGAGATCCCGGTGGTCCACCTCCCGGCCCAGCCGGGCGGACCGTACGGACAGCAGGGACAGCCCGGCCAGTACCAGCAGTACGGGCAGGCCCAGCAGCCCGCTCCCGCCCCGGAGCCCTACCCGTACTACGACGACCCGTTCTTCGCCGATCCGCACGAGCCGCACCACGACGGAAACCGGTATCCGACCGCCGAGGGCGGCGGACCGACCCCGCGCCGCTGACCACCCGCGGGCCGCCCGCCTCGCCCACCCCGTCCACCCGCCCGGAGACCTCGTTGACCACCGCCGCACTGACCCCCGAGATGGCCGCCCTCGGCATCGCCATAGGCCTGTTCTTCTCGCTGCTGTGCTACCTCACCACCAATCTGTCCCCCGGTGGCATGATCACGCCGGGCTGGATCGCGCTGACCCTCATCGAGGACCTCCAGCGCGCGGCCATGATGGTGGGCGTCACCGCGCTGACCTACGCGGGCACCAAGATCATGCAGCGGCTGGTGATCCTCTACGGCAAGCGGCTGTTCGCCGCCGTGGTGCTGCTGGGCGTGCTGCTGCAGGCCACGGTGATGATCGTGCTCTCGCTCGAGTTCCCGCTCCTGTACGGCAACCAGACCCTCGGCTTCATCGTGCCCGGCCTGGTCGCCTACCAGATGGTCCGCCAGCCCAAGGGCGCCACCCTGCTGGCCACGGGCACCGTCTCCCTCATGGCCTACATCGTCGTCGCCGCCGGCCTGCTGCTCGGCGTCATGCCCACCGTCTGAGACCCACTGACCAATGACAACGGAGGAGTGAACGGTGGCAGGGAAAGCCAAGAAGAAGTCGCGTCCGGTCGTCTCCGGCCTCGTGGTGCTGGTGCTCGTCGCGACCTCCGGCTACCTCACCCTGGAACTGCGCAAGCAGGAGGAGCCGGGCGTCACGGAGGTCCGCAACGTCGGAGTCCTGGACGGCGGCGGCTCCGGGGCCGGCTCCAAGGACAAGGGCGAGGAGCGCTGGTCCCGGCTGGAGAACCCCGCGCGCTCCGTGCTGCGCGACGGGAACGGCCGTATCCAGGCCGTCTTCACCGACGGGGCGCGCACCGCCACGCTGACCGGACCGGCACGCACCTTCGAGGAGCCGGCCTCGACCTCCTCCAAGGTCTCCACCACGGACTGGGTCCGGCTCATGCCCGAGACCTGGAAGAAGGGCGGCGAGAAGGAGGCGTGGTTCAAGGAGTGGTACGCCGAGTACCGGGACAGCAAGGAGGACGATCTGTTCGCCTTCGCCTTCCAGTACGTGGCGGGCGCCCCGCAGAAGAAGGACGAGCAGGGCATCGCCTACGCCGGTGACGCGGACTTCGGACCGCTGAACACCACCGGCGCCGAGGGCGGCGACCTGCGCCTGGAGCAGTCCGACTTCTACGACTATCTCGGCGTCCAGTACCCGTTCCGGGACGGCACCTTCGGCACGCCGGAGGCCATGCGCGCCAAGTCCCTGGACTGCTCAGGCTTCATCCGCATGGTGCTCGGCTACCGCGCCCGCTACCCGCTGATGTCCTCGGACAAGGCCGCCGGCGACGGCCTGCCCCGCACCGCCAACGGCATGTCCCGCTCCGGGGAGGGCGTCGACGTGCTCCCGCTGACCGGGATCACGCCGGACGACCGGCCGTCCAACATCGACCAGCTCCAGCCCGGCGACCTCGTCTTCTTCAAGCTCGACACCCGCACCAAGGAGCGGCTCGACCACGTGGGCATGGTGCTCGGCTACGACACCGAGGGCCACCTGATCTTCGTGTCCAGCCGGGAAGAGGTCAACGGCCCGACCATCGGCGACATCGGCGGCGTCTCCCGTCTGGACGGCAACGGCTACTACGCCAAGACGCTGCGCAGCGCCAAGAGGCTCTGACGCCCGGCCCCGCGGTGGCGGCTACTCGTTGGCCGCCGCCGACGCCTGGGCCTGGCCGCGGCGGTGGATCTGGCGGACCGTGAAGGTCTGGAGGTCGTCGCCGGTGGCGAAGACGGCCGTGTCCTTCGTCGTCACGTCCTTGCCGGCGGTGAAGCCGGCCAGGGTGAAGTAGGCGTAGCGGCCGTAGGAGTTGGTGGTCGAGCGGCAGACCGCGCCGGAGCAGAAGTCCTTGACGCCCCCGCCCGACAGCGACTTCACGATGCTCTTCTTGTCCGCCTGCTGCTTGGCCTTCGTCGCCTGGGCCTCGGTCTCGAAGACCGCCACGCCGACCGTCACCGCCACGTCGTCCTTGGTGTAGGTGACCCGGATCAGGCGGGTGCAGTCGTTGTCGTCGAGGACCTTGGGGAGCGTGGCCTTCGCCGCCGACGCGCAGTTCGTGGTGTCGGCCGTCGGACCCTTCTTGTACACCGTCTCACCCATGGTCAGCTGGGTGCCGGGGAAGAGGATGTCGGGGCTCAGCGGGGCCTTGTCCTTCTTCGCGCTGGCGATGAAGTCCTTCGGGTCCAGCGGGGGCGGTGCGCTCGTCGGGGCGAACGACGGGACCGTGCCCGTGGGGCTCGGGATGTCGATGTCGGAGCCGCCCGGCAGCTGGGACGAGGTCCCCGGGGAGGCCTCGCTGCCGCCGTTCGCCGAGACGACGGCGACCGCCACCGCCGTGCCTATCGCGACGGTGGCCAGTGCCCCGCCGCCTATGAACAGCAGCCGGCGCCGCTTGCTGCGGGCCTCGGAGGCGTCGGCGAGCGCGGCCCAGTCGGGTGACTGTCCGGAGCCTCCGCCGTTCCAGGGCTGCTGGGAATTCGGTTTCCAGGGATCCCACTGCTGAGGAGGTCCCCCCTGCCCAAGACTCATGGGGCGCATCTTAGACGGGGTAAGGGGTGTGCTGGTCCCTGTCAACGGGGCGGGGAGCGCCTAGCGTTGCGGGCATGGTGACGGGCAAAAGCGACATCTCCGGGTGGTTGGTGCGGCCCGCGAGGTGGCACCTGTGGGCCGGACTCGCGGCGGTGCTGGGCGCGCTGACGGTGCGTACGGTGCTGGTGACCTCGGGCGGAGGCATGGACAACGCGATCGTCGTGGACGCCGCGCGGACCTGGCTGGACGGTGGATCGCCGTACGACGACCGGCACTTCCTCTATTTCCCGAGCGCGGTCATGGCCGCCGTTCCGCCGGCGCTGCTGCCGCGGTCCGTGCTCGACGTGCTGGGGCCGGTGGCCGCGGTCCTCGCCCTCGCGCTGGGCTGGGCGTGCGCCCTGCGGCTGCACCGGGTGCCGCTGGGCAGCCGGCTCGCCGCCCTCGGCCTGCTGGGCCTCGCGGCCGGCTTCGCGCCGTTCGGGCAGCTGGTGCGGCTGGGCAACTGGACGGTGACGGCCGCGCTGGCGCTGCCGCTCTGCCTGCTGCTGGCGAGCCGGGGCCGGTGGGTCGCGGCGGGGGCGGTGATCGGGGTGGCCGTGGCGCTGAAGCCGCTGCTCGCGCCGATGGCGCTGCTGTTCCTCTTCGCGCGCCGGTGGCGGGCGCTGGCCGTGCTGGTGCTGGTACCGGTGGCGGCGTCGGTGGCGGCGGCGCTCTTCCTGCCCGACCCGACGGGCTTCTTCACCCGCACCCTGCCGTTCCTGCTGCGCGGGGACGACGCCTTCCTGCGGCTCTACGAGGCCTCGCCGGCCGTGGTGCTGCCCCGGCTCGGCGTGCCGGAGACCCCGGCCGTGGTGCTCGCCGCTCTCGCGGCCGCCGCCGGTGTGGTCTGCGCGTACCGGCGCTGGCGCGGGCCCGGTCCGGCGCCGCTGCGGCTGGCGGAGACCTCCGCCGGGCTGATGCTCTCCGCGTTCCTGGTGTCGAGGCCCTCCTACAACCACTACCTCCTGGTCGTGCTGCCGCTGCTGCTGGCCGGGTTGCCGTACGCGGGGTCGGTGGCGCGGCGGCCCTGGTTCTGGCTCGCCCTGGTGCCGCAGCTGCCGGGGGTCACCTGGCCGTGGCTGGAGTCGCCGCGGCGCCGGGCCTTCCAGGACGCGGTCACGCTGTGCGTGCTGGCGGTGACGGTCTCCTACCACTGCGTCCGGGGCGCGCGGGAGGAGGCGGGCCCGAGGGGGACGCCGGGGGAGCGGCGTCCGGCCGTAGAATCGGCGTAGCCCACCTCGGACGGGGTCGTTTTGACCCGTCCGGCCGAGGGTGGGTATCCTGCTTGTTCGTTGTGTGTAGTGGCTTGCTCATTCTCACGTGAGGGGCCCTTACACCGGTCCACCGGGACCGATGACCAGCGACCAGCGCGCGGTTTGCGTCACCGCGGTGCGGTCAGGGCTGTCGTGATCGTCTTCGGTGACCTTGTCAGGACCATTCACTGAAGAAGCGAAGGCTACGAACCGTGCGTACGTACAGCCCCAAGCCCGGCGATGTGACGCGCCAGTGGCACGTCATCGACGCTCAGGACGTTGTCCTGGGTCGTCTGGCCTCCACTGCGGCCTCCATCCTGCGCGGCAAGCACAAGCCGATCTACGCCCCCCACGTCGACACCGGTGACTTCGTCATCATCATCAACGCGGACAAGGTGCACCTCTCCGGCAACAAGCGGACCCAGAAGATGGCGTACCGCCACTCGGGTTACCCGGGTGGTCTGCGCTCCGTCCGCTACGACGAGCTGCTCGACAAGAACCCCGAGAAGGCCATCGAGAAGGCCGTCAAGGGCATGCTCCCCAAGAACACCCTGGGCCGTCAGATGCTTTCCAAGCTGAAGGTCTACTCGGGCGACCAGCACCCGCACGCTGCCCAGCAGCCGGTGCCGTTCGAGATCACCCAGGTCGCGCAGTAAGTCCGGCCACCCCTAAGACTGAAGAGAATCTGAGGAGAATCGTGGCCGAGACCACTGCCGAGCAGCCGCTCGAAGAGCTTGACATCGACAGCTACACCACCGAGTCCGAGGTGCCCGTCGAGGGCGAGTACACCTCGGAGTCGATGGCCTCCCGCTTCGGCGAGCCCCAGCCGGCCGCCGGCCTGGGTCGCCGCAAGAACGCCATCGCCCGCGTCCGGATCGTCCCGGGCACCGGCAAGTGGAAGATCAACGGTCGCACCCTCGAGGACTACTTCCCGAACAAGGTGCACCAGCAGGAAGTCAACGAGCCCTTCAAGGTGCTCGAGCTCGAGGGCCGCTACGACGTCATCGCCCGCATCGCGGGTGGCGGCGTCTCCGGCCAGGCCGGTGCGCTCCGTCTCGGTGTCGCCCGTGCGCTGAACGAGGCGGACGTGGACAACAACCGCGGCCCGCTGAAGAAGGCAGGCTTCCTCAAGCGCGACGACCGTGCGGTCGAGCGCAAGAAGGCCGGTCTGAAGAAGGCCCGTAAGGCCCCGCAGTACAGCAAGCGCTAATCTCGCAGGCGCTCGCGCGTACTCCGAACGCCCCGGCGGCACGCCACAGTGCTGCCGGGGCGTTCGTTTATTCAGTGGCCTGGGCGTATAACGGCACAAGGCGCTCAAAGGCTAATGTGATCGGATGGTCGGGTGCGGTGCCGTGGTGGCGTGGTGCCGTGGCGCCGCGGCGGGCGGTTCGCGTCCGGGAGATGTGAGCCCTGTGCCGCTGCCAGAGGCCGTCGAACACACAGCGGTGGCTTCTGGCAGCGGTACAACTGGCGACCAGCGGTACAACCTGCGACCGCGCGTACGGGTCCAACGCCTCGGCGAGGCCTTTCGATACTGACGCTTCCTCAGGAGGACAAGTGGGACGACTCTTCGGCACGGACGGCGTGCGCGGTGTCGCCAACGCGGACCTGACGGCGGAGATGGCGCTCGGCCTGTCCGTCGCGGCCGCGCACGTACTGGCCGAGGCGGGCACGTTCGAAGGACACCGGCCCACGGCCGTGGTCGGACGTGATCCACGCGCGTCCGGAGAGTTCCTGGAGGCCGCGGTCTGCGCCGGCCTCGCCAGCGCGGGTGTGGACGTCCTGCGGGTCGGCGTGCTGCCCACCCCGGCGGTCGCCCACCTCACCGGCGCGCTCGGCGCCGACCTCGGTGTGATGCTCTCCGCGAGCCACAACGCCATGCCGGACAACGGCATCAAGTTCTTCGCCCGCGGTGGTCACAAGCTCGCCGACGAGCTGGAGGACCGGATCGAGGCCACGTACGAGGAGCACCGCACCGGGGCTCCCTGGGACCGTCCGACCGGTGCCGGGGTCGGCCGGGTGCGGGACTACGAGGAGGGGTTCGACAAGTACGTCGCCCACCTCGTCGGCGTACTGCCGAACCGGCTGGACGGGCTGAAGATCGTCCTGGACGAGGCGCACGGCGCCGCGGCGAAGGTGTCGCCGGAGGCGTTCACGCGGGCCGGGGCCGAGGTCGTGACGATCGGGGCCGACCCGGACGGGCTCAACATCAACGACGGCTGCGGCTCGACCCATCTGGAGCAGCTGAAGGCCGCGGTCGTCGAGCACGGGGCCGCGCTGGGCATCGCGCACGACGGCGACGCCGACCGGTGCCTGGCCGTGGACCACGCCGGTGAGGAGGTCGACGGCGACCAGATCCTCGCGGTGCTGGCGCTGGCGATGCGGGAGCGGTCCGCGCTGCGGTCCGACACCGTGGTCGCGACGGTGATGTCCAACCTGGGCTTCAAGCTGGCCATGGAGCGCGAGGGCATCCGGCTGGTGCAGACCGCTGTCGGCGACCGGTATGTGCTGGAGGAGATGAAGCAGCGGGACTACGCGCTCGGGGGCGAGCAGTCCGGGCACGTCATCGTCCTCGACCACGCGACGACCGGGGACGGGACGCTCACCGGTCTGCTGCTGGCGGCGCGGGTCGCCGAGACGGGCCGTACGCTGCGGGATCTGGCGTCCGTGATGGAGCGGTTGCCGCAGGTTCTGGTGAACGTTCCGGATGTGGACAAGTCGCGGGTGAAGACCTCCGCGGAGCTGGCCGCGGCGGTGACCGAGGCGGAGCGCGAGCTGGGCGAGACCGGGCGGGTGCTGCTGCGTCCGTCGGGGACGGAGCCGCTGGTGCGCGTCATGGTCGAGGCTGCGGACATCGACCAGGCCCGGTCGGTGGCCGGGCGGCTGGCGGACGCGGTGAAGTCGGCGCTGGGTTAGCCGGGTGGGTGGTGCGGGGGCGGGTCGGGGGTGGCCGTCCTCGGACTGGCGCGACTGACCCCGCTGGAAGGGGTGCGGGGCGCGGACGCGCCAGCCACTGCGGGCGGCCACCCCCGCCCCACCCCCTCCCCGCCGTCGCCAACCATCCGCCACACCCGCGCACTGCACGGGCAGCCGCACCGCCGCACTCTGCGGGCAGCCGCACCGCCGCACTCCGCGGGCAGTCATCCCCCCGTTGTGCGCGGGCAGCCACGCCCCCGCCCTCCGCGGGCAGCCACACCCCCGTTCTCCGCGGGCAGTCTCCCCCGGCTGTGCGCGGACAGTCGCACCCCCGCTCTCCGCGGACGGCAGGTGCCGCACCGCCGTTTCCGCGGGCAGTCGCACCCCCGCACTCCGCGGGCAGTCGTGCCGCTGGGGCGGCACGGGTGGGCGCGGCGGCACCCCGTGGGCGCCGGGCTGCGCGAACACCTCCCGGACCGCACCCACGCCGGGGTGGTCAGGGGGCGGTCGGGCGCCGGAGGCGTTTGTGCTGGCCCGCCCAGAACCGCTTCTGCGCCGCCAGCGTGAGCACCCCCGCCAGGGTGATGCCCAACAGGTTGAGCAGAAGCTGCTCGGTCGACCCCCAGGTCTGCACGGTGTCCCCGTAGCTCAACGCCACCGCGGCGTTCGCGGCAGCCGGAATCGTCGTCACCGAGATCGCGACCCCCACCAGCGCCCCGGACTTCGCGGACGTCAGCGACAGCGTCCCGGCCGCCCCGGCCAGTACAGCCACCACGAAGGAGAACCAGTCGGGGGCGTACACGAAGCCGGTCTGCGGACGGTCGCCCTCCAGCTTCGCCTCGGTGAACAGCCCGACCGCGTCCATGAAGAGGCTGAAGCCCACCGTCACCGCCATCGCCACCGCGAAACCCACCAGCAGGGCGGTCACCGAGCGCAGCGCGAGACGCGGCCGGCGCTGCACCACCGCGGTGGAGACGCCGGCCAGCGGGCCGAACTCCGGGCCCACCGCCATCGCGCCCACGATCAGGATCGAGTTGTCCAGCACCACACCGCAGGCCGCGATCATCGTGGCCAGCGTGATGAACATGAGATAGGTGACCGAGAGGGTCGACTCCTCGTGGGTGGCGTCGGTCAGGTGCTCCCACAGCACCGCGTCCGCGGGCTCGCCCGGCGCCTCCTTCTCCGCCTTCTCGGCCCGCTTCGACAGCAGCAGCCCGACGTCGTCCACGGCGATGGAACCGGTCGTCTCCAGACCGAGCCGCTGCAGCCCGCTGAGCAGGTCGTCGCCGGCCTCCCGGGCCACGTCGCACAGCACGACGTCACCGGCGGGACTGCGCGCGGCGCCGGGCAGCACGCACAGGTGCGCCGTGCCGATCGTCCCCTCGATCAGCCGTATTACGTCATCGGTCTTCTCGGCCGGTGAGATCAGGCGCAGGTGCAGCATGGCGGCAGCGTAGCGTCACAGTTTGCGCAGGCTGAGGCGCTGGACCTTGTGGTCCGGCCCCTTGCGCACCACCAGCGTGGCCCGGCCCCGGGTCGGGGCGATGTTCTCCACCAGGTTCGGCTTGTTGATGGTGCGCCACATCGTGCGGGCGTAGTCGAGGGCCTCCTCCTCGGAGACCTGGGTCCACCTGCGGAAGTACGAGGACGGATCCTGGAACGCGGTCTCCCGCAGCCGCTTGAAGCGGTTGAGGTACCAGCTCTCGATGTCCTCGGTGCGGGCGTCGACGTACACGCTGAAGTCGAAGTAGTCGGCGAGCCCGACGCGGGTGCGGCCGTCCTTCCCGGGCAGCGCGGGCTGCAGGACGTTGAGCCCCTCGACGATCAGGATGTCCGGGCGGCGCACCGTGAGCTTCTCGCCCGGGACGATGTCGTAGATGAGGTGCGAGTAGACGGGGGCGGTCACCTCGCCCTTGCCCGCTTTGATGTCGGCGACGAAACGGGTCAGCGCCCGCCGGTCGTACGACTCGGGGAAACCTTTCCGCGACATCAGGCCCCGCTCCTGCAGTTCCTTCGTCGGCAGCAGGAACCCGTCCGTCGTGACCAGCTCCACGCGGGGGTGCTCGGGCCAGCGGGACAGCAGCGCGCGGAGCAGCCGGGCCACCGTGGACTTGCCGACCGCCACGGAACCGGCGACCCCTATGACGAAGGGAGTGCCGGACTGGGAACCCTGCTCGCCCAGGAAGGTGTTCAGCGCGCCCCGCAGCCCGTCGGTGGCGCCGACGTAGAGGTTGAGCAGCCGGGACAGCGGGAGGTAGATGTCCCGCACCTCGTCGAGGTCGATGACGTCACCGAGGCCGCGCAGCTGCTCGACCTCCGCCGCCGACAGGGGCAGCGGAGTCTTGTCGCGCAGCGCGCTCCACTCGGCGCGGGTGAGGTCCACGTAGGGAGTCGCCTCCGGCCGCTGCCGGTGGGCGCTCCGGGGCATCGGGGAGACCGGAGAGATCACAGTCCATTGTTAACGGAGTTCGAACGGGGCGACAGGTGGGCTGTGTCACGCTCGTGGGGGCCGTCCGAGATCACGCGGCCGTCACGGTCGCATACCTGATGATCAATTGTGTGGTGGCTGTGTCGGGGATCCGCTTACAGTGCGCGCAATGCGTTGCGGAGTCCTCCGCGCCCCGAAGAAAGAGTTCCCACGTGAGAACCACCGCCGTTCGCCGTACCGCGCTCGCCGCCTCCGCCGCCGCGCTCGCCCTGCTCGTCACCGCCTGCGGTGGCTCCGGCGACGAGGACAAGGGCGGCGAGGGCAACGGCAAGGCCGACTCGAGTGCCTCCGCGGCCCCGGCGGCCAAGGCGCTCACCGCCGCCGAGCTGGAGAAGGCCGGGCTCGCGCAGTCGGACGTGAAGAGTGGCAAGGTCGCCACCAAGCTCCCGGCGACGGACGACATCGCCAAGGACCAGGTGAAGACCAAGGACGCGGCCTGCCTGCCGCTGGCCCACGCGCAGGCCGGGGTGGCCCAGGGCGAGCCGGCCGCGACCGTGAAGCGGTCCTGGACGGGCGAGCCCGTGAAGCCCTCCGAGGGCACCAGCCCCGAGGACGCCCTGATGGCCTCCCTCGACGTCGACAAGATGCTGATCAACCTCGCCTCCTACGAGGACGGCGGCGCCGAGCAGGCGATGAAGGGCCTGACCGACGCCGCCGGGAAGTGCGCGGGCGGTTTCACCGCCACCGTGTCCGGTGAGGAGATGCAGGTCGTCAAGGTCGCCGGGGGCACCGCGCCCGAGGGCGGCGACGAGAGTTCCGCCCTCACCCTGACCATCGCCGCCGAGGAGGACGTCAAGGCGCCGAGCAAGATCGTCGTCGTCCGCAAGGGCGCCACCCTGGTCACCTTCAGCGCCGTCAACCTGGCCGCCATGGCCACCGGCGAGGACTTCGACGTCCCGGCGGACGTCGTCACCGCCCAGGTCGGCAAGCTCGGCTGACACTCTGGGGGTTCCGTTCCCACCGGTGCTTCCTGCACCGGTGGGAATTTCCGATTTCGGGCACACGGAGGGCCTTTCCGGCAGCTGACGGACCGTAGGCTGCCGGGCATGTGCGGAATCGTGGGATACGTGGGGCCGCAGTCGGCGCTGACCGTCGTGACGGCCGGACTGAAGCGGCTGGAGTACCGGGGATACGACTCGGCGGGCGTCGCCGTGCTGGCGGACGGCGGTCTGGCCACGGCCAAGCGGGCCGGGAAGCTCGTCAACCTCGAGAAGGAGCTGGCCGAGCGGCCGCTGCCGTCCGGCACCACCGGCATCGGGCACACCCGCTGGGCCACGCACGGCGGTCCGACGGACGCCAACGCCCACCCGCACCTCGACAACGCGGGCCGGGTCGCCGTCGTCCACAACGGCATTATCGAGAACTTCGCCGCCCTCCGGGAGGAGTTGGCCGAGCGCGGCCACGCGCTCGCCTCCGAGACGGACACCGAGGTCGTCGCGCACCTCCTCGCCGAGGAGTTCTCCGCCTGCGCGGACCTCGCCGAGGCGATGAGGCTGGTGTGCCGGCGTCTGGAGGGCGCGTTCACCCTGGTCGCCGTCCACGCGGACGAGCCGGACGTGGTGGTGGGCGCGCGGCGGAACTCGCCACTGGTGGTGGGGGTCGGCGACGGGGAGGCCTTCCTCGCCTCGGACGTCGCCGCGTTCATCGCGCACACCCGGGACGCCGTCGAGCTGGGGCAGGACCAGGTGGTCGAACTGCGCCGGGACGCGGTGACGGTCACCGACTTCGACGGCGGCCCGGCCGACGTCCGCGAGTACCACGTCGACTGGGACGCCTCCGCCGCCGAGAAGGGCGGCTACGACTACTTCATGCTCAAGGAGATCGCCGAGCAGCCGAAGGCGGTCGCCGACACCCTGCTGGGCCGCATCGACGGGGCGGGTTCGCTGACCCTGGACGAGGTGCGGATCCCCGCGAACGTCCTGCGCGAGGTCGACAAGGTCGTCATCGTCGCCTGCGGTACGGCCTTCCACGCCGGGCTGATCGCCAAGTACGCCATCGAGCACTGGACCCGGCTCCCCTGCGAGGTGGAACTGGCCAGCGAGTTCCGCTACCGGGACCCGATCCTCGACCAGCAGACCCTGGTCGTCGCCATCTCCCAGTCCGGGGAGACCATGGACACACTGATGGCGCTGCGCCACGCCCGCGAGCAGGGCGCGCACGTGCTGGCCATCTGCAACACCAACGGCTCCACCATCCCGCGCGAGTCCGACGCCGTGCTGTACACGCACGCCGGGCCCGAGGTCGCGGTCGCCTCGACCAAGGCGTTCCTGACCCAGCTGGTCGCCTGCTACCTGGTCGCGCTCTACCTGGGCCAGGTGCGGGGCACCAAGTGGGCCGACGAGATCCGCGCGGTGGTGCGGGACCTGTCCTCCGTCTCCGGCGCGGTCGACCGGGTCCTGGAGACCATGGAGCCGGTACGGGCACTGGCGCGGTCGCTGGCGGAGAAGAACACGGTGCTGTTCCTGGGACGGCACGTGGGCTACCCGGTAGCGCTGGAAGGGGCCCTGAAGCTGAAGGAGCTCGCGTACATGCACGCGGAGGGCTTCGCGGCCGGCGAGCTGAAGCACGGGCCGATCGCCCTGATCGAGGACGACCTGCCGGTGGTCGTGGTCGTGCCGTCGCCGCGCGGCCGGTCCGTCCTCCACGACAAGATCGTCTCCAACATCCAGGAGATCCGGGCGCGCGGTGCCCGGACCATCGTCATCGCGGAGGAGGGGGACGAGGCCGTCGCCCCGTACGCCGACCACCTGATCCGCATCCCGGTCACCCCGACACTGCTCCAGCCGCTGGTGGCGACGGTGCCGCTGCAGGTCTTCGCCTGCGAGCTGGCGACCGCACGGGGGAACGAGGTGGACCAGCCGCGCAATCTGGCGAAGTCGGTGACGGTGGAGTGACGCCGGCCGCGGGTGTCGCCGCCCCGTCCGCCCCGTCCGGCCCTACCGAGTCCCGCCGGACGCGGCGGCAGGGCCTAGGGTGCCCGCATGAGCATCATCGGAGTCGGGATCGACGTCGCCGAGGTGGAGCGGTTCGCGGAGTCGCTGGAGCGGACGCCCGCCCTGGCCCAGCGGCTCTTCCTGGAGAGCGAGTTGCTGCTGCCCAGCGGTGAGCGGCGGGGTATCGCCTCGCTCGCCGCGCGGTTCGCCGCCAAGGAGGCGCTCGCCAAGGCGCTCGGTGCGCCCGCGGGGCTGTACTGGACCGACGCCGAGGTGTGGTGCGAGGACAGCGGGCAGCCCCGGCTGCGGGTGAAGGGCACGGTCGCGGCGCGCGCCGCCGAACTGGGCGTACGGTCCTGGCACGTGTCGCTCAGCCACGACGCCGGGATCGCTTCGGCGGTGGTGATCGCGGAAGGGTGAGGCGGGGTGCGGGGGGCGTGGGCTTCGTCTTCCGCTTTCGTGCGGACGTCGTCGGTGAAGGGGATGTGTGCTTCGCGTGGACCGGGGTAAGCGCGTTTAGCCGGTGTCTCTAGCCGGGCCGATCGAACAGGGAGGGCGCACAGTGACGTCGACGATGGCGCGGACCGACCGAACTCAGACGGTGACCGAGCTGCCGGAGGTCGCCGACCCGGGCCAGGTCGCGCCGCAGGACGCCCGCGAACTTTCGAAGGTGTTCTTCCGCCGCCTGACGGTGCTGGAGGAAGGCACGCACGAATACCAGTACGCGCGCAACACGCTGATCGAGATGAACATGTCCCTGGTCCGCTACGCGGCCGGCCGGTTCCGCAGCCGCGGTCCGGAGGAGATGGAGGACATCGTCCAGGTCGGCATGATCGGGCTGATCAAGGCGATCGACCGGTTCGAGCTGTCGCGCGAGGTCGAGTTCACCTCCTTCGCGATCCCCTACATCGTGGGGGAGATCAAGCGCTTCTTCCGGGACACGTCGTGGTCCGTGCACGTTCCGCGCCGGCTGCAGGAGGCCCGGGTGCAGCTTGCCCGTGCCACCGAGGAGCTGCGCAGCCGGCTGGGCCGTACGCCCACGGTCGGTGAGCTCGCGCAGCTGATGAGCCTGACCGAGGAAGAGGTCAACGAGGCGCGGATCGCCTCGAACGGCTACAACTCCGCCTCCCTGGACGCGGCCATCGGCAGTGAGCCCGACGGTGAGAGCGTGCTCGCCGACTTCATCGGCTCCGAGGACGCCGCGCTGGAACTGGTCGAGGACTTCCACGCGCTGGCGCCGATGATCGCCGATCTCGACGAGCGTGAGCGCAAGATCGTGCACTGGCGCTTCGTGGAGGAGCTGACCCAGGCGGAGATCGGGCAGCGGCTCGGCTGCTCGCAGATGCATGTGTCGCGGCTGCTCTCGCGGACGCTGAAGCGGCTGCGGGCGGGGATGCTGGCCACGGGCTGAGGCGCGGCGCGCGTCGGCTTGACGCGTGTCGGCTTGGCGCGTGGTGCGCGGGATGTGCGGGGTGCGGCGAGGTCGCCGCGCCCCGCTTTTTTGCTGGCTAGCAGATCGACTGGCTGGAGTTCACCAGCCGGTTGTTGCGGAACGTGGTGTTCTCGCCGCAGGGGCTCTCGCGGATCGACGAGTTCGTCACCGTGAGGTTCTGGACGGTGATGTCCCTGTTGTTCGCGAACTCCGTGCGCGCCGCCAGGCGGATCTCGCCGCCGCCGGTGACCGTGCCGCTCTGGGCGGCCAGGTTCACGTTGTAGCAGTTCTCGATGAGGATCGCGTTGTTGCCGGTGTTCGAGAGCGTGATCCGGTCGATCGTCGCGCCGCCGCTCTCCGAGACGCAGAACACGCCGCGTCCGCCGCCGCGGGCCACGACCTCGCCTACGCGGATGTTGGTCGAGTACGAACTGCCGATACGGCCGTTGCGGTTGGCCATGCGGAAGGCGGCGTAGCCGGTGCCGGTGCCGGCGTTCTCCGCGTCCACCTTGGAGACCGTGGCGTTGATCGTCTGGTTCAGCAGCAGGCCCGACTCGCCGACGTTGCGGGCGGTCACCGTGCCGACGGTGAGGCCGTCGACGCCGTACGTCTCCACGGCGTGGCTGGACGCGCCGGAGACGTAGACGTCGTCGATGCGGACGTTGCGCGTCCACTGGCTGGTGTCGCCGCGGTTGTCGATGCGGACGCCGAGGCCGGCCGAGAGGCGCATGTCGATCTGGCCGAGCACCACGTTCTGCACGTTGCGCAGGAAGATCCCGTACAGCGGGGCGCCGGTGACGTTGAGGTGCTGCACCTCGATGTCCCGGGTGCCGCGGGAGTAGACCGGGGCCTGGTCGCCCGAGCCGCTGCCGGTGACGTTGATGGTGCCGCAGACGTCGAGGGCGGTGTAGCTCGGCAGGGAGATGCGGGAACCGGCGGAGACGGAGCCCGAGCCGCGGACCACCACCCGTTCCTTGCTGGTGCGGCCGGCGGACAGGCTGCTGATGGCCGCCTGGACGGCCGCGCGCATGTCGGTGCCGGTGTAGACGGTGCTGCTGCCGCGCCTGGCGGTCCAGGTGCTGCCGTTCAGTACCGCCTCGGCCTGGTAGGAGCCGTCGCCGCAGGCTGCCGCGCGGGCGGGTGCGGGTGCGGGGGTGGTGGGGGTGGGGGTTGCTGGTGTCGCCGCGGCGGGGGTCGTCAGGGTGCCTGCGGCGGTGAGGAGTGCGGTGGCGGCTGCTGCGAGTAGTGCGGCTCTGCGTCGCATGGGTCCTCTGTCTCTGTCGTCAGGTCGCGTCGAACCGGTTCGACTGAATCGATTCATGCGGTGGGGGGCGGAGAGTTTGGCAAGGGCATGGCAATGAGTCAAGGTGAACCGGCTCGCGGGTTGCGGGAGTGGGCGGGCCGCTTCGGGGAGACTCGGACGCATGCGTACTGCGTACAGCGTGGAGACGGTCAGGGCGGCGGAACGGGAACTGATGGCACGGCTGCCGGAGGGGGCGCTGATGCAGCGCGCCGCCGCCGGGCTCGCCGCGGCCTGCGCGGATGTGCTGGGGCGGGTGTACGGCAGCCGGGTGGTGCTGCTGGTCGGCAGCGGGGACAACGGAGGGGACGCCCTCTACGCCGGTGCCCGGCTCGCGCGGCGCGGTGCGGGGGTGAGCGCGGTGCTGCTCGCGCCGGAGCGGGCTCATGGCGGGGGGCTTGCGGCGTTGCGGCGGGCCGGGGGGCGAGTGGTGGGGGCGGACGGGGGCGGGGCCGAGGCGGTGGTCGGGCGGGCCGATCTCGTGGTGGACGGGATCGTCGGGATCGGGGGGACGGGCGGGTTGCGTCCGAATGCGGTGCCGCTGGCGGACGCGGTGGAACGGTCGCGGGCGGTGGTGGTCGCCGTCGATCTGCCGAGCGGGGTCGACGCCGACACCGGGGAGGTGCGGGGGAGGGCGCTGCGGGCGGATCTCACGGTGACGTTCGGGACGCACAAGCCGGGGCTGCTGGTGGATCCGGCGCGGGAGTACGCGGGGTCGGTGCGGCTGGTCGACATCGGTCTCGAGCTGCCGGCGTCGGCGGAACTGGAGGCGTTGCAGCACGCGGACGTGGCCCGGATGCTGCCGGTGCCGGCGGCGGAGAGCGACAAGTACCGGCGGGGTGTGGTGGGCATCGCGGCCGGTTCCGCCCGGTATCCCGGGGCCGCGGTGCTCGCGGTGGCGGGGGCGCTGCGGGGTGGGGCGGGGGCGGTGCGGTACGTCGGTCCCGCGGGGCAGGCGGTGATCGCGCGCTTTCCCGAGACGCTGGTTTCGGACGGGGGGCCGAAGCACGCGGGGCGGGTGCAGTCGTGGGTGGTCGGGCCGGGGGCCGGGGACGACGCGGCGACGGTCGCGGAGGTGCTGGCGGCGGAGGTGCCGGTGCTGATCGACGCGGACGGGCTGCGGCTGGCGGAGGCCTCGGCGGTGCGGGCGCGGCGGGCGCCGACCGTGATGACGCCGCACGCGGGGGAGGCGGCGGCGTTGCTCGGTGTCGAGCGGGAGGAGGTCGAGGGTGGGCGGCTGGCGGCGGTGCGGGAGTTGGCGGGGCGGTACGGGGCGACGGTGCTGCTGAAGGGGTCGACGACGCTGATCGCGTCCGCGGGTGGTGCGGCGGTGCGGGTGAACCCCACGGGTACGTCGTGGCTGGCCACGGCGGGGAGTGGTGACGTGTTGTCGGGGCTCGCGGGGTCGTTGCTGGCGGCGGGGCTGCCGGCTGTGGACGCGGCGAGTGCGGCGGCGTATCTGCACGGGCTGGCGGGGCGGTTCGCGGCGGACGGGGCGCCGGCGGGGGCCCACGATGTGGCGGAGGAGATCGCGGGGGCTTGGCGGAGTGTGGTGCGGGCGTAGCGCCTGATGGCGGTGGGTGGGGCGGGGCCGGGTCGGGGGTGGCCGTCCTCGGACTGGCGCGACTGCCCCCGCTGTGCAGTGGCCCGGCGCGGACGCGCCAGCCACTGCGGGCGACCACCCCCGCCCCGTCCCCTCCGCGCCGCGGGCGGCCACCTGCCGTCTACGGCACGGCAACCCGCCACACTCCGCGGGCAGTCGTGCCGCTGGGACGGCAGCCCACCCCCACCCCGCCGCCCCCCGCGGGCAGTCGTGCCGCTGGGACGGCAGCCCACCCCCACCCCGCCGCCCTCCGCGGACAGCCCGAGCCCCCCGCCCTCCGCGGACAGCCCGCCCCCCCCGCTCTCCGCGGGCAGCCCGAGCCCTCCGCTCTCCGCGGGCAGTCGCCCCGCCCTCCGCGGGCAGCCCGAGCCCCCCGCTCTCCGCGGGCAGTCGTGCCGCAGGGCGGCACGGGTGGGCGCGACGGCACCCCGCAAGCGCCGGGCTGCGCAACCCGCCCCCGGCCCGCATCCACGCCGGGTACCGGGAAGCGCCGGGCCGCACAACCCCACCCCCGGCCCACCCCCACGCCGGGTACCGGGGAAGCACCCGGTTGCTCAGCCACGCGGGGCCACCCGCACCGTGCCGGGTTGCCGAGCCCCGCCACGGTGCCCGTGTGATCAAACCCCCGCTCCACCGGAGCCCCACCCCCGCTCTGAGAGACTGGGCGGGATGAACGAGACAGATGCCCCGGGGGGTGCGGCACTGCGTGCCCGTGCCGAGATCGACCTGGCCGCCGTACGGGCCAACGTGCGCACCCTGCGCCAACGTGCCCCCGGCACCGCCCTCATGGCCGTGGTCAAGGCCGACGGATACGGCCACGGCGCGGCCCCCTGCGCACGGGCCGCCGTCGAGGCCGGGGCGACCTGGCTCGGCACCGCCACCCCCCAGGAGGCGCTCGCGCTGCGCGCGCCCGGCTCCGGGGTGCCCGCCGGCGTACGGATCATGTGCTGGCTGTGGACGCCCGGAGGGCCCTGGCGCGAGGCGATCGAGGCCGACCTCGACGTGTCCCTCGGCGGCAGATGGGCGCTGGACGAGGTCACCCGCGCCGCGCGCCTCGCCGGCCGGCCCGCGCGGGTGCAGCTCAAGGCCGACACCGGCCTCGGGCGCGGCGGCTGCCAGCCCGGCGACGACTGGACGGAGCTGGTCGCCGCCGCGCTGCGTGCCGAGGCGGAGGGGCTGCTGCGGGTCACCGGCCTGTGGTCGCACTTCGCCTGTGCCGACGAGCCGGGGCATCCCTCCATCGCCGCCCAGCTCACCCGGTTCCGGGAGATGGTGGCGTACGCCGAGGCGCAGGGGGTGCGCCCCGAGGTGCGGCACATCGCCAACTCGCCCGCGACCCTCACCCTGCCCGAGAGCCACTTCGACCTCGTCCGCCCCGGCATCGCGATGTACGGGATCTCGCCGAGCCCCGAGATCGGCACCTCCGCCGACTTCGGACTGCGTCCGGCGATGACCCTGTCCGCGTCGCTGGCCCTGGTGAAGCACGTACCCGGCGGCCACGGCGTCAGCTACGGCCATCACTACGTCACCCCGGGCGCCACCACCCTCGGCCTCGTCCCGCTGGGCTACGCGGACGGCGTCCCGCGTCACGCCTCCTCCGCCGGGCCCGTCCTGGTCGAGGGCAAGTGGCGGACGGTCGCGGGGCGGGTCGCGATGGACCAGTTCGTCGTCGACCTGGGCGGGGACGAGCCGGAGCCGGGCGCCGAGGCGGTCCTCTTCGGGCCCGGCGAACGCGGTGAGCCGACGGCCGAGGACTGGGCGCAGGCGGCGGGGACCATCGCGTACGAGATCGTCACCCGGATCGGCGCCCGTGTCCCGCGCGTCTATGTGAACGAGGGGAGCGGCAGGTGAGTGAGGGGATCGCGGAGGCCGCCGGCGCGCCCGGCTGGCGCCGTGCCACCGGCGTCGCGGGCGTCGCGATAGGCGTGCTCGCCACGGGGGCCGCGGCCGGCGTCGCCATAGAACGGATGACGGTCGGCCGGGGCATGCGGAAGAAGGCCAGGCTCGCCCTGGACTCCGCGGGTCCGTACGGCGGGCTGCGCGGCACACCCGGCAAGGCGTACGCCGATGACGGAACCGAGCTGTACTACGAGGCCGACGACCTCGACCCCGACCCCACCCCCGCCCGCCGGCGCCGGCTGTTCGGCCGCAGGACGCCGGCCCCGGTCACCGTCGTCTTCAGCCACGGCTACTGCCTCAACCAGGACTCCTGGCACTTCCAGCGGGCCGCGCTGCGGGGCGTCGTACGGACCGTGCACTGGGACCAGCGCAGCCACGGACGTTCCGCGCGGGCGGAACGGGGCGAGCCGGTCACCATCGATCAGCTGGGCCGGGACCTGAAGGCCGTCATCGACGCGGCCGCGCCCGAGGGGCCGATCGTGCTGGTCGGGCACTCCATGGGCGGGATGACGGTGATGGCCCTCGCCGACCAGTACCCGGAGCTGATCCGGGAGCGGGTCGTGGGCGTCGTCCTGGTCGGCACGTCGTCGGGACGGCTCGGGGAGGTCAACTTCGGGCTGCCGGTGGCCGGTGTCAACGCGGTGCGGCGGGTGCTGCCGGGGGTGCTGAAGGCGCTGGGGCAGCGTGCCGAACTGGTGGAGAAGGGGCGCCGGGCCACCGCGGACCTGTTCGCGGGGGTCATCAAGCGGTACTCGTTCGCGACCAGGGACGTGGACCCGGCCGTCGCCCGGTTCGCCGAGCGGATGATCGAGAGCACGCCCATCGACGTGGTGGCCGAGTACTACCCGGCGTTCAGCGACCACGACAAGACCGAGGCCCTCGCCCACTTCGTCGGACTGCCGGTGCTGGTCCTGGCCGGGGTGGAGGACCTCGTCACCCCCAGCGAGCACAGCGAGGCGATAGCCGACCTGCTGCCCGAGGCGGAACTGGTGCTGGTCCCGGACGCCGGTCACCTGGTCATGCTGGAGCACCCGGAGGTGGTCACCGACCGTCTCGCCGACCTGCTCACCCGCGCGGGCGCGGTGCCCGCAGGGACTACGGTGGGGGGCTATGGAAGCAGCAGCACCGCACAACCCGGCTGAGCCCGCGAACTCCGCCGTCCTGACCGTGACCTCCCCCGAGCAGATGCGCGAACTGGGGCGCAGGCTCGCCAAGCTGCTGCGGGCCGGCGATCTGGTGCTGCTCTCGGGCGAGCTCGGCGCGGGCAAGACGACGCTGACCCGGGGGCTGGGCGAGGGGCTCGGCGTGCGGGGCGCGGTCACCTCGCCGACCTTCGTGATCGCCCGGGTGCACCCGTCGCTTGGCGACGGTCCGCCGCTGGTCCACGTCGACGCCTACCGGCTCTCCGGCGGTCTGGACGAGATGGAGGACCTCGATCTCGACGTCTCGCTGCCGGAGTCGGTGATCGTCGTGGAGTGGGGCGAGGGCAAGGTCGAGGAGCTGACCGACGACCGGCTGCAGCTCGTCATCCACCGGGCGGTCGGCGACACCACGGACGAGGTGCGCCACGTGACCGTGACCGGTCTGGGCGGGCGCTGGGCGGGGACCGACCTGAGCGTGCTGTCCGCCTGATCCGCCTCGGTTCCGACAACGTGTCGGCAAAGTGTTGCGTTCGGTGTCCCGGGCGTGGTCACATGGTATCCAGTTCGTAGTTAGGTGTGCCTAAGTACGTCCGCCCCCGACCTTCAGGAGGCGTCCATGCCGGTCACTCCGAGCGCTCATGAGTCCGCGCCGCAGCCGCCGTCACTCTCCGGGGTGCCCATGCGCGAGCTGCTCGCCGCCTGCGCCGCGGCCGCCGCGGTCTCCACCCCGCCCCGCGCCCCCGAACCCCGCGAGACGCGGGAAGGCCACCGCGAGGCGGCGTAGCTCACGGGACGACGACGATCACACGGCCGATCGTCGCGAACCCCCACATCGCCGCGCCGTCCGCGCGGGTCTCACGGATGCCGCCCGTCCGCTCCTGGGGGTCGAGCTGCGGCGCCGAGCCGTCGACCGCCGCACTGAACCCGATCGCCGTGCCCTCGACGGACGCGAACCGCACGACGTGCTCGACCGGGACGCCGTCCGATCCGGTGACCGCACCGGACCGCGACGTGACCCGGTAGGTGCCCGGCTCCGGGTCCACCGTGCTGGGGACGACCCCGAAGGTGCGCCGGACCTTGCCGCTCTCCTCGACGAGCCACACCCGGTCGTCGTCCAGCGAGTACACGACCCGTTCGCCCTGCCCCGAGCGGGCCGGCAGGGCCGTCCGGCGGTGCGCGTCGCGGGGGATCTCGTGGGCGGTCGCCGTGGTGCCCGGCGCCGGCGCGCGCAGCTCGGCGGGCACGGTCGCCGCCGCCCGGTGACCGAGGTAGCCGACCGTCGCGAGGGCCGCCGCGGTCAGCCCCGCCACGATCGCCGAGCTGGTGCCTGCCACCGCCGTCACCTCTGTCCCACTCTGCCCTGTTATTTACGTACCTGGAAGCGACCGTAGCAGTACGTGACCGGACGGCCCGTGCGGCCGTGGCCGGGGCGCGGGAGCCGTAGGCTGTTTGCGTGCTCTTGCTCGCTCTGGATACCGCCACCCCCGCCGTCACCGTCGCGCTGCACGACGGCGACGACGTCATCGCCTCGTCGAGCCAGGTGGACGCCCGCCGCCACGGTGAGCTGCTGCTCCCGGCGATCGACCGGGTGCTCGCCGAGGCAGGCCTGCGGCTGGACGCCGTCACCGGGATCGTCGTCGGCACCGGGCCCGGCCCCTACACCGGGCTGCGGGTCGGTCTGATGACCGCGGACACCTTCGGGCTCGCGCTCGGCGTGCCCGTGCACGGTGTGTGCACCCTGGACGGCCTGGCCTACGCGGCCGACCTGGAAGGCCCCTTCGTCGTGGCGACCGACGCCCGGCGCAAGGAGGTCTACTGGGCGCGCTACGCCGACTCCCGCACCCGGCTGACCGGACCCGCCGTGGACCGGCCCGCCGACATCGCCGGGGAGGTCGCGGGCCTGCCCGCGGTCGGCGCCGGCGCGCTGCTCTACCCGGACACCTTCCCCCAGGCGCACGAGCCCGAGCACGTGTCCGCCGCGGCCCTGGCCCGGCTGGCCGCCGAGCGGCTCGCCGCGGGGGAGGAGCTGCCCGCGCCCCGGCCGCTGTATCTGCGCCGGCCCGATGCCCAGGTCCCCAAGAACTACAAGGTGGTCACCCCCAAGTGACGGGAACCGAGACGTCCGTGCTGCGTGAGATGCGCTGGTGGGACATCGACTCCGTACTGGAGCTGGAGCGGGACCTGTTCCCCGAGGACGCCTGGTCGCGCGGGATGTTCTGGTCCGAGCTGGCCCACTCGCGCGGGCCGGGGGCCACCCGGCGCTACGTCGTCGCCGAGGAGGACGGCCGGATCGTCGGCTACGCGGGCCTCACCACCTCCGGCGCCGAGTCCGACAGCGACGGCGGCGGCGCCCCGGCGGCCGACGTGCAGACCATCGCCGTCACCCGGGACCACTGGGGCACCGGCCTCGGCTCGCGGCTGCTGACCGAGCTGCTGCGGGCGGCGACCGCCTTCGAATGCACCGAGGTGCTGCTGGAGTGCCGGATCGACAACGTGCGTGCCCAGAAGCTCTACGAGCGCTTCGGCTTCGAGACCATCGGCGTCCGGCGCGGCTACTACCAGCCGGGGAACGTGGACGCCCTGGTGATGCGGCTGACCGACCCGTCCACCTCCGTGAACCCGGCGAACCCCGGGAACGGCGTACAAGGAACCGAGACCCATGGCTGACGAACCCCTGGTACTGGGGATCGAGACCTCCTGCGACGAGACCGGTGTCGGCGTCGTCCGCGGGACCACCCTGCTGGCGGACGCCGTCGCCTCCAGCGTCGACGAGCACGCCCGTTTCGGCGGCGTCGTCCCGGAGGTCGCCTCCCGCGCCCACCTGGAGGCGATGGTGCCCACCATCGACCGCGCGCTGAAGGAGGCGGGCGTCAGCGCCCGCGACCTCGACGGCATCGCCGTCACCGCCGGTCCCGGACTCGCCGGCGCGCTGCTGGTCGGCGTGTCGGCGGCCAAGGCGTACGCCTACGCCCTGGGCAAGCCCCTCTACGGCGTCAACCACCTCGCCTCCCACATCTGCGTCGACCAGCTGGAGCACGGGGCGCTGCCGGAACCGACGATGGCCCTGCTGGTCTCCGGCGGCCACTCCTCCCTGCTGCTGTCCGCGGACATCACCTCCGACGTCCGCCCGCTCGGCGCGACCATCGACGACGCGGCCGGCGAGGCCTTCGACAAGATCGCCCGGGTGCTGAACCTGGGCTTCCCGGGCGGCCCGGTGATCGACCGCTACGCCCGTGAGGGCGACCCGGCCGCGATCGCGTTCCCGCGCGGGCTGACCGGCCCCCGCGACCCGGCGTACGACTTCTCGTTCTCAGGGCTGAAGACCGCCGTGGCCCGCTGGATCGAGGCCAAGCGGGCGGCGGGCGAGGAGGTGCCGGTGCGCGACGTGTCGGCGTCCTTCCAGGAGGCGGTCGTGGACGTCCTCACCCGGAAGGCCGTACGTGCCTGCAAGGACGAGGGCGTCGACCATCTGATGATCGGCGGCGGCGTGGCCGCCAACTCCCGGCTGCGGGCCCTGGCCCAGGAACGCTGCGAGGCGGCCGGCATCCGGCTGCGGGTGCCCCGCCCCAAGCTGTGCACGGACAACGGCGCGATGGTGGCCGCGCTGGGCGCGGAGATGGTCGCCCGGAACCGCCCGGCCTCCGACTGGGACCTGTCGGCCGACTCCTCCCTCCCGGTGACGGAGCCCCATGTGCCGGGCGCCGCACCCTCGCACGACCACGTGCACGAGACCGCCGGGGAGAACCTGTACTCATGACGGCAGCGCTGATGTGGGAGGCCCGCGCGGTCCCCGGCCGGGGCCCGGAACTGCTGGCCTGGGCCGAGGAACGCGTGCGCGAGTTCACCCGGCGCCCGCTGCGCCGCGAGACCTTCCGCGCCCCGCAGGACCGCGTCCTGGTCGTCACCTGGTGGGACGCCCCGTACGACGCGGACCTGCCGGAACTCCCGGAGCCGGACACGGACCTGATCACCCGCCCGGTGCACCGCTGGCGGTTCGAGTCGCTCGGCGCGGTCACAGACCCAGGAGCGCCCCCAGGGACGTGATCAGGGCCAGCACCCCGCTGCCCGCGTCCGCGCCCTCGCGGAGGGTCGCCAGCCAGCCCTGGATCCGTCCGCCGTCCACGGGCCGGTCCTCGGCCGCGGCCCGGGCGACCTCGGCGCGGATCAGCTCCGCCTCCGCGACCCCGTCCGGCTGCTCCTCACGGACCCGTGCCACCAGCTCGTCCAGGTTGCCGATGAGCAGGTTCTGGTTGTGGTCGCCGAAGTTGTTCTGACCGCTGACGGGCCCGTTGAAGTTGTACGTGCTCATGCGTACCGCCCTCCTCACTTCTTGGTGTCGTCCGCGGTGGCCGCCGAGGCCTCCGCGCTTCCGCCGTCGGTGGTGCCGACGGCGGTCGCGCCGGTCCCGCCGCCCGTGCCGCCGTCGGGTCCGGGCGTCAGGCGCAGGTTCTTGGCGATGTTGATGCCGTGGTTGCCGAAGACGTTCTGGCCGTTGATCGGACCGCTGAAGTTGTAGGTCTGGGTGGTGATGATCTTCTGGGTCCGCCGCCAGTCGGAGATGTCGACGTGGTGCGCCTCGAGGAACTGCTCGGTGGCGCGCAGCAGGGCCTGCTGGATGCGCTGCATGGCGTCCTTGGCGTCCATGCGCTGGGTGTAGTCCCCCTGCCGGGAGGGAGCGGAGGCCACCGCCCGCAGAGTGCCGCCGGCGCCGTAGTCGAAGTAGCTGCGGGGGCGGGCCACCCGGCTGCGTCGCCACAGCAGCCGCACCGCGTCGGCGGTCCGCCGTGCGGGGCGGCGGAGCATCCGGCGGGCGGATCCGAAGAACTGGTCGCGCAGCTGCTCACGGGTGACCCTCAGCACCGTCATGGCGTGGTCCCCGAATCCGAACCGGTGGGTGCGGGGGTGGTTGAAGGCCGTGTGCACGGGCGGCAGGTAGGAGGCGGCGATCTCCCAGGAGAGGCGGGAACGGGCCAGCCGGGCGCGGAGGTGCACGGTGACGACGTAGGAGCCGCGGGTGCCGATCAGTTCGAGCGTCAGGTAGCTCCGCATCACGTCGCCGGTCTCGGCGATGCCCGTCTCGACCAGGTGGGGATCGATGCGGGTGACCGGGCGCTTCCGCGGGTCCGGCAGCAGTGCCGTGCCGAGGTCCCGGACGTGATGGCCCTGGATGTGCAGGCGGTCGCAGACGCGCAGCCCGTCGAGCCCCGCGAGGTGGGCGAGCCGCTCCGCCACGTGGGAGTGCAGCTCCGCGGCGGTGAACTCCTTGATCCTGGCCTTCTTGCCGGTGCTCTTCTTCGCGGGGCGGCTGACGTCGATGCCCGGCCAGACGGTCTCCAGTACGGAGATGCCGCTGCCGAGGAAGGGCTGCTCACCGTCCGGCCCCTTGGCCGAGTACACGATGACGTTGGCCTGGTCGAGGGCGTCCAGCTCCCGTTCGAGCTCGGCCTTCACCGCCGGGGCGCCGAGGCGGGGCGGGTCGTCGCCCCATTGGACGCCCTGCGCCGCGCGCCACATGGCCCAGTTCCAGGCGAAGGAGACGACCGTTCCCGCGACGAGCGCGCCCGCGGCGAGGAGCAGGCATCCGGCCAGCCGCCCGGGGTCGCGCACGACGAGTGCGGCCAGGCCGGCGATCCCGCCCGCGGCGAGTGCGGCGAAGCAGGCCGCGAGCATGGTGTCCCGCAGCAGGAACAGCCGCTCCGCACGGCGGGCGTGCCGCACCACGGCGACGAGATCGACCCCCTTGGGCTGGCCGTGCGCGCGGAACCGCTCCGTCAGGAACATCCGGCCCACGGACACGGCCCATCCCATGTCGCGGTACACATGGCCGCAGACCTCCCGTGTGACGGCGTCGTCGGCGTACCGCGGTAAGGCGCTCTTCCCCCGTTGCTGCATCGCTTCCCCCTCCAGGACAACGGTCACGCTAGGAGGGTCGTGCCCCGCCCGTCCGGGGGTCGAACGCCTTGGGCGGAGCGGGTTCGCCCCGTCCCGGACGCCGGTGGGCGCGGAGCCCGGTCACCGGGTCGTCCCGCCGGGGCCATTCGAATGTTGCGGAGAGTGAGTCGAATATTCCGTGCGGTGGTAGCCCCCGGGAGTCTTCGTTGTGAGGGGCCGCGGGGTTACGATCGCGCGCATGACTTCCCCGCAGCCCGCTGAAAGCCGTACGCAAGGGCGTAGTGGCCAGACCGCGACCCTTGCCGAGATCGCCCGCGAGGCCGGCGTCTCCGCACCGACTGTTTCGAAGGTGCTCAACGGCCGGGCCGACGTCGCTCCCGCCACCCGCAGCCGGGTCGAGGGGCTGCTGCGCGCCCACGGCTACCGGCGCCGGCGTGCCGAGGCGTCCAGGTCGCCGCTGATCGACCTGGTCTTCCACGAACTGGAGAGCGCCTGGGCGATGGAGGTCATCCGGGGCGTGGAGAACGTGGCCAGGGACGCGGGCCTGAGCGTCGTGCTCTCCGAGAGCGCCGGGCGGCTCACCCCTGGGCGCACCTGGGCCGACCAGGTCGCCGCGCGCCGCCCGCACGGCGTGATCCTCGTGCTGTCCGGCCTCGACGAGTCCGGGCGGGCCCTGCTGACCAGCCGCTCCATCCCGTTCGTGGTGATGGACCCGGCCGGCGACCCCGGCACCGACGTGCCCTCCATCGGCGCGACCAACTGGCAGGGCGGGCTGGCCGCCACCCGGCATCTGGTCGAGCTGGGCCACACCCGGATCGGCGCGATCACCGGTCCCTCGCGGATGATGTGCAGCCGCGCCCGCGTCGACGGCTACCGGGCCGCCCTGGAGACCGCCGGGCTGCCGGTCGACCCCCAGCTGATCACGACCGGCGACTTCCATCACGAGGCCGGCTACCGGCAGGGTCTCGCCCTGCTGCGCCGAGAGGACCGGCCCACCGCGGTCTTCGCCGGCAACGACCTCCAGGCCCTCGGGCTGTACGAGGCCGCGCGCGAGCTGGGGCTGCGGATCCCGGAGGACCTGAGCGTGGTCGGGTTCGACGATCTGCCGATCGCCCGCTGGGTGGGGCCGCCGCTGACGACCGTGCGGCAGCCGCTGACGGAGATGGCGGAGGCGGCGGCCCGGCTGGTCCTCGACCTCGGCAAGAGCGCGGAGGCACCGGCGGCGACCCGGGTGGAGCTGGCTACGAGTCTGGTGGTGCGGAGCAGCACGGCGGCGCCCGCGGGGAGGTGAGCCGGGCGAAAGTTTCGGGCCGGGGGACGGCGTACCGGAAGTCTGAGAATTTCCCAAGAAAACTGGCCGGTAGTCGCCCCTCGTAATAATTCGGACTTATGTTCCTGCCCGTGACGGGACATCAGGGGAACGACGGGGCCGAGGGCGCGGCCATACGCGGGACACGGCGGACGAAGGCCCTCAAGGTCACCGGGCTGACGCTGGCCGGTCTGCTCGTGCTGGGCGCCGGCGCCGCCGGCTGGGCCTACTGGCAGCTGAACGACAACATCCGCGGCGTCGACATCGACACCGCCCTGGGCGACGACCGCCCCGCCAGGGCCGGGGCCACCCCGTCCCCGGACCCGTCCGCCACGGCCGAGCCCCTGCCGGCCGGGTCCCTGAACATCCTGGTGCTCGGCTCGGACTCGCGCAGCGGCGAGGAGAACCAGGCGCTGGGCGGCGGCGACAGCGGCGGCGCCCGCTCCGACACCGCCATGGTCGTCCACCTCGACGCCGGACGGACGACCGCGACGGTCGTCAGCATCCCCCGCGACACCCTGGTCGACCGCCCGTCCTGCCCGCTGGAGGACGGGGGGTCGACCCACCCGGCCTCCGGAGCGATGTTCAACAGCGCGTACGAGCTGGGCGGGCCTGTGTGCGCCGTGAAGACCGTCGAGGCGCTCACGGACGTCCGCATGGACCACTACGCCGAGATCGACTTCGCCGGCTTCGCCCGCCTGGTCGACGCGGTCGGCGGCGTCACCGTCACCACGGACGAGGACATCGACGACGAGCGGAGCCATCTCACGCTGGACGCCGGGACCCACCACCTCGACGGCACGCAGGCCCTCGCCCTGGCCCGCACCCGGTACGACATCGGCGACGGCAGCGACCTCGGCCGCATAGGGCTCCAGCACCTGCTGGTGAAGGCCCTGCTGGAGCAGATCTCCGGCCGGAACCTGCTGACCAGCCCCACCGAGCTGTACGAGGTCGCCGACGCCGTCACCGGCAGCCTCACCACCGACACCGGACTCGACTCGCTGGGCGAACTGACGCGCCTCGCCCAGAGCCTGCGGGACCTGCCGTCCGACGGCGTCACCACCCTCACCATGCCGGTCGTCCCGGCCCCCTCGGACCCCAACCGCGTGGTGGCGGACGAGCCGGAGGCGGGGGAGCTGTGGGCCTCCCTGAAATGAGGAGAAAGAATTCCGGCGAGGGTGTCGAATCCGGTGTCTCCCGTTCGACGCAGGGGTGAGAGGCCGGGAACGACCCGGTCCGCACGACCCGAGGAGCCACCATGCCCCGCTTTCTCTCCATGATCCGGATCGACGAGAACAACACCCCCGAAGGCGGACCCAGCCCCGAGCTGATGCAGCGGATGGGCGAGCTGATCGAGGAGATGACCAAGGCCGGGGTCCTGCTGGACACCGCCGGACTGGTCCCCACCGCCCAGGGCGCCCGGGTGCACTACGAGGGCGGCCGGCTGTCCGTGACCGACGGGCCGTTCACCGAGTCCAAGGAGGTCATCGGCGGCTACGCGCTGATGCAGGCCAAGGACCGGGCCGAGGCGATCGAGTGGACCAAGCGGTTCCTGAAGGTGCACGAGCCGCACTGGACGGTGACCTGCGAGGTGCGGGAGGTCGTGGCGGGCTGACCACGCCGCACACCTGTGGTCCCCGGCCGGTCCTTCCTTGGTTCCGCCGCCGTACGGGTGTCTGATGGTGGGCTGTGACACCACAGCCCGCCACAGACCCCCGCGGCACGGAGACGGCACGGACCGTCGAGACCGTGTTCCGCATGGAGTTCCCCCGGGTGATCGCCGGTGTGACCCGCATCGTCCGGGACGTCGGCATCGCCGAGGAGCTTGCGCAGGACGCGCTGGTCGCCGCGCTGGAGCAGTGGCCGGGGGACGGGGTGCCCGACAACCCGGGCGCCTGGCTCATGGCCACCGCCCGCAACCGCGCGATCGACCTGGTCCGGCGCAAGGAGACCTACGCCCGCAAGCTGGCCGAGATCGGCCGGGACCGGTCGACGGCGATCGCACCGCCGGAGGAGCCCGCCGGCCCCGACGACATCGACGACGACCTGCTCCGCCTGGTCTTCACCGCCTGCCACCCGGTGCTGTCCGCCGAGGCCCGCACCGCCCTCACCCTGCGGCTGCTCGGCGGCCTGACCACGGCGGAGATCGCCCGCGCCTTCCTGGTGCCCGAGGCGACCGTGGCCCAGCGGATCGTGCGCGCCAAACGCACCCTGGCGACCAGGAACGTCGCCTTCGAGGTGCCCGGCGGCCCCGACCGGGAGGCCCGCCTCGGCTCGGTCCTCGACGTCATCTACCTGATCTTCAACGAGGGGTACGCGGCCACCGCCGGCGACGACTGGCTGCGCCCGGCGCTGTGCGAGGACGCGCTGCGGCTGGCCCGCGTGCTCTCCGGGCTGATGCCGAAGGAACCCGAGGTGCACGGGCTCGCCGCGCTGCTGGAGTTCCAGGCCTCCCGCGCCGCCGCCCGTACCGGCCCGGACGGCGGACCGGTCCTGCTCAGCGACCAGGACCGCACCCGCTGGAACCGCATGCTCATCGCCCGTGGCGTCACCGCCCTCACCCTCGCCGACGCCACCGCCGCCGGAGCCCCGGGGCCGTACGCCCTCCAGGCGGCCATCGCCGCCTGCCACGCGTCCGCGTACCGCTACGAGGAGACCGACTGGCCCCGGATCGCCACCCTGTACGCCCTGCTCGCCGCCCGCGCACCCTCCCCGGTCGTCGAACTCAACCGCGCGGTGGCCGTCTCCATGGCCGAGGGCCCCGCCGCCGCGCTGCCCCTGGTCGACGCCCTGACCGAGGTGCCGGCGCTGCGGGAGTACCACCTGCTGCCCAGCGTCCGCGGCGACCTGCTGGCCCGCCTCGGCCGTACGGAGGAGGCGCGGGCGGAGTTCGAGCGGGCGGCGTCGCTGACCCGCAACGCGCGCGAGAGGGAGCTGCTGCTGCGCCGCGCCGCGGGAACCGGCGCGTGATCACCGCACCGGATGCCCCAGCAGCATCGTCGGGGCGCCGGCGACACGGGTGAGGAACACCGTGACGGACTCGGGGCCGTACGGCTTGGGCATGACCTTGCGGCGGAGCTCCTCCGGCTCGACGGCCGAGCCGCGCTTCTTCACCGTCAGCGTGCCGACCCCGCGCTCACGCAGCAGCGCCTTCAGCTTCTTGACGTTGAACGGCAGCCGGTCGGTGATCTCGTGGGCGCCGGCGTACGGGGTGCGGTGCGCCTCGTCGGAGGTGATGTAGGCGATGGTCGGGTCGATCAGCCCGCCGCCGAGGTCCTCGGCCACCTCGGCGACCAGATGGGCGCGGATGACCGCGCCGTCCGGCTCGTACAGATACCGCCCGACCGGCCGGACCTCGGGGTCCGGGAGCATCGTGGCGGGTGTCGCGTAGACACCGGCGTCGGCGGGCAGCAGCGTCGCCCGCCGCGCCCCCGGCGTCACGTCGGGGCCGAACCAGAGGATGGCCTCCTTCACGTCCCCGCCGTCCGAGACCCACTCGGCCGTCGCCTCCGCGGGGATCGCCTCGTGCGGAATGCCGGGCGCGATCTTCAGCAGGCCGAGCGGCGCCGCGAGCGCGGCCGACACGGCCCAGGACAGGGGAGGGGAGTAGGCCTCCGGATCGAAGATCCGGCCGCGTGCGGAGGAGCGCCGGGCCGGGTCGACGAACACGGCGTCGTATCCCGAGGTGTCCACCTCCGTCACATCGGCCTCGCGCACCTCGATCAGGTCGCCGAGACCCAGCGCGTCGGCGTTGGCGCGGGCCACCTGGCAGGTCAGCGGGTCCCGGTCGACGGCCAGCACCCGGATCCCGGCGCGGGCGAACGCGAGCGCGTCGCCGCCGATCCCGCAGCACAGGTCGGCGACGGACCGCACCCCGGTCGCCCGGAGGCTCTCGGCCCGGTGGGTCGCCACACTCGTCCGCGTCGACTGCTCGACGCCGTGGGGCGTGAAGAACATCCGGGCGGCGTCCCGCTCCCCGAACTTGGCCACCGCCCGCTGCCGCAGCCGCGCCTGGCCGAGCGCCGCCGACACCAGTGCGGCGGGGTGCTCGCGGCGCAGCCGGGTCGCGACGGCGAGTTCGCGCGCCGGGTCGGTGTCGCGCACCTCGTCGAGGAGGGCGCGGCCTTCGGGGGTGAGGAGGGGGGCGAGGTCGTTCACCGCCTCATTGTGGGCCAGTCGGTGGACCGTACGCCTCCGGCCGCGGTGTCGGGCCGTGGCCGGGGGTGCCGGCTGCGAGGATCCGGCACCATGCGAGTAGTAGGACAAAACGATAAGAGGTGGACGTGGGGCGGTGTGCGGACCGGCCTCGCCGTACTCGCCCTCGCCACCATCGCCTCGGCCTGCGGACAGGGCGATTCCTCGGAAGTGACGCCGGCCGGTGGTCAGCAGGCCCTCAAGGAGCCCCCGGCCCGCGCGCTCGACGCCTACGCCGACAGACTGCGCGCCGCGCACGCCGCCAGGGTCGCCGCCGCGAAACGCTGGGGCCTGAAGCGGGTGCCCCTGACCGCCCCGCCGCCCCCGGCGAAGAAGCCGGAGATCACCACCCGCGACGGCTTCGAGGTCGACGGCCACCGCCGGCTGGGACTCCCCCCGGTCTTCACCACCGTCCCCACCGAGGAGAAGATCCTCTTCCTCACCATCGACGACGGCGACGAGAAGGACCCGGCGTTCCTGCGGATGATGAGCGAACTGAAGATCCCCTACAGCGCCTTCCTCAGCGACTACCTGGTCAAGGAGGACTACGGCTACTTCAAGGAGATGCGCGACCGGGGCGCCGGCCTGCACAACCACACCCTCCACCACCCCTATCTGCCCGCCCTGTCCTACGCCCGCCAGAAGCGCGAGATCTGCGGCATGCAGGCCACCATCGAGGAGCGCTACGGCAAGCGCCCCACCCTCTTCCGGCCGCCCTACGGCAACTACGACAGGAACACCCTGCGCGCCGCCAAGGCCTGCGGGATCACCCACGTCCCGCTCTGGAACGAGGAGGTCTTCGTCGACCACTGGGAGTACCGGGAGTGGGACCGCGGGCTGCACCCCGGCGACATCGTCCTCAGCCACTTCCGGGGCCGCGAGGACTGGAAGGGCACGATGCCCGACATGATCCGCCGCTTCCTGAACAAGGCCACGGCGGAGGGCTACGCGGTGGCCCGCCTGGAGGACTACCTGTGAGGGCCGGCCCGCCGGCGGCCGTCCTCGCCCTGCTGGCCGTGCTCGCCGGATGCGGTCCGCCGGGCGGGGCGCAGGACGGGGTGGGCCAGTCGCCCGGGAGCGCCGCGGCGTCGGCGGACGGCCCGCTCCCGCCCGTCGTCGCCCGGGTGCCCACCCGGGACAAGGTCGTCTTCCTCACCTACGACGACGGCGCCGAACGCGACCCCCGCTTCATCGACCTGGTGCGCGAGCGCCGGCTCCCCGTCAGCATGTTCCTGACGGACAGTGTGGTGGGCCCCGGCTACGCCCACTTCGCCCGTCTGCGCGCGGTCGGCGCGAGCCTGCAGAACCACACCCTCGACCACCGCGCCCTGCGCGGACTGCCGTACGCCGGCCAGCGCGCCGAGATCTGCGGCCAGCAGCGCAAGCTCCGGTCCCGCTTCGGCGTCCGCCCCCGGCTCTTCCGCCCGCCCTACGGCGCGTACGACACCACCACCCTGCGCGCCGCCGCCGACTGCGGCATCGCGGCGGTGGTCCTGTGGCGGGTCACCCTGGAGCCCGACGGCCACCTCACCTACACCCACGGCCCCCACCGCCTGAACCCCGGCGACATCATCTCCGTACCGTCCGACGAGGCCCCGCCCCTGTCACTGGCGCAGCGAACCTCTCGTCTCCTTGCGGAACTGGAGAAGCGGGGCCTGACAGCAGGCCACCTGGAACACCACACCGACCACCTCGTCCCGCGGGCGGCGCCTGACGAGCACCATTCGCCGTCCAGCCCGTCGGCGGCACCCGGGGATCACCGTTGACCTGGCGTCCCTTCGGCGGTTCCCGGTGGGCGCCGCCCACTCGACAGCCCGTCCGGCGTTTGAGGACGAGGCCCGTTCAGGGCCGAAGCGGGGGCCCGGGGGCGGCAGCCCCCGGAGACGCCCACCACAACCCCCCGAGCTGCACAACCCGGCGCGAAACGACACCCCCACCGCCGACGCGCCGCACGGCAAACTGGCACTCCGCTTGACCGAGTGCTAATCCCGGTCATAGTCTCAGGTCTGGCACTCCCCCCTGGAGAGTGCCAACGTAGCGACGGGCAGGTCCGGCACCCGCGACGACGGATCGACCTGGTCGCCACCTCAGACAGTTAACCCCGTGAGATCTCCGAAGGGGGAGGTCGGATCGTGACGACCGCCAGCTCCAAGGTTGCCATCAAGCCGCTCGAGGACCGCATCGTGGTCCAGCCGCTCGACGCCGAGCAGACCACGGCTTCGGGCCTGGTCATTCCGGACACCGCCAAGGAGAAGCCCCAGGAGGGCGTCGTCCTGGCCGTGGGCCCGGGCCGCTTCGAGGACGGCAACCGCCTTCCGCTCGACGTCGCCGTCGGCGACATCGTGCTCTACAGCAAGTACGGCGGCACCGAGGTCAAGTACAACGGCGAGGAGTACCTCGTCCTCTCGGCCCGCGACGTCCTCGCGATCATCGAGAAGTAAGGGGAATCCGGGGGTCACCCCGGACCACCCGACCTCGAAGCAAGCACCTTTGCTCGAACACTGCGCCCCTGGCCCCCGCATCCCATGAGAAGCCGGGCGCCCGGGGCGCAGTGTCTTCACCCAGATTTCCGAGAGGGCTCCCGCTGCCATGGCGAAGATCCTGAAGTTCGACGAGGACGCCCGTCGCGCCCTCGAGCGCGGCGTCAACAAGCTTGCCGACACGGTCAAGGTGACGATCGGCCCCAAGGGCCGCAACGTCGTCATCGACAAGAAGTTCGGCGCCCCCACCATCACCAACGACGGTGTCACGATCGCCCGTGAGGTCGAGATCGAGGACCCGTACGAGAACCTCGGCGCGCAGCTGGTGAAGGAGGTGGCGACCAAGACCAACGACATCGCTGGTGACGGCACCACCACCGCCACCGTGCTGGCCCAGGCGCTGGTCCGCGAGGGCCTGAAGAACGTCGCCGCCGGTGCTTCCCCGGCCGCCCTGAAGAAGGGCATCGACGCCGCCGTCGCCGCGGTCTCCGAGGACCTGCTCGCCTCGGCCCGCCCGATCGACGAGAAGTCCGACATCGCCGCCGTCGCCGCGCTGTCCGCCCAGGACCAGCAGGTCGGCGAGCTCATCGCCGAGGCGATGGACAAGGTCGGCAAGGACGGTGTCATCACCGTCGAGGAGTCCAACACCTTCGGTCTGGAGCTGGACTTCACCGAGGGCATGGCCTTCGACAAGGGCTACCTGTCGCCGTACTTCGTGACGGACCAGGAGCGCATGGAGGCCGTCCTCGACGACCCGTACATCCTGATCACCCAGGGCAAGATCGCCTCCATCGCGGAGCTGCTGCCGCTGCTGGAGAAGGTCATCCAGGCCAACGCCTCCAAGCCGCTGCTGATCATCGCCGAGGACGTCGAGGGCGAGGCCCTGTCGACCCTGGTGGTCAACAAGATCCGCGGCACCTTCAACGCGGTCGCCGTGAAGGCCCCCGGCTTCGGTGACCGCCGCAAGGCGATGCTGCAGGACATGGCCGTCCTCACCGGCGCCACGGTCGTCTCCGAGGAGGTCGGCCTCAAGCTCGACCAGGTCGGCCTGGACGTGCTCGGCTCCGCCCGCCGCGTCACCGTCACCAAGGACGACACCACGCTCGTCGACGGCGGTGGCAACAAGGAGGACGTGACCGGTCGCGTCGGCCAGATCAAGGCCGAGATCGAGTCCACGGACTCCGACTGGGACCGCGAGAAGCTCCAGGAGCGCCTCGCGAAGCTGGCCGGCGGCGTGTGCGTGATCAAGGTCGGCGCTGCCACCGAGGTGGAGCTGAAGGAGAAGAAGCACCGTCTGGAGGACGCCATCTCCGCGACCCGCGCCGCGGTCGAGGAGGGCATCGTCTCCGGTGGTGGCTCCGCGCTGGTCCACGCCGTCAAGGTCCTCGAGGGCAACCTCGACAAGACCGGCGACGAGGCCACCGGTGTCTCCGTGGTCCGCAAGGCCGCCGTCGAGCCGCTGCGCTGGATCGCCGAGAACGCCGGCCTCGAGGGCTACGTCATCGTCTCCAAGGTCGCCGAGCTCGAGAAGGGCAGCGGCTACAACGCCGCGACCGGCGAGTACGGCGACCTGGTCAAGGCCGGCGTCATCGACCCGGTCAAGGTGACCCGCTCCGCGCTGGAGAACGCCGCCTCGATCGCCTCCCTGCTCCTCACGACCGAGACCCTGGTCGTCGAGAAGAAGGAAGAGGAAGAGCCGGCCGCCGCCGGTGGCCACGGCCACGCCCACTGACGACGTAGACAAGTCGCCAGAGCCTGAACGAGGGCCCGGCAACCCCGGAAACGGGGCTGCCGGGCCCTCGCCGTGTCCGCGGCCGCCCGATCATGGAACCGCGCCGGGGTCCGCGACGGTCTCCCCGGGGACCAGCCGGAACGGACCAGCCGGAACAGAGGGGACGGGGCGATGAGCCAGGCACTGTACGAGGAACGGTCCCGCAACCCGTGGGCGACCACCGCCGAACTCACCGAGGACACGCTGCGCAGAGGCAGCCGGACCACACCGGTGGACGAGCTGAACCTCGCCGCCATGGCCGAGGCGTACGTGCGCGGATCCTGGCTCGGCGGCGGTGGCGCCGAACGCCCCCTGGGGGCGCTGGAGCAGACCCCCGGCGCCGTCCCGGTCACCCGCGTGACCGGCACCACCACCCTCCTGAAGGTGCGCAGGGCCGCCGACTTCGCCCACGCGCTCGGCGAACTGGCCGTGCGAAGGTGCGGCGGGGCGGACCAGGTGGCCGCCCTCTCCGCACGGGCACAGGCGGAGGGCGTCCCGCTCTGGATCGCCCGGCGGTACGCGCCGGGTCCCGCCGGGCCGGTCGCCGTCGCGGTGGACCGGCGCCTGGTGCGCGTGGACGTCTGGGGCCCGCACGCCCCCGCCGTACGCCTCCGGGCGCCGTACGGCTACCTCGGTGACGCGTCGGCCCCGGCGGGCGGCCTGGTCATGACCGTCGGGGACGTCACCGCGGGGCTCGCCCTCCACAAGAAGTGGCGCAAGTCCAGGAGCAGCGTCGAGATCGGCCTGCCCGACCGGCACTGGACGCTGCGGCGCGAGAACGCGGCGAGCTCATGGCTGCTGCGCGACGACCGCCGTGTCGCGCTGCTCACCCGCCCGCCCCGCCGTGCCGAGCCGGCCCCCGGCACGGTCCTGCTGCCGCTGGCCGCCGTGCACCACGAGAGCCCCGACCCGCTGGACGCCGTCATGGCCCACGCCGTCGCCGTGTCCTTCGGCCTCGGCGACACCACGGGCCTGGCCAGGTTCCGCCCCCGCTCCCGCTCCGGCGGAGAGACGAGCGCCGACGGCTGGGACCTCCCCTGGTTCAGCAACCTCGGCAACGGCCGCGACGACAACGAACCCGGCGGCGGCGACGGCTGGGGCAGCGACGGGGGCGACGGCGGCGACGGAGGAAGCGGAGGCGACGGCGGAGGCGGCGACGGCGGAGGCGGCGACTAGGCGTGCGGATCCACGTCCGGCAGGGACAGGCCCGTACTCGGCGTCCGACACTGCCGCCCGCCACCCCTGCGGGATGACGTCGTCGCGTAGCCGGACGAAGCGGCGGTCGTCAGGAGCGGTCGATCAGCTTCTGTACCTCGGGCGGCAGCTCACCGCCCGAGTACGCGACCACGAAGACGGTGTCGTCGGGGCTGTCCCCCACGGCGACAGCCACGTCGGGTGAGATCCCGTCCACCCTGTAGGCGGTCACGGTGTCTTCGGCCTGTTCGGCATCCTCCTGGCCACCGGTGTCGTCGCACGGGGGGACGGTGGCGGACCCGAGCTCCTCACCCGCCGTGAACTCCACGTTCGCGACGTCCTGGTAGCTGCGGTCCTGGTAGTGGACGAGGTAGGCGCACGATGCCGCCTGCCCGTCTGCTCCGTCGCTGCTGCTCTCCGATGTGCAGGCCACGGCCAGCACCAGCATGGCTGCCACCAGAGGCAGACGCGTCATTCGTCCCGACCGGTTCATGTGTTCCTCCTGGTAGATGCTGCGGAGGGCCAGGACAATCCGAAGATGTGCCCGGCCTCATGAGTACCGACGGAGCGGATGCCGTTTTCGTTCGAGCACCTGCTGGCCGGCGGCTGCTCTGTCAGTGGGGCCGGTTACCTTCGGGCCATGTCGATCACCGCACAACTGCGCGATTCGGTGAGGCTGCCGGGTGGGCGCGTACTGGTCAACGGGTTCGCCCTGGAGAGCCGGGGGGACGGTTCGCACCGCGCCCTCCTCCGGAACGGGCACGAGCTGGAGGTCCACGACCTCCGGGAGCTGTTCGCGGGGGAGCGGGCGCCGGCGGCCGTCTTCCCGCTTCCCTGGCCGCGCTGGGACCACGGCGTCCACTCGGTGAGCCCCGACGGCACCTTCGCGGTGTTCTCGGGTCAGCGCTCGGTACGGGCGATGGCTGCGGGCGGCCGGACGCTGTGGGAGTACCGGCACGGCTGCTGGGGCCCCGAGCTCGGTCACCCGCACACGGGGGACGAGCAGGAGGTGTGCCGTGGTCTGGAGAGCGGCTCCTGCCGGATCTCGGACGACGGCCGGCTCGTGTGGGCCCATGTCGTGGCCGAGCAGGAGCCGGGCGAAGCGGAGGAGCGCTGGGTCGTCCTGGACGCCCGGGACGGACGGGAGCTGGCGTCGCTGCCGCTGGACAGCGCGGCGGCCGGCTCGAACCACCTCTCCCACCCGGACGGTACGCACATGGGTCTGGGCATCGGCATGGGCCAGGACGGCATCCTGCTGTACTGGGCGCGCTGGGACGGCGAGAAGCTGACCGGCTGGGACGTGAACGAGGGACTGGACCGCATCCTGACGGACGTCCACGCGGGGCACCCGGGCTTCCTGACGGTCGAACACTACGGAGCCGACCTGCGCCTGCACGCCCTGGACGGCACGGTGATCGCCGAGCAGGAGCCCGAGCCGGCCGACGACGAGGACGGAGCCGGAAGCGGGGACGAGACCTACTGGGACTACGGCTGCGGCTTCGTCGACGCCGGCACGGTCATCGCCTCCACGGTCGAGGCCGACGAGGAGCCGGAGCAGGCCCGCCACTGGCTGCTCGACGCGCACACACTGCGCATACGCGGAGTGGTCACGTACCCGACGGGCCCCGTCGACAGCTACGTACGCCCGCTCGGCGACGGCACCTGGCTCACGTACGACGAGAGGAGCGAGACGCTCAGCCGCTGGGCGCGAGCGGCGCCATGAGCCCGGTACACGCGGTCGGCGCTCGTCGGTGCCGCGTGAGGACCGGCGTACCCCGAATGGGCCAGTTCTCGTATGGCATCCGAGGTGAGCTGACCCTAACCTGAATGACAGGTAGCTCCTTGTGGTCGGCCGGGTACCAATGGCGAAGGTGAAGCCAGGGATTTCGGTACTCGCCTGCGGCCGTGGACGGTCGGCCACTACGCTTGACGGGCACCATTTCGGGCAGCTTGGGGGATCGGGGGGAGACCGCGGTGGTTCATGAGGGGCGACCCTTATGGCGTAGAAGCAGTGCCTGCGGCAACGAGTCGGAGTGTGTGGAGGTGGCCGTACTCGCGAGGCATGTCCTTGCGCGGGACTCGAAGCGACCTGCCGCGACCGTGCTGCGCTTCACCGCCCTCGCCTGGACGGGCTTCCTCAGTGCTGTCGCACGCGGAGAACCAAGGGACGCATGACATCCTTTCGGGCGGACGGCAGAAAGTGTGGGGCTGTTATGGGCATCGAGAAGTCTGCAGCGCGGAGGCTCGGGGGTGAGGGTCGGTCCCGCTCCCTCGGCGTCGCGCCCCCCGCGCTCTTCCTGCTCGCCGTCGGGGCGGTCGCCACGAGTACCGCGGCCGCCGCGTCCCTCCTGGTGGAGAGCCTGCTGGCGAAGCGAGTGCTGTGGGTGGCCGTGCTGCTCGCAGTGTCGGTGAGTGCGGGCCTGTGGTGCGGACGTTACTCCGTCACGGCTTCCCCACCGAGCTCTGATCGCCTTCCGTACGTTCCACGGGCGGGTTCGCCCCGATAGGGCCCTTCCTCCGGCGTTGCAGGGCCTTCCCGCCCCACCAGGCGAGTGCGGCGGCCGGTATGGCGATCACCAGGCTGACCACGATCCAGGTGACGGACTTCCATGAGGCGTTCCACGAGTCGTGGGGCATGCTGAGCGCGACGATCGACACGCTCGATACGAAGAGCAGGGCGAGTACGGCGGAGCAACCGACGATCCGCTCCACGGACCCCTCCGGAACGGGGGCGGGGCGCGCGGGGCCGGTTCCCCCCTCCCGCCCGGGTGTCCCTGCGTCCTCCTCCGCGGGCTCGTCGGCCGAGTCCGCAGGGTCCTGCCTTCTTCTGGAAACGAGCAGCTCCCGCAGGCGCCGCCACGCCGCTCTCGTCACCTCGATCCTCCCCCTGCTCATGTGGGTTCCGCGGGGCCCGGCCCGGCTAGGCTCTGTCCAGACCCTGCTTGACGCGGCCGATCAGACCGAGTGACTCGGACGCGTCGAGAGCCAGGCGCGAGATCTGCTCCAGGCACTCGTGGTAACGCTCCAGCAGCTCGGGGTTCTCACCCCCGGTCATGCTGCCGGTGGCGTACTCCAGGTACAGCAGGTCCTCGTCGTCGGTGAAGCCGAGCAGGACGAAGCTGCCGAGGGTGCTGTAGTGGGCGCCCGCCTCGAAGGGCAGGACGCGCAGCGTGACGCCGGGCCGGTCCGCGAACTCCAGCAGTTGCTGGAGCTGCCCGGCCATCACCGCGTCGCCGCCGACCCGGCGCCGGACTGCGGCCTCGTCGAGGAAGAACAGCGTCTCCCGAGGGCCGTCGCCCCCGAACATCCGCTCCTGGCGCCTCATTCTGAGGTCCACCACGCGCTCGAGCCGCTCGGGGTCGAGGACACGAGAACGCAGCAGCGCCTCCGCGTAGCCGCGGGTCTGCAGATGGCCCGGCACCACGATCGGGTGGTACGTGGTCAGGCTGACGGCCGCGGTCTCGTACCCCAGGTACTGGGCGAACTGCGGATTGACGACATCATGGAAACTGGACCACCAGCTGGGACCCTTGCTTCCGCGGGCCGCGGCCTCCAGTTCCTCGACCACGGCGGGGTCGGTGATGCCGTAGATCTGGGCCAGGGCGCGCAGGTCGGTCACGGAGATGCTCACCGCGCCGTTCTCCACCCGGACCAATTTGGACAGGGACCACTCCACGCGCTCCGCGGCCTCGCGCTGAGTGAGGCCGGCGGCTTCCCGGGCCCTGCGCAGCGCGATACGCAGCTTTCGCCTGTTGAGGCTGGGATCAACAAGGGGTGTCATCGCCGCTCCTTCCGTCGTGCGCGTACCCGGTACCTTCTCTGCTATGCACGGAACGCCTACGCCTGTATGCCCATGCCATTATGCCCATGTCGGTCAGCCAATAGCTGAATGACGTGAGCATGGCAATCCGTGTCCGTACCGAACACGCGAAGGGCCCCCACAACTGTGGGGGCCCCGTTGGCCGCTCTCCCCTCGCGCCGCCGTCCGGTCTCAGTCGACCTGCCGCTTGGGGTCCGCCCATGTTTCCCAGCGCATCCTGCACGCTCCCGCGAAACTGACCAGGTAGTAGAACCGAGGCAGGCGTCCGCCCTGCTTCCGCAGCTCGTTGCGGTGATTCATCGTCTCCTCGAGCCGCCATTTCTCACCGTCGGGGAGGAAGGCGCCGATGAAGCGCAGCCTGACGCCGACCCGGGCCTCCTCGGGGGTGGCCGCGGGCTGCCCCTCGTGCTGTCCCCCTTCGGGGCTCGTCCGCCACAGGGACACGAGCCGCCTGCCCACCCGGCCCAGGAACGCGTCGAGCGGTTCGGGTAGCTGTTTGATCGCTTGTGCTGTCGACTTCCTGCCGCGCACCGCTATCAGCAGGGCGAGGGCCAGGAGCAGGGCCGCCGAGACGAACAGGACGGCGGCGGCGAGAGCGGTGACCATCGATGTGCAGTCCGATCAGTCCGTGACGGGAGTGGGGGCGACCGTGCCGGGCTTCACCGGCCTGCTTCTGCTGGTGCGGGCCAGAGCCAGGGCCAAAGCCACGCGGGCCTGCTCCGCACCGTCCGTGGTGAACCGGTAGTAGCGGCGTCGGGGCCGGGGTGGAGTGCTTGCGACGTGCTCGTCGGGGTCCTCCCAGAAGCTCTCCAGTATCCCCGCTCGTTCGAGCCTGGCCAGGATGGGCTGGATGGTCCCGCTCTGCAGTTCCACCGCCTGACCGATTGCCAGCCCGTACTGGGCCCGCGTCGGGTTCCGGAGCAGCTCCCTGAGGACCAGCTCGGTCTGCTTGGTCATTCGGAATCCACTCATATCGCTAACTCTACCTACCTTGTCCATGACTTATGTTGCCTCCAGCGGAATAGTCGAGCGCCTCGCGCCTTCCGGCAACTCTACCTAGGTTGTGTATGACCTAGGTAGAGTTATAGAGTCCGTGCGGGACACGATGAGAGGACGGTGCGGGACATGGCCACCAAGAAGCGGGACACGGAAGGCACCCACGGGTGCGCGACCTGCGAGGGCACCGTGCGGGAGACGCCCGCCTGGGACTTCCGGCTCGACCGGTCGGGGCTGAACATCAAGGCGGGCCGCTACCTGGAGCTCCGGATCTCCCTGGTGCTGCTGCTGTGGCTGATCGCCACCGTGGGCGGCTGGGGCTACGTCGAGTGGTGGCAGCCGCCGCTGTCCTAGCGCGCCGGCATCGCCGTCCTCCCACGCCGCATCACGAGGCCCTCACCACCGGTGAGGGCCTCCGGCGTGGAGGCGTCCCCGAGCCTGGGTGCCCGCGGGTCCGGCATCGCGGCGGACGGCGGCGCCGGAGCCGGGTCGCGGTCCGCGTGCCGACGGCGCGGCTCGGGCGGCTCAGAGCTCCGTGGGTTCCAGCGCCCCCAGCTGTGTCATCAGGCCCAGCCGGTCGTACTGCCACCATCCCTCGACGATCTTCCCGTTGCCGCCGAAGCGGAAGACGGTCGTGCCCGTCATGGCGACCTTCTTCCCCGTCGCCGGGATGCCGAGGAAGTCGCCCTTGTGGGTGCCCTCCCAGCTCCACCGGGTGCACACCCGGTCGCCCTCCGCGAGCCGGTCCTCGATCCGGAACGCGAAGTCGAAGCCGCCGCGCCACACGTCCATCTCGCGCCGGAGGTGGTCGAGGCCGACGATGTCCTGCTCGTTCGCCGGATCGTGGTCGTGGTAGTGCTCCTCGACCAGCCCCGTCATCGCGGACAGGTCGTCCTCGGTGGTCAGCACCTCGAAGAAGCGTCGCGCGGTGTCCGTGTTGAGCCGCGCGTCGCGCACCACGTCCAGGTCGGTGAACGTCGGCATGCCGTCGCACAGGGCGACCATCTCCCGGAAGATCCGGTCGGTCTCCGGCAGCTTCGAGTTCCGCATCGCCTCCTCGTACGACGGGAACTCCACGATCTCGACGACGTGGGACGTGTCCGAGCGGTCCTTGCCGACCACCGCGTGCGTCGCCGTCCGCTTCCCCCTGGTCTGCTCGACCCACTGGTCCAGCAGCCGGTCGATCTCCTCCAACCGGTTCGTCCTGCAGTCGATGAGCTGCATGAAGGTCATGGCGCTCGCCTCCGGTCCCCCCTGGGTCCGGGTTCTGACACCACCCATCCTCTCGCGGGGCGCGGCCCCCGTCCCGGCGTGACCGCGGTACCCGCGGGGACGCCGTCAGCGCGGTCCGTACTTCCGTCCCGTCCGTGACGAGAAGCCGCCCAGCAGCCCGCGCGGGACCAGTTTCGCCGCGCCCATCAGGGCCTTGTAGCGCGGGTCCGGGATCGACACCGTCTTGCCGCGGGCCAGGTCCGCGAGCGCCGCCGCGACGACCTTGTCCGCGTCCAGCCACATCCAGTTGGGGATGTTGTCCGTGCCCATCCCCGCCCGCTCGTGGAACTCGGTGCGCACGAAGCCCGGGCACAGCGCCATCAGCCGTACGCCGGCGCCCGCCAGGTCCAGCGCCGCGCCCTGGGTGAACTGCACGACCCACGCCTTGGACGCCCCGTAGGTCCCGCGCGGCACGAACGCGGCGGTCGAGGCGACGTTCACGACACCGCCGCGGCCGCGCTCACGCATCGCCTCCGCCGCCGCGGAGGTCAGCCGGAGCACCGCCTCGCAGTGCACCTTGAGCATGCGCAGCTCGTCGGCCATGGAGACGTCGAGGTAACGGCCCTTGTTGCCGAAGCCGGCGTTGTTGATCAGCAGGTCGACGGGGTTCTTGCGGTCGCCGAGCCGGTCGGCCACCGCCTCGATGCCCTTGTCCTGCGCCAGGTCGGCGGTCAGCACCTCCGCCTCGATGCCGTGGCGGTCGTGCAGCTCGGTCGCCTGCTCGCGGAGCCGGCCCGTGTCGCGGGCGACCAGCACCAGATCATGTCCGTCGGCCGCCAGCCGCCGCGCGAACGCGGCACCGATCCCCGCCGTCGATCCCGTAATCAGAGCCGTTGTCATGGCGCAAGAGTAGTTACCCGGAGGAGGGCCGTCCGCTCGGTGCCGGTCCCGTGGTGCGCCGTCAGGCCGGCGACCCCGCCCCGTACTTCTCCACGTACGTCCGGGCCGTCGCCAGCGCCTCCGGGTGCAGCGCCCCTTCGGCGGCGAGCAGCCGGGGCAGCAGCGCCCGTTCGGTCGTCACCGCGCGGAACTGCAGCGCGACCGTCACCTCGTGGTCCGGCCGGTGCACGATCCGTACCGCGTCGCCCGCGCGTATCCCACCGGGCCGGATCACCCGCAGATACGCACCCGGCGCCGCCCGCTGAGTGAACCGCTTCACCCAGCCCTTCTCACCCAGATGGCCCTGGAAGGTACGACAGGGGATGCGCCCCGAAGTGATCTCCAGGACCACCTCGGGCCCGACCGCCCAGCGCTCACCGATCAGCGCACCGGACACGTCGATCCCCTCGGTGGTGAGGTTCTCGCCGAACGAGCCGTTCGCCAGCGGGCGCCCCAGGGTGCGCTCCCACTCGTCGAGGTCTTCGCGGGCCACGGCGTACACCGCCTGGTCGTCCCCGCCGTGATGGCGTGTCTCGCACACCGCGTCCCCGGCCAGTCCGCTTCCGCCGGCCCCCTTGGCCCCCGGCGCCGCCACCCTGACCGGTCCGTCCACGGGCCGCTTGTCGATACCGGTCACGCCGTCGCGCTGGTCCGTGTACGGCACGGCCTCGGGGCGACCCAGGTTCACTGACAGAAGCTTCATGGGTCGCACGGTAAGCGATCCGGGGCCAAAGCGTCGACGCGTTATTCGGCGCCGTGTCAAAGGACCGCTTATCCTTGTGGGGTGATCGAAGCCCGTCATCTCCGCGTGCTCCGCGCCGTGTCCACCACCGGCTCCTTCTCCGCCGCCGCCCGCGAACTGGGCTGCACCCAGCCCGCCGTCAGCCAGCAGATGAAGGCCCTGGAGGCGTCCGTGGGCACGCCCCTGCTGATACGCACCGGCAGGGAGATGCGCCTGACGCAGGCCGGGTCGGCGCTGGTACGCCACGCGGCCGGGATCATCGCCGGGCTGACCGCCGCGGAGGAGGAGGTCGCCGCCATCGCCGGGCTGCGCGCGGGGCGGGTCCGGCTCGTCTCCTTCCCCAGCGGCAGCTCCACGCTGGTCCCGGCGGCCCTCGCCGCGCTGCGCGACGCCCACCCCGGCACCCGGGTGTCCCTGGAGGAGGCCGAACCGCCGCGCTCGGTGGAGATGCTACGCGAGGGCGACTGCGACGTGGCGCTGGCCTTCCGGTACGAGGGGGCGGCGGGCGCCGAGGAGTGGGACGACCTGGTGGTGCGGCCGCTGCTGTCGGACCGGCTGGTGGGGCTCGTGCCCGAGCGGCACCGGCTCGCCCGCGCGGAGTCCGTCGCCATAGACGAACTCGCCGACGAGCCGTGGATCGCCGGCTGCCCGCGCTGCCGGGGCCAGCTGGTCGAGGTGTGCGAGACGGCCGGCTTCACCCCGCGCATCGACTTCGCGACCGACGACTATCCGGCGGTCGCCGGACTGGTCGGCGCCGGACTCGGGGTCGCGGTCCTGCCCCAGCTGGCACTCGAGGCGGTACGGCCCCGCGGGGTGCGCACCGTGGCGCTGGAGCCGGCCGTGCGGCGGGAGATCGTCGCCCTCACGCTTCCGGACCTCGCCCAGGTGCCGGCGGTCGGCGCGACGCTGGACAAGCTGGCGGGGGCGGCCGCCCGGTGACCGTGGCTCTCGCGCGTGTGGTCACCGTGCGTGAGGGCGGCTGACCGGCCCTCCGGGGCGGGAAACGGCAGAAACGGCAGATACGGCAGTAGCGGCGGCACGCGTACGTGCCCCGCGTTCTGGAGAAACGTTCCTTCAGTTGTTCGAAGCGGTGTGCCCTCCGGAGGCCGACGCCGACACCAGCCGGTTGCGCGCCCGCCCCATGAGCTCTTCGCGCTCGTCCTCGGTCAGTCCGCCCCACACGCCGTACGGCTCGCGTACCGCCAGCGCGTGGGCCGCGCACTCGGCCCGTACCGGGCACCTCATGCAGACCTCTTTGGCCGAGTTCTCGCGAGCGCTTCGCGCCGCACCACGCTCGCCCTCCGGGTGGAAGAAGAGCGAGCTGTCCACCCCGCGGCAGGCGGCGAGGAGCTGCCAGTCCCACAGGTCCGCGTTCGGTCCGGGAAGGCGGGAGAAATCTGCCATTGCGTGACCCCTTGTAGCCGTTCTGGGCGGATCCGGTGTCCAGACCGTACAACTACGATCCAAGGAGATGAAAATATGACTCATTGCGAATCTAGCCCCGGACACCAGCAAAGGGGAAGAAAAGGGGCTGAATGGGGCACGGGTTGTGGTGAAAGTTCGGGGGTCCGGGGCGCATATCTCCATCGTGTTCGCTTCCTCACGTAGAGTGCCGAAGATGGCAGACGGCCCCGTAACTCTTTCGAGTGACCGTCGTTGAGAGTGCGAGGCGGTTGAAGGAACAAGCGCTCGGGCGGGCGTCCGAGGCGGTCGACCGCACAGGTGACGATTTCGTACCAGCCTGGAGGCTCAAGGTGACGCGCATCAGCTGCGGAGGGCGGCCATGACTTCCGTCCTCGTCTGCGACGACTCCCCGCTTGCCCGAGAGGCGCTCCGCCGCGCGGTCGCGACCGTGCCCGGCGTCGAGCGCGTGACGACGGCCGCCAACGGGGAGGAAGTCCTCCGCCGCTGGGGGGCCGACCGCTCCGACCTGATTCTGATGGACGTACGCATGCCCGGCCTGGGCGGCGTCGAGACGGTCCGCCGGCTGCTGTCGGCCGACCCCGGAGCGCGCATCATCATGCTCACCGTCGCCGAGGACCTCGACGGTGTGGCGCTCGCGGTGGCCGCCGGCGCGCGCGGCTATCTGCACAAGGACGCCTCCCGAGCGGAGCTGCGGGCCACGGTCACCCAGGCGCTCGCCGACCCGACCTGGCGGCTCGCCCCGCGCCGGCTGCGCTCCGCCGAGATGGGCGCGGCGCCCACGCTCACCGCGCGGGAGATCCAGGTCCTCGAAGGCATGAGCCACGGCCGCTCCAACGCGGAGATCGGCCGTGAGCTGTTCCTCTCCGAGGACACCGTCAAGACCCACGCCCGCCGGCTCTTCAAGAAGCTCGGCGCCTCGGACCGGGCCCACGCGGTGGCGCTCGGCTTCCGGTGGGGGCTCGTGCGCTAGGGCCCGTCCTTCGGGCCGGGCCGACAGCGGCGTACGGCATCGAGCGCGGACCGGTGAACGGGGGCACCCCCACGCCCCCGCCCGGCGCCGGGCCCGTGTGCCGCCGGCTGTGCGCGGATGCCGTGCCCCGTGCCGGGGCGCGCGGACGCCTCACCTGTGGGGCGGTGCGGACACGTGGACGCTTCCGGCCGGCGGTGACGCCGGCACCCGGGTGCCTTCCGGGTGCGTCGGCGCGGGCGCCGGTGCCGTCCGCGGGTGGCGCTTCCCGTGGTGGCTCCGCACGCGCGCGAGCCGCCGCTCGCGTGATGCCGCCGGGCGGGTTCGGTGACGCGGGCGTCCCCCGGGGCGCCGCGTCCGGCGCTCCCGCGCGGGACCGGTACCGGACGAGCACCCTCGGGGGCGGCACCGGAAGCCCGGCCCACCTGGGCGTCCGTCGTGGCCGGAGGGTGCCCACTGCTCGTTTCGCCGCGGATGCCGCATCCTTGAGGTGTGGAGTTCCTCGGGGACGAGTCGGTCGAGCGGAAGGGGAGGGCGCAGGGTATGAGTTCCGGCGCACCTGCTCATAACGCTTCGGTGCACAACAAGGGACACGGTGCCGCGGACCCGACGTCCGCAAGGCACCATGGACCGATGCGCGACGACGAGGCGGGCACTGCCCAAGGGGCGATCGGTGCGCTCGTCCATCGCGCGGTCGACGGGGACGAGCAGGCCACGCACGATCTGCTCGCCCATGTCCATCCCCTGGCCCTGCGCTACTGCCGCACCCGTCTGTCCCGCCTCCCGGGCGACGCCCGGCACTTCGTGGAGGACCTCGCCCAGGAGGTCTGCGTGGCGGTGCTCCTCGCGCTGCCCCGCTACAAGGACACCGGCCGCCCGTTCGAGGCGTTCATCTTCGCCATCGCCTCGCACAAGGTCGCCGACCTGCAGCGGGCCGCGATGCGGCACCCCGGCTCCACGGCCGTGCCCTCCGACGAGATGCCGGAGCGTCCCGACGACTCGCTCGGCCCGGAAGAGCGCGCCCTGCTCAGCAGCGACGCCGCATGGGCCAAGAAACTGCTGGCCAACCTGCCGGAGAACCAGCGCGAGCTGCTGCTGCTGCGGATCGCCGTGGGCCTCACGGCGGAGGAGACTGGACAGATGTTGGGAATGTCACCAGGCGCCGTCCGGGTGGCCCAGCACCGCGCGCTGAGCCGGCTGCGCGCCCTGGCGGAGCAGTAGGAGCCGCCGTCGCGCCGCCCCTTCGGCGTATGAACAGAAGATCAGCCGGTCCCGTATGAACAGTCCCGTACGAACGTACGAGGCCGGGAGCCGTGCGAAACCGTGGAATGAGACACCCTCGCTTCCCGTTAGCATGGACATCCGCACCGATCAAGGCCATTTGGGGAAGGTGTCATGACTGCCAACGTCGACGGAGTGCCCGGAAAATTCGCGACACTCGGGCTGACCTACGACGACGTGCTGCTGCTGCCGGGCGCGTCGGACATGGCGCCCGACCAGATCGACACCGCCTCGTACGTCTCCCGGAACGTGCGGGTCAACATTCCGCTGCTGTCCGCCGCCATGGACAAGGTGACCGAGTCCCGCATGGCGATCGCGATGGCCCGCCAGGGCGGCGTCGGCGTCCTGCACCGCAACCTGTCCATCGAGGGCCAGGCCAACCAGGTCGACCTGGTGAAGCGCTCCGAGTCCGGCATGGTCACCGACCCGATCACCATCCACCCGGACGCCACGCTCGCCGAGGCCGACGCGCTGTGCGCCAAGTTCCGCATCAGCGGCGTCCCGGTCACCGACGGCAACAAGAGGCTGCTCGGCATCGTCACCAACCGTGACATGGCCTTCGAGACCGACCGCACCCGGCAGGTCCGCGAGGTCATGACGCCGATGCCGCTGGTCACCGGCAAGGTCGGCATCTCCGGGCCCGAGGCCATGGAGCTGCTGCGCCGCCACAAGATCGAGAAGCTTCCGCTGGTCGACGACGCCGGCGTTCTCAAGGGCCTGATCACGGTCAAGGACTTCGTGAAGGCCGAGAAGTACCCGAACGCGGCGAAGGACGCCGAGGGCCGGCTGCTGGTCGGCGCCGCGGTCGGCGTCGCCGGTGACGCGTTCGAGCGGGCCCAGGCGCTGATCGAGGCGGGCGCCGACTTCATCGTCGTCGACACCGCGCACGGCCACTCCCGGCTGGTCGGCGACATGGTCGCCAAGATCAAGTCGAACTCCTCGGGCGTCGACGTCATCGGCGGCAACATCGCCACCCGTGACGGCGCGAAGGCGCTCGTCGACGCGGGCTGCGACGGCATCAAGGTCGGCGTCGGCCCCGGCTCCATCTGCACCACGCGCGTCGTCGCCGGCGTCGGCGTCCCGCAGGTCACCGCGATCTACGAGGCCGCGCTCGCCGCCAAGGAGGCCGGAGTCCCGGTCATCGGCGACGGCGGTCTGCAGTACTCCGGCGACATCGCCAAGGCCCTCGTCGCGGGCGCCGACACCGTGATGCTGGGCTCGCTGCTCGCCGGCTGCGAGGAGTCCCCGGGCGAGCTGCTGTTCATCAACGGCAAGCAGTTCAAGTCGTACCGCGGCATGGGCTCGCTGGGCGCCATGCAGACGCGCGGCGACCGCAAGTCGTTCTCCAAGGACCGCTACTTCCAGGAGGGCGTCGCCTCCGACGAGCAGCTCGTCCCCGAGGGCATCGAGGGCCAGGTGCCCTACCGCGGCCCGCTCTCCTCGGTCGTCCACCAGCTGGTCGGCGGCCTGCGCCAGTCGATGTTCTACGTCGGCGGGCGCACCGTGCCCGAGCTGCAGGACAACGGGCGGTTCGTGCGGATCACCTCCGCCGGCCTCAAGGAGAGCCACCCGCACGACATCCAGATGACGGTCGAGGCACCGAACTACAGCCGCAGCAAGTAGGCAGAAGGCCTTCCTGGGCGGTTCCGGGCACCTCCGGGACCGCCCTCGGCGTGTCCGTCGGGGATACTGGAAGGCGCTGCAACGCATCAGGGAAAGGCCACAGACGTGACTGAGATCGAGATCGGGCGCGGCAAGCGCGGCCGCCGGGCGTACGCCTTCGACGACATCGCCGTCGTCCCCAGCCGCCGTACGCGGGACCCGAAGGAGGTCTCGATCGCCTGGCAGATCGACGCCTACCGCTTCGAGCTGCCGTTCCTGGCCGCCCCCATGGACTCGGTCGTCTCGCCGGCCTCGGCGATCCGCATCGGCGAGCTCGGCGGCCTCGGCGTGCTGAACCTCGAGGGCCTGTGGACGCGCTACGAGGACCCGCAGCCGCTGCTGGACGAGATCGTCGGCCTGCCCGCCGAGGCGGCCACCCGGCGCCTGCAGGAGATCTACGCGGCTCCCATCAAGGAGGAGCTGATCGGGCAGCGCATCAAGGAGGTGCGCGACTCGGGCGTGGTCACCGCCGCGGCGCTCTCCCCGCAGCGCACCGCCCAGTTCTCCAAGGCCGTCGTCGACGCGGGTGTGGACATCTTCGTCATCCGCGGCACGACGGTCTCGGCGGAGCACGTCTCCGGTTCGCACGAGCCGCTGAACCTGAAGCAGTTCATCTACGAGCTCGACGTCCCGGTGATCGTCGGCGGCTGCGCCACCTACACCGCCGCCCTGCACCTCATGCGCACCGGCGCGGCGGGTGTCCTGGTCGGCTTCGGCGGCGGCGCCGCGCACACCACGCGCAACGTGCTCGGCATCCAGGTCCCCATGGCCACCGCGGTCGCCGACGTGGCGGCCGCCCGCCGCGACTACATGGACGAGTCCGGCGGCCGGTACGTGCACGTGATCGCGGACGGCGGCGTCGGCTGGTCCGGCGACCTGCCCAAGGCGATCGCCTGCGGCGCGGACTCCGTGATGATGGGCTCCCCGCTGGCCCGCGCGACGGACGGGCCCGGGCGCGGCCACCACTGGGGCATGGAGGCCGTGAACGAGGAGCTGCCGCGCGGCAAGAAGGTCGACCTCGGCACGGTGGGCACGCTGGAGGAGATCCTCACCGGCCCGTCCCACACCCCCGACGGCTCGATGAACCTCTTCGGCGCCCTGCGCCGCGCGATGGCCACGACCGGCTACAGCGAGCTGAAGGAGTTCCAGCGCGTCGAGGTGACGGTCGGGGACTCACAGCACCGCCGCTGAACCCCACCCGGCTCCCGGCCACCACCGAAAGGGCCGGTCACCCCATCCCGGGGTGACCGGCCCTTTCGCACGCCCCGGGGGCGCACGCGGTGCTCCGGGGGCGCGTAGTTGTCATTGGGGGCAAAACGCGGGGGACGGGCGGTGCCGAGTCGGTAGCGTCTGTGCCCGGCGACCCAGTTCTCTGGGGCGCCCCCTTCCAAGGAGATCGTTCCGGACCCCGCCCTCGGGGCCCGGCCCGAATTCCAGACGGACCGCCTACGGGCTACTGGCGGCATCGTGGAAGGGGGCGCGCCATGGGCCGTCACCGCAAGCCCACCGCCTGGGACCGGATCCGTCTGCGGATGGTGAAGTTCCGCAGGAGGTGCATCTTGTGGATTCACGGGAAGTGAGCGGCCACCCCTACGAGAATTAGGGGTGGACACTCCGTTCACTGCTCAGGAGCCTGCCGCAGTACCCGCTGCGGTGGGCTCCGCCTGTTTTCTACCGTACCCGCGCGGTGGTCCGCCCACCAGCAACCCCGGTGGCACGGGCAGCCCTTGCGCGCCCCCGCTACAACCGGTGCGCCGCGCCCGTGGGGGTTGCTCCTCGGGTGTCCAGGAGTAGCTGGGCCTTTACCGACAGGCCCTGGAGGTCGTAGGTGCGGTGCTGCTGGAGGAGGACCGTCAGGTCGGCCTCGGCGGCGGCCTCGTAGAGGGAGTCCGCGCGGGGGACGGGCCGGTCGAGGACGTTCCAGGACGGTACGTGCGGGTCGTGGTAGCTGACGGAGGCGCCCAGCTCCATCAGCCGGACCGCGATCTCCTGGGCCGGGGCGCCCTGCTGGTCGGCGAGGTCGGGCTTGTACGTCACGCCGAGAAGCAGCACCCGCGCGCCGCGCGCGGACTTGCCGTGCTCGTTGAGGAGGGCGGCGGCGCGCTGCACGACGTAGCGGGGCATGCGGCTGTTGACCTCCTGGGCCAGTTCCGCCATGCGCAGGGTGCGGCCCGCGTGGGCGGTCAGGTCCTGGGGGACGGTGTGGCCGCCGACGCCGGGACCGGGCCGGAACGCCTGGAAGCCGAAGGGTTTGGTCTCCGCGCATCTGAGGACGTCCCACAGGTCGATGCCCAGGTCGTGGCAGAGGGCGGCCATCTCGTTGACCAGGGCGATGTTGACGTGCCGGAAGTTGGTCTCCAGGAGCTGTACGGTCTCCGCCTCCCGCAGGCCCCGCGCGCGGACCACCTTGTCGGTGATCCGCCCGTAGAAGGCGGCGGCCGACTCGGTGCAGGCGGGGGTGAGGCCGCCGATGACCTTCGGGGTGTTGGCCGGGGAGAAGTCCCGGTTGCCGGGGTCGACCCGGCTGGGGGAGTGCGCGAGGTGGAAATCCCGCCCCGCGCGCAGACCCGAGCCCGACTCCAGCAGGCGCAGCAGGGGCCCCTCCGTGGTCCCCGGGGGCACGGGGGACTCGAGGATCACCGTGGTGTGCGGGCGCAGCCGCGCGGCGAGGGTGCGGGCGGCCGTCTCCAGCTGGGACAGGTCCAGCCCGCCGTCCGCGCCGCGCGGCGTCGGTGCGCAGATGACGGCGGTGCGTACCCGGCCGAGCTCGGCGGCGTTGGCGGTCGTACGGAAGCCCTGCGCGAGCATGCGGCGCTGTTCGGCGGCGCTGAGGGAGCCCGCCTCCGGGCCGGTCCGGTACCCGATGGTGGGGATGCCGGCGGCGACGGCGGCCTGGGCCAGGGGCAGGCCGTACGGGCCGAGTCCGATGACGGCGAGATCTGCGGGCATGGCGTGGGCCGTCCTTCCCGATATCCGGAGTGCGACAGATGCGCAAGCCGTGTGGACTGGACAGGCGAGCGCAATGTCAGACTAGGAGTAAATATGACCGATATGTGGGATTGATCGGCCGAGTTTCGGTGAGTCGTTCCGCAGGGGTTGTCCACAGGCTGGGGGTCCGTGGTGGCTGGAGTCGGGCAGGACGGTCAGAATTTGGGCATGAGGGTGGGGGACCGGGCTTCGCCCGACGGGTGCGGCCGATGCGACCGATGAGCGGGAGGCAGCGGTGAGGACAGCGACACTGGGGCCGGCGCAGCGCGCCGAATCACTCGCGTCCATGGCCGAGCACGAGCTGGACGTGCTGGTCGTGGGCGGCGGCGTGGTCGGTGCGGGTACGGCGCTCGACGCCGTGACGCGAGGCCTGTCCACGGGTCTGGTCGAGGCGCGTGACTGGGCGTCGGGCACCTCCAGCAGGTCCAGCAAGCTGATCCACGGTGGTCTGCGCTATCTGGAGATGCTCGACTTCGCGCTCGTCAGGGAGGCGCTGAAGGAGCGCGGCCTGCTGCTGGAAAGGATCGCTCCGCATCTCGTGCGGCCGGTGCCGTTCCTGTACCCGCTGCAGCACAAGGGCTGGGAGCGGCTGTACGCGGGAGCGGGCGTCGCGCTCTACGACACCATGTCGATGGCCCGCGGACACGGGCGGGGCCTGCCCCTGCACCGCCATCTGAGCCGCCGTCACGCGCTGCGCGTGGCACCCTGCTTGAAGAAGGACGCGCTGGTCGGGGCGTTGCAGTACTACGACGCGCAGATGGACGACGCCCGCTTCGTGATGACCCTCGTCCGCACGGCGGTGGCGTACGGCGCGAAGGCCGCCAACGGGGCGCGGGTCACCGGCTTCCTGCGCGAGGGCGAGCGTGTCGTGGGCGCCCGGGTGCAGGACGTCGAGGGCGGCGGCGAGTACGAGATCCGCGCCAAGCAGGTCGTCAACGCCACCGGTGTGTGGACCGACGACACCCAGGCGATGGTCGGCGAGCGGGGGCAGTTCCACGTCCGTGCCTCGAAGGGCATCCACCTGGTCGTCCCCAAGGACCGCATCCACTCCACGACGGGGCTCATCCTGCGCACCGAGAAGTCGGTGCTGTTCGTCATCCCCTGGGGCCGGCACTGGATCGTCGGCACCACGGACACCGGCTGGGACCTCGACAAGGCGCATCCGGCCGCGTCCAGCGCCGACATCGACTACCTGCTGGAACACGTGAACTCGGTGCTCGCGGTGCCGCTGACGCGGGACGACGTGGAGGGCGTGTACGCCGGTCTGCGCCCGCTGCTCGCCGGGGAGTCGGACGCCACCAGCAAGCTCTCCCGCGAGCACACCGTGGCACATCCCGTGCCCGGGCTCGTCGTGGTGGCCGGCGGCAAGTACACGACGTACCGGGTCATGGCCAAGGATGCGGTGGACGCGGCGGTGCACGGGCTCGACATGCGCGTCGCCGACTGCGTCACCGAGGACACGGCGCTGGTGGGCGCCGAGGGCTACCACGCGCTGTGGAACGCGCGTGCGCGCACCGCCGCGCGCACCGGACTGCACACGGCACGGGTGGAGCACCTGCTGCAGCGGTACGGCGCGATGGCGGCGGAGGTGCTGGACCTCATCGCCTCGGACCCCTCGCTGGGTGAGCCGTTGCGCGCGGCCGACGACTATCTGCGCGCCGAGATCACCTACGCCGCCTCGCACGAGGGGGCCCGGCATCTGGACGATGCGCTGACCCGGCGCACCCGCATATCCATCGAGACCTTCGACCGGGGAACGCGCAGCGCGCGGGAGGCCGCCGAGCTGATGGCGCCGGTGCTGCACTGGGACAAGGACCAGATCGAGCGCGAGGTGCAGCACTACGAGAAGCGGGTGGAGGCCGAGCGGGAGTCGCAGCGGCAGCCCGACGACCTGACGGCGGACGCGGCGCGGCTGGGAGCGCCGGACATCGCGCCGCTGTAGCCGCTCCAGTCGCTCCGGCCGCCCCCGGGGCCTTCGCGAACGGCCCTGCATCACTCGAACGGGTGGCTGGAACCGGGATCTTCGTTCGGCACCCGCTCGTTCCAGGAAGTGCGGGAGCAGAACTCGGCCGCGAGCAACGCGGGTTCGAGGCCGGGATCCGCGATCGCGTCCGTGTTCACCCGGAAGGTGAGGACACGCCGGCCGTCGACGGTGGCCGCGGTGCGCACATAGCTGCCGGCTATGCGCCCGTCGTGCCCCCACACCGTGGTCCCGCACGGGAGCGTCACGGGAAACAGGCCCATGCCGTACGAGCCCTGTGCGGCACGGGTGTCGAGCATCTCGCGCAGCCGGCGCGGGGGCAGCAGTTCGCCGCCGAGCAGGGCCGCGTAGAAGCGGTCCAGATCGGCGAGCGTGGTCACCAGTTCGCCCGCGGCGCCGGCCACCCGCGGGTCGAGCCGGGTGACGTCGGTGCCGTCGGCCGCGTAGGCGCGGCCGTGCGGCGAGGGCAGAGAGGCGCGGGAACCGGGGAAGGAGGTGCCCGTCAGACGCAGTGGGGCGAGTATGCGGTGCTCGGTCTCTGCGGCGTACGAGCGGCCGGTGACCTGCTCGACGACCAGGCCGAGCAGGACGTAGTTGGTATTCGAGTAGGAGAAGCGGCCGCGTGCGGCCGGGGGGTGGGTGAGTGCGATGCGGACGGCCTGAAGGGCCGTGAGCGGGACGGTGCCCCGCGTGTCGGCGGTGAAGTCGTACAGGCCGCTGGTGTGGGTGAGCAGGGAACGCAGGGTCAGCGCGCGGCCGTCGTTGCCCGCTCCCCGCACCAGGCCGGGCAGATGCTCCTCGACGGTGTCGGACAGCGACAGGCGGCCCTCGTCGGCCAGTTGGAGCACGACCGTGGCGAGGAAGGTCTTCGTGACGCTGCCGGCGCGGAAGTGGTCGGCCCGCCCGATGCCCGGCCCGGCGTGCGCGTAGCGGGGCCCGGCCTCCTCCAGGGTCAGCAGCGCCGCGGCGGGGGCGCCGCCCTGCGTGACCAGCAGCGGAAGGAGGGCTTCCGGCGAGAGGGCCGCCGGAGCCGAGGAGGCGGTGGGGGCCAGCGCGAGCAGGGCCAGCGACACGGGAACGGCCAGTAGCGTCCGCAGCGGCGGCATGCCGGTTCCTCCTTTGTCGGGGGCCCATCATGCAGGGCGGGGGCGCGCGAGCGGCACCCGGGTTCCGCTCGCGCGGGGCCCGGCGGGCCGCCAGTGGCACCCTGGGCGTGGACCACTTGTCGGGTGAGGGACAATGAAGGCTCTGTCAGGGCGGGTTGCATGAGGGGACGCATGTCGGAGGCGGAGCGGGCGGGGACATCCCGTCAGGACAAGAGCGCACGTCTCCTCGCCGGGCGGTACCGGCTGGGAGATGTGCTCGGCCGCGGCGGCATGGGCACGGTGTGGCGGGCCCAGGACGAGACCCTGGGGCGGACCGTCGCCGTCAAGGAGCTCCGCTTCCCGACGAACATCGACGAGGAGGAGAAGCGGCGGCTGATCACCCGGACCCTGCGCGAGGCCAAGGCCATCGCACGGATCCGCAACAACAGCGCCGTGACCGTCTTCGACGTGGTCGAGGAGGACGACCGGCCCTGGATCGTGATGGAACTCGTCGAGGGCAAGTCGCTCGCCGAGGCCATCCGGGAGGACGGCCTGCTGGAGCCGCGCCGCGCCGCGGAGGTCGGCCTCGCCATCCTGGACGTCCTGCGCTCCGCGCACCGCGAGGGCATCCTGCACCGCGACGTGAAGCCGTCGAACGTGCTGATCGCCGAGGACGGCCGGGTCGTGCTCACCGACTTCGGCATCGCCCAGGTGGAGGGCGACCCGTCCATCACCTCGACCGGCATGCTGGTAGGCGCCCCCTCCTACATTTCCCCGGAACGGGCCCGCGGGCACAAGCCCGGTCCCGCGGCCGACCTGTGGTCCCTCGGCGGGCTGCTGTACGCGGCGGTGGAGGGCACCCCGCCGTACGACAAGGGCTCCGCCATCGCGACGCTCACGGCGGTGATGACCGAACCGCTCGAGGAGCCGAAGAACGCGGGACCGCTCAAGGACGTCATCTACGGCCTGCTCACCAAGGACCCGGCCCAGCGGCTCGATGACAGAGGCGCCCGCGCCCTGCTGAACGCAATCGTCAACGCCCCCGCGTCCCAGGACGCCGACCCGGAACCGGCGGACGCGACGAAGGTCGTGCCGCTGCCCGAGCAGCCCGGGGAGAAGCTCCGCGGCGCGCTGCGTTCCGTGCGGAAGGCGGCGGTGGCCGCCGGTTCGGCCGGTGCCGCCGCGGCCCGCGCCAAGTCCGGCAGCGGCAGCGGCACCGGCACTTCGGCTTCCGGTACGGCGTCCCCGGCAGCCCCCGCCACGGAGCCGACGACGGCGTCCGGTCCGGGTGCGCCGGGCCCCGGGCAGCGGAACGCCGCAGCCGGCGGGCGCAGTTCGGGGTGGCCGGTGATGACGCCGCCCGACCTGCCGGCCAGGCCCGTCCCGCGAGCCCCGCTCACCGATGTGGTGCCGCGGCGGACGCTGATCATCATCGCGGTGGTCGTGGCGCTCGCCGTGCTGGGCACGGTGCTGGCCCTCACGCTCGGTGACGACGGGGGCGGCGCGGGAGCGAAGGGCGGCGGCGACCGTACGACGGCCGGTTCGACCCCGAGCGCCGACACCAGGAGCGACGACAGCGACGGCACCCGCACCGACGGCACGGCGACCGATCCGGCCGGCACCGCGACGGGGTCGGGGCCTGCGTCGGACGGCGCGGGCGCCGGGGCCGGTGACAAGGACGACTCGGCCGGCGACGAGGACGAGGACGACGGCGGCACCTCGGCCAAGACGACGCACAAGGGCAAGCAGGGGTATTCGATCGGACTGCCCGACGGGTGGAAGTTCCAGTCGTCGGGGTCGGCCGGGGACCGGTTCACCGGGCCGGACGGGCAGAAGCTGCTCATCGGCTGGACCACCACGCCGAAGGACGACCCGGTCGCCGACTGGCAGAACCAGGAACGCTACATGGTGCGTTCGCAGTACAAGCGGATACGGATCGAAGCGGTGGAGTACCGGGGCTGGAACACGGCCGACTGGGAGTTCACCTACGTGGAGGGCGGGACCACCTACCGGTCCGTCGACCGCGGGACCGTCGTCGGCGACCGGCTCGGCTACGGGCTGATGTACACGGCCAAGGCCGGCGAGTGGGACAGCGACCTGCGCGAGGACACCTGGCGGACGCTGACGAAGACGTTCAAGCCGAAGTCCTGAGCATGAGCGGCCCGCGGATTGGGGAGTCAGATGTGGCATCCCCTCTCTGCGGGTTGCCTCCGGCACGTATCGTGAGTGCTTGCGGACCGTACGCACCCGGAACGGCCCGCCGGGCGACCGGATCCGACCGACCGTAATGCCGGGGGAGGCAACGTGGACGACTATGCGGGACGGGTGCTCGCCGACCGCTACCGCCTGCCACTGCCCCCCTCCGACGAGTACGAACTGACCGAGACCAGCGCCTTCGACACCTACAGCGGGCAGGAAGTCCTGGTCCGCCAGGTCCCGTTGCCGGAGGTCGTCGAGGCCGAGGTGCTCGACGCGGAGGGGCTGCCCGACGGCTTCACCGCCCGTGACGGAGCCGCCCGGCGGGGCGGGCGGGGGCCCGCGTCCGCGCGCGCCGTCACACGGCGGCCCGCCGACCCGGTCGTGCGGCGCGCGGTCGAGGCCGCGCAGGCGGCCGCCGCCATCCCCGACCACCCGCGCCTGGACCAGGTCTTCGACGTGTTCGCGGAGGGCGGTTCGCTGTGGATAGTCAGTGAACTCGTGCCCGCGCGTCCGCTCGCCGCCCTGCTCGCCGAGGAGCCGCTGTCCCCCTACCGGGCCGCCGAGGTCGCCTCCGACGTGCTGACCGCCCTGCGGGTGCTGCACTCCCACGGCTGGGTGCACCGCAACATCACCGCCCGCACGGTGCTCGTCTGTGACGACGGCCGGGTGATGCTGACGGGCCTCGCCGTCGGCGCGGCGGAGGAGGCGCTGTGCGGGTACGACCCGGTGCCCGCTCCGGACGACGAACCGGGACGGCCGGCGGGGGCGCTCGAGGCGCCGGGACCGGCGGGTACGCCGGACACCGGGGCCGGACCGGCCTGGCCGCCCGGGTTCACCGCGGGCCCGGACCCCGACGCCGACCGCCGCGCCGCCATCGAGGCGCGGGCGGGCCGGCTGCCCGGCGGCGGCACGCAGACGGCCGGCGGTCTCACCCCGGCGGCGGCCCCCCGGGCCCTGGACAGCGCGGGAGACGTAAGGGCGGCCCGCGCGGGAGCGATCGCCGCCTACCGGGCGGGCGCCCGTGCCGCCGCCCGGGTGCAGGAGGCCCAGCAGGACGGCCGTGCCGCCCTGCCCGCCGCCCGCCCCGCGCCCGAGCACGACGGCCCGGCAGCCGCCCCCCGTTACGGCCCCGGCCCGGCGCAGCAGCCGTACGTCTCCCGGCCGGGCGACGAGGCGGCCCCGGCGGGCCCGCCCGGACAGATAGCCGACCCCTACGGAGTGGGCGCCACCGGCCGGCAGGGGACCCTCCCGCGCCAGGGCGCCGACGCCGGACACACCGTCTCCGGGGCCACGGAGACGCCGCGGGCACTCGAAGCCCCCGCGGCCTCCGGCCCGGCGGCCGCGGCCGCACCGCCCGCGCGCTGGGACGACCTGGTGGCGCACACCCCCGCGCGCCGGGGACCGGCCACCGCGCTGGCCGCCGAACGGGCACGGCAGGCGCGCATGGCCGTCGTCGGACCCGTGACCGAGCGGTGGGCGCCGGAGCAGGCCGGACCCGTGCACGAGAACTGGCAGCTGGCCGCCCCGATCGGCCCCGCCACCGACCTCTGGGCGCTGGGCTCCCTGCTGTTCCGGGCCGTGCAGGGGCACGCGCCCTACCCGGAGGAGTCGACCGCCGAGCTGGTGCAGATGGTGTGCGCCGAGCCGCCCGCCTTCGCCGAGGAGTGCGGCCCGCTGCGCCCGGTCGTGGAGTCGCTGCTGCGTCAGGACCCCACCGAGCGCCTCGACTTCGAGGAGCTGCGCGGCTGGCTGCGTTCGCTGGTGCGGTCCGCGCCCGAGCCCGAGGCGGGCGTGCACGTCATAGCGGCGCCCCCCGTCGACGCCCGCCGGCTCCCCGTACTGCGGCGCCGCGGCGAACTGGTGCGCAGGCGCCGCGCCGGGCTCCCCGCGCACCACGGACGGCACAAGCGGGCCAAGCAGGACTCCGGATCGCCGCGCCGGCTCGGCCGGACGCTGCTCCTGCTGGTGCTGCTCGTCATGGCGGCGGCCATCGCGTACGCCATGCTGTTCCTGCCGAAGTCCGGTGAGGACACCTCGGCCGACCGCACCGGGCCGGCCGGTGAGGTCAGCGCCGCGCCGAGCCCGGGGGGTGAGCCGGAGGCGGAGAGGAGCTCACCGCGGCCGACGGAAGACCCCGGGGAATCGGCCTCCACCGAGACGCAGACCACCGGCCCCGACGTCGCCGAAGGCTTCACCCTGGCCAAGGACCCGGAGGGCTTCCGGGTCGCCGTGGCCGAGGGCTGGCAGCGCACCGCGAAGAACGGCAGCGGCCAGGTCGTCTACTCCGGCGGGGACTTCGAGCTCATCGTGGTGCCGGGCCGCGACAGCGCCCAGCGCTACGGCAGCGACCCCATGGCCTACCAGCGGGACGACGAGCGCGAACTCCAGCCCTACCGCGACTCCAGCTGGGCCACCTCCACCGGTCTGAAGACCATCGAGGTCGGCGGACGGACCATGGCCGAGGGGCAGTTCACCTGGACCGGCGGCAGCGGCGAGCTGTACGTCCGCAATCTGGCGGCGCTCATCGACGGCCGCTACCACGTGGTGCAGGTGCGCGGACCGGAGTCCGAACGGGACGAGGTGACACGGCTCTACGAACAGGCCGCGGCCACCTACCGGTTCACCGGCTGACCACGGACCGCACGCGGGCCGGGGCGATTTGGTTGCCTCCCGCTTCATACAGCGACAACCATCACAGTGCGGTCTCCATGGCACGTCGTCGGTTCCCAGGACGGGGCACGGTACCTACGCTGACCCTGTCAAGACCATTGCGGGGCAACGTGAATCAGATGCAGGGCTCGCTCGTCGCGGGCCGCTACCGGCTCGGCGACTCCATCGGGAGCGGCGGCATGGGCCGGGTGTGGCGTGCCCACGATGAGGTGCTGCACCGGTCCGTCGCCATCAAGGAACTGACCGCGGCGCTCTACGTCTCCGACAGCGAACAGGCCACCCTGCTGGCCCGCACCCGCGCGGAGGCGCGGGCGGCCGCGCGGATCAACCACTCCGCCGTCGTCACGGTGCACGACGTACTGGAGCACGACGGCCGGCCGTGGATCGTGATGGAGCTGGTCGAGGGCCGTTCGCTGGCCGACGCGGTGAAGGACGAGGAACGCGTCGACCCCCGCGAGGCCGCCCGCATCGGCCTGTGGGTGCTGCGCGCGCTGCGCGCCGCGCACACCGCCGGCGTACTGCACCGTGACGTCAAGCCGGGCAACGTCCTCCTCGGCCGGGACGGCCGGGTGCTGCTCACCGACTTCGGCATCGCGCAGATCGACGGCGACACGGCCATCACCCGCACCGGCGAGGTCGTCGGCTCGGTCGACTACCTCGCGCCGGAACGGGTCCGCGGCCATGACCCCGGCCCCGCCTCCGACCTGTGGGCGCTCGGCGCGACGCTGTACACGGCGGTGGAGGGCACGTCGCCGTTCCGCCGCACCTCACCGCTGACCACCATGCAGGCGGTCGTCGAGGAGGAGGCCGGGGAACCGCGGCACGCCGGACCGCTCGCGCCCGTCATCGGCGCACTGCTGCGCAAGGATCCGGCCACCCGCCCCGACGCCGCCAGGACCGAGCAGATGCTCGCCGAGGCGGCCGAGGGACGCCGGCCGCAGGCGGCGCAGGAGTACATACCGACCCGGGCCGTCGACGCCCATGTGCCGCTGCCGTACGAGACGAGGCCGGAGGCCGCGCCGCGGTACCCGCAGGGCGGCGCCACCGCGGTGGTCCCGCAGCCGTACGGCCCCGCCGCCACGCCCCGGCGGCGGGTGCGCGGGCGGGTGATCGCCCTGGTCGTCGTGGTGGCGGCGATCGTCGGCGGGGGAACCGCCGTGCTGCTCCAGCAGGGGGAGGAACGGGGCGGCGGCACCACGGCGGGACCGTCCCCGACCGTCACCTCCGAGCCCGCCCCCACGGAGACGGGCAAGTCCGAATCGCCGGGGAGCCTCCCGGAGGGCTGGGTGCGGCGCACCGACCCCTGGGGATTCAGCGTCGTCCTGCCCGGCGACGACTGGGAGCGCGTGGTCTTCGACGAGGAGACCCGGCAGGTCGACTACACGCCCGACGGCGGCAACCACTTCCTGCGCATCGCCGCCGACGACTCGCCCGACTTCGACGACCCCTACGCGCACCTCAGCGATCTGGACCAGCAGATAGGGCGGCGACTGGTCGACTACCAGCAGCAGGGCCTGGAGCGCGGCGTCTACCGGGACCGGGAGAGCGCCCGGCTCGAGTACAGCTGGACCGCGCTGGCCAAGGACACCGAGTTCCCGGGGCCGCGCCGGGCGGTGGACCAGATGTACATCTCGCGGGGCGGGACCGAGTACGCCCTCTACATGTCCGGGCCGGCCGAGGACTGGGCGACCACCGGCGAGCAGTTCGAGACATTGCTGAAGGGCTGGCGCGAGCCCTGACCCCCGCGGCCGGTGCGGACCGCGCCGCTTGGCCGAATCGCCGTACCGGAAGGGACACATCCGGTGGGGCATGATGGGCCCATGGGGACCGACGGGGAGGCCGAGAGCGCGACCGCGAGGCCCAACAGCCGTGTCATAGCGGGTCGTTACCGGTTGGAGGCGAGGCTCGGGCGTGGCGGCATGGGCGTGGTCTGGCGGGCCACCGACCAGTTGCTCGGACGGGGCGTCGCCGTCAAGGAACTCCCGCTCGACGAGACGCTGTCCGCGACCGACGCCCGGCGGCAACGGGACCGCACGCTGCGCGAGGCGCGCGCCCTGGCCCAGTTGAGCCATCCGCACATCATCGTCGTCCACGACGTGGTCGAGGACGACGAACGCCCGTACATCGTGCTGGAGCTGATCGACGGTCCGTCCCTCGCCGACCGGATCACCGACCGGGGCCCGGTCGACGCCATGGAAGCCGCGCGCATCGGCATCGACCTGCTCGGCGCGCTGCGCGCCGCCCACACGGCCGGTGTGCTGCACCGTGACCTCAAGCCCGCCAACGTGCTGCTGGAGAACGGCACCGACCGGGTCGTCCTCACCGACTTCGGCATCGCCCGGGTGTCGGGCGCCACCACGCTCACCGAGACCGGCTCCTTCGTCGGCTCGCCCGAGTACACCGCACCCGAGCGGATGTCCGGCGCCAGGACGGGACCGGAGGGCGACCTGTGGTCGCTGGGCGCGCTGCTGTGCACGGCGCTCAGCGGCGAGTCGCCGTTCCGCCGGGACTCGCTCGGCGGGGTCCTGCACGCGGTCGTCGTGGACGAGATACGGCCCCCCGCCCAGGCCGGCCCGATCCTCCCCGTGGTGCGCGGCCTGCTGGAGCGCGACCCCGACCGCCGGCTCGACGCGGACCGCGCCGAACGGATGCTGCGGGCCTTCCGCGAGACGGGCCGTACGCCGGAGTCGGCGCCCCCCGGCCTGCTCCCGCCCGACCGGGAACCGCCCCGCCGCAGGACCCCGGCGTGGCGGGAGGAGACGGGCGGGCGGCCGCCGGGCTCTCCCGGGGTGCGCCCGGTGCGGCGGCAGCCCACGCGGGGCGCCCTGGTGGCGGCGCTGGCCGTCGCCGCCATGGCGGGCGCGGGAGTGTCCGCGGCGGCGCTGCTCCTGCAGGACCGGGGCGGCGACGGCGGCGGCACCCCGGCGAGCACGGCGCCCCGGACACCGGCGGCCCAGTCGCCCTCCGGCTCCCCGAGCCCCTCGGCGAGCCCCGGGCCGACCGACTCCCCGACCGGCGGCATAACGCCGTAAACGGGAGATACCGAACCGGGCGAGTCACGGGTCTGTGACCGCTCGGCGTCCGCAGTGGCTACGCGGGGCCCCGGCGCGATATGGATGAACCATGAGCAACAACGGGGGAGCCCGCCACGGGGCCGACGAGCCAACCAGTTTTGGTCTGCAACCGCCGAACCCCAACCCGCCCGCGGCCGTGCCGCACCCCGGCAATCCGTACGCGGCACCGGCCCGGGCGGTGCCGCCGCAGCCGCAGAACGACGAACCCGGCGCCGGACGGCTGATTGCCGGCCGCTACCGGCTGCTGGCCAAGCTCGGCCACGGCGGCATGGGGACGGTGTGGCGGGCCAAGGACGAGACGGTGGACCGCGAGGTCGCCGTCAAGGAGCCCCGCGTCCCGGAGCACCTTCCCGAACGCGAACGCGCCAACGCCTCCGAGCGGATGCGCCGCGAGGCCCGCGCCGCCGCCCGGCTCGACCATCCCGCGGTGGTGAACGTCCATGACGTCGCCGTGGTGGACGGCCGGCCGTGGATCGTGATGGAACTGGTCCAGGGCCGCTCGCTGGGCGCCGTGCTGCAGGAGGAGGGCACCCTCTCCGCCCGCGAGGCGGCCCGGGTGGGCCTGGAGGTGCTCGGCGCGCTGGAGGCCGCGCACGCCGCGGGCATCCTGCACCGGGACGTCAAGCCGGACAACGTGCTGCTCGGCCGGTACGACCGGGTCGTCCTCACCGACTTCGGCATCGCCCAGATCGAGGGCGAGACCAGTCTCACCGACACCGGCGGATTCGTCGGTTCGCCCGAGTACATCGCTCCGGAACGGGTGCTGGGCCAGCGACCCGGTCCCGCCTCCGACCTGTGGTCGCTCGGCGTGGTGCTGTACGCGGCGACCGAGGGCGTCTCGCCGTTCCGCCGCAGCAACACCCCCGCCACCCTCCAGTCCGTCCTCAACGCCACCCCGGCCGCGCCCGCCTCCGCGCGGGGGCCGCTCGCCGAGATCATCACGGGTCTGCTGCAGAAAGACCCGGCGCGCCGTCCGAACGCCGCCCAGGTCCGCGCCGCGCTGGAGACGGCCGCGCACCCGCCGGCCCCCCGGCCCACGCAGGTCGTCGCGTTCCCCGCCGGTGACGCCGGGGGCCGGGGAGTCCGCGTCGGCCTCAAGACGCTGACCGGGCTGGGCGCGGCGGTCGTCGCGGCGGCGGTGGCCGCCTACCTGGTGATCGCGGACCCGTTCGCAGGGCCGCTGCCGGACGGCTGGAAGCGGCACGACCTGGGGGACCGGGTCGGCGTCGCCGTCGCGGTGCCCGGCGACTTCGTGAAGGACGAGCAGCCCGACGACGCGGACGGCACCGTCGCCTCCTTCACCGATCCGAGCGGGCTGGTCCGGGTCGAGGTCGACCGCGACCTCAAGGCCGAGGACAAGAACGGCGAGATCCAGGGCTCCGCCTCGGAGCGGGCGTTCGCCCACTGGGAGGAGCTCCGGGACGGCGAGTACAGCTGGGGCATCGCCGACACCCCCGCCCCGAAGGGCAAGCCGCGCGAGACCACGTACAAGGAGCACGAGGCGGCCACGAACACCATCGTCTACACGACGACCACCGATCCGGCCATGGTGCGCGAGGCGCAGGTCATGTACTACCGCAGCCAGGCCGGCGACATGTACCGGCTCTGGGTCGTGTACCCGGGCCGGGGCTACTTCGCCGACGACGGCCGGGAGATCGCCCGCACCGTCATCGGCTCATGGGACGTGCACACGCTCTGACCGGGCCGGTGCCGGCGTCAACCCCCTGATCAGGGGGTTTGTTGCCAGCGATCACTGGCGCGATGTGTGAGCGGTGGGTGAATCTGTTACCGACGGGTACACAAAGTGTTCCCCCCGGCATACCCTGCGCCTCATGACGGACGCGCAGACCCGGGAAACGACCGGCACCAACCCCCTGGCCCCCGCCCCCGCGGGCGCCCGCACCGCCGCCGACGTGGTCACGCCGGAGCTGGTCGCCCAGCTCACCAAGGGCGTGGCCGGCTCCGGGCGGACCGCCAACCACACGCCGCTCACCGGCGAGAAGCTGGCCGACCTGCCCGAGTCGACGCCCGAGGACGTGGCGCGGGCCTTCGACGCCGCCCGCGCCGCCCAGGCCGTGTGGGCCCAGGTGCCGGTACGCCGGCGCGCCGCCGTCCTGCTCCGCTTCCACGACCTGGTGCTGAGCCGCCAGGCCGAGGTGCTCGACCTGATCCAGCTCGAGACCGGCAAGGCCCGGCTGCACGCCCACGAGGAGGTGCAGGCCGTGGCCGTCGCCGCCCGCCACTACGGCCGCCGGGCCGCCGCCTATCTGCGCCCCAGGCGGCACACGGGCGCCATACCGACCCTGACCAAGGTCACCGAGCTGCGCCACCCGCGCGGCGTCGTGGGGCAGATCGCGCCCTGGAACTACCCCCTCGAACTCTCCGTCGGCGACGCGCTCCCGGCGTTCGCCGCCGGCAACGCGGTCGTCATGAAGCCCGACACGGAGACCTGCCTGACCGCGCTGTGGGCCCGTGACCTGCTCATCGAGGCCGGACTGCCCGCCGACGTCTTCCAGGTCGTGCTCGGCGAAGGACCGGTCGTCGGCCCCGAGGTCGTCAGGCACGCCGACTACGTCTCCTTCACCGGCTCCACCCGCACCGGCCGCGAGGTCGCCCAGGGCGCCGCCGCCCGCCTGGTCGGCGTCTCCCTCGAACTCGGCGGCAAGAACGCCATGCTGGTGCTGGAGGACGCCGACCTCGACAAGGCCGCCGCCGGCGCGGTCCGCGCCTGCTTCTCCTCCGCGGGCCAGCTGTGCATCTCCATCGAGCGGCTGTACGTCCACGAGTCGGTCGCGGACGCCTTCCTGGAGCGCTTCGCCGCCCGCACGAAGGCACTGCGCCTCGGCACGTCCCTGGCCTACGGCGCCGACATGGGCTCCCTGGTCGGGCAGCGCCAGCTGGACGCCGTCACCCGGCACGTCGAGGACGCCGTCGCCAAGGGCGCCCAGGTGCTCGCCGGGGGCACGGCCCGCCCGGACATCGGCCCCTACTTCTACGAGCCGACCATCCTCGACGGGGTCGGGGCCCCGATGAGCGTCTGCTCCGAGGAGACCTTCGGGCCGGTCGTCTCGGTCTACCGCTTCTCGTCCGACGACGAGGCCGTCGAGCGCGCCAACTCCACCCCGTACGGCCTGAACTCCTCGGTCTGGACGAAGGACGCCCGGCGCGGCCGTGAGGTCGCCGCGCGGCTGCGCACCGGCACCGTCAACATCAACGAGGGCTACGCGCCCGCGTACGGCAGCGTGCAGGCGCCGATGGGCGGCATGAAGGACTCCGGGCTCGGCCGCCGGCACGGCTCCGAGGGCATCCTCAAGTACACCGAGGCCCAGACGGTCGCCCACCAGCGCCTGCTGCCGATGGCCCCGTCGCTGGGCATGGACGACGAGAAGTACGCGGCCTTCATGAGCCGCAGTCTCCGCCTCATGAAGACGTTCCGGTTCCGGTAGCCGGCCCGCGCGAGCGCGCTCCACCGCAGACAACCCGCACGTGAAACTCAACGAGGAGACACCCGTGCCTGAAGACGCCTACGACTACGACGTCCTCGTCGTCGGCTCCGGCTTCGGCGGCTCCGTGTCCGCCCTCCGCCTGACGGAGAAGGGATACACGGTCGGCGTCCTCGAAGCCGGCCGCCGCTTCACCCGCGAGACCCTGCCCAGGAACTCCTGGGACCTGAAGAACTACCTCTGGGCGCCGAAGCTCGGCATGTACGGCATCCAGCGCATCCACCTGCTGGGCAACGTCATGGTGCTGGCCGGCGCGGGCGTCGGCGGCGGTTCGCTGAACTACGCCAACACCCTCTACGTGCCGCCCAAGCCGTTCTTCGAGGACCCGCAGTGGGGGCACATCACCGACTGGCAGGAGGAGCTGGGCCCGTACTACGACCAGGCGAAGCGCATGCTCGGCGTACGGCTCAACCCGACCATGACACCGTCGGACGTGCATCTGAAGGCGGCGGCCGAGCGGATGGGCGTGGGCGACACCTTCCACATGGCCCCGGTCGGCGTCTTCTTCGGCGACGGCGAGGACGCCGACGGGAAGGCGAAGGCGAAGCCGGGGCAGGAGGTGCCCGACCCCTACTTCGGCGGGGCGGGTCCGTCCCGCCGGGCCTGTTCCGAGTGCGGCGAGTGCATGACCGGCTGCCGGCACGGCGCGAAGAACACCCTCAACGAGAACTACCTCCACCTCGCCGAGAGGGCGGGCGCCGTGGTGCACCCCATGACGACGGCCGTCTCCGTCACGGAGGACTCACGGGGCGGGTTCGCCGTCGCCACGCTGCCGACCGGCGACCGCCGCAAGGGGAAGGGCCGCACCTTCCGCGCCCGCCGGGTCGTGCTGGCCGCCGGCACCTACGGCACCCAGACGCTGCTGCACCGCATGAAGGCGGGCGGCCAGCTGCCGCACCTTTCGGAGAAGCTGGGCGAGCTGACCCGCACCAACTCCGAGGCGCTGGTGGGCGCGCAGACCGACAACCGCCGCTACCGCAAGGCCACCGGCTCGCCCAGGGCCGACTTCACCCGCGGGGTGGCCATCACGTCCTCGATCCACCCCGACGAGAACACCCACATCGAGCCGGTCCGCTACGGCCGCGGCTCCAACTCGATGGGCGGACTGTCCATCCTCCAGGTGCCCTACGCGGGCGGCGGCTCGGGCGCCACCCGGGTGCTGGGCTGGCTGGGCAACGCGGTGCGGCACCCCGTGATGATGCTCCGCTCCCTGTCCAACCGGCGCTGGTCGGAGCGGACCATCATCGGCCTGGTGATGCAGTCGCTGGACAACTCCCTGACGACGTACCTCAAGCCGTCCGGGGCCGGCCGCGGGCTGCTCACCGCCCGGCAGGGCCACGGCGCCCCCAACCCCAAGCAGATCAAGGCCGCCACGGACGGCGCCTCGGCGCTGGCGGCCGAGATCAACGGCTTCGCCGGCTCCAACGTGGGCGAGTTGACGGGGATGCCGCTGACCGCCCACTTCCTGGGCGGCTGCGCGATCGGCGCCTCCCGCGAGACCGGTGTGATCGACCCGTACCACCGCCTCTACGGCCATCCCGGTGTCTCCGTCGTGGACGGGGCCGCGGTCTCGGCGAACCTGGGGGTGAACCCCTCCCTGACCATCACGGCACAGGCCGAGCGCGCGATGTCGTACTGGCCCAACAAGGGGGACGCCGATCCGCGCCCGCGCCAGGGAGAGGCCTACCGGCGCCTGGACGCGGTCGAGCCGAAGTCCCCCGCGGTCCCGGCGGACGCGTTCGGCGCGCTGAAGCTGCCCTTCCTGGGCATGCCCACGGTGCCCCCGAAGAAGAACTGACAAGGCGGGGACGGGACAAGGAGGACAGGACAGGGGAAGCGGAAAAGGGCAAGGGAAAAGGACCTGTGCCCCCCTCCGAGCTCAGGTCCTTTTCCCTTGTCCCGGGTCCGGCCGCGCGCGGCGCGGCCGGACGCCGTTACGCCTCTGTGCCGGCCTTGCGCCGGCGCACCACGAACACCGCACCGGCACCGGCCACGACGGCGGCACCGCCAATCAGACCGATCATCGGAAGAGCCGAGCTCGAACCGGTCTCGGCGAGGCTCCCGGTGACCTTGACGTCGCTCACCTGGTCGAGGTCCGCCATGCCGCCGGTCTGCGGCTTCGCGTCGTTCGGCTTACCGCCGTCCGAGCCGGCGGCCAGGATGTCGAAGAAGTAGATCCAGCCGTCGGAGTCGTCGGCGACCCAGCAGCCCTCGTCGTCCGCGTACTCGGCGAAGCCGCCGGTGATGCCGAGCGAGTCGGGCACCTTGCCGTCGATGCTCAGCCGCAGCTTGTACGAGACCGACTGGCCGGCGCCGAGCGAGAACGCGGCGAACGTGCCGCCCTCACCGGCGGCGCCCGCCAGCGTGTCCCACTTGCCGGTGGCCGTGTTGAAGACCTGGACCGTGATGTGGCCCGAGTAGTCCTGCGGGTCGTCCTCGTCCCAGCCCAGGGCCGCGACGCCGATCAGCGGCTTGATGTCCTTGATCTCGTCGTCGCCGCGGTTGGACACGTTGAACGAGAACGCCGTCCAGCCGCTGCCGGCCACGATCGTCTCGGGCAGGCCCGACAGACCGCTGCGCAGGTCGGCGCTGAGCTCGGCCGTGTCGTTGCCGTCCTCGTCGACGCACAGCTCGACGTCGTCGTCCTCGGCCGGAGCGCTCTCGCTGGCGCTCGGCGAGGGAGAGGTGGCCGGGGAGGTGGTCTCCGTGCCCGGGGTGGTCTCGTCGGCCGAGGGGGTCTCCTCCTCGGCCGGGGTGCTCGGGGTCTCGCCGGCCGGGGTGCTCGGGCTCTGCCCTGCGGGGGTGCTCTCCGCGTCGGTCGGCGAGCCGGCCTCCGAGGAGGGAGAGCTCTCCTGGCTCGGAGTGCTCTCGCCGGACGTGGGGCTGCTCTGCGTCGTCGGCGTCTCTTCCGCGAACGCTGCCGGGGCCGAGAGCAGGGCCAGCGGCGCTATGACGGCCGTCGCGGCCGCCACGGCCATGGCGCGGCGAAGCTTCATGAAGACCTCGGGTGGTCCGGTGTGCCGCGCGGGCGCGGCACGAAGTGGGAGGCGCCTCCGTGTGGGGCGCTACGGATGTGGTCCGTGTGGATTCAGTGAGTTCGATCAACGACGCCCATGGATGGTTGTCCTGGCCTTCACGGAATTCTTATGTGAGGTGGATCACAAGTGGCGGATGATCATCGCTGGCATACTCTCGGCCGTCTCCCCCCGAGCGTCCGACGAGAGAAAGTCCGCGAGACAGTGGCCGAGCAGCCGTCCGAAGAGCACAGACCGCAGGACACGTCCCTTCCGGACGACGTCTGGGAGAAGTTCGTCCAGGACAGTGAGCGCGACATCCGCGCCTCCGCGCCCAAGGAGCCGTCCGCGCGGGCCCGCATGGTGACCGAGCGGCTGCGGGCCATGGACGAGGCGCAGGCCGCGAGGGCCGGCGGCGGGAAGCGGCGGTGGGGCGGGAAGCGGCCGCCCGTCCGGCCCGCCCGGCCCGAGGGCTGGCGCACCGGGCCGGCGTGGCAGGAGAGGGACGGCCGCACGTCGCGCCGGCGCAAGGTCTGGAGCGCGGTGGGGGTGGTGGCGGCCGCGGCGCTGGCCCTGGTCGCGGTCAATCCGTCCGCCGCGCTGTCCTGGCTGCCCGGCGGCCTGGGCGAGGGGTCCGGCACGGCCGGCGATGCCCAGGCGTCCGCGTCGCCGCTCGCCCCCGAGACCGCGCGTCCCAGCGCTGCGCCCTCCGCCGCCCCGGCCGGCGTCGCCACGCGGGAGAAACCATTCGCCGGCTCGCCGGCCGCACGATGGGAATCGGGGGCGGACGCCATCCGGCTGCCCGGGGCGAAGGCCGTCAACGGGGTTCCGGCCGCCCGGATCGAGGACGCGCTGAAGGGGACCAGGCGGTTCCTGGTCGCCGCCAACCTCGACCGCGCGGTGCTGGAGGGCGGCGAGCCGCGGAAGGCGCTGGGTCTGGTGGACCCGCTGGAGGCGGACTACCTCTCCGAACTGCGGGCCGCGCTGCGCGAACCCACCGAGGAGAACGACCCGGTGTGGACGTTCACCCGGTTCGATCCCGCGGAGGTCGAACTGGTGGGCGACGTGCGGATCCGCGGGCATATGACGGTCGAGGCCCTGGACGAGTCGCCCGGGAAGGCGATGATCAAGGCCGACTACACCTTCGTGTACCCGATGGCCCGCGTCGGCGGCGACGAGGTGAGCCGTGCCGTCGTGCGCCGGTCGGTGGAGGTGCAGGTCGTGGACGCCGCCAGGTTCCGGGCCACCGACGGGCACATCTGGGTCGCCGGGTCCTACAGCGACATAGCCAACGACGACTGCCGTCAGGGCGACGGCGTGATCCGTCCGCAGTTCCTCAGCGGCCGGGGGACCTCGCCCGAGCCGTCCGGGAAGGCCCGCGATCCCTACGACCGCAGCAAGGAGCTGAAGGCCGACGCGGGCGAGGAGGAGTGCGGCCTCGCCACCCGCACCTGAGGGGGCGTACCCGGTACGCACGGTCCCGGGCCGGTCCCGCCGGCCGGTCCCGGGCGTCCCCGGGACCGGCCGTTCTCTGGGGTGACCGGGCTGCTGTCCCCTGCCGCCCGGTCACTCGTCCGGGGCGAGGTCCCACGACGTACGGCGTGATCCGCACGTCTCATCGCCCCGGTGAGCCACGCGTGGTTCTCCGTGCCGCCCCTGGCCGGCGCGGACACCGGTACCAACGAAGCGGCCGCGTGCCGGTCACGCGCCGTACGGGTGAGTGCGGCGCGGTACGGCCGTGCCCCGCACGCCCGTACCGCGCCGTCCGTGCCGGGAACGCGGCTCAGATCTTGCCGCGGCACAGCTCCAGCAGGGTCATCGCGAGCGTGGTGCCCGGCTTGCCCAGCGCGTCCCTGTAGTGGGCGAGAACCTCCATCTCGCGGGAGAGGTTCACACGCCGGCCGCCGGAGGCGATCCGTTCCTTCTGGATGACGGCCGACACGGCCATCCGTTCCTGCATCAGACCGATGATCCGGTCGTCGAGCGCGTCGATCCGCTCGCGGGCGCCGGTGATCAGCTCGGCGGCCTCGCTGGTGCGGGCGCCGGTCTTCTCGGTCGACTCCGTCGTGGTCGCGGTCATGTCGGGGCTCCTCGGTGGGTGGGTGCGGGGCCCCGGAGCGGCACGGTCCGGGAGGAAAACGCCAGGCGCCCCGGACCTTGTCGGCCCGGGGCGCCTGGGAAGTCGCTCGTCAGTTGCTCAAGCGGCACGACCATGGCAGCCGGCGGGCCGGTCGCCATAGGTAAACAGGAAGGTCGGGTGCGTGAGCATGGGGGTAAGTATGCCCGGCCCGCGGCGCCGTTCCCACCGTGTTCGCATGGTGAGACAACGGTCTCCGGCCGCTCCGGTTTCCGTCCCCGCCACGGTCCGGGACGTGTCCCGCCGCCACCTCGGTAGAATCGGGAGGCACAAGACCCCCGCCCCACCGCCGGAAGGCACCTCGTGTCATCAGCGTCTCCCGCTGCCAACGCGCCCGACACCGTTCTGGTCGTCGACTTCGGCGCGCAGTACGCCCAGCTCATCGCCCGTCGCGTCCGCGAGGCGCGGGTCTACAGCGAGATCGTGCCGAGCACCATGCCGGTCGCGGACATGCTCGCCAAGAACCCGGCGGCGATCGTCCTCTCCGGCGGCCCCTCGTCCGTGTACGAGGAGGGCGCCCCCCGCCTCGACCGCGCGCTCTTCGAGGCCGGCGTCCCCGTCTTCGGCATGTGCTACGGCTTCCAGCTCATGGCGCAGAGCCTGGGCGGCCAGGTGGACAACACCGGCGCCCGCGAGTACGGCCGTACTGACCTGCACGTCTCCCGTTCGTCCTCCACCCTCTTCGAGGGCACCCCGGACGAGCAGGCCGTCTGGATGTCGCACGGCGACGCGTGCTCCGCGGCCCCCGAGGGCTTCACCGTCACCGCCTCGACGGACGTCGTCCCGGTCGCCGCGTTCGAGAACGACGACAAGAAGCTCTACGGCGTCCAGTACCACCCCGAGGTGATGCACTCCACGCACGGGCAGCAGGTGCTGGAGCACTTCCTGTACCGGGGCGCGGGCCTGAGCCCCGACTGGACCACCGGCAGCGTCATCGAGGAGCAGGTCACCGCCATCCGCGAGCTGGTCGGCGACAAGCGGGCGATCTGCGGCCTGTCCGGCGGGGTCGACTCCGCGGTCGCCGCCGCCCTCGTCCAGAAGGCCGTCGGCTCCCAGCTCACCTGCGTCTACGTCGACCACGGCCTGATGCGCAAGGGCGAGACCGAGCAGGTCGAGAAGGACTTCGTGGCCGCGACCGGCGTGCAGCTGAAGGTCGTGGACGCGCAGGAGCGCTTCCTCGACGCGCTCAAGGGCGTCTCCGACCCCGAGGAGAAGCGGAAGATCATCGGCCGGGAGTTCATCCGGGTCTTCGAGCAGGCCCAGGCCGAGATCATCGCGGACTCCGGCCCGGAGGTCGAGTTCCTGGTCCAGGGGACCCTGTACCCCGACGTGGTCGAGTCCGGCGGCGGCACCGGCACCGCCAACATCAAGTCCCACCACAACGTGGGCGGCCTGCCCGAGGACCTCGAGTTCCAGCTGATCGAGCCGCTGCGCAAGCTGTTCAAGGACGAGGTCCGGATGGTCGGCCAGGAGCTCGGCCTGCCCGACGAGATCGTCCAGCGCCAGCCGTTCCCCGGCCCCGGCCTGGGCATCCGGATCGTCGGCGAGGTCACCAAGGAGCGGCTCGACCTGCTCCGCGAGGCCGACGCCATCGCCCGCGAGGAGCTGACCGCGGCCGGTCTCGACCGGGACATCTGGCAGTGCCCGGTCGTCCTGCTGGCGGACGTGCGCTCGGTGGGCGTCCAGGGAGACGGCCGCACCTACGGTCACCCGATCGTGCTGCGCCCGGTCTCCAGCGAGGACGCCATGACCGCCGACTGGTCGCGGCTGCCGTACGACGTCCTGGCGAAGATCTCGACCCGGATCACCAACGAGGTGCGGGACGTCAACCGGGTCGTGCTCGACGTGACCTCCAAGCCGCCGGGCACCATCGAGTGGGAGTGACCCTCCCGGGCATCAGGTCCTTTTGAGGGTGCGCACCGGCTCCCCGGGCTTCCAGACCTGGACGACGAGGTACTTCTCGTCCTCGACACAGGTCCGGACGACCTCCGTCAGCTCGGTGCGGAAGAGGTGGAACGGCTCCGGCGGTTCCACCTCTTCGGCGTACCCGGCCCTGGCCTCCGCGTCCTCGTCGGCGATCTCGACCGCCCGGCCGCAGATCCGGACGTCGCCGCCGCCCATGGTGGTGCCCTCGCCCGGGTTCGCCTGGAGCGCGAAACGCGGGTCGCGGCGCAGGTCGGCGGCCTTCAGCGAGTCCGGCATCATGCCGAGCCAGAGCTCCCCGCCGGCGAAGCGGACCTCCAGGCCGGTGGTGCGCGGGGAGCCGTCCCTGCGCAGGGTCGCGAGAACGTGGTGGGTGTAGGCGGCGAAGCGCTCCTCCACGGTCTTCGCCAGCTCGGGTTCGGCGGCGGTGAACGCCCCCCAGTTCGTGTCCATGGGCCGAGTCTGGCGGGGAAACCGGACATCATGTGTCGGGTATCCGCGCCGTCCTCCGGATGGAGCAGCGCGCCGTACCCGCATCTTTACGGAAGAGAGCTGTCGCACGGGGCGGCCCGCCGGTAACTTCCGCCCCGTACGCACACCCCCCGCGGGAGGACTCATGCACGGGCCCACGCCGCCCCTGCCGCTGCCCACCGACAAGCTGCGCTTCGCCATGCCGCCCATGCACGAGTCGGTCGAGGACGAGCGCCGGCACCGCAAGGAGCGGCTCGCGGGCGCGCTGCGGCTCTTCGGACGGCTCGGCTTCGAGGACGGAGTCTCCGGGCACATCACCGCACGCGACCCGGAGTTCAGCGACTGCTTCTGGGTCAACCCGTTCGGGATGCCCTTCCGGCACGTCACCGTGAGCGACCTGGTGCTCGCCAACCGGGACGGCCAGGTCGTCGAGGGCGGCCACCACGTCAACCAGGCCGCGTTCACCGTGCACGCCCAGGTGCACGCGGCCCGGCCCGATGTCGTCGCCGTCGCCCACTGCCACTCGGTGCACGGCCGCGCCCTCGCCTCCCTCGGCGACCTGCTCGACCCGATCACCCAGGAGAGCTGCGCGTTCTACGAGGACCACGCGCTCTACGACGCCTACACCGGCGTCACCGTCGACGCCGAGGAGGGGCGGCGGATCGCGGACACGCTCGGTTCCCACAAGGCGCTGGTGCTGCGCAACCACGGGCTGCTCACCGTGGGGGACTCGGTGGACGCGGCGGCCTGGTGGTTCGTCACGATGGAGCGGTCCTGTCAGGTGCAGCTCGCGGCGCGGGCGGCAGGCCGGCCCGTGCTCATCGAGCACCGGCAGGCGGTGGCCACTCGGGAGCAGCTGGGCGGGGACCTGGTGGCGTGGATCAACTACCAGCCGATGTGGCAGGACATCAGCCGGAGTGAGCCGGAGCTGCTGGGCTGAGGGGGGTGGGATCGGGGGCGGGGTTGGGGTGGGGTGGGGTGGTCAACTTTGAGCCTTCGGGTCCACTCGTACGGACCCTCCTGCCGGACGGGGAGGGCGTGCGGTAGGGCACAATTCGTCGTCGTCACAAGGGACTTGTGTCGTGGTGTCGGTGCGGTTGGCGTGGAAGGCGGGCTTCGGGCGTGGCGGTGCAGGAGGCTGGGCAGGGTGGCGCGGATGCGGGCCGCCCGCACGAGGGCGGCTGCACCTGCGGGGACTGTCCGCACGGGGCGCGGGAAGGGCATCGGCGCGCGGTCGCGGCGTTCCTGCTGAAGCGGGACGAGTACGCGGCCGGGCAGGGGGTGCCGGCCGCGGTGGCCTACTCCGCCTCCGCCTCCCGGCAGTGGGTGTCGGAGGAGCTGACGCAGGCCGCGGAAGCGGTCGCGGAGCGGGGGCGGGCCGAGGGCGCGGCCTGGCTGGAACGGCTGTGGCGGCGGACCGCGGTGGTGGTGTGGGCGGGGGTCGTGCTGCTGCTTCTCGGGCAGGCGCTCACGGCGGTGGGCGCGGGGTGGACGGCCGCGCGCACGGCCGGGCTGCTTGCCGCGGTGGTGGTGGCCGGGGCGCTGACCGCCGCCTCGTGGTTCCACCGGGCCCGCGGGGGTGCGCTGGCGCCGGTGATCGGTGAGGACAACCGCCTGTCCACGTCCCGTGCGGTGGCCGCCGCCTGGGTGCTGTTCCTGGCGTTCGCGGTGCTCGTGCTGGTGGGGCAGCTGGCGGGCGCCTCCGGGGGGCGGGAGCGGGACGCGCTGATCGACGGACTCGAACTCGCCCGCGGCGCGGGTGTGGTGACCGTGCTCGCCGTGGTGAGCGGGATCGCCGTGCTGGTGCGGAGGGTGGTCGGGCTGCGGGTGCAGGGGCAGCGGCTGCAGAAGGTGCGGGCGCACCGGCCGGGGGCGGCGGACCTGCTGACCGACGACGCGGGGCGGGGGAGCTTCGCCGACATCCAGTACGTCGTGATCAGCGGTGTCGCGCTGGTGTTCGCGGCGGTGCGGCTGGCACGGCGGCCGGAGCAGTTGCCGGATCTGCCGTGGGGGCTCGCGGTGGTGGTGCTGGTGTCGGCGGCCACGTATCTCGCGGGGAAGTACGCGGAGGGCGGGCGGCCGGTGATTCTCTCGGTGGTGCGGGCACGGGAGGCGGGGGATCTGGACGCGCCGATCCGGACCGGGGACGACATCGAGATCCGGGGGGCGGGGTTCGTGCCGGTGGGGGCGCAGGGGGCGGACCGGTTGTCGCGGATGGTGGTGCGGGTGGGGCCGGTGAACGTGCATGTGCCGCTGGTGCCGGTGCGGGGCGGCTTCGACAATCCGACGGACGCGTTGCTGACGGTGCCGGTGCCTGCGGAGGTGGAGCCGGGGCGGGTGGAGGTGCAGGTCGTCACGGCGGCGGGCGTGGAGACGAACCGGTACGCGATCGATGTGACGGAGTAGCGCCTACGGGTGGTGGGTGGGGCGGGGTCGGGTCGGGGGTGGCCGTCCTCGGACTGGCGCGACTGTGCCTGCTGGAAGGGGTACAGGGCGCGGACGCGCCAGCCACTGCGGGCGGCCACCCCCGCCCCGCCCCCTCCGCGCCGTGGGCGACTGTCCGCCGCACCCGCGGTCTCCGCCGCCAGCCGCGGGCAGTCGTGCCGCAGGGCGGCACGGGTGGGCGCGACGGCACCCCGTAAGCGCCGGGCTGCGCATACCCACCCCCGGACCAGCCCCTCGCCGGGTAGCGATGCGGCACCGGGCTGCGCAACCCGTCGCGGCCCGTACACGACGTGCGTTGGGCTGCGGGCAGACTCCGGCCGCGGCGGCAACAAAAATCGTCGCGCAGGGTTGAGCCGGTGAAGTTTGTCGTACGTATGGCTCATACGGACGCACCCGCACGGCGGTGAGAGGCGGCAGGCAGCGATGACTCACGGTATGCGCGCAGACACCCCCCACTCCGAAGGAGACAGAGACTGGCGGGACACCGCCACCCGCTACGCCCTCGTCCCCCTGCGCATCTTCCTCGGAGTCACCTTCGTCTACGCCGGCCTCGACAAACTCACGGACAGCGCGTTCATGCAGGACGCCGGCGCCGGCTCGATCGGCGACATGATGCGCGGCGTCCGCGACTCCTCCGCCGTCCCCGCCCTGATCGACCTGGCGCTGAAGAACCCCGTCGGATTCGGGTACGCCATCGCCTTCGGCGAACTTGCCGTCGGGCTGGGGGCCCTGCTCGGTCTGCTCACCCGCCTTGCGGCGCTGGGCGGCGCGCTGATCTCCCTGAGTCTGTGGCTGACCGTGAGCTGGGCCGCGGATCCTTACTACTACGGCAACGACCTTCCCTACCTGATGGCCTGGATCCCCCTGGTGCTGGCGGGTGCGCCGCTGCTGTCCGTGGACGCCGCCCTGCGTGCCCGGCGGTCGCCGGCCGGGGGCTACCGCTAGCGCCCCTCGGGGGCCGTCCTGCTCCGGCGGCTGCGCACGTGGCGGGCCAGCGAGCCCACCGCGCCGGCCAGGCAGAGGCCTCCGGTGACGACGGGGATCACCACGAACCACGGTGTCTCCCAGGCGCCGCCCGCGTCACCGGCGTAGATCATCGCGGCGAGGAGGAGGAAGGCCCCGGCGACGAGCCTGCCCGGCTGGAACTCATGACGCAGCACGGCGCACCTCCGCCTGCCCCGCTCCGACGTGCAGCTCGAGGCGGAGCGTGCCCGCGACCTCGGCGCCGGCAGGCGGCTGCAGCGTCACCTCCTTGTGCTTGCCCGGTGCCACGTCCACGTCCTTCTGCTTGTCGCCCGGCAACTGGATGTCGCCCACCCCCACGTCGATGCTCAGCTTCACGGTCACGTCCCTCGGCACGGTCACCAGGATCCGGCCCAGGCCGACCTCCGCCCGCGTCGAGACCGTGCGGTCCTCGGGAACGCGTATCGCCGACAGGTTCAGGACGCCCTCGCCCGTGCCCAGGTCGTAGGCCGGGCGTATCTGCGCGACCGAGGTGGGCTCCCATGTCGTGCGCGCCCAGTCGGTGCCGATGTCCTTCGGCACGGCGGCCGAGCCGGCCAGCAGGCCCGCCGTGACGACCGCAAGGACGACCGACCCCGCCCCGGTGCGGCCGAGGAACGCGCTCACGGCCACGCCGATGCCGAAGACGGCGAGCGCGCAGGCGAGACCGGTCTGCAGGCTGGTGCCGAGCGGGTGCGTCTCCCAGGTCAGCCCGGTGCCGAGACCGGCGGCGAGCAGGGCGAACAGGAAGACCCAGCCGCCGATGCCGCGGGGGCCGCGCGGCTGGGGCGGCCGGGGCCGCGTCGCGTACACCGAGCCGCGGGCTCCGGAGTGGGTGCCCAGGGCGGCGTCGACCGCGGCGGCGATGTCCGTGTCGCGGGAGTCCCGGGGGCCCCACAGATAGCCGGTGCCGCCGACGTGCGTGCCGTCCTTGACGATGGGGTCGCGCCACCACGAGGGGTAGGCGGAGGGCGCCGGCGGCGCCTGCGGCTCCGGCGGGGCGTCCGCCACCGCCTGGGCGGCTATGTGGTCGGTGCTGGGGACGGCGCCGCGCCGCCGCGACCAGTACCCGGCGCCGGCGAGCAGCAGGGACAGTATGACGGCGAAGCTCAGCACGCCGTCGTTGCTGAGCATGGTGAGGAAGACGCCGCAGCCGACCAGCGCGAACAGCACGGCCGTCAGGGTGTGGCCGTCGACCCGGCCGGTCAGCAGCTTGCGGATCTCGTTCTCCTCCTCGTCCTCGTACGGGACGAAGAGCCAGGCGAAGCCGTAGAAGATGAGGCCTATGCCGCCGGTGGCGGACAGGACCGCGAGCGTGATCCGGAAGATCACCGGGTCCATGTCGCACTGCCTGCCGAGCCCCGCGCACACACCGCCGAGCATCTGGTGCCGGCGGTCGCGCCGGAACCGTCCGCTCTCGGGTTCCGGTGTGACGGCGGTCGCGCCCTCCGGGCCGGGAACGGGTTCCGGACCCGTCGCGGCGTGCTGGTGATCGGTCATGGCTCCATGGTGACGGGCGAGCGGCCGCGGCGGCAGTCCGAACGACCCTGGCCGGACCCTGATATCGGTCCCCGAGTGGGGGCGGGGGAGCGTTCGAGGGGGCGGCGGGGGAGATCAGGGGAGTCTCCGGGGCCGACCCTGATGCTCCGGCACTTCGGGCGTGTGACCATCATTGGCATGTCGGAAGCCGCAGCAGCGCCAGTCGCCGAGCCGCGGCCGCCGCGCAAGCTCTACCGCAGCAGTGACGGACGCTGGCTCGGTGGTGTGGCGCGGGGGCTCGCCGGGCACCTCGGGCTGCCCGTGATCTGGGTACGTCTCGCCTTCGTCAGCCTGTTCATGGCCGACGGTCTCGGCGCGCTGCTGTACGCGGCGTTCTGGTTCTTCGTTCCCCTGGGCGTCGGCGGCGTGGACGCGCAGAAGCCGCCCTCGCTGGTGACGACGGAGGCCTCACCGGACGGCCGGCGCAGACTCGTCACCCGGAAACCGGACAAGGGCCAGATGGCCGCCCTGCTGCTCATGGTCGTGGTGGCCATGATCTTCGTGGGCAATGTGAACCTGAGCAACGGCGCCAGGGCCTACCTCTGGCCGACCGTGCTGGTCGGCGCGGGTGTCGCCCTGGTCTGGCGGCAGGCGGACAACGCCCGCCGGGCACGCTGGATGGAGGTCGGCCGTCGCCGCCGCACGGTCACGCTGCTGCGGGCCGTGGCCGGTGTGCTGCTGGTGACGGCGGGCGCCTCCGCCATCTTCGTCCTGCGCGGTTCCGGCAGCCACCTCGGCTCGGTGCTCCAGGCGGCGCTCGCCGTGCTCGTCGGCATCACCCTCCTCGCCGGCCCCTACCTCGTGCGCATGACCCAGGACCTCTCCGAGGAGCGCCTGATGCGGATCCGGGCGCAGGAGCGCGCGGAGGTCGCCGCCCACGTCCACGACTCGGTCCTGCACACCCTCACCCTGATACAGCGCAACGCCGACAACGCGGGCGAGGTGCGCCGACTGGCCCGCGCCCAGGAACGCGACCTGCGCGCCTGGCTCTACAAACCGGAGGGCAACGGCAAGGACGAGGACGACGAGCCCGCCACCCTCGCCGAGGCCGTGAAGCGCAACGCCGCCGAGGTCGAGGACAAGCACGGCGTCCCCATAGAGGTCGTGGTCGTCGGCGACTGCCCGCTCGACGAGAGAATAAGCGCGCAGATGCAGGCCGGACGCGAAGCGATGGTCAACGCCGCCAAGTACGGTGGCGAGGGAGGCGCGGTGCAGGTCTACGCCGAAGTCGAGGGGAAGAAGGTCTTCGTGTCCGTCCGTGACCGGGGCCCCGGCTTCGATCTGGACTCGATACCCGCCGACCGCATGGGCGTCAGGGAATCGATCATCGGCCGCATGGAGCGCAACGGCGGCACGGCGCGGCTGCGCGCGGTGCCGGACGGCGGCACGGAGGTCGAGCTGGAGATGGAGAGGGCGGAGAAGACGTCATGAGCGAGCCGACCGAGGCGAACGGAACGGAGCCGGCGGGGAGCGCCGCCGGGCGTCATGTGCGAGTCGTCCTCGTGGACGACCACCGCATGTTCCGCACGGGCGTCCAGGCCGAGATAGGCCAGACCGGCCAGACGGGCGTCGAGGTGGTGGGTGAGGCCGCCGACGTCGACCAGGCCGTCACCGTCATCACCGCGACCCGGCCCGAGGTGGTCCTGCTGGACGTCCACCTGCCCGGTGGCGGCGGTGTCGAAGTGCTGCGCCGCTGCGCCCCGTTGATGAGCGACGCCGAGCGGCCGGTCCGTTTCCTCGCCCTGTCCGTGTCGGACGCGGCGGAGGACGTGATCGGCGTGATCCGGGGCGGCGCCCGGGGCTATGTGACCAAGACGATCACCGGGACCGATCTGGTCGACTCGATCTTCCGGGTGCAGGAGGGGGACGCCGTCTTCTCGCCGCGGCTGGCCGGCTTCGTCCTCGACGCCTTCGCGTCGACCGACGCCCCGCCGGTCGACGAGGACCTCGACCGTCTCACCCAGCGCGAGCGGGAGGTGCTGCGGCTGATCGCCCGCGGCTACGCGTACAAGGAGATCGCCAAGCAGCTGTTCATCTCGGTGAAGACGGTCGAGTCGCACGTCTCGGCGGTGCTGCGCAAGCTCCAGCTGTCCAACCGCCACGAGCTGACCCGCTGGGCGACGGCGCGGCGACTGGTCTGACCGGGCCGGTGTCGGAGGGGGCGGGGCCGCTGGCTAGGCTCCGGCCCCATGGACGTACTCATCCACCTCTTCGTCGGTCTGCACATCATCGGCATCGCCTCGCTCCTCGGCGGCTTCCTCACCCAGATGAAGGCGATGGGGAAGGGCACCGCCCGCTTCGTCCCCGCGATGCTGCACGGCGCCCTGACGATGCTGGTCACCGGAGTGGTCCTGGTCGGCCTCAACCAGGCCCAGGACTACTCCGTCGACAACATCAAGATCGGCGTGAAGCTGGCCCTGCTGATCGTGATCCTCGGCCTGGTCTATGTGAAGCGCGACGAGGAGACGGTGGACAAGCGCCTGTTCGGCCTGGTCGGACTGCTGACCACGGTGAACGTCTTCATCGCGGTGCTCTGGACGTGAGCGCCGCCCGGCGCTGATCAGGCCGGGCGCACGATGCTGTGGATCGAGGACTCCCCGTCGTAGTAGACCGACTCCTCGCGGACGTACGCGCCGGGCTTCGGGGCGTGGATCATCATGCCGTTGCCGATGTAGATGCCCACATGGGTGATGTCGTCGTAGAAGAAGACCAGGTCGCCGGGCTGGGCCTGGGAGACGGGGACCGTCGTGCCGGCGTCGACCTGGTCGTAGGTGGTGCGCGGCAGGGTGACGCCGGCGGCCTTCCAGGCGGCCTGGGTGAGGCCGGAGCAGTCGTAGGAGCCGGGGCCGGTGGCGCCCCAGACGTACGGCTTGCCGATCTGCGCGCGGGCGAAGGCGATCGCCTTCTCGGCCTTGGCGGCGTACGAGGAGTCCGTCGACGTCGACGGTGAGGTGCCCGAGCCGGAGGACTCCGACGAGCCCGAGGTGCCGCTCTCCTGCTGAGCGGCCTCCTCCTGCGCCTTCTGCCGCTCCGCCTGCTGGCGTGCCAGCTCGGCGGCCTTGCGGGCGGCCTCCTGCTGCTTCTTCTTCTCGATCGCCGCGAGCCGCGCCTTCTCCTCGGCGGTCAGCTTCGCCATCAGCTCACGCGCGTCGCCGAGCTTCTTCTGGACGGTGGCCTTGGCCGTCTTCAGGTCGCCCTGGGACTCGGTGAGCGTCTCGAGGCTCTCGGTGGCCTCCTGGCGCTTCTTCATCGTCTCGGACTGCTGGGTGACGTAGTCGTCGACCGCGACCTTCTGGCGGCCGGTCATCCGGTCCATCAGCTGGCTCTGGTCGAAGATGTCCTGGGGCGTGTCCGCGAGGAGGAAGGTCGCGGTGTCGGGGATGCCGGCGCCGGTCCGGTACTGGGCGGCCGCGAAGGAGCCCAGTTCCTCCCGCGCCTCGTTGAGCTTCTGCGTGCGCTTGGCCACGTCGTCGAGGAGCGTGTCCACCTGCTTGCGCTGCTTCGCGGTCTTCTCCTTGGCCGCGTTGTACTTCTCGGTCGCCGACTCGGCCTGCCGGTAGAGGTCGCCGACCTTCTTCTCGACCTCCTCCAGGCTCGGCCTGTCGTCGTCCGTGGGGGCGGCGTTGGCCGTCTGGGACAACAGGGCCACGGAGGTCAGCGCGGCCGTGGCGAGGACCGGGGTCCGTATGCCTGCCACGCGCGGGCCGGGGGTGCGCGACTTGCGGTGCGACGCCAAGGGAGGCGACTCCTTCCATACTCCGCCTACCGGGTTAGCTGTCGGGTTCGGGCGGGTGGTGCTTCGGAAGGGTTGCCCTACGGCCGCTCCGTGAGGGAGTGGGCCGATTCACCCCAAGGTCTCGGTGGGTCCCCGGCTCCGGCTGCCGCGGTGGGCAGGGACGGACTCGGCGGAGGCCGCGCGGCCCGGCGACGTTCGCCGGTGGGGGTCGAGCGGCCCGCCCGCACCGTAGCCAACTCGTGTGGCCCCTGTGAAGGTTGATGGGTGATATGCCCGATACATTTTCGTGACCTGATCTTCCCGGTCACTCAGGGTGAGGCCGCGGTGCTGGAGGGTGCCCGCCCCGGCCGGCCCGCCGGAATCCCGGGGATGTTTCCGGGGCGGCCCCGGGTTGTCGGTGGGGCACCCTAGACTCGGAGAGCGATGAGCAGCCTCTTTGACGACAGCTTCCTGGCGGACCTCCAGGCCCAGCGGGGCCCCGCGGACGAGCCCCCGCCGCCGCCCGAGGACGAGCACGTGCCGGAGCAGGTTCCGGACGACCTGTTCGGCGGGAAGTTCGACGTGCCGCCGGAAAGGGACGCCTACTACAGGGACGGCGCCCCGCGCCCGGTGCTCGACGCCGCCGCGCTCCTCGAGGGGCTGAACGACAACCAGCGTGCCGCCGTCGTGCACTCCGGCTCCCCGCTGCTCATCGTGGCCGGCGCCGGCTCCGGCAAGACCCGGGTGCTCACCCACCGCATCGCCCACCTGCTGGCCGAGCGGCACGTGCACCCGGGCCAGATCCTCGCGATCACCTTCACCAACAAGGCCGCGGGCGAGATGAAGGAGCGCGTCGAGCAGCTCGTCGGCCCGCGGGCCAACGCCATGTGGGTCATGACGTTCCACAGCGCGTGTGTGCGCATCCTGCGCCGCGAGAGCAAGAGACTCGGGTTCACGTCGTCGTTCTCGATCTACGACGCCGCCGACTCCAAGCGGCTGATGGCCCTGGTCTGCCGTGACCTGGACCTCGATCCCAAGCGCTTCCCGCCGAAGTCCTTCAGCGCCAAGATCAGCAACCTGAAGAACGAGCTGATCGACGAGGAGGACTTCGCGGCCCAGGCCGCCGACGGTTTCGAGAAGACCCTCGCCCAGGCCTACGCGCTCTACCAGTCGCGGCTGCGCGAGGCGAACGCGCTCGACTTCGACGACCTGATCATGACGACGGTCAACCTGCTCCGCGCCTTCCCGGACGTCGCCGAGCACTACCGCCGCCGCTTCCGGCACGTCCTGGTCGACGAGTACCAGGACACCAACCACGCCCAGTACTCCCTGGTCCGCGAGCTCGTCGGCACCGTGGAGCACCCCGTCGACGTACCGCCGGAGGCCGAGGTGCCGCCCGCCGAGCTGTGCGTGGTGGGCGACGCCGACCAGTCGATCTACGCCTTCCGGGGCGCGACGATCCGCAACATCCTCCAGTTCGAGGAGGACTACCCGGACGCGACGACGATCCTGCTGGAGCAGAACTACCGCTCCACCCAGACCATCCTGAGCGCCGCCAACGCCGTCATCGAGCGCAACGAGTCGCGCCGCCCCAAGAACCTGTGGACCAACGCCGGCTCGGGCGCGCGGATCACCGGGTACGTCGCGGACACCGAGCACGACGAGGCGCAGTTCGTCGCCGACGAGATAGACCGCCTCACGGACGCGGGCGAGGCGAAGGCGGGCGACGTCGCGGTCTTCTACCGCACCAACGCCCAGTCCCGTGTCTTCGAGGAGATCTTCATCCGCGTCGGACTGCCCTACAAGGTCGTCGGCGGCGTCCGCTTCTACGAGCGCAAGGAGGTCCGGGACGTCCTGGCCTACCTGCGGGTGCTCGCCAACCCCGAGGACTCGGTGCCGCTGCGCCGCATCCTCAACGTGCCCAAGCGGGGCATCGGCGACCGCGCCGAGGCGATGATCGACGCGCTCGCGCAGCGCGAGAAGATCAGCTTCCCGCAGGCACTCAAGCGCGTCGACGAGGCGTACGGCATGGCCGCCCGCTCGTCGAACGCCGTGAAGCGGTTCAACACGCTGATGGAGGAGCTCCGTACGGTCGTCGAGTCCGGGGCCGGCCCGGCGACGGTCCTGGAGGCCATCCTCGAACGCACCGGCTATCTGGCCGAGTTGCAGGCCTCCACCGACCCGCAGGACGAGACCCGCATCGAGAACCTCCAGGAACTCGCGGCGGTCGCGCTGGAGTTCGAGCAGGAGCGAGGGGAGGGCGAGTCGGTCGCGCTGTCCGACTTCCTGGAGCAGGTCGCCCTGGTCGCCGACTCCGACCAGATCCCCGACGAGGACGAGGACGGCTCCGGCGTCATCACCCTGATGACCCTGCACACCGCCAAGGGCCTGGAGTTCCCGGTCGTCTTCCTCACCGGCATGGAGGACGGCGTCTTCCCGCACATGCGCGCCCTCGGCCAGACCAAGGAGCTCGAGGAGGAGCGGCGGCTGGCGTACGTGGGCATCACCCGCGCGCGGGAGCGCCTGTACCTCACCCGGTCGACGCTGCGCAGCGCCTGGGGGCAGCCGTCCTACAACCCGCCCTCGCGCTTCCTGGAAGAGATCCCGGCCGCCCATCTGGAGTGGAAGCGGACGGGGGCGAGCGCGCCCGTGTCGTCCGGTCGGGCGTCGGGCGTGGCGGCCTCGCTGTCGTCCTCCCGCTCCCGCTCGTCGGCGGCGGGCGCCTCCGGCTTCGCCACCCGGCGGACCGCTGAGAACCCCGTGGTGTCGCTGGCGGTCGGGGACCGGGTCACGCACGACCAGTTCGGCCTGGGCACCGTGGTCGCGGTGAAGGGCACGGGGGCGAACGCGGAGGCGACGATCGACTTCGGCGACAAGCCCAAGCGGCTGCTGCTGCGGTACGCGCCGGTGGAGAAGCTCTAGCCGTCCCGGCTGAGGGACCCGTCGTGGGCCGGGGCCGCCCGGTCCTACGACGGGTCGAGGCCGTGGCTGCGGAACCAGGCGAGCGGGTCGATCGCCGAGCCGCCGCCCGGGCGGACCTCGAAGTGCAGGTGCGGACCGGTGGAGTTGCCGGAGTTCCCGGAGAAGGCGATCGGGTCGCCCGCCTTGACGGCCGTGCCGGAGGGTACCTGGTAACTGGAGAGGTGGCAGTACCACGTCTCCGTGCCGTCCATCGCCGTCACGATCATCATGTTGCCGTAGGCGGAGTTGTACTGCGTGCGCACCGTGCCGTCGGTCGCGGCCATCACCGTCGCGCCGTACGACACGGGGAAGTCGATGCCGGAGTGCACGGACATCCAGTTGATGCCGGACTGGCCGTAGTAGGCGCTGAGGCCGTGCTGTGCGACCGGCAGCGCGAACTTCGGCCGCAGCCGCTCCTTGCGGGCAGCCTCCTCGGCGGCCGCCTTGCGGTCGGCCTCCTGCTGCGCCTTGAGGTCGATGCGCTCCTGGGTGCGGCTGGCGCGGTCGGCGAAGTCGTCGGCGCCGGCGGCGAGGCTCTCCAGCTGGGTGTCGAGCTTGATGTTTGCGGCGGACGGCTGCACCGGCGGGGCGTCCGCGGCGGTCGTCGTCGTCTCCTGGCCGCCCTCGTCGGTCAGGCCGCCGACCGAGGCGGCGGCGATGCCCGCGACGCCCATCACGCACGCCGAGGGCACGGCCACCGTCAGCAGCGCGGAGCGCTTGGCGGGCGAACGGCGGCGGGAACGGGACCCCGCGCGCGAGGCGGCGCGCGGCGACGGGGGAGCCGGAACGGTCTCCTCCTGCTCGTCGAGCAGGGCCACCGCGGGCATCTCACCGGTGTCGGCGGGCTCGGTGCCGGGGGTCTCGTAGGGCTCCTGGCCGTAGGTCTCGTAGGACGCTGCCTGCGGTTCGTAGGACTCGCCCTGCGGGTCGTACGACTCGGCCGACGGGTCGTACGCGTCGGGCGCGGGGGCCTGGGCGGTGGTCTCGCCGCCGTCGGAGTTCCACTGCGTGGCGTCGTAGACGCCGCTGTCGAAGGTCTGCGTGCCCCAGTCCCACTGCTGGGTCTGGTCGGCGGTGCCCCCGGCCTGCCCGGCCTGCAGCCACTCACCGGAGTCCCACTGGGCGCCGGTCTCCGGGGAGCCGGCCTGCGTGGGGATCGCCGTCATCGGCTGGTGGCCGGTGGTCCAGGCGGTCGCGTCGTAGCCGCCGGTGTCGTACCCGGACTGCTGCTGGGCCGCGTACGCGTCGTACTGCCCGGTCTCGTGTCCGTTCGCGGGCCAGTGCCCGGTGTCGTACGTGCCCGTGTCCTGGCCGGTGCCGGGGAGGTCACCGAAGAGGGGGTCGGTGGCGAAGCCTCCGGAGGTGTGGCCGCCGGTCCCGAAGTGGGTGGCGCCAAAACCGGTGGCGTCGTAGCCGCCGTACGTGGTGAAGTCGCCGTACTGGGCTTCCTGGGAGCCGTACGACGCGTAGGGCGCCGAGGCGGCATCGGAAGCCGGAGCCGGGGCCATTGTCCCCGACGGGTGACGGTCGTTCACCAACTTCTCTTTCGCCTCGACAACAGGGGCTGCCAGAGCAGTGCGGCGACTGTACCCGGCGGTACGCGGGCACGACAATCTTCCGCAGGTTTCACGCGCGCAGGAAACGGGCATTCGGCCCTGTTTTGGCGGACGACGGGCGCGGTCTTGGCTCTATGTTCGAGATTTGTTCGAGAAGGTGATCGGTCGACGGCGGCAAGTGGGCCGTCCCGGACCGTTGTTGTTCGGATTTCCGCCGAGGGCGGAGAGGTTCCCCCGGGTCGCCACGAGGCGCCGGTGCCGGGCGTGTCGCGCCGGCGCCTTCACCCGGCCGCCGGGCCGGGACGGCGGTCAGGCCACGGTGAGGCCCGACGGCCGGCCGGTGGACGGCTCTCCGGGGCGCGCCGTGTCCAGGGCCTCGCGGATGCCGGTCGCCACGGCCGGGTGCACGGGCAGGGCGAGGTGGCCGACGCCGCTCACCCGGACGTTCGCCGTCGTCAGGTCGGGGTGCTCGATGCACGCCGACTCCAGCGGGTCCATGATGTGGTCCAGGTCGCTCCAGAAGGCGACGAAGTGCGTACGGCAGCCCGGCGCGGGCTGTGCGAGCTCCTCGAGCACCGGTGAGCCGGGGCGCATCTGGCGCACGATCGGGTGCGCGTTGGCCAGCGGCGCGACGCGGGTGCCGGAGTGCGGGGTACCGAGCGTGACGAGCGTCCGCACCCGGGTGTCGCCGCCCAGCCGCTGCACGTAGTACCGGGCGATGAGACCGCCGAGGCTGTGGCCGACCACGTCGACCTGACGGCTCCCCGTGCGTTCGCACACCTGCTCTATGTGCCGGCCGAGCAGTTCGGCCGCGATGCGGATGTCACAGGTCAGCGGCGAGTAGTTGAGCGACTCGATCTGCTGCCTGCCGTGCTGCGCGAGGCTGCGGCGCAGCAGGACGAAGACCGAGCGGTTGTCGATGAAGCCGTGCAGCAGCACCACGGGGGGCCTGGCCTCCCTCGGCAGCTTCGCGGTGCCGCCCGGCGCCGGCAGCTCGGGACTGCCGCCCCGGCGCTCCTGGACGATGCCCGCGGGGTACAGCAGGAGGTGGCCCGCCAGGATCGCCAGCTCCAGGGCGGTGGCCTTCAGCAGGGCCAGGGAGAGATCCGCCAGCCGGGTCGGCAGAAGACGCCGGCAGAGCGGCAGGAAGGGGAGTGCTGCCTGGGTGACCTTCATGGCCGACCTCCTGTCGGCACGCGGAAGGACAGCCCTGTCCCCCGTGTGCCCTCATGGGAAATCGCTACGAGAGCGGTCGACGGTGCGCGCGTGCGGTGTGTCGAGGGGGCGTGGTGGCGCGGCGACCTCGGTTCGAATCCCTTATGCGCATGTTCCCACCGATGCCCGAGTGCCGCACGGGCACGCGGTGTGGGGGCCCCGGAGGCCGGGAACGCTGCGCGGTGAACGTGTCCCACCGTGTGATTTGCCCCTCCCTGTGCACCGTGAAACTGCCGGTTGCGGGATGCTGGAGATAACGTTCGTTCACTTCTCCGGCCGGTTCGGGCCGGGAGGACCGAGCGATGTGCGCGGCATGACGGATGTGTGCGGTACTTGTCGGTACGGATGGATGTAGTCGCTTCATGGAGGCAGTGATGGGTGTGGCAGCCGGTCCGATCCGCGTGGTGGTGGCCAAGCCGGGGCTCGACGGCCACGATCGCGGGGCCAAGGTGATCGCGCGGGCGCTGCGCGACGCCGGTATGGAGGTGATCTACACCGGGCTCCACCAGACGCCCGAGCAGATCGTCGACACCGCGATCCAGGAGGACGCCGACGCGATCGGTCTGTCCATCCTCTCCGGGGCGCACAACACGCTCTTCGCCGCGGTGATCGAGCTGCTCAGGGAGCGGGACGCGGCCGACATCCTGGTCTTCGGCGGCGGCATCATCCCCGAGGGGGACATCGCGCCGCTGAAGGAGAAGGGCGTCGCGGAGATCTTCACTCCGGGGGCGACCACGGCGTCCATCGTGGACTGGGTGCGGGCGAACGTCCGTCAGCCCGCGCAGGCGTAGGCCGGTTCGGTGCCGCCCCGCGCCGGTCCGGTGTCGGGGCGAACCGGGGAGGGGCCGCGCGGCCCGGCGCCCGCGGGGCGCCGTCGCGCCCGCCCTCCCCTTCGTCTCACCGCTGCCCGCGGGTGCGGGGGCGCGCGGGGCGGGGGTCCGGTCGGGCAGCGTGGTCAGCTGGTGGCCGGGGCCAGTTCCCGCAGCATGGCCGCGCGCAGGCGCAGGGTGGTGACCAGGCGCTGGAAGGCCTCCGACCAGTAGCCGCCGGCTCCGGGTGAGGCGTTCTCCGGCTCGTCCGGTATCGCCAGGAGCGCGTCGAGACGGCCGGCCTCGGACGGGTCCAGACAGCGTTCGGCCAGGCCCATGACTCCGCTGAAACTCCATGGATAACTCCCTGCGTCACGCGCGATGTTGAGCGCGTCGACCACCGCCCGCCCGAGGGGCGCGGCCCAGGGCGTGGCACACACCCCGAGCAGTTGGAACGCCTCGGACAGGCCGTGTGTCTCGATGAACCCGGCCACCCACTCCGCCCGTTCGGCGGCGTCCAGGGTGCCGAGCAGCTTGGCGCGTTCGGCCAGGGACACCGCCCCCGGACCGCCCGCCTCCGGCGCGGAGGGCTCGCCGAGCAGCGCCCGGGACCATGCCGCGTCGCGCTGCCGCACCGCCGCCCGGCACCAGGCCGCGTGCAGCTCGCCCTGCCAGTCGTCCGCCACCGGCAGCGCCACGATCTGCTGGGGCGTCCGCCCGCCGAGCCGCCGCGACCAGCTGCCGAGCGGCGCGGCCTCCACCAACTGACCCAGCCACCAGGACCGTTCGCCCCGGCCGGCGGGGGCCTTGGCCAGCACGCCGTCGCGCTCCATGCCCGCGTCGCACTCGTGCGGGGCCTCCACGACGATCTCCGGGACGTCCCGCGTGCGGTCGACGGCGACACAGGCCCCGGCCCGGACAGCCATCCGTCCGGCCAGTGCCGAGCCGGGCAGCGCCGACAGCAACTCCGCCGCCGTCGCCCGGACGTTGCGGCTGCGGTCGGCCAGGGCACCTTCGAGGAAGGGCTCGTCGTCCGGGCGCAGTCCGGCGCGCAGCGAGTCCAGGAACATCAGCCGGTCCTCGGCCCGCTCCGTGGCCCAGGTCGCCGCGAGGAGGTCACGCCCGGCGGCCGGATCGCGGGAGCGCACGGCGGTGAGGAGGGCGACCCGTTCGGCGAAGAGGCCCTCCTGCCAGAGCCGCCGTATGCCCTCCGTGTCGTGCGGACCGGGCACGGAGGCGCCGCCGCCGGGAGTGGAGCGCAGGGCGAACCGCCAGTCCGGGTTGAGCCGGGCCAGCCACAGTGCGCGCGGCCCCGCGAACCGCAGCGCCGCCGGACGCAGGTCCGTGCGTCCGCGCGCGGCGTCCAGCAGGGCGGGGAGCTCCGCGGGCGGCGCGGCGAAACCGCGGGCGTTCGCCGCCGCCAGCCACTGCGGAAGCAGCTCCATCAGGTCGGGCGCCGTGCCCCGGCGGCCTCCGCCGGAGGCGCCGGGGCGGTCGGCGAGCAGCATCGCGAGCCGGCGCGCGGCCGCGGGCGGCAGCGGAGGGCGCGAGTCGTCGGGGGCGGGCCGCGGACGCTCCGCGGACCGCGCGGGCCGCAGACCGGCGCGCCGCCGTACGGTCTCCACGGCCGCCGCGTCCAGCAGGGCCGACGGCGCGTCCGGCCCGGGCGCGGAGCCCGCAGGTGTGCGGCGGTCCGTGCCCAGCAGTGCCGTGGTCACCAGCTCCTCCCAGGTGGCCGGGAGGGACGCGTCCACGGCGGTGGTCGTCCTGCTCATGAGCTTCCTTTCCGACGGGCGTCCCGGTGCGGTCGAAGACTCACCCGCACCGAGTGTCCAGTGATGCCCGAAAGATTCCTGGGGCTGATGTGACCGGGAGCCGCGCACCGCTCAGCACAGCGGCACCGCCTCACCCGGCCCCTCCGGCCATGCCGCCAACGGAGTGAATCCCTGGTGGCCGCACTCGCCGAAGACCCGGACCGGGGCGCCGCCCGACAGCGCGACCAGGCGCCACAGGCCGGGACGGGACCGCGCGGCCGGGGTGAGCGGGAGCGCCGTGTCCTGGTCGGCGTCGGCCAGCTGCCAGCCGTCACCGTCGGGAGCCGGTATCACCCGGCCCAGCGTCACCGGGACCGAGTCCAGCCAGGGGTCGTCGCGCAGCGCCTCGCCGTAGCCGGCCAGCGCCCGGGCCGTAGTCGTCCCCGCCGGCCGCACCGGGGTCGGCGCGGGCGCCGCGAACCGCTCGCCGAGGGCCACCCGCGGCTGCCCCGCGCCCGGGTACCCGGACAGCTCCGCGTCCAGGGCCAGCCCGACCGGCAGCGCGAGCTCCGGGGCGCGGCCCGCCGCACCGTAGGACAGCAGCAGCGCCGTGCGCCCCGAGTCCGTGCCGTACAGCCAGACACGGCGGGTGGTCAGCCGGCCGTCCGTCGTGTCGTACTGGGCGAGGACCAGCCAGCGGTCCCGCACCGGAGGGCCGTCCGCCGGCGCGGGCAGGCCGACACGGGACCGGACCGTCGCCGCCAGGCCCTCCGGCAGCAGCTCCCGGCGCAGCCAGCCGCGGCCGAGGAGGTGCAGCAGCGCGCACTCCTCGAGCAGCCGCACCGGCCAGCCCGGCCCGGTGCCCGGCAGCGCCCCCAGCTCCCGGACCCGGGACGCCAGCCCCGGCGCCTGCGCGTCGACCATGCGGGCCGCGGTCTCCTCCCACAGGCCGTGACCGGACCGCTCGGCCGACGCCAGGCCGCCGCGGAGCAGATCCGTCAGCCGCTGCTCCAGCTCCGCCGCGCCCGCGGTGACCCGCTCGGCCCGGCGCTCCGCCCTGCGCCGCGCCGCCTCCGGGTCGGCGGCACCCCTCCGGGCGCCCGCGTCGTCCGGGCCCCGTCGCCGTTCCGTCCGCGTCCGCCGCTCCGCGCTCCACTGCTCGGCCCACTCCGGTGCCTCCCCCCGCGGCACCGCCCGGTCGCCGGCCGACCAGAGCAGCAGCAGACCGAGCGCGTGCTTGCACGGGGCCTTGCGGCTCGGGCAACTGCACCGGAACGCGGGCGCGGAGGCGTCCGCGAGGTCGACGACCGTCCGGTACGCGGTGGTCCCACTGCCCTTGCACAGCCCCCAGACCGTCCCCTCGACGGAACTGCCGGTCTCGGACCACGGGCCGGCCGTGCCGAGTCTTCTCCCCGCTGTGCGTGACGCGGAGTCAGGCGCCAGTGCCAGCACCTGGTCCGCCGTCCAGCACACCCCCTGCTGAGTCATGCCACCGAAACTAGATCCCGGCACTGACAATCGGCCTGGCGACAGCATCGGTGCAGGTCAGAGCGATTGTCAGTGGCGTGGTGCACGGTGGGTGACAGATCCGAACCGGCCGAGCTGGAGGGGGACTCCGCCATGACTGTGTCCGTTGGACCGACGCCCGTCGACCCGCCCGCGCAGACGCTGCGGCCGCACGCCGAGGACGCCTTCGCCGCCGAACTCGCCGCGCTGGCGGCCCAGGACGACCGTCCTCGCCCCGCCCGCTGGCGGCTCTCCCCGTGGGCCGTCGCGACCTACCTGCTCGGCGGCGCCCTGCCGGACGGCACGGTGATCACCCCCAAGTACGTCGGTCCGCGCCGCCTCGTCGAGGTCGCCGTGACCACCCTCGCCACCGACCGCGCCCTGCTGCTGCTCGGGGTGCCCGGCACCGCGAAGACCTGGGTGTCCGAGCATCTGGCGGCCGCCGTCAGCGGCGACTCGACCCTGCTGGTCCAGGGCACGGCGGGCACCCCGGAGGAGGCCATCCGCTACGGGTGGAACTACGCCCGGCTGCTCGCCCACGGCCCCAGCCGCGACGCCCTCGTGCCCAGCCCGGTGATGCGGGCCATGGCGGAGGGCATGACCGTCCGGGTCGAGGAGCTGACCCGCATCCCGGCCGACGTCCAGGACACGCTGATCACGATCCTGTCGGAGAAGACGCTGCCGATACCGGAACTGGGCCAGGAGGTACAGGCGGTCCGCGGCTTCAACCTGATCGCCACGGCCAACGACCGCGACCGCGGGGTCAACGAGCTGTCCAGCGCCCTGCGCCGCCGCTTCAACACCGTCGTGCTGCCGCTGCCGGAGACCCCGGACGCGGAGGTCGACATCGTCTCGCGCCGGGTCGGTCAGCTGGGCCGCTCCCTCGACCTGCCGCCACTGCCCGACGGCGTCGACGAGATCCGCCGTGTCGTCACCGTCTTCCGCGAACTGCGCGACGGGGTCACCACCGACGGCCGCACGAAGCTCAAGTCGCCCAGCGGCACGCTGTCCACCGCCGAGGCGATCTCCGTCGTCACCAACGGGCTGGCGCTGGCCGCCCACTTCGGCGACGGCGTGCTGCGCGCCGGGGACGTCGCCGCGGGCATCCTCGGCGCGGTCGTCCGCGATCCGGCGGCGGACCGTGTCGTCTGGCAGGAGTACCTGGAGACCGTGGTCCGCGAGCGGGACGGCTGGAAGGACTTCTACCGAGCCTGCCGGGAGGCCGGTGCATGAGCGACGGGAAGGCGGAGGCCGGGGGACCGCTGCTGCTCGGCGTACGGCACCACGGGCCGGGGTCCGCGCGGGCGGTGCGGGCCGCGCTGGAGGAGGCCCGGCCCGGCGTGGTGCTGATCGAGGGCCCGCCCGAGGCAGACCCGTTGGTCGCCCTGGCCGCCGAGGAGGGCATGCGGCCGCCGGTCGCCCTGCTCGCCCACGCCGTGGACGAGCCCGGCCGGTCGGCCTTCTGGCCGCTCGCCGAGTTCTCCCCGGAGTGGGTCGCCATCCGCTGGGCGCTGGAACACGGGGTGCCGGCCCGTTTCATCGACCTGCCGGCGACGCACACGCTGGCCTGGACGGCGGACGGGGGAGACGACGGGGAGGGCGACCCGTCCGCGGGCGACGGCGTACGGATCGACCCTCTCGGGGCGCTCGCCGACGCGGCCGGGTACGACGACGCCGAGCGGTGGTGGGAGGACGCCGTCGAGCACCGGGGGACGGGCGAGGGGGACGCCCTCGCGCCGTTCACCGCCCTCGAGGAGGCCATGACCGCCCTGCGGGAGGAGTACGGCAGCGGGGGACACCGTCGGGACCTCGTGCGTGAGGCGCACATGCGGCTGCGGATCCGGGCGGCACGGCGCGAGTCCGCGGACGGCGTGGCCGTGGTGTGCGGGGCCTGGCACGTGCCCGCGCTGCGGCGCACGGCCACCGTCGCCGCCGACCGCGCCCTGCTCAAGGGGCTGCCCAAGGTCAGGACGGACATGACCTGGGTGCCCTGGACCCACCGCAGGCTCTCCCGGACGAGCGGCTACGGCGCGGGCATCGACGCCCCGGGCTGGTACGGGCATCTTTTCGCCGCCCCGGACCGCCCGGTCGAGCGGTGGCTGACCAAGGTGGCGGGGCTGCTGAGGGCGGAGGACCGGACGGTGTCGTCCGCGCACGTCATCGAGGCCGTACGGCTGGCGCAGACGCTCGCGGCCATGCGCGGACGCCCGCTGCCCGGCCTGAGCGAGACGACCGACGCCGTGCGGGCGGTGATGTGCGAGGGCTCCGACGTGCCGCTCGCGCTGGTGCACGACCAGTTGGTCGTCGGTGACGTGCTGGGGGAGGTGCCGGCGACGGCGCCCGCGGTGCCGTTGCAGCGGGACCTGGCACGGCTGCAGCGCCGGCTGCGGCTGAGACCGGAGGCGGCGCAGCGGGAGCTGGAGCTCGACCTGCGCAAGGAGACCGACGCGGGCCGTGGCGAACTGCTGCACCGGCTGCGGCTGCTCGGCGTCGGCTGGGGTGAGCCGGTCGTCTCCCGCGGCGGCACGGGGACGTTCCGCGAGACCTGGCGGCTGCGCTGGGAGCCGGAGCTGTCCGTGCGGGTCGCCGAGGCCGGGGTCTGGGGGACGACCGTGGCCGCCGCCGCGACCGCCAGGGCGGAGGCCGACGCGATCGCCGCGCGGGGCCTGGCCGACGTGACCGGGCTCGCCGAACACTGCCTGCTGGCCGGGCTGTCCGAGGCGCTGCCCACGGTGATGCGGGTCCTCGCCGACCGCGCCGCCCTCGCCACCGACGTCGGACACCTCGCCCGGGCGCTGCCCGCACTGGTCCGCTCGCTGCGCTACGGCGACGTGCGCGGCACCGACACCGCGGCGCTCGCCGGGGTCGCCGCGGGTCTCGCCGAGCGGGTCTTCGTCGGACTCCCGCCGGCCTGCGCCGCGCTGGACGCGGACGCCGCCGAGGAGATGCGGTGCCACGTCGACGCGGTGCACGGCGCGGTGGGCCTCCTCGGCGACGCCTCCGCACCGGGCCACGGAAGGCTGCGCGCCCGCTGGCAGTCGGTGCTGCGCACCCTCTCCGCGCGGGACACCGTGCCCGGCGTCATCCGCGGGCGGTCCGTGCGGCTGCTGCTGGACGACGGGGAGCTGGCTCAGGAGGAGGCCGCGCGGCTCATGGGACTCGTGCTGTCGCCGGGCACCCCTCCGACGGACGCGGCCGCGTGGATCGAGGGCTTCGTCGGCGGCGGCTCCGGCGGAGGGCTGCTCCTGGTCCACGACGAGCGGCTGCTCGCACTGGTCGACGCCTGGCTGACCGGCGTACCGGCGGAGGCGTTCACGGACGTGCTGCCGCTGCTGCGGCGGACGTTCTCGGCGTACGAGCCGGGCGTGCGGCGCACCCTCGGCGAACTGGTGCGGCGCGGACCGGGGGCACGCGGCGGCGGGGCGGCCGCCGTAACCGGCGCCCCCGGCTTCGCGCCCGGCCCCGACACCGCGCGGGCGGACGCCGTGCTGCCGGTGCTCCGGCTGCTGCTGGGACCGGGCGGGGACGACGGGGCGGCGCGCGACGGGCTCGCGCGGGTGACGGGATGACGGACACGGGGGAGGAGGCGGTCATGACGACGGACCCGGCGCGGGAGCGGCTGCGGCGCTGGCGGCTCGTGCTCGGCGGGGAGGAGGCCGAAGGGACCGGATGCGCGCTGTCCGGGCGGGACGCCGCGATGGACGGGGCGCTCTCCGCGCTCTACGGCACGGGGGACAAGCCCCGGGCGGGACGGGAGCGTGCGGCGGGGCTCGGGGCGTCGGCGCCGTCGGTGGCGCGCTGGCTCGGCGACATCCGGACCTACTTCCCCTCCTCCGTCGTCCAGGTGATGCAGCGCGACGCCATCGACCGGCTCGGCCTCGCCACGCTCCTGCTGGAACCGGAGATGCTGGAGGCGGCCGAGCCCGACGTCCACCTCGTCGGCACCCTGCTCTCGCTCGGCAAGGCGATGCCGGAGACGACGAAGGAGTCGGCACGGGCGGTGGTGCGCAAGGTCGTCGAGGACCTGGAGAAGCGGCTCGCCACCCGCACCCGGGCCGCCCTCACCGGCGCCCTCGACCGCAGCGCCCGGGTCCGCCGGCCGCGCCACCACGACATCGACTGGAACCGCACCATCGCCGCCAACCTCAGGCACTTCCTGCCGGAGTACGGGACGGTCGTGCCCGAGCGGCTCGTCGGCTACGGGCGCGCGTCCCGGTCGGTGAAGAAGGAGATCGTCCTCTGCGTCGACCAGTCCGGCTCGATGGCGGCGTCCGTCGTGCACGCGGCGGTGTTCGGGGCGGTGCTGGCGTCCATGCGGTCCGTCGACACGCGGCTCGTCGTCTTCGACACGGCGGTCGTCGACCTCACCGACCAGCTCGACGACCCCGTCGACGTGCTCTTCGGGACCCGGCTCGGCGGCGGCACGGACATCAACCGGGCCCTGGCGTACTGCCAGTCGCGGATCACCCGGCCCGCGGAGACGGTGGTCGTGCTGATCAGCGACCTCTACGAAGGGGGGATACGCCAGGAGATGCTGCAGCGGGTGGCGGCGATGAAGGCGTCGGGGGCGCAGTTCGTGGCACTGCTCGCGCTGTCCGACGAGGGAGCGCCCGCGTACGACAGGGAGCACGCGGCGGCGCTGGCCGCGCTGGGCGCCCCGGCGTTCGCCTGCACACCCGATCTGTTCCCGGAGGTGATGGCGGCGGCGATCGAGAAGCGGCCGCTGCCGATGCCGGACGTGGGGTGAGGGGACTGGACTCCGCCCGGCCCGCCCGGTGATAAGGGACATGAGTGTCCATCGGTGACGGAGGGCTTGCGCGACCTCGGGAGTCGCGTGCGAATATCGACGCCGTTCGATCAGGGATCCGTGAAGTGTCCCCAGCCGTCCCGCCGTCCCGCCGTCCGTGAGGACCCTCCCCTCTTGACCTGGCCAGCAGCCCTGCCCGGTGCCGCTCTGCGCGCGATGCGCACGGCGGCCGGATGGCGTGCGGTCCGGTTGGCCCTGCTGGTGGGCGCGGTGTTCGCGCTCGGCGTGCTGTGCGGGGAACGGGCGCAGGCAGCGGACGGCGGTCCGGTCGGGGGCACCTCCTCCGCCCTCGCGTCCCCGGTGCCGTCCGTCACCGGAGCGTCGCCCCTCGGGGCAGTCACCGAGCCGCGCCCGGATGTGGCCGGTCCGCTCCGTCCGTTGACCGGGACGGTCGTCCGGTCCGTGCGCGAGGGGGTCGTGCGGCCGGTCGGGGAACTGGTCGACGCGGTCACCGCACCGCTGGGCGAGGCGGCGCCGGGGCAGCTCCCCGGCACGCCCGAGCTCCCTGACCTCCCCGATCTCCCCGTCCCGGAGGAGTCCGGGCCGCTGCCGGAAGTGCCCGTGCTGCCCGACGTACCGGAGCGGACCCTGCCCGACCCGGACACGTCCGCCCCGCGACCGGGCGCCCCCGCGGCACCGCCGTCCGGCGCGTCCGGCCAGGACGGCCGGCACGCCCAGGACGCGCCGGCCGAACCGAAGGCGCCGGACAGACCGGTGGCCTCCGCGGGCCCGGTCCTCCACGGCCCTGCGCCCGTCCGGTCGGCCGACTCGGCGCACGGCGAGCACGGGCACCGGACGGCGCGGGACGCCGTGCGGGCCGGTCCGGCCCCCGCCCCCGACGCTCCCGCGGACCAGCCCGACGGCTCGGGCGGCAACCGCCCGGCCGCGGACCACGGCAAGCAGCGCCACGGCGACGCGTACGCCGTCACCGCGCACCACCGGCCGCCGCTCCGGCTTCTGCCCGGCACCACCGTGCCCGCCGAGGCGGCCGGCACCCGCGACCCGTACCGGGACGTCCCGGTCTCACCCGCCTAGGGCCGCGGCCCCTCCCTCCCCGCGGACGCGTGCCGCGGCGAGGACCCGCGGCGCACCGCCGGTCCGGGCCTCGGGCAATTGGCCCCCGGTCTCCCGGGCAACCTCCTCGGGCATCCGCCCGGGTCGGGCACCCGCCGGGCCATGGCACCCCGGCTTCGGGCACTCCCCAGTGCTTCGGGCACCCGCCGGACCCAGGAACCCCTTGGGCCTCGGGAACCTCCGGGTGTCGGGAACCTCTGGGTGTCGGGAACCTCTGGTCCCCGGGATCCCCCGGTCCCCGGGATCCCCCGGTCCCCGGGATCCCCCGGTCCCCGGGACCCCCGCCCCCACCGGAGACCGCCGCGCACCCTCGTCAGCCGCCGTACGCGTCCGCGCTTCCGCCCGCACCTGACTGGCGGGTAACAAATGACTCCGCGGGGCATCAGGACCCGGACAGCCGAAAGCCGTCGGTCTGTCCGGCCGTGATCCCGCGGAGGGGCGGCCGGTCCCCATAGGGGTGGGGGCCGGTCCCCCGGCAACGCCGGAGAGCAGGGCGTCCACCGCCCCTCCGGGTTGTCCTACAGGGCCTCACCGGGCCAACCCCAGCCCGGTGAGGCCCCTCACCTCCGGCACGCCGTGCCAGGGAGGACGGCATCATGTGACAGGTATCACCGCTCACGTGTGACCCGCGATTTAGAGAGGTCCCCCATGCGGCGATAACCTGCGAGACGGACATGCCGCGCGCTCGGTCACCGTGTGCGCCTCCCTTGTGACACAGCGGACGTCACGTTGCCCTTCGCGGCACGCCCACGCATCCAACGAACCGCGAGATCACTGATAGGGACGGAAGCGCGTGGACCTGTTCGAGTACCAGGCGAGGGACCTCTTCGCCAAGCACGATGTACCGGTGCTGGCCGGTGAAGTCATCGACACGCCTGAGGCGGCCCGCGCAGCCACTGAGCGTCTCGGTGGCAAGTCCGTCGTCAAGGCCCAGGTGAAGGTCGGCGGCCGTGGCAAGGCCGGCGGCGTCAAGCTCGCCGCCACCCCCGACGAGGCGGTCGAGCACGCGACCAACATCCTCGGCATGGACATCAAGGGCCACACGGTCCACAAGGTGATGATCGCCGAGACGGCCCCGGAGATCCTGGAGGAGTACTACGTCTCCTTCCTCCTCGACCGTGCCAACCGCACCTTCCTCTCCATCGCCTCCGTCGAGGGCGGCGTGGAGATCGAGGAGGTGGCGGCCAGCCGCCCGGAGGCCGTCGCCAAGACGCCGATCGACGCCAACGAGGGTGTGACCCCCGCCAAGGCCCGCGAGATCGTCGAGGCCGCGAACTTCCCGGCCGAGGTGGCCGACAAGGTCGCGAACGTCCTGGTCACCCTGTGGAAGACCTTCGTCGCCGAGGACGCGCTCCTCGTCGAGGTCAACCCGCTGGCCAAGGTCGCCTCCGGTGACGTCATCGCCCTGGACGGCAAGGTCTCCCTGGACGAGAACGCCGAGTTCCGTCAGCCGGAGCACGAGGCCCTCCAGGACAAGGCGTCGGCCAACCCGCTCGAGGCGGCCGCCAAGGAGAAGAACCTCAACTACGTCAAGCTCGACGGTGAGGTCGGCATCATCGGCAACGGCGCGGGTCTCGTCATGAGCACCCTGGACGTCGTCGCCTACGCCGGTGAGGCGCACGGCGGCGTCAAGCCCGCCAACTTCCTCGACATCGGTGGCGGCGCGTCCGCCGCCGTCATGGCGAACGGCCTGGAGATCATCCTCGGCGACCCGGACGTCAAGTCCGTCTTCGTCAACGTCTTCGGCGGCATCACCGCCTGTGACGAGGTCGCCAACGGCATCGTGCAGGCGCTTCAGCTGCTCGCGGACCGGGGCGAGGAAGTCACCAAGCCCCTCGTGGTCCGCCTCGACGGCAACAACGCCGAGCTGGGTCGCAAGATCCTCTCCGACGCCAACCACCCGCTGGTGCAGCGCGTGGACACCATGGACGGCGCGGCCGACAAGGCCGCCGAGCTCGCGGCTGCGAAGTAAGGGACGAGGACACACAGCCATGGCTATCTTCCTCAACAAGGACAGCAAGGTCATCGTCCAGGGCATGACCGGTGCCACGGGCATGAAGCACACCAAGCTCATGCTGGCCGACGGCACGAACATCGTCGGCGGCGTGAACCCGCGCAAGGCCGGCACGTCCGTCGACATCGACGGCAACGAGATCCCGGTCTTCGGCACCGTGGCCGAGGCGATGGAGAAGACGGGCGCCAACGTCTCCGTCCTCTTCGTCCCGCCGGCCTTCGCCAAGGCCGCCGTCGTCGAGGCCATCGACGCCGAGATCCCGCTCGCGGTCGTCATCACCGAGGGCATCGCGGTGCACGACTCCGCCGCCTTCTACGCGTACGCCGTGGAGAAGGGCGACAAGACCCGGATCATCGGCCCGAACTGCCCGGGTCTGATCAGCCCCGGACAGTCCAACGCCGGCATCATCCCGGGCGACATCACCAAGCCCGGCCGCATCGGCCTGGTCTCGAAGTCCGGCACGCTGACGTACCAGATGATGTACGAGCTGCGTGACATCGGCTTCTCGTCGGCCGTGGGCATCGGCGGCGACCCGGTCATCGGCACCACGCACATCGACGCGCTCGCCGCGTTCGAGGCCGACCCCGACACCGACCTGATCGTGATGATCGGTGAGATCGGCGGCGACGCCGAGGAGCGGGCCGCGGCCTACATCGCGGAGCACGTGACGAAGCCGGTCGTCGGCTACGTCGCGGGCTTCACCGCGCCCGAGGGCAAGACCATGGGCCACGCCGGCGCCATCGTCTCCGGTTCCTCCGGCACGGCCGCCGCCAAGAAGGAGGCCCTCGAGGCCGCCGGCGTCAAGGTCGGCAAGACGCCGACCGAGACGGCGAAGCTGGCGCGCGCCGTCCTGGCCGGCTGAGTCACCGGCCACGGCAGCACCGTACGGGTGGGCCCGTTCCCCGCAGTGGGGGACGGGCCCACCGTCGTCTCCGCCCAGGTCACCGGGTCTGCGGCGCCAGCCGTTCCGGTCCCCCCGGCAGCTCCTCGCGCAGCCGGTCGCGCAGTTCGCGCCGCTCCTCCGAGAGCGGGCCGGGAGCCACCCTCGGCGGGACGCCCCGCACCGTCTCGCCCGCCGGCACCGGCGGCTCGTAGCGGGTGGGGGCCGTGCGCAGGGTGAGCGCCGTGGTGCCGATCAGGGCGACCGTGAAGGCGACGGCGGCCCGGGTCCAGAAGCGGGCCCGGCGCTCGCTGCCGCCGCGCACCTCCGGCGGTTCGGCCGCCCGCAGCCGCCCGGTGGAGGCCAGCTCGGCCAGCCGCCGGTGCAGCTCGTCCGGGTCCGAGAGTTCCGGCAGCAGGGCGGCGACGGACTCCCGCGCGTAGGTGAGCCGGCCGGCCGCCGCCCGGGTGCTGGCCTCCGTCTCCGCCGCCGTCTCGGGCAGGCCGAGACCGACGCCGTCGTACAGCAGCAGCGTGCGGCGGTAGGGCGGCGGCAGGCGCAGCAGGGCGTCGAGGAGCGCGCGGTCGTCCGCGTCGGGGGGCGGGGGTTCGGCGCGCCGGTCGTGGCGGCGCCAGCGGTGCCAGGGGGAGAGGGCCCACTCGTACGCCGCCGCGCGGACCCATCCTGCCGGGTCCGGGTCGCGGGCCACCTCGGGCCAGCGGTCCCAGGCCCGCTGGAACGCCCGCTCCACGGACTCGCGGGCGAGGTCCCGGCGGCCGGTGAGCAGATAGGCCTGCCGTACGAGGGCGGGGGCGCAGAAGGCGTACAGGGCGTCGAAGGCCTGAGCGGGCGTCAGCCCAGCGGTCCCCTCGTGCCCGTCCGGCACGGGCTCCCGGCGCGGGGCGGCCGGCGGGGGCGCCTGCGCGAACGCGGAGGCCTCCGGCACGACCGCTCCGCGACGGGCCGGCTTCTCCAGACGCACCGTCACCACCGCAGTGCCCTCCTCCTTCTGACGGGCGAACACGGACTCACGCGCACCCGCACCCGCACCCCGTTCCGCGTCGCCGGCCGTGCCCGCCGGCCCGGCCAGAGCGGCCAGCAGCTTCGCGTACGCCTCCCGGTTCCGGCCGCGCGGCGACCTGCGGCCGGACTCCCAGGCACGCACCGTGCCGGGCCGTACGCCCACCCGTTCCGCGAGCCGGGCCCGGGTCAGCGCACCCGCCTCGCGCAGGCGCCGGCGTTCGTGGGGCGGGGGGAGCGGGGTGCCGGGGCTCCGCGTCACCGGACGCCCCTCCGTACGAAAAAGTACATAAACGTATATTGAGCGACACAACGGCGCTTCGCCCGTTACACCGGTAAAGCGCGTGTCGTTGGGAGCATGGCGGGCGTGATCCAGACCACCGCCCGCCGTACGACACCGGCCGCCCTGCTCACCCGGATCCGCGACCGCTCGCCCGGGCTGGCCGCGGCCCTCCTCGGCGGCGCCCTCGCGGCCGGACTGGGGCTCGCGGCGCTCACCGTCCTCGTGGTGCTGCTGTGGATCAGCTCGCCCTACCCCGACAGCGGACCGGGCGGCGCCCTGCACATCGCGGCCGCCCTCTGGCTGCTGGCGCACGGCGCCGAACTGGTCCGCGCCGACACGCTCTCCGGCACCCCCGCGCCCGTGGGACTGCCGCCGCTGCTGCTGCTCGCACTGCCGGTGTGGCTGCTGCACCGGGCGGCCCGCGACGCGGCGGAGGGCGGCGCGGGGGACTCCGGGAACGAGGCCCCGCTGGTCCCCGGCCGCACCGCCTGGGCGGGCGTCGTCCTCGGCTACCTCGCCGTCGGCGCCCCGGCCGCGCTCTACGCCTCGGGCGGCGGACTGCGGCCCGCGTGGGCGGGGACAGGCGTGTGCGTGGCGCTGGTCGCCGGGCTCGCCGCCGCCGCGGGGGTGTGGACGGCGTACGGCCGTCCGAGCGGACCGCTGGAGCGGGTGCTGGGCGCGGTGCTGCCGAGGGGCGTACGCCATCTGGTCCTCGGGCCGGACGGCCGCCCGGGGGTCGCGGCGCGGGCGGCGGCCGCCGGAGCGGCGGTGCTCGCCGGGGGCGGGACGCTGCTGCTCGCGGTGTCGCTCGGAGGGCACGCGGGGGAGGCCCGGCAGGCGTTCCTGCGGCTGACCGAGGGCTGGTCGGGCTGGGTGGCGGTGCTGCTGCTCTGCGTCGCGCTCGCCCCCAACGCCGCCGTCTGGGCGGCCGCGTACGCCCTCGGCCCGGGCTTCCTCCTCGGCGCCGGCGCCCGGGTGACCCCGCTGTCCTCCGCGCCCGCCCCGCCGCTGCCGCCGTTCCCGCTGCTCGCCGCGGTACCGGACGCCGGTGAAACCGCCGTGAACTGGGCGGCGGGGGCGCTGCCGGTGACCGCGGGGGCGGTACTGGGGTGGTACGTGGGCCGGGGGGCGTCACGGAGCGGACGCGCCCCGGCACCCGCCTGGACGCCCGGCCGGACCGCCGGCGCGGCGGTACTGGCGGCCGGGCTCTGCGCGGCCGCGCTGTCCGCGCTCGCGGCGCTCGCCGGCGGCCCGCTGGGCGTCTCGGCGCTCGCCCGGTTCGGCCCGGTCTGGTGGCAGGTCGGAGCGGCCGCGCTCGCCTGGCTCGCCCTGGTGGCCGTCCCGGTGTCACTGGCGGTACGCGCCTGGCGGCGGCGTCCGTCCCCGGGCGACGCCGGCCCCGCCGCACCCAGGCTCCCCCGCGCCATGACGAAGGCGAAGGCGAAGGCGAAGCCTGCCGCACCCGGCCGGCGCCGGCCGCCCGCGCGGCCCCCGTCCGACGACCCCGGGGAGCCGTACCTGCTCGCTCCCGCCCCCGCCGCACGGGACGAGGTGTGGGACTGGGAGATGCCGTTCGCCGTGCGGGACGCGGACCCGAGGCCCGGCGCCGGGGAGTGAGGCCGGTGTCAGTCGCCCGTGCCCAGCAGATCGCGCAGCTGCTCGGGGAGGAGGTCGCTGCAGGACTGGCGGGCCTCATGGGTGAGGGCGTCGTTGGTGCAGGTGTAGTAGTCGCTGTAGACCAGCTGGGCCGTGAAGGACGCGGCGACCAGGGCGAGCGCCAGCGACCCGGTGACCAGCCCGCTCACCGCGGCCGTGGTCTGCGGCCGGCCCTTCTGCTCGGGCGCCGGGGAGTCCGGGTCCTGCGCACGGGGCTTGGCGCGCAGGGCGCTGATGCCCCAGTACAGGGACAGCGCGCCCAGCAGCAGCGCGATGTAGGGCCAGCTGAACAGGGCGAAGAAGAAGGCCCACATGCCGCCCAGCAGGGCGTAGCGCGCCCGGCGCTGGGCCGGGTCGGTGGGGTCCCAGCGCATGCCGGGCCCCTGGGAGCCGCCTCCCTGCCCCTCGGGGCGGCGCGGGCGCTCGCCGAAACCGTCGGGGGAGCGGCCGGGCTGCCGGTCGCTCCAGTTGCGGCCCCAGGGAGAGCGGCCGCCGCCCTCCCCGCCGGACGGCTGCCTCGGCTGCCAGGGCCGGTCGGGGGTGCCCTCCGGCGGCGGCGCGAACGGGTTGTCGTCCTGGGATCCCTGGGTTCCCCCGGTCCCCTCGGCGCCCTCGCGCCGGTCGTCGCCGCTGCCCTCGCCCCGGGGAGCGTCGGGCGGGGAGGCGGGGCGCTCCCGCAGCAGCACGGTGCCCCGCTCCCCTCCCTGGGCCGACTGCTGGGGGAACGTGAGGAGTCGCAGGCTGCGGTCCGGCATCAAGTGAGCGTCTTCCCCTTAATGAGCACGGCGTGGTCCGGCGCGGCCGCCTCGCACGACGTATCGACTACGACTGAGCTGTGAGCTGGTGCGTTCCCGTCAGCTCCGCGCGGCCCGGGCCCGTCATCCTGTGAACGCCCGGTGCGCGGTTCGCGTTCCCGCGCCCCTGGTGACCCAGGACCGGCTTTCCCGGACCGGCTCTTCCCAGACGCTACCTTCCGGCCACGCCCCCGTCCCGTGGGGGCCGCCCGGTGTGCCGGTATCGTTGCTGACGGTCGGCCGCTTCGTAGGCTTCCCCGTATCCGGGAGCGCGAAGCATTCGTAGGAATGTACAAAGCGCTGTGCCGCCGGCCGCACGGACGCTCCCCGAGAAAGGGCCCCACCGTGGCCGCCAAGCCCGTGGCCGAGCGCGCCAGGCGTCTCGTCGTGCTGGTCTCCGGATCCGGCACCAATCTGCAGGCGCTCCTCGACGAGATCGCCGCCACCGGCACCGAGGAGTACGGGGCCGAGATCGTGGCCGTCGGCGCCGACCGCGAGGGCATCGAGGGACTGGCCCGCGCCGAGCGCGCGGGACTGCCGACCTTCGTGTGCAGGGTCAGGGACTACCCGACCCGCGAGGAGTGGGACGCGGCGCTCGCCGAGGCCGTCGCCGCCCACGAACCCGACCTCGTGGTGTCCGCCGGGTTCATGAAGATCGTGGGGAAGGAGTTCCTCGCGCGCTTCGGCGGGCGCTTCGTCAACACCCACCCCGCCCTGCTGCCCAGTTTCCCCGGAGCCCACGGCGTACGGGACGCGCTCGCGTACGGCGCCAGGGTCACCGGCTGCACCGTCCACTTCGTCGACGACGGCGTCGACACCGGGCCGATCATCGCGCAGGGCGTGGTGGAGGTCCGGGACGAGGACGACGAGAGCGCTCTGCACGAGCGCATCAAGGAAGTCGAGCGAAGGCTGCTCGTCGAGGTCGTGGGGCGGCTCGCCCGCAACGGCTATCGCATTGAGGGACGAAAGGTAGTTATCCAGTGACCGCCGAGAGCAACAAGCGGGCCATCCGACGGGCGCTCGTCTCCGTCTACGACAAGACCGGCCTCGAGGACCTCGCGCGCGGCCTGCACGAGGCCGGCGTGGAGCTCGTCTCCACCGGGTCCACCGCCGCGCGGATCGCCGCCGCGGGCGTCCCGGTCACCAAGGTCGAGGAGCTCACCGGCTTCCCCGAGTGCCTGGACGGCCGCGTCAAGACCCTGCACCCCAAGGTCCACGCCGGCATCCTCGCCGACCTGCGCCTGGAGGACCACCGCAACCAGCTCGCCGAGCTGGGCGTGGAGCCGTTCGACCTGGTCGTCGTGAACCTCTACCCGTTCCGTGAGACCGTCGCCTCCGGCGCGACGCCCGACGAGTGCGTGGAGCAGATCGACATCGGCGGCCCGTCCATGGTGCGCGCCGCCGCGAAGAACCACCCGTCGGTCGCCGTCGTCACCAGCCCCGCCCGGTACGCCGACGTCCTCGGGGCCGTCCGCGACGGCGGCTTCGACCTCACCACCCGCAAGCGGCTCGCCGCGGAGGCCTTCCGGCACACCGCCGCGTACGACGTCGCCGTCGCCTCCTGGTTCGCCTCCGACTACGCGCCCGTGGACGACTCCGGGTTCCCCGACTTCCTGGGCGCCACCTGGGAGCGGAAGAACACCCTGCGCTACGGCGAGAACCCGCACCAGCCCGCCGCCCTGTACGTCTCGGGCACGGGCGGCCTCGCCGAGGCGGAGCAGCTGCACGGCAAGGAGATGTCGTACAACAACTACACGGACACGGACGCCGCGCTCCGTGCCGCGTACGACCACGCCGGACCGGCCGTCGCGATCATCAAGCACGCCAACCCGTGCGGCATCGCGACCGGCGCGGACGTCGCCGAGGCGCACCGCAAGGCGCACGCCTGCGACCCGCTGTCGGCGTTCGGCGGCGTGATCGCCGTCAACCGCCCGGTCAGCAAGGAGATGGCGGAGCAGGTCGCGGAGATCTTCACCGAGGTCATCGTCGCGCCGGACTACGAGGACGGCGCGCTGGAGGCCCTCACCAAGAAGAAGAACATCCGCGTCCTGCGCGCCCCCGGGGCCCCGTCCGCCCCCGTCGAGGTCAAGCCGGTCGACGGCGGCGCCCTCCTCCAGGTCACCGACCGCCTCCAGGCCGAGGGCGACGACCCGGCCGCCTGGACCCTCGCCACCGGTGCGGCCCTCTCCGAGGCGGAGCTGGCCGACCTGGCCTTCGCCTGGAAGGCCTGCCGCGCGGTGAAGTCCAACGCGATCCTGCTCGCCAAGGACGGCGCCTCGGTCGGCGTCGGCATGGGGCAGGTCAACCGGGTCGACTCCGCGAAGCTGGCGGTGGAGCGGGCGGGCGCCGAGCGCGCGGCCGGTTCCTTCGCCGCCTCGGACGCGTTCTTCCCGTTCCCCGACGGCCTGGAGATCCTCGTCGAGGCGGGCGTGCGGGCCGTGGTTCAGCCCGGCGGTTCGGTCCGTGACGAACTGGTCGTCGAGGCCGCGAAGAAGGCGGGCGTGACCATGTACTTCACCGGCACGCGCCACTTCTTCCACTGACGGTCCGTCCGCCCGGCCGCCCCCCCCGGGGGCGGCCGGGCGGACGCCGCTCGTGCGCGCCGTCCGCCCGCGCGGCGGTTCTACGCGTCCACCTCGTACCGGCCGGTCTCCAGGAAGTACCGCAGCTCCTCGGGGGTGCCGTCGATGACCTCCTCGGCCGCGGCGCGGAGCGCGGCGCTGATGTCCGGGTCGGCCAGGATGCGCGCGACGGCGACCCGGTCGTCCTCGGCCTGCGCGAGGCGGTAGCCGGTCTCCAGGAAGGCGCGCGCGTTCTCCGGGGTGGGCGCATCGAGGATCTCGTTGATCTCCCGGATGACGCGCTTGCCGGCGTAGGGCTTGGCCAGCAGGGTGGTGATGGCGACGAGGTCGTCCTCGAACCGGGCCAGGCGGTAGCCGGTCTCGAGGAAGGCGCGCGCGGCTTCCGGGGTGCCCGCCTCGAGGGCCTCGACGGCCTCCCGCTGGACGCCCTTGCCGGACTCCGGATCACCCAGGATGCGGAAGATGGCCACCCGGTCGTCCTCGAACTGCGCCAGGCGGTAGCCGGTCCTCAGGAACTCGCGCATGTCCTCCACGGAGCCGTCGAGGGCTTCGCCGGCCTCGCGGATGACGCCCCGGCCGGAGTCCGGGTCGTCCAGGATGCGGAGGATGGCGATGCGGAGTTCCTCCTCCGACATCTCGTCCACCGGCGTGCCCGGGTCGTCCGTGACCGACGCCGCCGTCACCGCGACGGGCGCCGGGGCCGTGTCCGCGGCGAAGGCCGGGGCGGTGAGCAGAAGGGCCGGCGCCAGCGCCGTGGCGGCCACCAGGACAGCACCGCGGGTCACTCTCATGCCTGAACCTGCCTTCTCGGTAGGGGATTTCACGAGGTGCGGCGAGCGCCGCTTCGAACACCCTTTCACTTCCCGCCGCCGGAGATCACTGCCGGATCCGGGCAAGCCTGACGCCCCGTCATTGCCGGTGCGTGGAGAACTCCGATCCCGCGTCCGGGGGGGGCGGACGCACCAGGGCCGTGCCTCCCCGGCTCCGGGTGAGGCACGGCCCTTGGGTGTGGCAGCGGCGCGAGCTCTCCCGCGCTTCCCGCCGGTTCAGTAGCGCGGTCGCCCGAACCATTCCGCGCTGGTGCGCTTCGCCGCGAAGACGATCGTCAGCACCGCGACGATCATGATGACCAGGCCGAGGCCGTACATCGCGAGCGAGAAGATACCGCTCACGATTGCGAACGAGGCGTACACGATCGAGCAGACCCGGACGGTGTTGCCGCCCTTGGCGTACTGCAGCAGCAGCACCAGGCCGATGACCGCGAAGACGGCGGCCAGGCCCAGGAAGAAGACGACGACGCCCTTGCCCAGGTCCGCGTACCGCTCGGCCTCGGCGTCACCGGTGATGCCGGCCTCGAGCATCGTCTTGTCCCAGTCGGCCAGCGCCTTGCCGTAGACGGCCGCGATGACGAGGTGCGCCGCGGCGATCACGGCGAGCAGGATCTGCGCGGCGCGCGTGATGCCGGGCATCTGGGTGAGGACGGGACCGCCGCCGTACGGCTGGGAGACCGGCGGGGCGGAGGGGTAGCCGTAGCCCTGCTGCGGGACGCCGGGCTGCTGCGGGTAGCCGTAGCCCGGGTTGCCGGCCGGCGGCTGCTGGGGCGGCTGCCCGTAGGGGTTGTTCGGGTCGCCGAAACTCATGGCGGTTCTTCCTCCGTTGCGCTTCATGTGCGGGGACGACGCGAGGCTCGGCGCGGAGGAAGTTCTACAGATGCGGTCCGTCCCCCCGGTTCTGCCCGCGGCACTGTGCCCTCATCGTTCTTGACCGTTCCTTTCCTTGTCCAGCGGTGCGCCGCAGGTGTTGTGCAAGTGCAACATCACCGATCTTGGCCGCAAACAGCCCATACGTGATCGGGCGCCGTCGCGGCCGCCCGTCATACGGGCGGATTGGAACCGGGGGCCCGTCATCCGCGAGGATGGGAACCATGACCGCCCAGATTCTCGATGGCAAGGCCACCGCAGCAGAGATCAAGTCCGATCTGACCGCCCGCGTGGCGGCGCTGAAGGAGAAGGGCGTCACGCCCGGCCTCGGCACGATCCTCGTGGGGGAGGACCCCGGCAGCCAGAAGTACGTCGCCGGAAAGCACCGCGACTGCGCCCAGGTGGGCATCGCCTCCATCCAGCGCGAACTGCCGGGCACGGCCACGCAGGAGGAGATCGAGGCGGTCGTCCGCGAGCTGAACGAGGACCCCGCCTGCACCGGTTACATCGTCCAGCTGCCGCTGCCCAGGGGCATCGACGAGAACCGCATCCTCGAACTGATGGACCCGGAGAAGGACGCCGACGGCCTCCACCCGATGAACCTCGGCCGCCTCGTCCTCAACGAGCCGGCCCCCCTGCCCTGCACCCCCAACGGCATCATCACCCTGCTGCGCCGCCACGGTGTGGAGATCAAGGGCGCCGAGGTCGTCGTCGTCGGCCGCGGGGTGACCATCGGCCGCCCGATGCCCCTGCTGCTGACCCGGCGCAGCGAGAACGCCACCGTGACCCAGTGCCACACCGGCACCCGCGACCTGGCCGCCCACCTCCGGCGCGCGGACATCATCGTGGCCGCCGCGGGCAGCGCGCACCTGATCCGCCCCGAGGACGTCAAGCCGGGCGCGGCCGTCCTGGACGTCGGTGTCTCCCGCAGCGCCGAGGGCAAGATCGTCGGCGACGTCCACCCCGGCGTGGCCGAGGTGGCCGGCTGGGTCGCCCCGAACCCCGGCGGCGTCGGCCCGATGACCCGGGCCCAGCTGCTGGTCAACGTGGTCGAGGCGGCGGAGCGCAGTGTCGGCTGAGCGGAAGACCCCCGACGCCTCCCCGGCCGCCGAGGAGCGGGAGCGGGCCGAGGACGTCACGGTCCGCGACGCCGTCAGCGCGCCCGACGCGGAGGGCAGGCCGCGCCGCGCCACCCGCCGGTTCCCGCTGTTCACGCGGGACACCGCGCGCCCCGAGGGCGGAGGCAGGGCGGCGCCCGGTGACGCCCCCGCGCCGGCCCGTCAGTGGCCGATCCTCGCGGTGCTGCTCACAGTGGGACTGGGACTGCTGCTGACCGCGCTCGACCTGTTCCGGCTCGGCACGCTGCTGATCGGTGTCGCCCTGGTGGCCGGGTCGCTGCTGCGCTGGCTGGTGCCGGACGTCGGCATGCTCGCGGTGCGGTCACGGTTCACGGACATCGTCACGTACGGCGGTCTGGGGCTGGTGATCGTGCTGCTGGCGCTGATGGTGCAGCCGAATCCGATACTGGTGATCCCGTTCCTGAAGGACACGCTGCACTTCACCGTGAGCGGCTAACGGTCCTCGACGCCCTTGACGCCCTCGACGCCGTTCCGTACGGCGGCCCGTCCGCACCCCCGTGAGAGGACGGGCCGCCGTCGGGGACAACATTCCTGCACGGTGAAGTGGCTGTTCAACGGTCTGCCTGGCGCTGTGGCACGGAAGTGACCGTTCCGGTACGGCGTCCGGAATCCCCGTACACGCTTGCGATGTGAGCGCCCGTGTCGAGGGGCGGGCGGGGGTGGGCCACGCTGCCCGCCCTCGCGGAGTGCGGCGGCGGCGCTCGGTTCCGGTGTCCACGCCCGGACAAAAATGGTGTTGTACGACGAAGTGGTGGGACGTCGGGCTAGCGTGGACGAAGGGCAGGCGGGCCGGGTTCCGTTCGGTCGTGGGGGTGACCGGTGGGACACTGGACCACCAGTGAGTAGGCGTGCGACGGTGCCTGCGCGCGGCCCCCGTGCTCCCGTGCGCCCTCACCCCGGGAACTGAGACCCTGCCTCGCGGCATCCTCGTGGGTAGCCACAACGGGGACTCGGTAAGGGGCACCATGCGCGAGGGAACGACCAGCACCAGCCGGGGGGAAGAGGGGTAAGCAATGCCTCGTTGGAAGGCCTTGCCGGATGAGCTCGATCCGCAGATCAGGGAGTTCACGAGCCAGCTCAGGCGGCTGGTGGACCGCAGCGGCCTGAGCGTCGCGTCGGTCTCCGACCGCACGGGCTACAGCAAGACGTCCTGGGAGCGTTATCTGAACGGCCGGCTGCTCGCGCCCAAGGGCGCGATCGTGGCCCTGGCCGAGGTCACCGGGACCAACCCGATGCACCTCACGACCATGTGGGAGCTGGCCGAGCGCGCCTGGAGCCGTTCGGAGATGCGCCACGACATGACGATGGAGGCGATCCGGATCTCGCAGGCGCGCGCCGCGCTCAGCGAGTTCGCCGGACCGTCCTCGGGCGGCGGCGCCCGCAAGGGCGGGGCCGCGGTCCGTCCGGGCGTCGCGGGTCCTGCGGGGGTCGCGCCCGGCGTGCCGCCGCAGCCGACCGCCTCGGACGTGCGCGACGCGTCCGGCGCCGTGCGGCAGACCGGCGGGCGGGACGGCTCGCCGGGGACGAACTCCTGGGGGGTCGCCGCACCGGCCGGCGGGCGCACGCCGGAGTTCCCGGGGGCGTACGGCGCGCCCCCCGCGGACGTGTCCGGTCACGGCCGCACGGGCGGGCCCGGCCGGTCCGGCGGCAGGCGGCGGACGTCGATGTTCGTCGCCGGAGCGGTGGGCGCGCTGGTGGTGGTCGCCGCCGCGTTCTACGTCATGGGGACCGAGGGCGACAGGAAGAAGGACGACGCCCAGGCCTCCCCGTCGCCCAGCGCCACCGCGAGCGTGAAGCTGCCCCCGGGCGTGAAGTGCGGCGGCGACGACTGCGCCGGCAAGGACGCCGAGGCCATGGGGTGCAGCGGCGACCTCGTCACCACCACGCAGACCGCCGCCGTCGGCACCGCCATGGTGGAGGTCCGCTACAGCGAGATCTGCGGTACCGCCTGGGGCCGCATCACCCAGGCAGCGCAGGGCGACAGGGTCGAGATCGGCGCGGGCACGGCCGAGAAGCAGAGCGACACCATCACGGCCGCCGGCGACACGGTCACCTACACCCCGATGCTGCCGGTGAAGAACGCGCAGGACGCGAAGGCCTGCGCGGTGCTGGCCGCCACCGGCGAGAAGGGCTGTACCGGGTAGCGCCCCGCGACGGGCTCGCACGCCACCTGTATGAGCCCATTCGGGCTCATATATGTGGGGGAACCGTGGGGAAGTGAATGAGCCCGCGAAAGGCGGGCAGGCGACAAGTACCCCCACGGGATTCCGGCACAGTCGGTCCCCGACGGCGGCCGCCCCGCCCCCACCTCTCCCGGACGGTGCGGCCGCCCCTTCTCTTCGCCCCCGGCTACCCGCGTACGCGGCCCGTCACTCTGTGGGACGGGCCACAGGGAGCCCGGCCGTCCGCGCCCGTGGATGCGCGATAGCCTGGCCGCTGGATCTCTCTTGACGCCAAGAGATCGATCATGCGAACCGATGATCGATCATCGTGGCCGGTCACGAGCCGGAGCGGGATCCCGCACCCCGGGGCAGGGACCGCCCCACCGCCAGCTGTCATACGGAGAACGCCATGACCCGCACTCCCGTGAACGTCACCGTCACCGGCGCGGCCGGCCAGATCGGTTACGCCCTGCTCTTCCGCATCGCCTCCGGCCAGCTGCTCGGCGCGGACGTGCCGGTCAAGCTGCGCCTGCTGGAGATCACCCCGGCGCTCAAGGCCGCCGAGGGCACCGCGATGGAGCTGGACGACTGCGCGTTCCCGCTCCTGCAGGGCATCGACATCACCGACGACCCGAACGTGGCCTTCGACGGCGCCAACGTCGGCCTCCTCGTGGGCGCCCGCCCGCGGACCAAGGGCATGGAGCGCGGTGACCTCCTCGAGGCCAACGGCGGCATCTTCAAGCCGCAGGGCCAGGCCATCAACGCCCACGCCGCGGACGACATCAAGGTCCTGGTCGTCGGCAACCCGGCCAACACCAACGCCCTGATCGCCCAGGCCGCCGCCCCGGACGTGCCCGCCGAGCGGTTCACCGCCATGACCCGCCTGGACCACAACCGCGCGCTGACCCAGCTCTCGAAGAAGACCGGCGTCCCGGTCTCCGAGATCAGGAAGCTGACGATCTGGGGCAACCACTCCGCCACCCAGTACCCGGACATCTTCCACGCCACGGTCGCCGGCAAGAACGCCGCCGAGGTCGTGAACGACGAGAAGTGGCTGGCCGAGGACTTCATCCCGACCGTCGCCAAGCGCGGCGCCGCGATCATCGAGGCCCGTGGCGCCTCGTCGGCCGCGTCCGCCGCCAACGCCGCCATCGACCACGTGTACACGTGGGTCAACGGCACCGCCGAGGGTGACTGGGCCTCCATGGGCATCCCGTCCGACGGCTCCTACGGCGTTCCGGAGGGCCTGATCTCCTCCTTCCCGGTCACCGTCAAGGACGGCAAGTACGAGATCGTCCAGGGTCTGGAGATCAACGACTTCTCCCGCGCCCGGATCGACGCCTCCGTCAAGGAGCTCGAGGAGGAGCGCGAGGCGGTCCGCGGCCTCGGCCTCATCTGATCCGACGCGTTCCAGGCTCAGGCCTCGCAGGGCCCCGCACCGGTTCCCCCGGTGCGGGGCCCTGTGCGTTGGGCGAGCCGTGACGGCTCGCCTGCGTTATGGGCGTTATCTTCCGTTCTGCCCTTGGTTTCGGTGACGCGACCCACTCCCGGCCATCGATTCCGCATGCATACGGGACCGATGGGCAGAAGCACCCGGTCCCGTGGACGACACCCGTGTCACTCACGGGCGCCGAACAGGAACGGAAGGCAGTCACCGATCATGGCGGACAGTACGGAACTCCGGGCGCGCGGCACCATCCACGCGGGGGGCGAATGGCGGGCGGCCGTCTCCGGGGCCACGCGCGAGATCCTCGACCCCGCCTACGCCCTGCCGTTCGCCGTGGTCGCGGAGGGCGACGAACGGGACACCGACCTCGCGGTGGCCGCCGCCCGCCGCGCCTTCGACGAGGGCCCCTGGCCGCGCACGCCCGTCGCGGAACGGGCCGCGCTGCTGCGCCGCGTCGCCGCACTGCTCACCCGGGACCGGGAGGAACTCGGCCTGCTGGAGAGCCGGGACGCGGGCAAGACCGTCGAGGAGGGGCGCGTCGACATCGACTGTGTCGCCGACGCCTTCCGCTACTTCGCCGACCTGGTCGCCGGGGAGGCCCCGGGGCGGGTCGTCGACGCGGGCACGCCCGACGTGCACAGCGTCGTGGTGCACGAGCCGGTCGGTGTCTGCGCGCTGATCACGCCCTGGAACTACCCGCTGCTCCAGGCCAGCTGGAAGATCGCTCCGGCGCTCGCGGCCGGCAACACCTTCGTGGTCAAGCCCAGTGAGATCACCCCGCTGACCACCGTCGCCCTCATCGACCTGCTGACCGAGGCCGGACTCCCCGCCGGGACGGCCAACATCGTCACCGGACCCGGCCACACCGTCGGCGCCCGCCTCGCCGAGCACCCCGACGTGGACCTGGTCTCCTTCACCGGCGGGCTGGTCAGCGGCACCAAGGTCGCCCAGGCCGCCGCCCCCGGCGTGAAGAAGGTGGCCCTCGAACTCGGCGGCAAGAACCCCAACGTCGTCTTCGCCGACGCCTGCGCCACCGACGACGGCTTCGACACCGCCGTCGACCAGGCGCTCAACGCGGCCTTCATCCACAGCGGCCAGGTCTGCTCCGCGGGCGCGCGGCTGATCGTCGAGGAGACCGTCCGCGACCGCTTCGTCGCCGAACTCGCCCGCCGCGCCGAGCGGATCAGGCTCGGCCGCGGCACCGAGGACGGCGTGGAGTGCGGCCCGCTGGTCTCCGCGCAGCAGCGCGCGAAGGTCGAGGCGTACGTCGAGTCCGCGCTCCAGGAGGGTGCGGTGCTGCGCTCCGGCGGCAAGCGGCCCGAGCCGTCCGCCGCCCGCCCCGAGGCCGGCTACTTCTACGAGCCGACCGTCCTCGACCGCTGCCACCGCGAGATGCGGGTCGTCCGCGAGGAGGTCTTCGGACCGGTCCTCACCGTCGAGACGTTCCGCACCGAGGACGAGGCCGTCGCCCTCGCCAACGACACCGAGTACGGGCTGGCCGGGGCCGTGTGGACCGCCGACGCGGGCCGCGCCCGCCGGGTGGCCGGACGGCTGCGCCACGGCACCGTGTGGATCAACGACTTCCACCCCTACCTCCCGCAGGCGGAGTGGGGCGGCTTCGGCAGGAGCGGAGTGGGCCGCGAGCTCGGGCCCGCCGGTCTCGCCGAGTACCGCGAGACCAAGCACGTCTACCAGAACCTGGCGCCCAGGCCGGTCCGCTGGTTCGCGGGCTGAACCGCGGCACGCCCGGCGACGGCCCCGGCCGGCCCCTCCCCAAGCCGCGACCCACCCACCCGTCCCGACTCCCCGGAGGAGTACCACCAGGATGCCCGCTCACACCCACGAACCCGATCACCCGCCCCTCCGCGACCACACCTACGACTACGTCGTCGTGGGCGGCGGCACGGCAGGCTCCGTCATCGCCTCCCGGCTGACCGAGAACCCGGACGTCACCGTCGCCGTCATCGAGGGCGGCCCCAGCGACGTCGGCCGCGACGACGTGCTGACGCTGCGCCGCTGGATGGGCCTGCTCGGCGGCGAGCTCGACTACGACTACCCCACCACCGAGCAGCCGCGCGGCAATTCGCACATCCGGCACAGCCGGGCCCGCGTCCTCGGCGGCTGCTCCTCGCACAACACGCTCATCGCGTTCAAGCCGCTGCCGTCCGACTGGGACGAGTGGGAGCGGGCCGGCGCCGAGGGCTGGGGCGCGGTGCCCATGGAGGCGTACTACGCCCGGCTCAAGAACAACATCGTCCCGGTGGACGAGAAGGACCGGAACGCCATCGCCCGCGACTTCGTCGACGCGGCGCAGCAGGCCCTCGGGGTCCCCCGCATCGAGGGCTTCAACCAGAAGCCCTTCACCGAGGGCGTCGGCTTCTTCGACCTCGCCTACCACCCGGAGGACAACAAGCGCTCGTCGGCGTCGGTGGCCTACCTCCACCCGGTGATGGACGAACGCCCCAACCTCACCCTGCTGCTGGAGACCTGGGCGTACCGGCTGGAGCTGGACGGCACCCGCGCCGAGGGCGTCCACGCGCGCACCAAGGACGGCGAGGAGATCCTCGTCCGCGCGCGGAACGAGGTCGTCCTGTGCGCCGGCGCCGTCGACTCGCCGCGCCTGCTGCTGCACTCCGGCATCGGCCCCCGCGGGGATCTCGAAGCGCTCGGCATACCGGTGGCGCACGACCTGCCCGGCGTCGGCGAGAACCTGCTCGACCACCCCGAGTCGGTGATCGTCTGGGAGACGGACGGACCCCTCCCCGAGAACTCCGCGATGGACTCCGACGCCGGCCTCTTCGTGCGCCGCGACCCCGAACACCCCGGCCCCGACCTGATGTTCCACTTCTACCAGATCCCGTTCACGGACAACCCGGAGCGACTGGGCTACGAACGCCCGCCGTTCGGCGTCTCGATGACCCCCAACATCCCCAAGCCCAGGAGCCGGGGCCGGCTGTACCTCACCAGCGCCGACCCGTCCGTGAAGCCCGCCCTGGACTTCCGCTACTTCACCGACGAGGACGACTACGACGGCCGCACCCTGGTCGACGGCATCCGCGTCGCCCGCGAGATCGCCAGGACCGAACCCCTCGCCCAGTGGCTCAAGCGCGAGGTGGCCCCGGGACCGGACGTCACCGGGGACGAGGAGCTCGGCGAGTACGCCCGTAAGGCCGCGCACACCGTCTACCACCCGGCGGGAACCTGCCGCATGGGCGCCGCGGACGACGAACAGGCCGTCGTCGACCCCGAGTTGCGGATCCGCGGACTGGAGGGCATCCGCGTCGCGGACGCCTCCGTCTTCCCGACGATGACCGCCGTGAACCCCATGATCACGGTCCTGATGGTCGGCGAGCGTGCCGTCGACCTGATCGGCGGTGGTGCGTGATGAGCACCGCGACCGCGAGCACCACTCCCGTCTTCTCCGTCGAAGGGCTGTGGAAGGTCTTCGGCCCGAAGGCCGGCCGCGTCCCCGCCGACCCCGAACTCGCCGCCCTCGACCCGGCCGGGCTGCGCTCCCGCACCGGCTGCACGGCCGCCGTCCGGGACGTCTCCTTCGACGTCCGCAAGGGCGAGGTCTTCGTCGTCATGGGCCTGTCCGGCTCCGGCAAGTCCACGCTGGTGCGCTGTCTGACCCGGCTGATCGAGCCCACCGCCGGCACCATCGCCATCGACGGCGAGGACGTCCGCGCCATGGACAGGGCCCGGCTGCGGGCCCTGCGCCGGCACCGGGCCGCGATGGTCTTCCAGCACTTCGGCCTGCTGCCGCACCGCACCGTCCTCGACAACGTCGCCTACGGCCTGGAGATCCAGGGCATGGGCAGGGCGGAACGCCGGGAGCGGGCCGCCGAGGTCGTCGCCAAGGTCGGCCTGGAGGGCATGGAGCGGCGCAGGCCCGCCCAGCTCTCCGGAGGCCAGCGCCAGCGCGTCGGCCTGGCACGGGCGCTGGCGGTGGACCCCGAGGTGCTCCTCTTCGACGAGCCGTTCAGCGCGCTCGACCCGCTGATCCGGCGCGACATGCAGGAGGAGGTGGTGCGGCTGCACCGCGAGGAGGGCCGCACCATGGTCTTCATCACCCACGACCTCCAGGAGGCCCTGAAGCTCGGCGACCGCATCGCCCTGATGCGCGACGGCGGCGTGGTCCAGCTCGGGACGCCGGAGGAGATCGTGGGCTCGCCGGCCGACGACTACGTCCGCGAGTTCGTCCGTGACGTCCCCCGCGAACAGGTCCTGACCGTCCGCACGGCGATGCGCCCCGCCTCCTCGGCGGAGGAGGCCGCCACGGGCCCGGCGGTACGCCCCGACGCCACCGTCTCGGAAGCCATCGAGGCGGTCTCCCGCGCGGGCAGCACGGCCCGCGTCCTCGACAAGGGCAGGTGCCTGGGCGTGGTCGACGCGGCCGCACTCCTGGACGTGGTCGCGGGACTCGCGGGTGCGGGCAGTCGTGCCGCCGGGGCGGCGCGGGCGGGCGCGCCGGCGCCGGCTGAGCGCCGCGAGCTGAAACCCCCCACCGCCACCACCACCGAGGAGCCGGTGTGATGGCAGCGCTCACAGCGACGACCCGGAAGACGTCCCCACCGGGCATCCCGGCGAACGGAGCCGCCCGCAAGCTCCTCGCCCTCGCCCTGCTCGCCGCCGTCCTCGTCCCCCTGGCCGCCGCCCGCTGGTCCAGCGGCACCTGGCCCGAGGCCCTCACCGTCGACGTCTCGGCCCCCCTCGCCGCGACCAGCGACTGGATCATCGACAACCGGGACACCCACCCCCTGTTCCTGCACTTCCTCGGCCATGTCAGCAACGCCGTGGTCCTCTCCGTACGCGCGGTCTACCTCGCCCTCCTCGCCGTCGGCTGGGCGGGAGTGACCGCCGTGTCGAGCCTGGTCGCCTGGCGCGTCGCGGGCGTCCGCCTGGCGCTGGGGACCGCCGCCGCGTTCCTCGCCTGCGGCCTGCTCGGCATGTGGGTCCCGACCATGCAGACGCTCGCGCTCATGGTGGTGGCGGTGGCCGCGTCCGTCCTCGTCGGCGTGCTCCTCGGCCTCGCCGCCGGGCTCTCCGCCCGGATGGACCGTGCGCTGCGCCCGGTCCTCGACACCATGCAGGTCCTGCCGGCCTTCGCCTACCTCCTGCCCGTCGTCCTGGTCTTCGGCATCGGCGTCCCCGCGGCCGTCCTGGCCACCGTCGTCTACGCCGCCCCGCCCATGGCCCGGCTCACCGCCCTCGGGCTGCGCGGCGCCGACAAGGAGGTGCTGGAGGCGGTCGAGTCACTCGGGGCCACCGCCCGCCAGCGCCTGCTGACCGCCCGCATCCCGCTGGCCCGCAGGGAACTCCTCCTCGGCCTCAACCAGACGATCATGATGGCGCTGTCCATGGCCGTCATCGCCTCCGTGATCGGCGCCGGAGGTCTCGGCGACCGCGTCTACCAGGCGCTGGCCTCGGTCGACGTGGGCGCCGCGCTCGCCGCCGGCATCCCGATCGTGCTGCTCGCCGTCGTCCTCGACCGGGTGACCGGCGCGGCCGGCGCGCGCCTCGGCCGGGAACCCGCCCCGCACGCCCGCGCGCGGTGGGCGTACGCCCTGGCCGCCGCCGCGGCCGTCGCGGTCGCCGGACGTCTCGCCGGCCGCCTGGAGTGGCCCGACGGCTGGGTCCTGGGCATCGCCGAACCGGTCAACCGGGCCGTCGACTGGATGACCGACCACCTGTACTCCGGCGTGCCCGTGATCGGCGGCACCGCCGACTGGGCGGGCCACTTCACCACCTGGGTCCTCGACCCGCTCCGCGACGGACTGCAGTGGCTGCCCTGGTGGTCGGTCCTTCTGCTGGTCGCCGTCCCGGCCTGGCTGATCGGCACCTGGCGCACCGCGCTCACCGCCGTCCTCGCCATGGCCGCGATCGGGGTGCTCGGCGTGTGGAACGCGTCGCTGGACACGCTCTCCCAGGTCCTCGCGGCCGTCGCCGTCACCCTCGTCATCGGCCTCGCGACCGGTGTCGCCGCGGCCCGCAGCGACCGCTTCGCACGGCTGCTGCGCCCCGTCCTGGACGTGTTCCAGACGATGCCGCAGTTCGTGTACCTGATCCCCGTCGTCGCCCTGTTCGGCGTGGGCCGCGCCCCGGCCGTCGCCGCCGCGGTCGTCTACGCGCTGCCGGCCGTCGTCCGCATCACCGCCCAGGGCCTGCGCCAGGTCGACCCGGCCGCCCTGGAGTCCGCCCGCTCGCTGGGCGCGACCGGCGGGCAGCAACTGCGGCAGGTGCAGCTGCCGCTGGCCCGCCCCGCCCTGCTGCTCGCCGTCAACCAGGGCGTCGTCCTGGTCCTCGCCGTCGTCATCATCGGCGGCCTGGTCGGCGGCGGCGCGCTCGGCTACGACGTCGTCTTCGGCCTCGCCCAGGGCGACCTGGCGACCGGCCTGGTCGCCGGTGCCGCGATCGTCTGCCTGGGGCTGATGCTCGACCGGGTGACACAGCCGACCGAGCGCCGTACGGCGAAGGGAGCCTGAACCATGTCCCGTACGCGATTCACGGCGGCCGCCGCCGTGCTGGTGCTGGCCACCGGCTGCGGCGCCGCCGACATGACCACGCAGTCGTCCCCCTTCGCCAACGCGCGGGGCGCCCGGACGGTCACCCTGTCCGTGCAGTCCTGGGTCGGCGCACAGGCCAACGTGGCCGTCGCCCAGTACCTGCTGGAGCACGAACTCGGCTACCGCGTCGACACCGTCCAGGTCGACGAGGTGCCGGCCTGGGACGCGCTCAGCCAGGGCCGCGTCGACGCGATCCTGGAGGACTGGGGGCACCCCGAGCAGGAGCGGCGGTACGTCCGGGACAAGAAGACGATCGTGCCCGGCGGCGACCTCGGCGTCACCGGGCACATCGGCTGGTACGTGCCGACGTACTTCGCCGAGCGGCACCCCGACGTCACGGACTGGAAGAACCTCAACAAGTACGCCGACCGGTTCCGCACCCCGGAGAGCGGCGGCAAGGGCCAGCTGATGGACGGCTCGCCGTCCTACGTCACCAACGACAAGGCGCTGGTGAAGAACCTGAAGCTGGACTACCGGGTGGTGTTCGCCGGCTCCGAGGCCGCGCAGATCACCCAGATCAAGCAGTTCGCCAAGGAGCGCAAGCCCTTCCTCACCTACTGGTACACCCCCCAGTGGCTCTCCGAGAAGGTGCCGATGACCGAGGTGAAGCTGCCCGCGTACGAGGAGGGCTGCGACGCCGACCCGGAGAAGGTGGCCTGCGCCTATCCGGTCACACCGCTGCAGAAGTACCTCAACGCGGACTTCGCCGGGCACGGCGGCGAGGCGGCGGACTTCCTGGAGAGGTTCCGGTGGACGACGGAGGACCAGAACGAGGTGTCCCTGCTGATCGCCGAGCAGAAGCTGTCACCGCGGGACGCGGCACGCAAGTGGGTGGACGGCCACGAGTCCACCTGGCGGAAGTGGCTGCCCTGACCCGCCGGTTCACCAGGCGGTGCCGCCCGGCGGGATCCGGCGGGCCACCATCAGCCGGTTCCAGCTGTTGATGACGGTGATCAGGGCGACGAGGTGAGCGAGCCGGGCGGCGTCGAAGTGCGCGGCCGCCCGCTCGTACACCTCGTCGGGCACGAACCCTCCCCCGGACTGCGGCCGGGAGGCGCCCCCGGTCGGCACGGTGACCGCCTCCGTCAGCTCCAGCGCCGCCCGCTCCCGCGCGTCGAAGACGTCGTCCCCGGCCTCCTCCCAGGCGTTCAGCAGGCCGAGCTGCGCCTCGGTCACCGCGCCGTCCTCGCGGGCGAGGGCGAGGTGCATGTCGAGGCAGAAGGCGCAGTGGTTGAGCTGCGAGGCGCGGATCTGCACCAGCTCGGCCAGCCCCGGATCGCCGAGGCCCTCCCTGGCGGCGGCGCCCATCGCCCGCAGCGCGGTGCGGACACCGGCGTCGAGACGGGTCGTCCGTGCCGTCATGCGTGCTGTCCCGGCGTGTAGTGGCCGGGGGCCCTCCGGCAGGTCACGCCGAACCGGTTCCAGGCGTTGATCACCGTGATCGCGGCGATCAGCTGCGCCAGCTCCGCCTCCCCGAAGTGCTCGGCGGCCGTCGCGTACACCTCGTCGGGCACGAACCCGTCCGTCAGGACCGTGACGGCCTCCGTCAGCTCCAGGGCGGCGAGTTCCCGCTCCGTGTAGAAGTGCCGCGACTCCTCCCATGCGCTGAGCTGGACGATCCGCTCGACGCTCTCGCCCGCCGCGAGCGCGTCCTTGGTGTGCATGTCCAGGCAGAGGGCGCAGTGGTTGAGCTGGGAGGCGCGGATGTTCACCAGCTCGCGCAGCGTGGGGTCGAGGCCCTTACGGGCGGCGGCGTCCAGCCGGATCATCGCCTTGTAGACCTCGGGCGCGTGCTCGGCCCACTCCAGCCGGACGGGCGGCTCGGGGGCGTACGTCGGGTGTGTCGCTGTGGTGGTCATGCCTCGACCCTAGGAGCGGACCGGCCCGGGGGTATGGTCCACTTCCATGGCGGAACACCGGGCCACTTCGGGCATCGACCTGCACCTCGAACCGGCCGGCCCCGGCCTGCGCCGCGGCCTGACCGACGCCCTCCGCGAGGCCGTCCGCACCGGCCGGCTCGCCCCCGGCACCCGGCTGCCCTCCTCCCGTTCCCTCGCCGCCGACCTGGGCATCGCCCGCAACACCGTCGCCGACGCCTACGGCGATCTGGTCGCCGAGGGCTGGCTCACCGCACGCCAGGGCTCCGGCACCCGCGTCGCCCCCCGCGAGGTGCCCCGGCCGCCCGCCCCCGCCGCCCCCCGGCGCGCACCCGGCAGGCTGTCCCACGACCTCGTCCCCGGCACCCCCGACCTCTCCTCCTTCCCGCGCGCCGAATGGCTCAGGGCCACCCGCCGCGCCCTCGCATCCGCCCCGCACGACGCCCTCGGCTACGGCGACCCGCGCGGCCGCCCGGAACTGCGCGCGGCCCTCACGGACTACCTCGCGCGGGTCCGGGGCGTACGGGCCGACGCCGAACGGATCGTCGTCTGCTCCGGCTTCGCCCACGGCCTCCAGCTGCTCTGCGAGGTGCTGCGCGCCCGGGGCGCCCGCACCCTCGCCGTGGAGCCCTACGGACTGGACGTCCACTGGGACCTGGCCGCCCGCGCCGGCCTGACCACCACCCCGCTGCCCTTCGACGCGCTCGGCACCCGCGCGCAGGACCCGGGCGACGCCGACGCCGTGCTGCTCAGCCCGGCCCACCAGTTCCCCCTCGGCGGGGCGCTGCGGCCGGAGCGCCGCGCCGCCGTCGTCGACTGGGCCCGCCGCACCGGCGGACTGATCCTGGAGGACGACTACGACGGCGAGTTCCGCTACGACCGCCAGGCCGTCGGCGCGCTGCAGAACCTCGACCCCGATCACGTGGTCCACCTCGGCACGGCCAGCAAGTCCCTCGCGCCGGGACTCCGGCTCGGCTGGATGGTGCTGCCCCCCTCCCTCCTCCCGGACGTCGTCGCCCACGGCGGCGGACGCTCCGTCAGCGCCCTCGAACAGCTCACCCTCGCCGAGTTCCTCACCTCCGGCGCCTACGACCGCCACGTCCGCGCCGCCCGCCTCCGCTACCGCCGCCGCCGCGACTCCCTGGCCGGGGCCCTGGCCGACCGGGCGCCCGACGTGCGCGTCACCGGCGTCGCGGCCGGCCTGCACGCCGTCCTGCAACTCCCGCCCGGCACCGAGCAGTCCGTCGTCCAGGCAGCCACCTGGCAGAACCTCGCCGTGCACGGCCTCTCCCGCTACCGCCACCCCGCCGCCGGCGGCACCGCCGGCGACGCCCTGGTGGTCGGCTACGCCACCCCGCCGGACCACGCCTGGTCCGGCACGCTGGAGGCCCTGTGCCGGGCCCTGCCGTGACGCGCCGGGCCGGCCATAACGGATCAAGCGCCGCAAAGGGTCTGCGGGGAAGTGCCGCCGGCGGGGGGCTCCTTCACGGGGCCCGCGGGTGGTCTCTAGGCTTGCCGCCGCGAGCCGGGACAGGTGACCCGGGGGAGTACGAGGGGGAGTCATGGCTCAGACGCGGCGGCGGTTGAGGTCCAGCACGGTGGTGCTCGGGGGCATGGGTGTGCTCGCGGCGGCGTTGACGTCGTGCGGGTCGGACCCGGACCGGCGGTGCGTGGACCGGGACAGCTACGACTACCTCGACGGCTACAAGATCGTCGCCGACAAGAACTGCAAGTCCTCGGGCACGACCTCCGGTTCGGTCGGCAAGGGCGGCGTGTCCCGGGTCGACGCCGACTGGTACTACGACGCCGACGTCAGCGACGGCTACGCCGACTACGGCACCTTCAGCCGCAGCGAGGCCGTCGACCGGGGCGGCTTCGGCTGCTCCGGCAGCAGCGGCGGCTGAGCGGCCCGTGGAACGCCGCACCGTCGAGCCCCGCCCCGGCTGGCAGCAGACCGTCGAGGAGCAGGGGCTCATCTATCCGCTCACCCGGTACCCCGACGGCTCCCTGCGCCCCTACTGGGACGAGAGCGCCTACTACGTCTTCACCCTGGACGAGGTCGAGGCGCTGGAGGAGGTCGTCGAGGAACTGCACGGCATGTGTCTCGCGGCGGCCGAGCACATCGTCACCGCCGGCCGGTTCGCCGACCTCGGCATCACCGACCCGCGCGTCGTCCGCGTGGTCGCCGAGGCCTGGCAGCGGCGTGCCGAACTCCCCTCCGTCTACGGCCGCTTCGACCTCCGGTACGACGGGACGGGCCCGGCGAAGCTGCTGGAGTACAACGCCGACACCCCGACCTCCCTGGTGGAGGCCGCCTCCCCGCAGTGGTTCTGGATGGAGGAGCGCTTCCCCGGCGCCGACCAGTGGAACTCCCTCCACGAACGCCTCGTCGACGCCTGGAAGAAGCAGGCCGGCCTCCTCCCGCCGGGCAGCCCCCTGTACTTCGCCCACTCCTCCGCCGACGAGCTCGGCGAGGACCTCATGACCGTCGCCTACCTCAAGGAGACCGCGGAGCAGGCCGGCCTCGCCACCGAATGGCTGTCGATGGAGGAGATCGGCTGGGACCGCCTCTCCGGCCGCTTCGTCGACAACGGGCTCCGGTTCATCCGCAGCATCTTCAAGCTGTACCCCTGGGAGTGGCTCACCACCGACCGCTTCGCCGGCCATGTGCTCGACACCCTCGACAACGGCGGCGGCACCGGGACCACCCTGTGGATCGAGCCCGCCTGGAAGATGCTCCTCAGCAACAAGGCCCTGCTGGCGATCCTCTGGGAGCTCTACCCCGGCCACCCCAACCTCCTCCCCGCCCACCTGGACGGCCCGCGGGAGCTGGCGGACACCACCGGCTGGGTCGCCAAACCCCTGCTCGGCCGTGAGGGCGCCGGCGTGACCCTGCACGAGCCCGGTACCGACCCCGTCCTCCGCGACGAACCCTGCTGCTACCAGCAACTCGCCCCCCTCCCCACCTTCGACGGCAACCACGTCGTCCTGGGCGCCTGGGTGGTGGAGGACGAGTCGGCCGGCCTGGGCATCCGCGAGTCCTCCGGCCCGGTGACGGACGAGTACGCCCGCTTCCTGCCGCACGTGATCCTGTGAACAGGGCTCACGAGGAGCGCCCCTCCAGGGGCGCGGGGAACTGCGCGTCCAGGCCCCACGCGCCCGGGGAGGCACGCACACGGCCACCCGGCCGTCGCCGTGGCCCGCATGGTGGACGCCGCACCTCGGCACCCCGTGCCACCCGGTAGCCTGACGGCGGGCTGTGACTGGCGTGCAGGGATGGGAACAACCATCGGGAAGCGGCCCCCGGGACCGTGCCCCGCCGGGACCGGCACATGTGCCGTGCGCCTGGGCCGTACCGTGAACGCAGAACGCCACGTCCGGAGGTCCCCATGTCAGCCGCCGAGCAGCCGCTCACCCCCGCGTCCACCGCCTTCCGCTCCGCCCTCGACGTGATCCGCGCCGTCGAGCCCCGCGTGGCCGACGCGATCGGCCAGGAGGTCGCCGACCAGCGCGAGATGCTCAAGCTGATCGCCTCCGAGAACTACGCCTCCCCGGCCACCCTCCTCGCGATGGGCAACTGGTTCAGCGACAAGTACGCCGAGGGCACCGTCGGCCGCCGCTTCTACGCCGGCTGCCGCAACGTCGACACCGTCGAGTCGCTCGCCGCCGAGCACGCCAAGGAGCTCTTCGGAGCCCGCCACGCCTACGTCCAGCCGCACTCCGGCATCGACGCCAACCTCGTCGCCTTCTGGTCCGTCCTCGCCGACCGCGTCGAGGCCCCCTTCCTGCGGAAGACCGGCGCCCGCCAGGTCAACGACCTCTCCGAGGCCGACTGGGCCGAGCTGCGCCAGGCCTTCGGCAACCAGCGCATGCTCGGCATGTCCCTGGACGCCGGCGGCCACCTCACCCACGGCTTCCGCCCGAACATCTCCGGCAAGATGTTCGACCAGCGGTCCTACGGCACCGACCCGGCCACCGGCCTGATCGACTACGAGGCCCTGCGCGTCTCCGCCCGCGAGTTCAAGCCGCTGATCATCGTCGCCGGCTACTCCGCCTACCCCCGTCTGGTGAACTTCCGGATCATGCGGGAGATCGCCGACGAGGTCGGCGCGACCCTCATGGTGGACATGGCCCACTTCGCCGGTCTGGTCGCCGGCAAGGTCCTCACCGGCGACTTCGATCCGGTCCCGCACGCCCAGATCGTCACCACCACCACCCACAAGTCGCTGCGCGGCCCGCGCGGCGGCATGGTGCTGTGCGACGACTCCCTCAAGGACCAGGTCGACCGCGGCTGCCCGATGGTCCTCGGCGGCCCGCTCCCGCACGTCATGGCCGCCAAGGCCGTCGCCCTCGCCGAGGCCCGGCAGCCCGCCTTCCGGGACTACGCCCAGCGCATCGTCGACAACTCCCGCGCCCTCGCCGAGGGCCTGATGCGCCGCGGCGCCACCCTGGTCACCGGCGGCACCGACAACCACCTCAACCTGATCGACGTCGCCACCTCCTACGGCCTCACCGGCCGCCAGGCCGAGGCCGCCCTGCTCGACTCGGGCATCGTCACCAACCGCAACGCCATCCCCGCCGACCCCAACGGCGCCTGGTACACCTCCGGCATCCGCATCGGCACCCCCGCGCTCACCACGCGCGGTCTGGGCACCGCCGAGATGGACGAGGTCGCCGGTCTCATCGACCGCGTCCTCACCACCACGGAGCCCGGCACCACCAAGTCCGGCGCCCCCTCCAAGGCCGCCCACGTCCTCGACGCCAAGGTCGCCGACGAGATCTCCCGCCGCGCCACCGACCTGGTCGCCGGCTTCCCGCTCTACCCGGAGATCGACCTCGGCTGAGGCAGCCCGACCCTGCTCGACGCGCCCCGCGGCGGTCCGGTCATGTACCGGGCCGCCGCGTGCCCGTCGCGCACGGTGTTCCTCGACTCGTCGGCCACGATCGACGGCAGCCACGGCCGGAACGCCATGCCGTCCCGGAACCGGCCCAGCGCGCGGTACGCCTTGACGAAGGCCTGCTGCACCACGTCCTCCGCGTACGCCTCCGGCTCCCCGGCGCGTGCGCGTGCGGTCACCGCGGCCTCATCGACGGTGCGGCCCCCCTCCCGCGTCCTCACTCTCCTGTTACACCGCCGGGGACGAATGGGTTCCCACCTGTTTCCGGTCGGTTCCGGACCGCCCCGCGGGACCTGAGAGAATGGTGTGCATGGCGACTGACCGACCTCGCGTGCTCTCCGGAATCCAGCCCACCGCAGGCTCGTTCCACCTCGGCAACTACCTGGGCGCCGTCCGCCAGTGGGTGGCCCTGCAGGAGACCCACGACGCGTTCTACATGGTCGTCGACCTGCACGCGATCACGCTGCCGCAGGACCCGGACGTGCTGCGCGCCAACACCCGGCTCGCCGCCGCCCAGCTCCTGGCAGCCGGACTCGACCCGGACCGCTGCACGCTCTTCGTGCAGAGCCACGTGCCCGAGCACGCGCAGCTCGCCTGGGTCATGAACTGCCTCACCGGGTTCGGCGAGGCCTCCCGCATGACCCAGTTCAAGGACAAGTCCGCCAAGCAGGGCGCCGACCGCGCCTCCGTCGGACTGTTCACGTACCCGATCCTCCAGGTCGCGGACATCCTGCTCTACCAGGCCGACGAGGTGCCGGTGGGCGAGGACCAGCGCCAGCACATCGAGCTCACCCGTGACCTCGCCGACCGGTTCAACGGCCGGTTCGGCGAGACCTTCACGATGCCGAAGCCGTACATCCTCAAGGAGACGGCGAAGATCTACGACCTCCAGGACCCGTCGATCAAGATGAGCAAGTCGGCGTCCACGCCGAAGGGCCTCATCAACCTCCTGGACGAGCCGAAGACCACCGCCAAGAAGGTGAAGAGCGCGGTCACCGACACCGACACGGTGATCCGCTACGACGTCGTCGAGAAGCCCGGTGTGAGCAATCTCCTCACGATCTTCTCGACCCTCACCGGGACGGGCATCCCCGAACTGGAGGAGAGGTACGCCGGCAAGGGCTACGGCGCCCTCAAGACGGACCTCGCCGAGGTCATGGTCGAGTTCGTGACTCCCTTCAAGGAGCGCACCCAGCAGTACCTGGACGACCCCGAGACGCTCGACTCGGTCCTGGCCAAGGGCGCCGAGAAGGCCCGGGCCGTCGCCGCCGAGACCCTCGCACGGGCCTACGACCGGGTGGGCTTCCTGCCCGCCAAGCACTGAACCGCCGGGCACCGGCGACCCCGCCCCGAACCGGCGCTGAACCGGCCCGCGCCCGCGATCCGTACCCCCGCACAGCGCCGCACATCACTCCGGTTGCGCCTGCCCGCATCCGGGTCGTGGTCGTACAGTCGATGACAGGGTGACCGTTCGGACGGTCACCCCGCGCTCACCGGACCTTCACCACCGCGCTTCACCACCACAACGACAGGAGACGACGTGGGGACCGTAACGATCGGTGTGTCGATCGCGGTCCCGGAGCCTCACGGCAGCCGGCTTCAGCAGCTGCGCGCGGGCTTCGGCGACGCCGCGGCGTACGGTATCCCCACGCACGTCACCCTGCTGCCGCCGACGGAGATCGACGAGGCCGTGGTGCCGGCCGTCGAGGCGCATCTGGCCGAGGTCGCGGTGGCCGCCCGCCCGTTCCCCATGAGGCTGTTCGGCACCGGCACCTTCCGCCCGCTCACGCCGGTGGTCTACGTCCAGGTCGTGGAGGGCGGCGCGGCGTGCACCTGGCTGCAGAAGCAGGTCCGTGACCCCTCCGGCCCGGTCCCGCGCGAGCTGCAGTTCCCGTACCACCCGCACGTCACCGTGGCGCACGGGATCGACGAGGCGGCCATGGACCGCGCCTACGCCGACCTCGCCGACTACGAGGCCCAGTGGCCCTGCACCGGCTTCGCGCTCTACGAACAGGGCGCCGACGGGGTGTGGCGCAAGCTGCGCGAGTTCCCCTTCGGCACGGCGGTGGTGCCCCCGCAGGCCGGCAGCGTGGACCGGGGATCCGTCTCCGCCCACTGAGCGCCCCGCCGCCGTCCCCTCCCGGGGTTCAGAGCGGCAGCCGCCGGAACACCGCCCGCGGCAGATGCCGCAGCGCCGACATCACCACCCGCAGCGCGCCCGGCACCCACACCGTCTCCGAGCGGCGCCGCAGCCCCAGCTCGACGGCGGCCGCGACCGCCTCCGGAGTGGTCGCCAGCGGCGCCTCGGGCAGCCCGGCCGTCATCCGCGTCCGCACGAATCCGGGGCGCACGACCATGACGTGCACGCCCGTGCCGTACAGCGCGTCGCCCAGGCCCTGGGTGAAGGCGTCCAGGCCGGCCTTGCTGGAGCCGTAGATGAAGTTCGCGCGGCGCGCCCGCTCGCCCGCGACGGAGGACAGCACCACCAGCGAGCCGTGGCCCTGCGCCTGGAGTGCGCCCGCGCACACCAGGCCCGCCGAGACGGCGCCGGTGTAGTTGGTCTGCGCGACCCGCACCGCGGCCGCGGGGTCCCGTTCGTCGTGCGCCTGGTCGCCGAGGGTGCCGAAGGCCAGCAGCACCATGTCGACGTCGCCCTCGGCGAAGACCTTGCCGAGCACCTCCTCGTGGGCGGCGGGGTCGAGCGCGTCGAAGGCGACGGTGCGCACCTCGGCGCCCAGGTCGCGCAGTCGGCCGGCGGCCTCGTCCAGGGCGGGGGAGGGGCGGCCGGCCAGCCACACCGTGCGGGTGCGGCGGGCGATCAGCCGCCGGGCGGTGGCCAGCGCGATCTCGGACGTACCGCCGAGGACGAGCAGGGACTGGGGGAGGCCGAAGGCGTCCTTCATGACAGCTCCTAGATCTTGCCTAGAGACGGAGGCGGCGGGCCAGGTCGGAGACGAACACCCCGCGCGGGTCCAGTTCGCCCCGCAGCGCGCGGAAGTCGTCCAGGCGGGGGTACATGGCCGCGAGCAGCTCCGGGCGCAGCCGGGAGTCCTTGGCGAGGTAGACGCGTCCGCCGGCGGCGGCGACCTCCTCGTCGAGCGCGTCGAGGAAGGCGCCGAGGCCGGGCAGGGACGCCGGGACGTCCAGGGCCAGGGTCCAGCCCGGCACCGGGAAGGACAGCCAGCCTGGGTCGGACTCGCCGAAGCGTTTGAGGACGGCGAGGAAGGACGGGCAGCGGCGCTCGGAGATCCGCCGCACGATCCGGCGCAGGGCGTCCTCCCGGCCGTGCCCGACGACGAACTGGTACTGCACGAAGCCGCCCGGGCCGTAGACCCGGTTCCAGTGCGGCACGCCGTCCAGGGGGTGGAAGAACGCGGGGATCCGCTGGAGCTGCCCGGTCCGCGCGCGGGGCGCCTTGCGGTACCAGACCTCGTTGAACAGCCCCACCGTGGTGCGGTTGAGCAGGCCCCCGGGCACGAAGGAGGGGGCGGCCGGGAGGCGGGAGGTGCGGAAGGACAGGGGCTCCGCGCGTGCGCGCGTGCCGCGGGGCAGCGCGTCCAGGGGAGCGTGGTCGCCGCGCGTCAGCACCGCGCGGCCGGTGGACCCGCCGCGGGCCAGCAGGTCGATCCAGGCGACCGAGTAGCGGTAGCGGTGGTCGGTGTCGGCCATACGGGCCATCAGGTCGTCGAGGTCGCTCGCGCGTTCGGTGTCGACCGACATCAGCGAGGTCTCGACCGGCTGGAGCCGGACCGTCGCCGTCAGGATCACCCCGGTCAGTCCCATGCCGCCCGCGGTCGCCTCGAACAGCGGCGTGCCCGGCACGACCGTGCGGATCCGCCCGTCGGCGGTGAGTAGTTCCAGGGACAGCACATGGCGGGAGAACGAGCCGGAGACATGGTGGTTCTTGCCGTGGATGTCGGCGCCGACCGCCCCGCCGACCGTCACATGGCGGGTGCCGGGTGTGACCGGCACGAACCAGCCGAGCGGCAGCAGCACCTCCATCAGCCGGTGCAGCGAGACGCCCGCGTCGCACAGCACGGTGCCGCCGTCGGCGTCGACCGCGTGGACCTGGTCCAGGCCCGTCATGTCGAGCACCGCGCCGCCCGCGTTCTGCGCCGCGTCCCCGTACGCCCGCCCCAGCCCCCGCGCGATGCCCCCGCGGGCCCCGCACTCCCGGACGGCCCGCACGGTCTCCTCGTACGTCCGGGGGCGGATCAGCCGGGCGGCGGTGGGAGCGGTGCGGCCCCACCCCGTGACGGGAACGGTGTCGGCAGGCATGACGGCGACCGTATCGTCCATGTGTGACTGATTGGTTTTGAAACGTCATCCTCGTCCCCGAAACGGGTGATTAATGGGATGTCGCCGCATAAGGGTGGCGGCTCCGGCCCGCCGGGCGTGAACAGTGGTCCACATGGACGACCCCCAGGACCGCCCTCCCGGTCTCCCCGGCGTGGACCACCGGATCGTGTCGGCCCTCCGGGCGTGCGGCGCCGACCCGCACGTGGCCGGCGCCGCCCGGGCCCTGTCCCGGGCGGGGGAGCACGGGGCGCTGTGGCTGGCGGCGGGCCTCGCCGGGGCCGTCGTGGACCGCCGGCGGCGCGGCGCCTGGCTGCGCGGCACCGCGCTCACCGCCGGTGCCCACGTGGCCAGTTCGGCCCTGAAGCGGGTGGTCCGCCGGCCGCGTCCCACGCATGTCGAACCCCTGGTCGGCACGGTCGGCCGGCACTCCTTCCCCAGCTCGCACGCCACCTCCGCGGCGGCCGCCGCCGTCGCCTTCGGCGCGCTGGGCTCCCGCGCCGTGCCGCCGCTCGCCGCCGCCGTGTGCGTCTCCCGCCTGGTGGCGGGGGTCCACTACCCGTCGGACGTGGCGGCAGGCGCCGCCCTGGGCGCGCTGACGGCCCGGCTGGGCGCCCGCTGGATGACCGGAGGCACCGCATGACCCTCCTGCGCGAGCGCTCCGACCGCCGGCAGGCGGCACCGCCCGACGACGGCGGTCTCCTCGTCGGCCTCCTGCTGACCGCCCGGCCCAAGCAGTGGATCAAGAACGTCCTGGTGATCGCCGCCCCGGCCGCCGCCGGCGAGCTGTTCTCCGTGCGCGCCCTGACCCGGCTCGCGCTGGTCTTCGTCCTGTTCACCGCCTGCGCCGCCGCCGTCTACCTCGTCAACGACGCACGCGACGCCGAGGCCGACCGCGCCCACCCCGTCAAGTGCCGCCGCCCGGTCGCCGCCGGCCGGGTCCCCGTGCCCGCCGCCTACGCCGCGGGGACCGCCCTCGGCGTCCTCGCGCCCTTCGCCGCGGCCCGGCTGTGCCCCCCGGAGGTCGCCGCGCTGCTGACCGCCTACCTCGCCATGCAACTGGCGTACTGCGTCAGCCTCAAGCACGTCCTCGTCGTCGACCTCGTCGTCGTCACCACCGGCTTCCTGATGCGGGCGGCGGCCGGAGGGCTCGCCCTCGGCATCCCGCTGTCGCGCTGGTTCCTGATCACCACCGGGTTCGGAGCGCTGTTCATGGTCGCGGCCAAGCGCTACTCGGAGGCCGTGCAGATGGCGGGGAAGGCGGGCGCCACGCGCGCCCTGCTCACCGAGTACAGCACCGGCTACCTCCGCTTCGTCTGGCAGCTCGCGGCCGGCGTCGCCGTCCTCGGCTACTGCCTGTGGGCCCTGGAGGAGGGCGGCGTGCCGCACACCAGCGTGCTGCCCTGGCGGCAGCTCTCGGTGGTCGCCTTCGTCCTCGCCGTCCTGCGCTACGCCGTCTTCGCCGACCGCGGCACCGCCGGCGAACCCGAGGACGTGGTGCTGGGCGACCGCGCGCTCGCCGTCATCGGCCTGGTGTGGGCGGCGATGTACGCCCTCGCGGTGGTCGACTGGTGAGGCCCGGCCCGGCCGCCCGGCGGCGCGAGCTCCTCGGCTTCGCCACCGCCGGGCTGCTCGCCTACGCCGTCGACCTGGCCGTGTTCACCTGTCTGCGCGGCCCCGCCGGACTCGACCCGCTCACCGCCAAGGCGCTCTCCTTCGTCGCCGGCTGCACCGTCGCCTACGCGGGCAACGCCCACGGCACCTACCGCGGCTGCCGGGTCCGCGGCCCGCGCCCCTACGCCCTGTTCTTCGCGGTGAACCTCGCGGGCGCCGCCCTGCAGCTCCTCTGCCTGGCCGTCAGCCACTACGGGCTCGGCCTCACCTCGCAGCGCGCGGACACCGTGTCCGGCGCGGTCGTCGGCATGGTGCCGGCCACGGTCGTCAGGTTCTGGGGAACCAGGACATTGGTCTTCCGTGATGCGGGCAGAGTCGGGTCATGGACTGGCTGAAAAGGCTCCCGGGCGTCGGGCCGTGGATGGCGCGGCTGATGCTGACGCACGCGTGGCGGTCGTACGAGCGCCTGGACCGCGTGCACTGGACACGGCTGGCCGCCGCGATGACGTTCCGGAGCTTCGTCGCGCTGTTCCCGCTGCTCACCGTGGCCGCCGCGGTAGGCGCCGCGACGCTGAGCCAGGACCAGCAGAACACCCTCCAGAGGAAGATCGCCGACCAGGTGCCGGGCATCTCCGACCAGCTGAACATCGGGGACCTGGTGGAGAACGCCGGCACCATCGGCCTCATCGCCGGCGCCGTCCTGCTGTTCACCGGCATCAGCTGGGCCGGAGCCATGCGCGAGTGCCTGCGCGCGGTGTGGGAGCTGCCCGACGAGGAGGAGAACCCGTTCCTGCGCAAGGGCAAGGACGCGGGCATACTCGTCGGCCTGGGCGGCGCGGTCCTGATCACCCTGGCCGCCTCGACGGTCGCCTCCGCGATGGTCGGCCGGATCAGCGACGCCATCGGACTGGAGAAGGGCGGCTGGGGCGGGATCGTCCTGCACGTGGCGGCGTTCGCCGTCGCCGTCGGCGCCGACTTCCTGCTCCTGCTGTACGTCCTCACCCTGCTGCCCGGCGTCGAACCCGCCCGGCGCCGGCTGATCGTCGCCGCGCTCACCGGCGCGATCGGCTTCGAACTGCTCAAGCTGCTGCTCAGCGGCTATATGCAGGGCGTGGCCGCGAAGAGCATGTACGGCGCGTTCGGCGTCCCGGTGGCCCTGCTGCTGTGGATCAACTTCACCGCGAAACTCGTCCTGTTCTGCGCCGCCTGGACGGCGACGCAGAGCAGGGAGGAGGAGGCGCCCGGGCTCACGGACGCGGGCGGCGGCGCACCAGGTCCGGCAGCGGCCAGCGACGGTTGACCAGGAACGCGCCGCCCGCGAGCAGTGCGACGACCCCGCCGGCGATGCCCAGCGCGACCCCGGCGCCGTCGGCGCCGCCGCCCGACGCGGCGCTCGCCACCGGCTTCGCCCCGCCCCCGGCGGCGCCGTCCCCGGAGCCCCCGGCCTCACCGGCGGAGGCGGACGGACCCGGCTGGGCCTCGGCGGCGCTCCTCGGCGGCACCAGCTCGCCCACCGGCTCGACCTTGCCGGCCGCCTCGAAGCCCCAGTCGAAGAGCTTCGCGGTCTCCTTGTAGACCTCGTTGCTCTCGTTCGTCCGCGGGTTCATCACGGTGACCAGCAGCACCTTGCCGTCACGTTCGGCGACCCCGGTGAAGGTGGCGCCGGCGTTGGTGGTGTTGCCGTTCTTCACACCCGCTATGCCCTGGTAGACGGGGACGTCGTAGTCGCCGGCCAGCAGCCGGTTGGTGTTCTGGATCTCGAAGGACCCGCGGACCTTCTTGCCCTTCTTGTTCTTCTTCGTCTCGCCCGGGAACTTCGCGCTGACCGTCGAGCAGTACTCCCGGAAGTCCTTCTTCTGCATGCCGGACCGCGCGAACAGCGTCAGGTCGTACGCGGACGACACCTGTTCCGGGGCGTCGTAGCCGTCCGGGCTGACCACGTGTGTGTCGAGGGCCTGGAGCTCCTCGGCGTGCGCGTTCATCTCGTCGACGGTGTTCTTCACGCCGCCGTTCATCGCCGACAGCACGTGCACCGCGTCGTTGCCGGAGCGAAGGAAGACACCCAGCCACAGGTCGTGGACGGAGTACGTCTCGTCCTCCTTGATGCCGACCATGCTGGACCCCGAGCCGATCCCGGCCATGTCCGACGGCTCGACCTTGTGCTCCGTGGTCTTGGGCCACTTCGGCAGCAGCGTGTCGGCGAACAGCATCTTCAGCGTGCTCGCCGGGGCCAGCCGCCAGTGCGCGTTGTGCGCGGCGAGCACGTCGCCGGACTCGGCGTCGGCGACGATCCAGGACCGGCCCGACAGACCCTTCGGCAGCACCGGCACCCCGCCGGCGAGGTTGACCTGGGTCCCCGGCTGCCCGAGCCGGGCGCCGCCCACGGTCGACATCTTCGCCGGGGGAGTGGCCGACGGGCTCGTCGACGGCTTGGGGGCCGCGAGCGCCACGGGTGAGGTCAGCGCGGTGGACAAGAGGACGGCGGAGGCGACCAACAGCGGGCGCCTGACGGTGTTTTTGGGTGCGGGCACGACCGGAAACGTACATGCCATGTCCGTCGAAGTCCCGGGCAGGCCCCCACCCCGGGCAGGGATTCGGACAGGTCCCGGTGATACTGGAGCCATGCCGTGCTCCTCCGGGGGACGACCCCCGGACCCCCGGCCCGTCCCGGGAGCCCGGTGCTGCGACGAAAGGTCTGTTCCGGTGAAACTCAGCCGTCCTGTCTCCTGGTTCCTGCTCGCTTTCGGGGTGTGGAGCTGGGTCATCTGGATCACTTTCGTCAAGAGCCTGGTCAAGGACGGCAGCGGACTCGCGTTCGAGGACGGGCACCCGACGGCCTACTTCTTCGTTCACCTGACGCTCGCCGTCGTCTCCTTCGTATTGGGGACGGTCATCGGGGGCATCGGGTTGCGCGGTCTTCGCGCACTGAGCCGGACGTCACGGACGTCGTAACGGGAAGCAGGGGAACTCCGCCTCGTGGCCATCGTCTTCTTCGTACTCATCGCACTGCTGGTCCTGGCCGTCCTGGTGACGGGCAACTGGTACGTGTGGAGGCGTCTGTTCAGGGACACCACGCAGGGTCCGGGCGCGGTGCGCCGCGCGGGCGCGGTGGTCGTCGCCGGAGGGTGGGCGCTGACCGTCGGGGCTCTCGTGGCGGAGCGCTCCGGGGCGCCCTTCTGGCTCCAGCAGGTGCTGGCCTGGCCCGGGTTCCTGTGGCTGGCCCTGGCGCTGTACCTGCTGCTGGCGGTGCTCGCGGGTGAGCTGGTGCGGCCGGTGCTGCGCCGGATCCTCGAACGGCGGGACCGGGCGGCGGCGGACACGGCGGTGGTCGTTACGACGGCCCCGGAGCCGATAGCGGCCGGGCAGGGGGCCGGGCGGGGCCCGAGCGGGGCGACGGCGGTCGGGTCGGCCGAGACGGCCGGGACGGCCGGGACGGCCGGTCAGGAGCCGGCCGACGGCGCCGGCGCGTCCGGGCCGCCGTCGGCGCTCGCCGTTCCCTCCCGCCGGCTGTTCGTCTCCCGCGTGGTCGGCGGTGCCGCGGCGGCGGCGGCCGTGGGGACCGTGGGCTACGGGACGTACGGGGTGCTGCGCGGGCCGCGGGTGAAGCGGGTCACCGTGCCGCTCGCCAAGCTGCCCCGCGCGGCGCACGGCTACCGGATCGCCGTGGTCAGCGACATCCACCTCGGTCCGGTGCTCGGGCGGGGCTTCGCGCAGAAGGTCGTCGACACGATCAACTCGACCCAGCCGGACCTGATCGCGGTCGTGGGGGACCTGGTGGACGGGAGCGTGAAGGACCTCGGGCCGGCCGCGGCGCCGCTGGCGCAGCTGAGGGCACGTCACGGGTCCTTCTTCGTCACCGGCAACCACGAGTACTTCTCCGGTGCCGAGCAGTGGGTGGACGAGGTACGGCGGCTCGGCATCGACCCGCTGGAGAACGCCCGCACGGAACTGCCGCACTTCGATCTGGCCGGGGTCAACGACGTGGCCGGCGAGAGCGAGGGCCAGGGCCCGGACTTCGCGAAGGCGCTCGGCGACCGGGACCGGGCGCGGGCGTGCGTCCTCCTCGCCCACCAGCCGGTGCAGATCCACGACGCCGTCGACCACGGCGTCGACCTCCAGCTCTCCGGCCACACCCACGGCGGCCAGCTCTTCCCCGGCAACCTCGTCGCCGGCCTCGCCAACCCCACCCTCGAGGGCCTGGACCGCTACGGCGACACACAGCTGTACGTCAGCCGGGGCGCGGGGGCGTGGGGGCCACCCACCAGGGTGGGCGCCCCGTCGGACATCACAGTGATCGAACTCGCCGCCCGCGAGGCATGACGGCGGCCCCCGCGGAGTGACCCGGCCTCGTGCCGTGTGGCTGGACGTGGGGTTGCCGGGGGCGGCTCCGGGACGGGTCGACCCGCCGTCGGGGCGGGGTGGACGCCGTCAGCTGACGGAGCCGGGGCGTCCGTCGTCGGCGGGCGCCCCCTTCTTCGCCGGGTCGGGCAGCGCCTTCGTCATGCCCGGCAGGAACTCCGTGAACAGTTCGTGCACCTCCCGCACCAGCGGCCGCAGCACCCGGAAGCGGGCCAGGGCGATGCCCCGCGCGGTGAGCCGGGCGCCGCGCTCGGCGAGCCGGTAGCTGCGCTCCCGGCCCTCGGTGCGGTCGAAGATCCAGTACAGGACGAGCCCCATCTGGGACAGCCACATCAGCTCGGGCAGCACCTCCCGCAGCTCCTCCGGCACCTTGGTCCTGGTGCCGGCGAGCACCGCGCGGTGGACGCTGATCGCCTCCGCCCGCGCGTGCTCCGACTCCGGGGAGAAGGGGCTGAGCGGGCTGTCCGGGTCGGCGGCGTTCTTGAAGAACTGCACCGCGAACTCGTGGTACGGCGTGGCGATGTCCAGCCACGCCTTCAGCACGCCGGCGAGCCGGGCCTCCAGATCGGTCTCCCTGGCCAGGACCTCCCGGGCCGCCACCTGGTGCTCGGCGGCGATCCGGTCGTAGAAGCCCTGGATCAGGTGTTCCTTGCCCTCGAAGTAGTAGTACGCGTTGCCGACGGAGACCCCGGCCTCCTGGGCGATGGCCCGCATCGTCGTCTTGTCGTACCCCCGCTCCTGGAACAGCCGCATGGCCGTCTCGAGGATCAGGGCGCGGGTCTGCTCGGACTTGCTGGGAGTGGCGCCGTCGCCGGGGCCGTCGTTCTTCGCGGGCACGGAAACAGAGCCTAACGCCAGGGACGGGCGGGCTAAGGGGCGGTGCAGGTGCCGGAAACGCAGCCCGGCGAGGCGTAGCTCCAGCCCTCGCGCGGATCGTACGTCCAGCCGTCGCCCCTGCGGTACACGCCGCCGCCCCACCCGGACACCGCCCCGCGCCACTTGGCGGCGGCCAGCACCGCGCCCTTGGCGAGCCGGGCGCCGGCCGGGGTGCTCAGCCGGTGGGCCAGCGCCCGGTGCTCCCGCAGCGCCCAGAGGGTGACGATCCAGGCGTGGGCGCCCCGGTACACCTGCCCGCCGTCGCCCACGACGGTGATCTCCTCCAGGGTGGACCCGTGATCGAGGCCGGGGAAACGGGCCCGCGCCGCCTCCGACGCCGCCGGGACCAGCTCCAGGGGCACCAGCTGCCGCTGGCGCACCAGCCAGTCCCGTACGAAGGCGCACAGGGAGCACTCGGCGTCGTACAGCACGGTGAGCCGGCGGACCGGGACGCGCGGGGCGCCCCGGTCCTCGCGTGTGGCCGTCACGCCGCTCACGCCCCGGCCGAGGGGGCGACCCACTCCTGCGGCGCGACCGGCGGGAGCTGCTCCCGCTCCATGACCCCGCGCCGCCGGAACCGGTTGAGCACGTACACGTTGGCCAGGTGCATCACGCCCAGCACCAGCAGCACCACGCCGAGCTTGGTCGACAGGGCCTCGAAGATGCCGCGGGTGTCGGCGATCGTGTCGTCGCCGCTCAGATACAGCGCGACGAAGCCGAGGTTGACGAGGTAGAAGCCCACCACCAGGAGGTGGTTGACGGCGTCGGCGAGCTTCTCGTTCCCGTGCAGCACGTCGGCGAGGAAGACCCGCCCGTTGCTGCTGAGCGTGCGGGCCACCCAGACGGTCAGCCCCAGGCTGACGACCAGGTAGATGACGTAGGCGATGACGGTGCGGTCCATGCCCCACCCCTTCTTGAACGCGTTCAAAACGCTGACGTGAGAGACTCTAGACCCTTCTTTTGAACATGTTCAACCCGCTTGGGGGTGGGCCGCGTCACGGCCGTCCCGGCCGCGTTCACCCGGAGGTGGGGCTCATGCCGGAGGGCCCCGTCTCCGGTGGAGACGGGGCCCTCCTGGACCTACGGCGGGGTACCTCAGTAGCGGCGCGTGATCAGCGCACGCTTCACCTCGGCGATCGCCTTCGTGACCTCGATGCCGCGCGGGCAGGCGTCCGTGCAGTTGAAGGTCGTGCGGCAGCGCCACACTCCGTCGCGGTCGTTGAGGATCTCCAGGCGCTGCTCGCCGGCCTCGTCGCGCGAGTCGAAGATGAAGCGGTGCGCGTTGACGATCGCGGCCGGGCCGAAGTACTGCCCGTCGTTCCAGAACACCGGGCACGAGGACGTGCACGCGGCGCACAGGATGCACTTGGTCGTGTCGTCGAAGCGCGCGCGGTCCTCGGCGGACTGCAGCCGCTCACGCGTCGGCTCGTTGGTCTCCTTCGTGATCAGGAAGGGCATCACGTCCCGGTACGCCTGGAAGAACGGCTCCATGTCCACGACCAGGTCCTTCAGGACCGTCAGGCCCTTGATGGCCTCGACCGTGATCGGCTTCTCGGGGTTGATGTCCTTGATCAGCGTCTTGCAGGCCAGACGGTTCTTGCCGTTGATCCGCATGGCGTCGGAGCCGCAGATGCCGTGGGCGCAGGAACGGCGGAAGGTCAGCGTGCCGTCCAGATCCCACTTGATCTTGTGCAGCGCGTCGAGGACGCGCTCCTTCGGGTCGATCTCCAGCTGGAAGTCTTCCCAGACCGCGTCGGCGGAGACCTCCGGGTTGAACCGGCGGATCCGCATGGTGACGGTGATGTAGGGGGAGTCGGCGAAACCGGGCTCGGGGGAACCGGCCGCGTCCGCCTTGTCCAGAACAGGGGTAGCCATCAGTACTTACGCTCCATCGGCTGGTAGCGGGTCTGGACGACCGGCTTGTAGTCCAGACGGACGGTCTCGGTGCCGTCGGCGCCGACCTCGCGGTACGCCATCGTGTGACGCATGAAGTTGACGTCGTCGCGGTTCGGGTAGTCCTCGCGGTAGTGACCGCCGCGGGACTCCTTGCGGGCCAGCGCGGAGACGGCCATGACCTCGGCCAGGTCGAGCAGGTTGCCCAGCTCGACGGCCTCCAGCAGGTCGGTGTTGAACCGCTTGCCCTTGTCCTGGATGGCGACGTTCTTGTAGCGCTCGCGCAGCTCGGCGATCTTCTCGACCGCCGTCTTGATCGTCTGCTCGGTGCGGAACACCATGACGTTGGCGTCCATGGTCTCCTGCAGCTCGCGGCGGATCTCGGCCACCCGCTCGTTGCCGGTGGAGGAGCGCAGCCGCTCGATCTGCCCGACGACGAGGGACTCCGGGTTCTCGGGGAGCTCGACGAACTCGGCGGTCTGCGAGTACTCCGCCGCCGCGATGCCCGCCCGCTTGCCGAACACGTTGATGTCCAGCAGCGAGTTGGTGCCCAGGCGGTTGGCGCCGTGCACGGACACGCAGGCGACCTCGCCGGCCGCGTACAGACCCGGCACGACGGTGGTGTTGTCCGCCAGGACCTCACCCTCGACGTTGGTCGGGATGCCGCCCATCGCGTAGTGCGCGGTGGGCTGGATCGGGATCGGGTCCGTGTAGGGCTCGATGCCGAGGTAGGTGCGCGCGAACTCGGTGATGTCGGGCAGCTTGGCGTCCAGCTGCTCCGGCGGGAGGTGGGTGAGGTCCAGGTAGACGTGGTCGCCCTCGGGACCGCAGCCGCGGCCCTCGCGGATCTCCGTGTAGATGGAGCGCGAGACGACGTCACGCGAGGCGAGGTCCTTCATGACCGGCGCGTACTTCTCCATGAAGCGCTCGCCGTCCTTGTTGCGGAGGATGCCGCCCTCACCGCGGGCGCCCTCCGTCAGCAGGATGCCCATGCGCCAGATGCCGGTCGGGTGGAACTGGAAGAACTCCATGTCCTCCAGCGGCAGCCCGCGCCGGTACACGGCGGCCTGGCCGTCACCGGTCAGGGTGTGGGCGTTCGACGTCACCTTGAAGAACTTGCCGGTGCCGCCGGAGGCGTAGATCACGGCCTTCGCCTGGAAGACGTGGATCTCGCCGGTGGCCAGCTCGTACGCCACCACACCGGCCGACCTCTTGACGCCGTCGACCTCGGTGATCAGCTGGTCCAGGACGTAGAACTCGTTGAAGAACTCCACGCCCTCCTTGACGCAGTTCTGGTACAGCGTCTGGAGGATCATGTGGCCGGTGCGGTCGGCCGCGTAGCAGGAGCGGCGGACCGGGGCCTCGCCGTGGTTGCGGCTGTGACCGCCGAAGCGGCGCTGGTCGATCGTCCCGTCGGGCGTCCGGTTGAACGGCAGGCCCATCTTCTCCAGGTCGAGGACCGAGTCGATGGCCTCCTTCGCCAGGATCTCGGCGGCGTCCTGGTCGACCAGGTAGTCACCGCCCTTGACCGTGTCGAAGGTGTGCCACTCCCAGTTGTCCTCCTCCACGTTGGCCAGCGCGGCGGCCATGCCGCCCTGTGCGGCGCCCGTGTGGGAGCGGGTGGGGTAGAGCTTGGTCAGGACGGCGGTGCGGCTGCGCTTCGTCGACTCGATGGCCGCGCGCATGCCCGCGCCACCGGCGCCGACGATGACGGTGTCGTACTTGTGGATCTTCATGATTCTCGCAGCCCCGTGCCTAGCGGATGTTCGGGTCGAAGGTGAAGATCACCAGCGTGCCCAGCAGGATGGTGAACACCGTGGCGGTGTAGAGCAGGCCCTTGAGCCACAGCCGGGTGTTCGGCCGCTCCGCGTAGTCGTTGATGACCGTACGCAGGCCGTTGGAGCCGTGCAGCATCGCGAGCCACAGCATCAGCAGGTCCCAGACCTGCCAGAACGGCGAGGCCCAGCGGCCGGCCACGAAGGCGAAGCCGATCTTGGAGACGCCGCCGTCGAGGACGAGCTGGATCAGCAGGTGGCCGATGACCAGCACGACCAGCACGACACCGGACAGGCGCATGAACAGCCAGGCGGCCATCTCGAAGTTGCCCCGGGTGGACTTCGGGGTCTTCTTCGTCCGCGCGCGCGGGGGCTCGATGACCGGCGCCGGGTTGTCGACGGAGTAGAGGGAGGCGCCCTCGACGGGGCCGATGCCCGAGGCGGAGGTTTCAGTCGTGGACATTGGCGTCAGCTCCCGAACAGTTCACGAGCGGCGTGGCCGAGGACGGGGTAGATCGCCCCGAGCATCAGCACGAACCACAGGGCGACGACGGTCCAGAGCATCTGCTTCTGGTAGCGGGCGCCCTTGACCCAGAAGTCGACGGCGATGACACGCAGGCCGTTGAGCGCGTGGAACAGGATGGCGGCGACGAGGCCGTACTCCAGCAGCGCGACGATCGGCGTCTTGTACGTGGCCACGACGTTGTCGTAGGCCTCGGGGGACACCCGCACGAGGGCGGTGTCCAGCACGTGAACGAACAGGAAGAAGAAGATGAGGACGCCGGTGACTCGATGAGCCACCCAGGACCACATTCCTTCCCGGCCGCGGTACAGCGTTCCAGCCGGCACGGAAATTTCCTCCGGGAGCGGGGATCGGGGCCGCGCCGGCTTTCCTTGTCGGTCGGGCCCGGCCGGGTACGGTCCACCGGCCCCCAGCATGTTAGCGACGGTTGCCCGCGGCGCTCACAGGGGGCCTGCCGGTGTGATCAAACTGGCACGCTTACGGGCTATCGCGGCGGCATCTGGGGCGAGGTGTCCGGGTCTGTGCCCACCGCGGCGGCGCCGGGACCGGCCGCGCCCGCGAGGTGGAGCCGCACGTCGTCGCGGTCCCGCGCCCCGAGGGCGTCGAGCAGCCGCTCCCTGGCCAGATGGCGGAGCTGGTCGGCGGCCACGACCCGTTCGTCCTCGGGATCGTTCGCCAATCGTGACCGGATGTCCTCCAGGACCCGGCCCAGGGCCTCGTCCTCGGGAACCCCGGCCAGACAGATGACGAACACGTGTCCGAATTTGGCCTCGTAGGCCGCGTGGGCCGCGCTCAGGGCCGTGTGGGCGGCCGAGTAGGTGTCCTCCGGGAGGGCGGGGAGGGACTCCGCCGCCAGCGCCTCCGTCATCTCCCTCGGAGAGAGGTCGTACGCCGCCTCGTCGGAGGCCGCCAGAAGGGACGGCAGGTCGGGGTAGGGGCGGTGGCCGGAGAGGCGCAGGGCCCAGCGCAGGCTGCGCAGACAGCCCAGGAGGGCGTGCTCGGCGTCCTCGGGGGGAGCGGTGTTGAACCGCTCCAGTGCGGACGGAATGCCGGGCGCGCCGCGGGACTGTCCGGGTATGGCGACTCGGCCGGGGAGGTCAGGGAGACGGTGCGCAGGCAGCGTGGGTCCTCGTGGGCGTCGCGTGTATGTCGGTGGTAGATGCTGTGAGAGTTGTGACGTCACGTTATCGAGTGAGTCCGGGACGTGTCCGATCGGTACCCCGAATTCACCCGGACGGCAGAGTTTGAGAACGGTTCGGCGACGCCTCTCACTCGTACGGGTCGTACGTTGGGCTGTGTGAGTCAGCACAGGCAGCACGGGCAGCAGGGGCAGCACCGGCGTCGCACGGCGGCCGAGGCGGTGAGACGGCGACGGGTGCTGATCGCGGCCGTCGCCGCGGGCGTGCTGGTGGCCGCGTCCGGCGTCAGCCTGGGCCTCTGGGCGTCTTCCGACGACGACGGCTCGCCCGCGGGCTCGACGGCGGCGTCCGCCGGCCAGACACCCGGAGGCCGGGACGAGGAGGGCGCGGCGCCGGGGAAGAGCCCGAGCCCGAGTCCCAGCCGCACCTACCCGCTGTCGAAGGCGCCGCGCACCATACCGTCCGTGCGCGACCACACCGCGGAGCGCGGACCGGGGTGGCGTCCCGCGAAGGACCACCGGGTGGTCGTCACCGACCCCGCGCTGGCCGACGAGGGCCGCCTGATAGCCGGAGAGCTGGGGCTGGCGTACGCCGGCGAGAAGGGCGACCAGCGGGACGGCGACCTGCGGCTGGAGCTGAACCGGGGCTCGGGCGCGAACCCGGAGTCGTACACCATGACCGTGCGGGGCGGCCGGGTGACCGTGACCGCCCCCGCGGAGGCGGGCGTGTTCTACGGCACCCGCACGCTCAAGCAGGAGATCAAGGGGGCCGGCACCGCCCCCGAGGGTGTGGTGCGCGACGAGCCGGCCAAGCAGCGGCGCGGACTGATGCTGGACACGGCGCGCAAGTTCTACACGGCCGGCTGGATCGAGGACCGGATCCGCGAGCTCGGCGATCTGAAGTACAACGAGATCGGTCTGCACTTCTCCGACGACCAGGGCTTCCGCATCGCGTCCGACTCGCATCCGGAGATCGTGTCCGAGCAGCATCTGACCAAGGCGCAGGTGAAGAAGATCGTCGACCTCGCGGAGAGCCGGCACATCACCGTCGTCCCCGAGATCGACTCGCCCGGACACCTGGGCGCGGTCATCGCCGCCCACCCGGACCTCCAGCTGCGCAACGCCGGCGGCGGCGCGGTGCGCGGCGCCATCGACATCTCCGACCCCGGGTCCGCCGAGATCGTCGACGACCTGCTGAACGAGTACGCCGGCCTGTTCCCCGGAGGGCAGTGGCACCTCGGCGCGGACGAGTACCAGGCGCTGGTGGTGTCCGACCCCGAGGCGTCCTTCCCGGGGCTCGCGGCCGCCGCGCGGGACAAGTACGGTCCCGACGCGACCGTGGAGGACCTGACCACCGGCTGGCTCAACGACCGGGCCGCCACCGTCCGCGCCCACGACCGCACGCCCCGCGCCTGGAACGACGGCTTCTTCCGGGGCGGTTCGGTGCCCGCCGCCAAGGACATCCAGGTCGCGTACTGGACCGGCAAGGAGATCGGCGCCCGGCCGCCCGTCGAGTACCTGAGCGAGGGCCGCAAGGTCATCAACTACAACGACGAGTTCCTCTACTACGTCCTCGGCGAGCCCCTGACCTTCGTCTACCCGACCGGCGAGCGGATCTACGAGCAGTGGACGCCGCTGGTGCTGCGCGGCACCACCCCCGTCCCGGAGCGGTACGACGCCCAGATCCTCGGCGGGTCCTTCGCCGTCTGGGGCGACATCCCCCGGGCCCAGACCCAGGACCAGGTCGCGGCAGGGATCCGGCTGCCGCTCGCGGCCACCGTCCAGAAGCTGTGGGACCCGGACCGGCCGGAGCTGTCCTGGGAGCAGTTCCGGGCCCTGGCGGACAAGGTGGACTGAACCCGCGCGAGGTCCCCGTCGGGGTGGGGATTGCCCGATACGGCTGCGCACCCCCGCACGGCTGTGGTGGTGTTCTGAGCGGGCCGACACACCGACACACCGGGGGAACACCAGCACATGGGCTACTGGGGGTATTTCGTCGTGGGCCGCGGGGAGCGGCCGCTGGCCGGGCTGGACACGCTGGCCGGCGTGGCAGGGGAGATGACCCTGCACACCTCGGCTCCGGACGGCTGGCAGGTGTGGGAGTACCCGGGCGGCCGGGGCGACATGGGGAACATGAACGACCTGGCCCGGGAGACCGGGGCGCCCGCGCTGTTCGGATACGTGATGGACAGCGACTGCGTGGTGGTGGAGGCCGCGTCACCGGAGAGCGGGGCGTGGACGACCTGCCTGGCCCGGGCCAACATGGCCGCCCGCCTCGTCGGGCAGCAGGAGGGGCTCACGCTGGAGGACTACTTCCTGGAGCCCTCCGACGCCGCCGAACGGGCCGTCTTCTGGGCCGAGGAGGCGGGGCACACCGCGTCCGCCGGGGAACTGGCCGAGGTGCTGACCGCCGACCCCGACCCGATGGCCGAAAACCTCTTCTTCCGGCTGCTCGACCGGCTCGGCGTGGTGCCCCTGTGACACTCCGGGCCTGTCGCACGCAGTAAGGGAGGATGCGGGCTCCGTGAGGGACGGGGCGCGCGAGGGCCTCACCCGGGGCCCGCGAGCACTCCTTGAGGAGGCGTGGATGAGCCTGGTGGAACTGATCGCGCAGGCCGACGAGCGCGGGCTGGCCGTCAGCGGGTTGGCTTGTTTGGATCGGTGCGTGCCGTTGCTCGGCGACGACGAGGCGCTGCGCCCGCTGTGGGCGAGCCTCGCGGAGGACGCGGCCGCCGGCGACTGGGCGGAGCGGCTGGAGCAGACGCGGGGCAAGCTCGACGCCGCGGAGACCTCCGGCGAGGACGAGACCGTGACGCTCGCCCGCCGGATGCTCGCCGCCGCTCCCGCCGAACGGTCCGCCGCCGCGCTGCGGGAGTGGGCCGACGGCTGCTCCGTCGCCGCCCTGCGGATCCACCGGCTGCTGGACGGCGCCGCCGACGACTCCGGACTCGACCGCGCCCGCGGCGACGGCCGTACCGACGGCCTGTCACCGCTGCTCGCGGCGGAGCTGCGCCGTCAGACCACGGTCCTCGAACTCCTCGCCGCCCACGGCCCGACGGCTCTGCGCGGCGCGCTGGAGGTCTCGACGGAGGGCCGCCGGGTGCTCCGTGCCGCGATGTCGCGCCGCAGCCGCAGGGACGGCTGAGGCCCGCCGCCCCTCCGCGCACGTCCTGTGACCTTTCCGGGGTGGTCCTGCGTCGGTTGCGGGAACCGCCGGGATCGGGGTGACGAAACGCTTCACCGGAGCGCTTACCAGGGTGTGACGACTGTGACGACACACCAGGAGACCAGGCCCTCCGCCGCGACGAAGCCGGCCCGGTGGGCCGCGGACGCGGTGGCGGCGATGCGCGAAGGGGCACGGCTGCGCCTCGACTACTCGGCGCGCAGTCTGTGGAGCGTCGACCGGATGATCGAGGACATACGCCAGGAGGCGGCCCCGTTCGCCGCCGTGGAACTGGTGCTGCGCGGATTCGGCGCGTACGCCGGTGAGGTGATGGCCCGTCAGACCGGCGGCGAGTGGTGGGCCTCCGGCGGCGACCACTGGCTGCGCACCCCCGACGGCCGCATCTGGGACCCGATCGACGAGGCCCGCCGCTGCTACACCGGCGACGGCTCCCTCCGCCTGCTGTGCCGGGACGCCTCGGACGGGGGAGCGGGCGCGTAGTTCCGCGTCCGCGGGGGTGTGACGTTCTCCGCCGCCACGGCGCGGTGTCCGGGCCGGACACCGGACGGCCGGGGTCCCGTGCGGGACCCCGGCCGTCGTCGTCGTGCGGTGGTGCGGTGCTACGGGGCCAGGGTCCGGCCCAGCTGCAGGTCCGCGGCCAGACCGAGGGTGCCCTTGCCGAAGACGTACGAGTCGCCGTAGCCGAGGCCCGAGCTGTTGCTCGGCAGGTAGAGGATCACGCCGTCCGACGTGTCCTCGCCCTCCGCGCCGACCGTCAGGTCCGCGCGGCCGTAGCCGGACAGGTCCGCCAGGGTCACCGCGGAGCCGAACCGGTCACCGGACTCCGTGGAGCCGGGGATGCCCGAGGTGTCCTGCGAGACGCCCAGCGCGCCGGACCCGGTGAGCCCGGAGGAGGAACCGCGGAACAGGATCGCCTGGCCCGCGTCCTTGCGGTTGGCGTCGCTGCGGGTGAGGTCCTCGCCGGGAGCGCCGGCCAGGACGTCCGCGTAGCCGTCCCGGTTGAAGTCGCCGGCCGACACCGAACTGCCCAGCGCGTCCCCGGCCTCGCCGCCGCCCGGTACGCCGGTGGTGTTCTGGTGGATCGTCCTCATGCCGGTGGTGGTGAACCCGGAGGACGTCCCCAGCACCATGGTGATCTGCCCGCCGGACGCGGCGCCCGACTCGGAGGTGTACGGCTGGCCGATGACGATGTCGTCGTAGCCGTTGCCGTTGAAGTCGCCGGCGGCGACGGAGCGGCCGCCCTTGACGGAGATCACGCCGACCTTGGTCAGGCCGGACGCCGAGCCCGCGAAGCGGACGACCCGGCCGATGCCGCCGGTGTCGCGGTAGTTGAGGGCGATGTCCGCGTAGCCGTCCCGGTTGAAGTCACCGCTCGCCGCGTCCAGGTAGGCGACGGAGCCCGTGGCGCCGGTGAGCGTGCCGTACTTGGTGGCGCCGCCGGTGTGCCGGGCGTTCCAGTTGCCGCCCTTGCCGGTGCCGGCCGAGAACACGTCCGCCTTGCCGTCGCCGTTGAAGTCGCCGACGGCGACGGCCGTGCCGAGCTTCGCGCCGGTCTGCGTGACACCCGTGGTCGAGTACGAGAAGCCGGTGTCCAGCGCCGGGCCGTACATCACCACGACGCCGCCGCGGTCGGTGTCGCCGTCGGTGTCGTCCTCGCCGGGCACGCCGATCGCGAGGTCCGCGTGACCGTCGCCGTTGACGTCGCCCCAGGCGGTGGAGGTGCCGAAGCCGTCGCCGGACTCGTTGGATCCGGGGACGCCGGTGCTGCTCTGGGTGAGCGTCTTCTTCGCGGCGGTGACGGGGCCGTTCACTCCGCCCGGGATCACCGTGACGCTGCCGCCGCTCGACCCCTTCGGGGTGCCGGCGACCAGGTCGGTGAGGCCGTCCCGGTTGTAGTCGGAGGTGGCCAGGGCGTGCGAGACGCCCGGGGTCTTGGCGAGCGCGGCGATGAGGGACAGCTTCGGGTACAGGTTCGCGCCGGGGCAGGCCGTGTAGTTGGTGTCCCGGTGGCCGAAGACCCGCGGCAGGGTGACCGACTCACCCTTGTCGATCTTGTTGCCGGTGACCCCGGCCTCCGTGCCGGAGGTCAGCGTGACCTTGCCGGTCGGGTCGATGCCGTACATGCCGAACTTCCAGGCGACGACCCGTGCGATCGAGTCCAGTGCCGCGCGGCTCGGGTGGGCGCTCTCGAAGTTGCCGAGGTACGAGATGCCGAGCGTGTCGGTGTTGAAGCCGACGTCGTGCGCGCCGACCACGGGCAGGTCCATGCCGCCGCTGCGGCCCTCGAAGATCTGGCCGCAGCGGTCGACGACGAAGTTGTAGCCGATGTCGAAGTAGCCGCGCGCGAAGTGCTCCTGCTGGATGGAGCGCATCCGGGCCCGGGAGTCGGCGCAGGACACGCCGTTGTCGCTGTCGACGCCGGTGTGGTGGATGACGGCGGCCTTGATCTCGGCGCCGTAGCTCGGCGTGCCGTCGTAGTCCGTGGAGGCGCCCCACTCGGCCTGCGTGATGACCGGCGGCTTCACCACCGTCGACGGGCGGGGCTCGGGGACGGTGGGCGTCGGCTCGGGGGAGGCGGTCGGGGACGCGGTGTCCGTGGCCGTCTCCGACGGGGTGCCGGTCGGCTCGGCGGTCGGGGTCCCGGTGGCTGTCTCCGTGGCCGTCTCGGTGACGGCCGGCTCCGACGGCGTCCCGGCCGTCTCCGTCGGCTCGGGGGTGGCCGGCGCCGTGGTCTCCTCGGTGAACGCGGCCGGCTCCATGTTCGCGACGGTCGGCGCGCCCTTGGGGTCCGTGCCCGGGTCGAGCAGCTTGACGTCCATGCCGGCGGGCTGGCCGCCGACCTGGGTGCCGTCGGCGTTCACCACGCGGACCTCGACGCCGTCGGAGTCGTCGGTCCACACCGAGGCCGTACCGCCGCGGGCCGCCGCCCGCTCGCCTTCCGCGCCGTCGGCCTGGCTCGGCTCGTCCTCCAGCTTCTGCCAGCCGGACCACTTGCCGGTCTCCAGGTCACGGGTGCGCACCTGGGGCGTGCCCTTGGCGTCCGCCTCCGGGTCGTCCCAGGTGACCAGCACCGCGCTGAAGCGCTCCGTGGTCTGCCGGTCGAGACCCCGGCGGCCCGCGCCCCGGTTGTCCAGCTTCAGCGTGTGAATGCTCGGCTTGCGGGCCTTCGTCCCGGCGGCCGGCGCGGTCGAGGGACCGGCCACCGCGTACGTGACGACACCCGCGCCACTGAGCACGACGGCACCGATGGTCAGCCAGGCCCGCCGTTTCAGGCTGAGCGGCTTGTACGCATGGGTCCTGCGAGGACTCAACTACCCCACCCCTAGGAAAGGAACACGGACACCACCTGTCCCACAGGTGGCACTCATCCAGCGCGAAGCAGAGGCCAAACGTCACACGTGGCGTCACCGGGCCCGCGAATCCCCGATCCGCCCTCACGGACGCACGGGACGGCGAAAGGTTGTATGCGTCCCATGAGGTGGCGGTGTGGCGATCGCCACGTCCACGGCCCGTGATGATCACGGCACGGCGTCCGCTTGATCTGCCGGGGTCCCGAACGGGTTGCCCGGGGCGCGAGTTGAGGGGCGGTGTCCCAGTGGATGCGGACGAGCGGGTGCCGGAGGCCGGGCAGATGCGGCCGTACGCGGCGGCCTTCGTGGCCCGGGCGACCGCCCGCAACCGGCTCCCGCTGGACTACTCCGTGGCCAGCCTGCGCCTGGTCGACGCACTGGTCGACGGGCTGCGCAAGGGCGGAGCGGACCGCGAGCGGGTGCGCGACGCGCTGCTGGGGCTGGGCGCCTACGTCGGCGAGGTGCTCGTCCGCCGGGCGGGCGGCACATGGGTGGACCTCGACGAGGGCCAGCGCGCCTACTTCGGCCAGCCGGTCGGGATCCGGATGCCGGACGGCCGGATCTGGAACCCGGTCGGCAAGGTGCACAACCGGTTCGATTCGGGCGGCCCGCGGGAATCGCTGCGGACCTTCTGGCTGGTGCTGCACGGGCGGGCCCGGCGGCCCGCCGCCTGACCGCCGGTCCGGGTGCGGCGTACGGGGCGTCTGACGAGCTGTGACACTTTCGTGGCGCCGGACGCTGATGACCGTGGGGGTGTGGGCGTTGCCGGACGTGCCCACGCCAAGCGATAGCGGTGCGCTACGCGCTCGGTACGGACGAGGACGGTTCTTGGGCCACGGAGGGGAATCCCGCCGCGCACAGGCGTACGACGGGGAGCTGGGCGCGGCCGTCGCGCGGGCCCAGAAAGGGGACGAGGCCGCCTTCGCCGTGGCCTACCGGCTGGTGCAGCCCGGACTGCTCGCCTATGTGCGCGGCCTGGTCGGCGAGGACGCCGAGGACGTGATGTCGGACGCCTGGCTCGAGATCGCCCGCGACCTCGGGCGGTTCAAGGGCGACGGCGCCGGGTTCCGTGGCTGGACGGCGACCATCGCCCGGCACCGCGCGCTGGACCATCTGCGCCGGCAGCGGGTACGTCCCCGGGCCTCGACGCTGGAACAGGACGTGCTGGACCTGCCCGGCCCGCAGAGCACCCACGAGCAGGCCATGGAGTCGCTGTCCACCGCGTACGCCCTCGAACTGGTCGGCGGGCTGCCGCGGGACCAGGCCGAGGCCGTGCTGCTGCGCGTGGTCGTCGGCCTCGACGGCCCCGCCGCCGCCCGAGTCCTCGGCAAGCGGCCGGGCGCCGTACGGACGGCCGCGTACCGCGGTCTGAAGCGTCTGGCGAAGCAGCTCGGCGTCGACGGTGTGACGGATGAGGCGTCGCGGACGCTGGGTGAGTCGACATGAGCGTATGCGCCGGGACGGTGGACGTGAACCCGGCGGCGCGGCGACGGCCGGCCCGGACCCGCGGCTGAACAGGCCGGACATGCGGAACGTATCCGTCGGTCCGGGCGGCACCGGCCGCGCACGGGACCTCGCGGGCCGCGGGTACCAAGTGGAACGAGCAGGAACGGGAAACGGACATGGGTGAACGGCAGAACGACGGCGGGCCGGGCGGCCGTCGGCGTGTGCACCCTGAGGGCGCGCCGCCCGGCCGGGTCGCCGACGCCGCCGGTCTGGAGGCGCTGCTCGCCGCCGCCCTGATCCGCGAGGGCGTGGACGCCGGGGCCGAGCAGCGGGCCGTCGCCGCGTTCCTGGCCGCCCGGGAATCGGGGGCGCGGGGCGCCGCGCGCACCCGCCGCCGGGACGACTGGCGGCCGCGGCGGCGGCTCGGCGGCCACTCGCTGAAGGCCACCCTCACCGCCCTGGTGGCCGGGCTCACCCTGAGCGGGGTCGCGGTCGCCGGCATCGGCGTGACGGACTCGTCCCCGGACCGTCCGCGGGAGGACGTGGGACGCACCGAGACCCCGTCGCCCGGCACCACCGGTCCGGCCGCGGGCGTTCCCACCGGGCCGCCGGAATCGGCCCCCGGGAAGCCGGACCGCTCCGGCACCGCCAAGGACACCGAGGCCCACTGCCGTGCGTACGAGCGGGTCCAGGGGCGCGGGAAGGCGCTGGACTCGACGGCTTGGAAGCGGCTCACGGAGGCGGCGGGCGGCGCGGCGAACGTCGCCGCCTACTGCGCCGAGCGGCTGCAGGCGGCCGGGACGGCGCCCGGCAGCACCCGGACGCCGGAGAACGACGGCAACGGTTCGGCCGGCCGGGCCGGAAACGACTCCTCGGGCAACGCCGACGACAACGCCACGCGCGTCCCGGACAGCGGCCCGGACGTCGGTCAGGGCAACACGGGCAGCCCCGGCAACGCGGGTGATCCCGACAACGCGGGCAACGGGTCGAATGGCAGGGCGGGCGACGGCGCCGAGAAGTCCGGGAACCCGGATTCCGGTAACCGGTAGCGCACGGGTTACGGCCCTCGTGATCCTCGCGACCCCCGGTGGCCCGCGGAAACGGTGCACTCGGCGTTTCCGGGTTTCCGGGGTTCCGCGTTTCCGCACGCGGACGTCCGCCGCGAACGCCGAGGCAACGACCGGGGCCGCCACCCCCCACAGGAGAGGCCCCGGCCGTCGCGCGGCACGGGCCGCGCGGCGACCCGTACTTCCTACAGCGCCACGCATGCGTTTTCTGTCACACCCTCCAGTGTCACGGGTTAGTTGCATCTTGGACGGACATGGACGGCGAGAGGATTCAGGCCGTAACGTGCCTTTCGCGCCAGGCCGCCGAGGACAAACGACCACAAGGACCACGGTGGCCTAGAGACCGCAACCACCGATTGAGCAACCACGACGGCGAGAAACCCGGTCCGCGAGAGCGGTGCCGGCTGAGGCGCAGAAGGGCGCGCGCGGGTGCTGGGGGACGACGCGGAGCTGACCACCGCGGTGCGTGCGGCACAGGACGGGGACGAGACCGCGTTCCGGACCGTGTACCGCGCCGTGCACCCGCGGCTGCTGGGATACGTACGGACACTCGTGGGCGAGCCCGACGCCGAGGACGTGACGTCCGAGGCCTGGCTGCAGATCGCCCGTGACCTGGAGCGCTTCACCGGTGACGCGGACCGGTTCCGTGGCTGGGCCGCCCGCATAGCCCGCAACCGCGCGCTGGACCACATACGGATGCGCGGCCGCCGCCCCGCGATCGGCGGCGACGAGACCGAGCTCACCGGGCGGGCCGCCGAGTCCGACACCGCCGGCGAGGCGATCGAGGCGCTGGCCACCGACGACGCGTTCTCCCTCATCTCCCGGCTCCCGCAGGACCAGGCCGAGGCCGTCGTCCTGCGCGTGGTGGTGGGCCTCGACGCCAAGTCCGCCGCCGAGACGCTGGGCAAAAGACCGGGCGCCGTACGGACCGCCGCGCACCGGGGCCTGAAACGGCTGGCGGAACTGCTCGGCGGCGATCCGGAAGCGCATCCGGAATCCGTCGGCGGGCTCGACGCCCTTCCTCCCCAGAGGGCACCACGCCGTCGTACGGTGACGTCCGCGAGTGTGACGCAGATGCGAGCGCGGACGCAGAAGGACATGTGATGGCCGACGAGCAGTACAGGTGGCTGAACCGCGGGACCGCGGAGCGTTTACTGAGCGGAGAGCCTCCTGAACCTGCCGACCCCGCCGCCCGTGACCAGGCCCGACAGCTCGCCGCGACCCTCCGTGCGCTCTCCCCGCCACCCCCGTCCGCCGATGACGGACTGCCCGGTGAGGCCGCGGCGCTTGCCGCCTTCCGCAAGCTGCGCGAGGAACGACAGGGGCGGACCGAAGCGGCCCCGGACTCCGGCCGACTGAGCGGAACCCGTTCCTCCGACGTGGGGCTGATCCATATCGGCGCCCACCGCGGTGATCGTTCCGGAACCGCGGACGGACCCCGGCGGCTGCGCCCCCTGCGCCTCGGACTGGCCGCCGCTCTGGTCGCCGGGATGGTCGGCGGCGCCGCCGCCCTGGCCGCGACCGGAGCCCTGACGGGCCCGTCAGGCGGCCCCGGTTCCGATCCGGCCGCCTCCGCCACGGCCACCGGCACCCATCCGGAACAGCCCCTGCTGTCGCCCTCGTCGTCGACGGCCGGCGCCCCGGGCGGCGCCACGCCCGGGGGCGAGCATCCGGAGAGCGTGGCCGGAACGGCCGGGGGCGAGGTGGACGCGACCGGCGGCGGCGAGGACGACGCCGGAGCTCCGGGTGCGCCGGGGAAGCCCCGCTCGGACTCTGGTGACGGGGCGGCCCGTACCACCGGTCGGAGCGGGAAGCAGATCACCGCGGCCTGCCGCGCGTGGCGGGACGGCAAGCACCTGAACTCCACCCGCGAGCACCTCCTCGAGGAGGCGGCGGGCGGCTCCTCACACATCGGCACGTACTGCGACGACGTGCTGACCGCCTCCGCCGCTTCCGGCGGCGATCAGGGGAACGGCAACGGCAACGGAAAGGCCAACGGCCGGAACAAGGGTCAGGGCCAATCCCACGGGAACGGCTCGGGCAACGACGACGGCGGCGACGAGCAGGGCAACAACGGCAACGGTGACGGCAACGGCAACGGTGGCGGGAAAAGCCAGTGAAACCGCCTCTGACCTGCGCTTTCGTCGAGCGCTGAAATTCCCTGCGCGACGGGTGTGACACTTTCCGCCCCCGTGGCGCAGTAATGAGTGAGCCGACTGGTCATCGGCTGTCGCACGGAGCCGGGGTTCCCCCCGTACCCGCGGCTCGTGCACATCGGCGCGGGCGGGACACGTTCCCCCGGTCCCGCCCGCGCCCTCTTCTCACCAGTGCACGACGACCTTGTCGCCGTTCCGCACCTGCCCGTACAGCCGGGCGATCGCCGCCTCGTCCCTTACGTTGACGCAGCCGTGCGAGGCGCCGCCGTATCCCCGGGCGGCGAAGTCCGCGGAGAAGTGCACGGCCTGGCCGCCGCTGAAGAACATGGCGTACGGCATCGGCGAGTCATAGAGCGTGGACACATGGTCCCGGGACTTCCAGTAGACGCGGAAAACACCTTCGCGGGTCGGCGTGTACTCGGAACCGAAGCGGACGGCCATCGTCGACACCGTCCGTCCGTCGATCATCCAGCGCAGGGTGCGGCTCGACTTGCTGATGCACAGCACACGGCCGGTTCGACACCGCGGATCGGGCGCGTCGGCCGGCTGGCCGCCCATCAGATACAGCTCCCACCTGCCCGGCTCGTGCGTCATGTCGAGCAGTCGCCGCCAGGTGACGGAGTCGGTCACCCCGGTCCGCGGCAGCCCGCGCTTGCCCTGGAAGCCCCGCACCGCCTCCGCCGTCGGCTCGTCGTACGTCCCCGTGGGCCCCTGGAAGATCCAGGCCACCTGCCGCAGCCGGGCCTGGAGTTCGCGTATGTCCCGCCCGGAGTCGCCGGGGGACCACAGCACGCGGGCGGGCGGGGCGGCGGGGGAGGACGTCCTTCCCCCACCCGGAGCCCGTGACTCCGGCTCCGGCTCCGGCGACTTCGGCTCCGTCCCCGCTGCCGACGGCGTACGGCTCGGCACCTCGATCCGCACCGGCGACCCGCCCCGGCCGTCCTCGCCGGCGGGCCGCACCGTGCACCCTCCCGCACCGCCGGCCAGCACGGCCAGGGCCGCGAGGGCGGTGATCCCCTGCCTCCGCACGCCCTTCCTCCGCATGCCCGTACTACGCACAGCAGCCCCCCGTCGTCTCACCGGCCCGGCCGGACGTCACCTGAGATGTTCCCCGGACGTGACCGGCGCCGAACCAGGGGGCATGGTGGTGAGTGACCGGAAGACGGCCGCGAGTGGCGCTGTGAGCGGGGTCCCACCGAGGCTGTGAGGAAGGTCCCAGCGTGCGCCCCTCCTCCGGGCCGCACGCGCACCGCTACAGTCCGTCGAAGGACCGGCCTGTACTGACGAGTAACTGACGGGTACCGGACGAGCAAGTCGAGCAACGCCGCTCAACGGGAGGCATCACACCATGGCGCGCGAGTCGGGCAGTGCCCGGTCCACCGAGAGTGGACTGCCCATCGAACCCGTCTACGGGCCTGAGGCCCTCGAGGGCTGGGACCCGGCCGGGAAGCTGGGTGAGCCGGGGGCGTACCCGTTCACCCGGGGCGTGTACCCGACGATGTACACGGGACGGCCCTGGACGATGCGCCAGTACGCCGGGTTCGGCACGGCGACGGAGTCCAACGCCCGGTACAAGCAGCTCATCGCCAACGGCACGATGGGCCTGTCGGTGGCGTTCGACCTGCCCACCCAGATGGGCCACGACTCCGACGCCCCGATCGCGCACGGCGAGGTCGGCAAGGTCGGCGTCGCCATCGACTCGGTCGACGACATGCGGGTCCTGTTCGGCGGCATCCCGCTGGACAAGGTCTCCACGTCGATGACGATCAACGCCCCCGCCGCGCTGCTGCTCCTCCTCTACCAACTGGTCGCCGAGGAACAGGGCGTCCCGGCCGACAAGCTCACCGGCACGATCCAGAACGACGTGCTGAAGGAGTACATCGCGCGGGGCACGTACATCTTCCCGCCGAAGCCGTCCCTGCGGCTGATCGCCGACATCTTCAAGTACTGCAGGGCCGAGATCCCGAAGTGGAACACGATCTCGATCTCCGGCTACCACATGGCCGAGGCCGGCGCGTCGCCCGCGCAGGAGATCGCGTTCACCCTCGCGGACGGCATCGAGTACGTCCGTACGGCGGTCGAGGCCGGCATGGACGTGGACGACTTCGCCCCGCGCCTGTCCTTCTTCTTCGTGGCCCGCACGACGATCCTGGAGGAGGTCGCCAAGTTCCGCGCGGCCCGCAGGATCTGGGCGCGGGTGATGCGGGAGGAGTTCGGCGCGAAGAACCCCAAGTCGCTGATGCTGCGCTTCCACACGCAGACGGCGGGCGTGCAGCTGACGGCCCAGCAGCCCGAGGTGAACCTGGTCCGCGTCGCCGTGCAGGGCCTGGGCGCGGTGCTCGGCGGCACCCAGTCGCTGCACACCAACTCCTTCGACGAGGCGATCGCCCTCCCGACGGACAAGAGCGCGCGGCTCGCCCTGCGCACCCAGCAGGTCCTCGCCTACGAGACCGACGTGACCGCCACCGTCGACCCGTTCGCCGGCTCCTACGTCGTCGAGAAGATGACCGACGACGTCGAGGCGGCGGCCGTCGAGCTGATGCGGAAGGTCGAGGACCTCGGCGGCGCGGTCAACGCCATCGAGCACGGCTTCCAGAAGAACGAGATCGAGCGCAGCGCCTACCGCATCGCCCAGGAAACCGACTCCGGCGAGCGCGTGGTGGTCGGCGTCAACCGCTTCCAGCTCGACGCCGAGGAGCCCTACGAGCCGCTCCGCGTCGACCCCGCCATCGAGGCCCAGCAGGCCGAACGCCTGGCGAAGCTCCGCGCGGAACGCGACCAGCAGGCCGTCGACTCGGCGCTGGCGGCCCTCAGGAAGGCGGCGGAGGGCGAGGACAACGTCCTCTACCCGATGAAGGACGCCCTGAAGGCCCGCGCCACGGTGGGCGAGGTGTGCAACGCCCTGCGCGGGATCTGGGGCACCTACGTGCCGTCGGACGCCTTCTGACCTGGTCGATTACTCCCTAAGGGTGATCATGGGCGGAAGCCGTCCGTCCCCGGTTACCCTCAGTGGAGAGTGGGCCCCGAAAAGGAGGACGCCATGGCCGTACTGCAGCAGGAGCTGACCCTGGGCGAGGCTGCCGACCAGCTCGCCCGCGCACTGCCTGGCCACCGCGTGGAGATTCTCCAGGGGAGGCTCACTGTGACACCGCCGCCGGATGGCTCGCACGCCCTGTCGCTGACGAAACTGGGCAGGGCATTTGACCGGGCGGGGCTCGTTGAGGCCGGGTGCGAGTACGTCCAAGGCGTCGGGCTCTGGCTGCCCACCTTGCCGGCGGACTTCGCGATTCCCGACCTGTCCGTCGTCGACGAGGACTTCCGCGACGCCCACGTCACCAAGAACTACTACGCCCCGAACGTCTTCCGTATGGTCGTCGAGATCACGTCGTCGAACTGGTCCGACGACCTCGGGCCCAAGGTCGAGTGCTATGCCCAGGCCGGTATCCCGGCCTACCTGATCGTGGACCGCAAGCACGACGAGGTCCTGCTCTACACCGCACCGGCCGACGGCAAGTACCCCGACCCCCAGCGCTTCAAGCGGGGCCAGGACGTGACGGTGCCGGAGTCGGTCGGCGTGCGTGCCGAGATCCCGGCGGACACCCTTCTCGACGGCTGAAACACCGGAGCGGAGTGTCGTACTCGCGTGCGACACTCCCCTCATGTTCGGCGTCATCGATCTGCCCACCTATCTGGCGGGCCTCGTGCTCATCGTGTTGCTCCCCGGCCCCAACTCCCTTTACGTGCTCTCCGTCGCCGCCCGCAAGGGTGTCCGCACCGGCTACGCGGCGGCGGCCGGCGTGTGGACGGGGGACGCCGTCCTGATGACGCTGGCGGCGCTCGGGGCGGCCTCGGTGCTCAGCACGACGCCGGTGCTGTTCCTGGTGGTGAAGTACGCCGGCGCCGGATACCTGGCCTGGATGGCGTACGGGATGCTGCGCTCGGCGTGGAGCATGTGGAGGACGCGGGGCGAGCAGACGCCGACCGAGGCGCCCGAAGCCGTCGCCTCCGCCGAGGAGCACCCCTACCGCCGCGCGCTGGTGGTGTCGCTGCTCAACCCGAAGGCGATCCTGTTCCTGATCTCCTTCTTCGTGCAGTTCGTCGACCCCGGCTACGCCTATCCCGCGCTGTCCTTCGTCGTCCTGGGCACCCTGCTCCAGACGGCCAGCTTCCTGTACCTTTCGCTGCTGATATTCGGCGGCACCCGCCTGGCCGACGCGTTCCGCCGCAGGCGGCGGCTGGCGGCCGGGGCGACCTCGGCTGCCGGCGCCCTGTTCCTCGGCTTCGCGGCGAAGCTGTCGGTGGCGAGCGCCTAGACCCCGGGCGCGGAGCGCCTCAGGACGCGCGCAGGAAGGCCGACAGGGACGCCTTGCCGAGGTAGGTGAAGCGGGTGTCGCCCGTGAGGTGCTTGTCCAGCGCCTCCTCGATGCCGGGCCACTTGGGGTCGCCGAAGTCGTCCAGGACGACGATCCCGCCCGGCGCGGCGATCTCCTCCGCCCACTCCAGGTCCTTGGCGACGCCCTCGGCCGAGTGGTCGCCGTCGACGACGATCACGCCGTAGCGGCGGTCCGAGACGGCGGCGCGGGTGGCGGGGTCCTCGGAGAAGCCCCGCTGGACGCGGGCGGCGACGCCCGCCGGACCGGCCAGCGCCAGATTGGTGCGGACGGCGTCCTCGTCGACCGGGGTGCCGGAGGGGTCGGAGCGCCGCGGGGTGCCGGGTTGGAGCTGCACCCCGGCGAACGGGTCGACGATCGTCACGCTCGGGCTCCGGCCGTCGCGCTCCATCATCCGGATCAGCCCGGCGGAGAACATGCCGTAGAGCGTGCCGATCTCCAGGATCTCGTCGTTCGGCGGGTCGAGCAGCGGAATCGTGCCGAGCTTGCCGCAGATGTTCATGGTGCCGCCCGCGACCCGGCCGGCCCCGAGCGACTCCAGGGCGACCAGCAGCCGGTACGCGGCGGCGACGTTGCGGACGGCTGCGTCCCGGTCCCCGGCCAGCTCGCCGACCTCGGCGTGCAGGCGGTTCAGCGGGCCCGGGCTCACGATCCTGGACAGTCCGCGTCCGGCAGGACCGAGCAGCAGGTTCAGGGTGAGCTGCTGGCGCTTCACCGCCTCGGCCGTCTCCCGGAGCTCCTCTCTGCCCGCCGCGTCCGCCGAGGCCGCCGCGCGCAGGCGCCGGTCGATGCGCTGGTCGATGAGGTCGGCGACCGGGCGCAGCAGACGCCGGGACACGGAACTGGTCAGCAGGGCGCGGCTGTTCATGAACCGGAGGCCTCAATCCGTCGGGTGCAGGGTGAGAGTGGTGCGGTTCGCGGTGGAGAACAGGCTAGGTGCGCCCCGGCGGTGCGGGAGGGGTGCGGAGTTGAGCGGCGCGCGAACAAGTGGCGAACTCCGTATGGAGCCCACCGGGCGCGTGCGCCGCCCGGATCAGCCGAGCAGCCGCCGCAGGTTCAGCTTCCCCCACAGCAGACTGGTCGCGAACGACAGGGCCATGACCACGACCACCAGACCGGCCAGCAGCAGCCCCGCCACCGGTCCGCTCAGGTCCGGCGACACCAGCGGCGTGACGATCTCCTCGACGAACAGCACATGCACCATGTACGCGCCGAGCGCCGCGCCGGCCAGCTTCTGCAGCAGCGGACGCCACTTCTCCGGGACCCGGACCCTGCTGATCAGGAGCAGCACGCAGACGCTCATCGCGGCGACGAACAGATGCGCGTTGGGCAGCACGTAGTGGATCTGCGTGTTGTACCAGAGGGCCCCGGCCATGGTGAGCGGGAGCAGCAGGTACAGCGGCCACCGCTTGCGCAGCACCCCGGCCGGCAGGGCGAACAGCAGCGCGCCGCCGACCGCGTACACCAGCGAGTAGGTGCCGACTCCCCAGGCGACCGGCGGCATCTCGCGGCCCGTGACCTCGGCGACCGTGGTCAGCGCGCTGGGCAGGACGGCGATGCCGAGCAGTGCCGCTCCCAGGCCCCAGGGGCGCTTCCCCGCCTTGATCAGCATCGCGAAGGCGAGCAGCATGATGATCGGGATGTAGTTGTACATGAACCACAGGTGGTAGGCGGGCTGCACCGAGCCGAAGAGGGAGTTCTCCGCCAGCTCGGCCATCGGCCGGTCGTTGCGGTCCCGCAGCCAGGCCCAGGTCAGGTAGACCGCCGTCCAGGCGAAGAGCGGCACGGTGTTGCGCACGACCCGCTGCCACATGCGGGCGCCGTCGCGCGGGGGCGCGCCGACGAGCACGGCCCAGCCGGCTATGGCGAAGTACATGGGGACGGCGAAGGGGTTGATGGCCTCGGCGACATGGCCGGCCCAGTACGAACCCCCGCCGTTCGACGGGTTGTTGCCGGTGGAGCGGATGAACTGGGCGCCCACGTGGCCCAGCATGATGATGGCGGAGCAGAGCAGCCGCATCAGGTCGATGTCGAAGCGGTGCTCTCGCGCGGGGGTGTTCTTGTCGGGGGTGGCACTGCCCTGTTGCTGCGGCAGGCGTACGGCGATGTCGTTCGGCACCGCGCAACTGTCGGTTGGTGTGGTGTACGGGAGTTGACGGACAGGTGGCACTGTCGTGGCCGGTGCGTCTCGGTTGCCGGTGGGGCGGCTGGGCGGGGGGTGTCGCGCAGCCCGGCGTTCACGGGGTGCCGCTGCGCCCACCCGTGCCGCCCCTGGGGGTACCTCCCAGGCCCTTCGGGCACTGGGGGAGGCACGACTGCCCGCAGCTGCGCGGGTGTTGGGTGGTTACTTCTTTCGGTTGGTGCGGCGGACTGCTCGGCCCACTACTCGTTTGGCCCGGGCCGCCTGGATGCGGGCGCGGGTGCGGGGGGTGCTGCCGGGGAGGCCCAGTTCGGCCAGGCGGAGTTCCGGGAAGTAGTAGGCGGGCGTGTCGGGGAGGTGGGCGCGCAGCCAGGTCTCCGCGGGCTCGCGCAGGGCCGGGTAGGTCTTGGGCTGCATGCAGAAGCCGATCGTGCGGACCAGCGGTGACAGGGACTCGGGAGCCGGCCCGACCACCGCCGGCGTCTCCTCGCGTTCCAGGTCGGGGACCAGATGGTCGACCACCGCCAGCGGCACGCGGTTGCTGTTCGGATAGGGCCTGAGCCGGCCCGTCACCAGCCCCGTACCGACCCGGGCGACAGGCACGTCGTAGTAGGCGGAGGCGGTCACCATCGCCGTGGAGAAGCAGCCGACGACCAGCTCGGGACGGCAGTGCTCGTACACCGTCTCCGCCAGCAGCGGGGCGTCCAGCACCGTGAGCCGCACCCCCGCGTCCGCCGCCGCCTTGCTCAGCGCCGCCGAGTAGCCGGCGGGGGCCGTCGGATGCGGCTTGAACACGAGGGAGCGGTGCCCGGCCCGCACCGCCCCGGTGAGCATGCGGACGTGCAGGTCCTCCTCCTCGCGGTCGCTCAGGATGTTGATCGCCGCCAGGTACTGGCCGAGGAGCACGGCCGTCGGCGCCTCCTCGATCACGGGCGCCAGCCGCGGATCGTCCGCCGCCTCCCGGGAGATCTCGTCGAGCACGCCGCGGAACGCCCCGTCCGGGACGATCTCGGGCCGCACGCCGTACTCGGACAGCAGCAGCGGCCGCAGACCGGGGATCAGGTCCAGGTGGAGCAGCCGGCGGATGCGGCGCGCGATCGTCAGCGGCAGCTTCTCCCGTGTCGGGCCGTAGCTCATCAGACCGTCGGCGTACACGTCCACGACGGCCTCGGAGAAGATCGCCGCCAGCGCGCGGGCCGGGTTGGCCTGGATCGACTCGACGGCGAGCTCGATCAGGTCGTCCTCGTCGATGTCCCACCGCAGCCGGAACGCCCGCTGCCACAGTGCCGTGTCGTTTCCGCGCGGGCCCCAGCTGCTCGGATGGTAGGGGCTGATCGCCTCGTTCCAGCTGACCACCGAGTCGAACCGCCCGGCTATCGGCTCGTAGCCGTGCATCTCGTCCAGCCGCAGCGCCGTCTCCGGCACGCCGGCGTTGTTGGAGACCAGCAGGACGCGCCGGGCCCCGCCGCGCGGTCCGTAGCGGCCCGCGTCCAGCGCCGCCGCGAGGGTGGCCGCTCCGTAGAGGGTCGAGACCTGGAAGATCTGGGTCGTGTGGGGCATGGATCAGGCAGCCTTCCGCCCGTCGCGCAGGCGGCTGAGCAACCTGCTCCGTGTGCTGTCGATGGTCTTGAGGGTCTCCTCCAGCGCCTCCTCGGGCATCCGCTGGAGCGCGGCCCGCGTCTCGCGCCGCAGCCGCTGCGCCGCCGCGGGCTCGTACTCGTTCACCTTGCCGATGTGGAAGGCGATCATGGCGCAGTAGGTGCGTACCGCCTTGAGGAGGAACCGGTCGGCCTCCCGGTCCTGCCGCACGTCCTCCAGCAGCGCGTCGTACGCCGGGATGAAGTCCAGCTGGCGGTCGTCCTTGATCTGGGTGAGCGAGGTCGCCACCCCCCGCCGGTAGAACACCCCGTGCAGCCCCAGGGAGGCGTACGTGCGCGCCTTCAGGTGCAGCCGCCAGATCCACAGCCGGTCCTCGGCCGTGCGCAGTTCGGTGGCGAAGCGCATCCCGCCGTCGGCGAAGAGGTGCCGGCGGTAGATCCCCGCCCAGACGAACGGGTAGTCGACCATCGTCTCGGTGTCGGCGGGCGCGATGCCGTCGCGCGGGTCCATCACGGCGTTGCGCACCTGGGCCGGGGGCCGCTTGATCACCCGCTCGGTGCCGGTGGCCTGGACGTGGTCGGTGCGCGCGAAGTCGCAGCCCAGGTCCTCCATGGCCCGCACCATTCCGGCGAGGTGCCGCGGCCCGTACCAGTCGTCGCCGTCGAGGAATGTGACGAACTCGCCGTCGGCCGCGTCGATGCCGCTGTTGCGGGCCTGCGCGATGCCCTGGTTCGTCTCGTGCCGGATCACCCGCGCGCCCGGGAGCTTCTCCGCCCAGCGGTCGATCACCCAGGGCGTGGCGTCCGTGGAGCAGTCGTCGACGAGCAGGAACTCGAAGTCGGGGTGGGCGTTGGCGGCGAGACTGCGCAGCGTGCTCTCGGCGAACGCCTCAACGTTGTGCATCGGGACGACGACGGACAGTTTGGGCACGTCATTCTCTCTTTCGGACTTTCGGAGCGCGAAGCGGCGGTGGTGCGACGACTCATCCCCGGCTCATCCCCGGCCGAAGGTCTTCTCCAGCTCGTCGAGGTTCGCCCGGGTGGTCTCCCAGAGGGCCTTCTGCGCGTCGTGCACGTCCGCCACCGCTGCCGCGTGGTCGTCGAGCAGGGCCGTCGCCCGCTCCCTCAGCCGGGGGCCGAGCTCCCGGTCGTGCACGGACAGCCCCCACTCCTCGCGGCCGATGTCGGAGAGGAAGTAGGCGAGCTTCGGGTGGGAGACGAGGCTGAGGATCGGCGTGCCGCAGCCGAACGGGATCATCCCCGCGTGCCCGCGCATCCCGATCACCAGCCGCGAGCGGCGGTACAGCCCGCGGATGCCGTCGTTCGTCATGTCGTACAGCTGTTCCACGGGCAGCGCGATGCCGTGCTCCCGGCGCAGGTCGTGCACGAACTTCTCGTCGGCGGGCATATGGGCCGCGTACCGTACGTCGGCCCGCTCCCGCAGGCCGCCGAGCGCGGTGGCCATCTGGGCGAGGAAGTGGCCGTAGTCGTGGCCGAAGCGCAGGCCCGCGCGGTCGTAGGCGCAGTTGACCAGGACGGTGTCGTCCCGCTCCACCGGGCCGGACAGGGCGGGGTCGAGGTGGCGGGCGACCGTGGTGGGGCAGGGCTGGTAGCGCACCCGGTCGCGCAGCGGCCCGGGGAGCAGTTCGCGGACCCGCTCGATCGAGCCGTGGTTGCGCAGCCCGAAGAACGCCGACCGTTCGACGAGCACCCGCAGGCTCTCGGCGAACCGGCCGCGGCGGTACTGCTGCCCGTCGAACACGTTGTAGCCGACGGCGAACACCGCCAGCGGCGCGGTGAGCCGGGCCAGCAGGTCGTCCGGGACGTTCCACTGCCAGTGGCTGTTGCCGTTCGGGGAGGTGTCCGGCAGGAACAGCCCGCCGCCGCCCACGACCACCCCGCGCCGGGCGTTGAGCTCCTCCAGCGTCGCCTCGTCGACCAGCCGGTGCACCGGCTGCTGGTACCAGTGGCGCGGGCCGGTGTCGGTGCCGAAGCACCTCCGCACGGCCTCGGGCAGCACCTTGTCGCCCGCGTTCTCCTGCCCCTCGGCGAACAGCGCCACGTGCGCCAGCTGCTCCCCGGCGGGGAGCGGCTCCGGCTGCTCGCCGGGGTCCTGCGCGCGAGTACGGACGTACCAGCCGTGGCAGCCGGAGTCGGTGGGGTCGGCCTCCAGACCCGCGCGGGCGTAGGCGTGCGCCTGCGCCTCCCGCCCGCACAGCCACGCCAGCCGCGCGAGCTGGGCGAAGGCGCGCGGGGCGACGTCGGGGGACGCCGCCGCCAGCAGCAGCCGGGCCTCGGCCTCGTCGTAGCGCGACAGCGCCATCAGGCAGACGCCCAGCGTCTCCTGGCAGCGCGGCGCGTCCAGCCGGTCGCCGACGACCGGGGCGAGGACGTCGACGGCCTCGTCGTAACGGCCCTGCCTGCGGTAGACGTCGGCGACCGTACGGGCCAGGTCGAGCGAGGGACGCGCCCGCAGCAGGGGCGGCGCGAGGTGCGCCAGGAGGTCGGGGTGCTTCTCGCCGGGGAGGGCGCAGTAGGCGGCCCGGAACTCCTCGTCGCCCATCTCGAAGCGGCGCCGCGCCTCGGCGGCCGGACCGTACCCGGGCTCGTCGGGCGGGCCGGTGAAGTGCAGGACGGCGACGTGCGGGGGCACCGGCGTGTCGTCGTACAGCCGGCGAGTGAGGAAGTCGTACCGCGCGTCGACCGGCGTCAGGACCCCCTCGGGCACCCCCGCGTCCGGGCCGGCGCCGTCCGTGTCGGCGCGCTGGATCACCCGCAGCCCGTCCGGCAGGACCTCACGCCGCTCGCGCCCCTCCCCGTCGCAGCGCGACTGCGGTACGGCGCCCACCCCGTGCCGCATCCGCAGCAGCTCGCCGAGGTCCCCCAGCACCACCATGCCGGGCGCGAACGCCACGACGGTGTCGTAGCCCTCCAGCCGGTGGACGTCGCGGCGGTCGTCCGCGCGGCGCGCGACCACCCGCGGGTGCAGCCGGCGCAGCGGTTCGAAGGCGGAGTCCGGCAGCCCCGGGTGCAGCACCACGAAGTCCTCGCACACGCCCGGGTTGGTGAGCGCCAGGCTGCGCAGCAGCACGGGCAGGGCGGGCAGGCCGTCGGCGCCGGTGTGGACGGCGAAGGCGATCCGGCGTCTGCCGGTGACGGTGCTCCGGTCGTCCGCGGAGGATGCGGAGGTCTGGGTCATCGCAGGGCGATCCTCATCTTGCTGTCGTCGACGTGCGTCGCGCGTTCCATGACCCACTCGGCCTCCTCCGGCCGCAGCCGGCCGGGCTTGTCGAAGCCGATGAGGTCCAGGCGGGGGCTGACGTCCAGGAAGTCCAGCAGCCGCAGGACGGTGAAGGCGGTGCTCGTTCCCGGGTCCCGGCGGTCCTCGCCCAGCAGCGCCGGGTCGCTCAGCGGCCGGCGCAGGGAGGCGTCACCGATGTGCTCCTGCGCCCCGGGCGCGAGCCGCTGCCGGGTGGCGCGCCGCCAGGCGGCGGCCGGGTCGCCGAACACCAGCCGGATGCCGGCGGGCTGCGTCCAGGCGGGGCCGTCCCACGGGGCGGCGCCCCGCAGCGAGACCGCGTGCAGCCCGGTGCGCTCGCCGGTGCCGTCCGCCCTGAGACGGAAGGAGTCGCAGCGGACCACCAGGTCGTAGCCGTCGATCTCGGCGCCCAGCCCGCTCCCGGCGACCTCCGAGGCGTTCGACACCAGACACACCGTGCGCCCCGCGACCAGACCGCGCAGCCCGCCGACCCCGACGGGCGTGCTCCCGCCGAGCAGGGGGTCGGGCATCCCGGACCGCTCGACGAGCCGCCGGTAGGCGCCGTACAGGTCCAGCAGGCGCCGTACGGCCGGGTCGGACGGGCCGGGGTCGGCCATCCGCGCCTGCACGAAGGCGGTGAACTCCGGCACCGCGACCGAGGTGGGCCGTGCGGTGAGATCGCGCAGCGGGCCGCCGGACTCCGGGAACAGCGCGGCCGCCTCCTCCAGGCACTCCCGCCGGCGCCGCAGCGTGTCGATCCTGCGGGCGACCTCCACGGCCGTCTCGCTGTCCCGCAGCAGCGTGAGATGACGCTCGTAGCACTCCAGCGCCTCGTCCCCGCGGCCGAGCCCGTCCAGCGCGCGTCCGCGCAGCCGCCAGGCGCCCTTGGACCGCTGCCGGAGTTCCGTGGACGTCTCGGCGACGCCCAGGGCCAGATCCAGTCCGCCGGCCTCCAGCGCGCGCTCGCCGACCTGGAGCAGGGCGTCGAAGGGATCGGCCCCCGGGGCGTCGAAGGAGCTGGTGAGGACGCCGATCGCCTGGGTGAGGCGGGTGTCCCGGGCGGTGGGCCGGCCGTCCCGTGCCGCGAGGTACTCACCGCACAGCCGCACGCCCCGGGCGTAGAGGTCCCGCCTGGCGGCCTCCTTCTGCCGGGCCGTGAACAATCCCGCCAGGGGGTTCGTCATGGTTCCACCGTCCTCCGATCGGAGGCCGAGCGTGCCCGAGCGCGGCGGGCCGGCGGTGGCGTCCGTATGGACAAGGGGTGAACAGTCGGCCTCCAACATCCCGACTCGAGCCCCGGAGGGGCTGCTCTCAGCCCCTCCGGCGTTTGAGCAGCGGGGGTCCGGGGGCAGCGCCCCCGGGAAGGCGGCGGGCGGCGGGGGCGCGCTCAGCGCCCGATCGCCTTCCTCAGCGCCCGCGCCCGCCGCACCACCCGCCGGGCGGTGGTGCTGCGGGGCAGGAACGCCAGCCGCCTCGGAATACCACCGGGAAGCCCCAGCGAGGTCAGCCGCTTCCGGCGGAACCAGTGACGGGTGCCCGGCCCGAAGCGCCGGGCGAGATACCGCTCGGCGGCCGGCCGCAGCCCCGGATGGATCTGCGGCTGCATGGTGAACCCGAGCGCGGTCACCAGTTCGTCCACGTCCTCCGGCGGAACGGCGCTCTCCGTGCCGTCGCCCTCCAGGTCCGGCAGCAGCGCGTCCGCCAGCACCGCCGGGACACGGTCCCCGTGCTGATAGGGCGTCAGCCGTTCGAGCAGCCGCCCGGTGCCGACGCGGGCGACCGGCAGCCCGTAGAGCGCGGACGCCGTGAACAGCGCGGTCGAGAAGCAGCCGACAACCAGCGCCGGCCGGGACCGCGCGAACAGCACCTCCGCGGGGACGGGGACGTCGACGACGGTGAGGTCCGCCCCGAGCCGCTCCGCCTCGGCCCGCAGCGCGCCGCTGTGCCGGACCGGCGCGGCCGGATGCGGCTGGAAGACCACGGCCCGGTGGCCGCGCGCGACCGCCCCCCGCAGCATCCGCGCGTGCAGGTCCTCCTCCTCGAAGGAGAGGACGCCGAGCGCGGACAGGCGCTGGCCGAGCAGCAGCGCCGAGTCCTCCGGCAGCACGGGCAACTCGTCGACGGCCTCCGCCATTTCACCGACCGCCTTCAGCAGGGCCTCGGCCGGCACCACACGGGCCGGCACCCCGAACTCGGTCAGCAGCAGCGGCGTCAGGCCCGGCACCAGGTCCGGGTGCAGCAACTGCCGCACCCGCGTGCCGATCAGCGGGTCGAGCTTCTTGCGCGTGGGGCCGTAGCTCATCAGCCCGTCGGCGTAGACGTGGACCGGGGCGCCGGTGAACACCTGGGCCACCGTGACGGCCGGGGGGACCGCCAGGGACTCCAGGACCAGCTCCACCCGGTCGTCGCCGAGCCGCCACAGCCGCCGCAGATGACGCTCGAGCAGCGGGACGTCCTCGGCGCGCGGGATCCAGGCGGCCGGGTGGAAGGGGCTGACGGCCTCGTTCCAGGACAGCACGTCGTCGAAGTGGTCGCGCAGCGGCGCGAAGCCCGGTGTCCCGTCCACCGCCGGGGTGCTCTCCGGGACGGCGGAGGTGTTGGCGACCAGCAGGACCCGCCGCTCCGCCTCCGCGAAGCAGTCGGACTCGATCGCGGCCGCCAGCGTCGCCAGGCCGTACGACGACGAGACGCAGAAGATCTGGGTGGTGCGGGACATCACGCGGTCCCCTTCCCGGCGCCCGTGCGGCGCCGCAGCCGCCGCAGCCGGGCGGAACGTTCCATGTCCATGGTCGCCAGCACCTCGCCGAGCACGTCCTGCGGCAGCCGGCCCAGCGCCGCCGCGCTCATCTCCCGCAGCCGCCCGGCCACGGCAGGTTCGAACTTGTCCTCCTCGGCCAGATGGTGGGCCATGATCGCGCAGTACTGCCGCACCGCCTTGGGCAGCAGCCGGCCGGCGTCCCGGTCCGCCGCCGTCTCCTCGACGATCTGGTCGAAGGCCCGGATGAAGTCGAGCTGGCGCACGTCACCGATCCGGGTGAGGGAGGAGGCGACGTCGCGCCGGTAGAACACGCCGAGCAGGCCGACCACGGCGAACGACTCCGCCTCCCGGTGCAGCTTCCACGTCCACGGCCGGTCCTCGGCCGTGTGCAGCCCCTCGGTGAAGTGCAGCAGCCCCCGCTCCAGCAGCCGCCGGTGGTAGACGCCGGCCCAGACGGTGACGTAGTCCACCGAAGTGGTCCGGTCGGCCGGCAGGATCGCGTCCCGCGGGTCCAGCACCTCGTCGCGCAGGCCCACCGGCACCCGGTGCACGGTCCGCGCGCGGCCGGTGACCCGCACATGGTCGGTGCGGACGAAGTCGCAGCCCAACCGCTCGATGGACGCGACCAGTTCGGGAAGATGGCCGGGGGCGAGCCAGTCGTCGCCGTCCAGGAACGCCAGGTACTCGCCGCGCGCCGCGTCCAGCCCGGTGTTGCGCGCGGTGGCGATGCCCTCATTCTTGGCATGACGGATGTGGCGCACCTGCGCGACACCCGACAGCTCCTCGGCCGCACGCTCGAGAATCGCCGGGGTCTCGTCCTCGGAATGGTCGTCGACCAGAACGAACTCGAAATCCGGCCGGGCGTTCGCGCGAAGACTTCTGAGGGTGTCCGGGGCGTATTGCCGAACGTTGCAGAACGGGACGATCACGGAAAGCTTTGGCACTCGCAGAACACTAGGAGACCCGCCGTCAGGGCAACTTTCCGGTGACCGTACAGGGGGTGAACTCCGTGTGTCGGTACGGTGTATCGCGCCTACGCGGCCCGCTTCCACGGGCCGGTTCGGCTCTCGGTGGGGTGTTGTTAACTTTTCGTTGATTCACGGTTGGGCCATACCTAGATTTCGCTTCCTAGCGTCTTCGGCGTGCCAGCAAGTGCAACGAAGCCCCTCAGGGTGGCGGTCCTCGCGGATTCCGACACCCGGTGGAAATGGGGCGCCCTCACCGCCGACCGCGTCGCGCCGCGCGAAATCCGTCTTGACGGATTCCTGCTGCGGGGCCGCGCCACGCCCACCGCCCGCCAGCTCGGCGAGGTCGGAGTCCGCGCGGACTCGCTCCGCGAGGTCACCGCCGTCGAGTTCCTGCGCGCGATGCGCGAGGAGTCGTACGACGTCCTCGTGCTCGCCCTGGTCGGCGGCGGCGTGCAGGCGATGCTGCACGGCCTCAAGCGCGTCTGGGAGGACCGGCCCGACCGGCCCGTCGTCGTCACCGGCTACGTCGGCGTCGTCTACGAGAAGCTCGCCGACGGCCTGCTGCTGCGCCACGGCGCCGACCTGGTGCTCGCCAACTCCCGCCAGGACGCGGAGCGTTTCCGCGCCGTGTACGAGGGAGTGGGCGCCGACGCCGGCTCGGTGACCGAGGTCGCGCTGCCGTTCCTCGGCGGGGACGCCTACACCGGCGAACACGACCCCTACACCGTGGTGTTCGCGGCCCAGCCCTCCGTGCCGGCCAGCCGCAGGGACCGTACGTACCTGCTGAACCGGCTGCTGGAGCACGCCCGCCGGCACCCGGAGCGCGAGGTGCTGCTGAAGCTGCGCTCCAGGCCCGGCGAGCACACCACGCACATCGAGGAACTGCCCTACCAGAAGCTCGCCCAGCGGCAGGACCTGCCGGCCAACTTCAGCCTCGTGTACGGGCACATGGGCGAGGTCCTGGACCGCACCGACCTCCTCGTCACGGTCAGCTCCACGGCCGCCCTGGAGTCCCTGCACCGCCGGATCCCCACGGTGATCCTCACCGACCTGGGCATCCGGGAGGCGCTCGGCAACCACCACTTCGTCGGCTCCGGCTGCCTCGCCTCCTGGGACCAGCTCGACGCGGGACACCGCCCCGGGCCCGACCCGGAGTGGGTCGCCCGGCAGGGCGTCGCGGCGGAGGGCTCCTACGCCACCGCCTTCGACAGCGCCCGCGAGCGCATCGCCGCGCTGCTCGGCCGCCCCGGCGGACTCCCGCCGCTCACCCCGTACTACACGCCCGTCACCGCGCCCGGCTACCTGCCCGGCATCCTCGCCCGCCACCACCTCGGCCCGGACGGCTCCCCGCTGCCCGGCGCGCCCGCCGCCGACCGGGAGCCCGGACCGGTCCGGCAGATCGTGCGCCGGGCGGCGCGCGGCGCCTACCGGCACGGCGTGCAGCGCGTGGCCCCGGTGATCCGCCGGATGGGCGAGCTGTGACCGGCCCGACCCCCGCTCAAGGAGCTGATCCCATGACCCACCCGCCGACGGTGCGCCGCGTGCTCGCCGTGATTCCCGCGCGCGGCGGCTCCAAGGGCGTCCCCGCGAAGAACCTCGCCCCCGTCGGCGGCGTCCCCCTGGTGGCCCGCGCGGTGCGCGAGTGCCGTGCCGCCCGGTACGTCACGGACGTCGTCGTCTCCACCGACGACCAGGCCATCGCGGCCGCCGCCCGGCAGGCAGGCGCCGAGGTCGTGCTGCGGCCCGCCGCCATCGCCGGCGACACCGCCACCTCCGAGGCCGCCGTGCTGCACGCCATGGACACCCACGAGGCCCTGCACGGCGCCCCCGTGGACGTCGTCCTGCTCGTGCAGTGCACCAGCCCCTTCCTGGTCCGCGAGGACGTCGACGGAGTGGCCGGCGCGGTGGCCGACCAGGGCGCCGACACCGCGGTGACCGTCGCCCCGTTCCACGGCTTCCTCTGGCGCGACGCCGCGGACGGGGCCGGCGCCCCGGCGGAGCGGGCTTCCGGAGGCCACGGCGTCAACCACGACAAGGCCTTCCGCCCCCGCCGCCAGGACCGCCCCCAGGACCTCCTGGAGACCGGCGCCGCCTACGCCATGGACGCGGCCGGCTTCCGTGAGCACCAGCACCGCTTCTTCGGCCGCACCGAACTCGTGCGCACCGACCCGGCCCGCGTGCTGGAGATCGACGACCCGCACGACCTGGCGCGCTCCCGGGCCCTCGCCCCGCTCTTCGACGGCGAACGGCCCGGCGCCCTCCCGACCGCGCAGGACATCGACGCGGTCGTCCTCGACTTCGACGGCACCCAGACCGACGACAGGGTGCTGATCGACTCCGACGGACGGGAGTTCGTCTCCGTGCACCGCGGCGACGGACTCGGCATCGCGGCCCTGCGCCGCAGCGGCCTCAGGCTGCTCATCCTGTCCACGGAACAGAACCCGGTCGTCGCCGCCCGCGCGCGCAAGCTCAAGCTCCCCGTGCTGCACGGCATCGACCGCAAGGACCTCGCACTCAAGCAGTGGTGCGAGGAACAGGGCATCGCGCCCGAGCGCGTGCTCTACGTCGGCAACGACGTCAATGACCTCCCGTGCTTCGCCCTCGTCGGCTGGCCCGTGGCGGTCGCGAGCGCCCACGACGTCGTGCGCGGCGCCGCACGCGCGGTCACCACCGTCCCCGGTGGCGACGGCGCGATCCGGGAGATCGCCAGCTGGATCCTCGGCCCCTCTCTCGATTCCCTCCCCAAGTAAGGAAGCACCGCTCATGAGCACCGACTCCCGCATCCGCACCTTCGGCACCCGCGAGGCCGGCCCCGGCCGCCCGGTGTACGTCACCGGCGAGATCGGCATCAACCACAACGGCGACATCGAGAACGCGTTCAAGCTGATCGACGCCGCCGCCGAGGCCGGCTGCGACGCCGTCAAGTTCCAGAAGCGCACCCCCGAGATCTGCACCCCGCGCGACCAGTGGGACATCGAGCGCGACACCCCCTGGGGCCGCATGACCTACATCGACTACCGCCACCGCGTGGAGTTCGGCGAGGACGAGTACCGCCGGATCGACGAGTACTGCAAGTCCAGGAACATCGCCTGGTTCGCCTCCCCGTGGGACACCGAGGCCGTCGCCTTCCTGGAGAAGTTCGACGTCCCCGCCCACAAGGTCGCCTCCGCCTCGCTCACGGACGACGAGCTGCTGCGCGCCCTGCGCTCCACCGGCCGCACGATCATCCTCTCCACCGGCATGTCCACCCCGAAGCAGATCCGCCACGCGGTGGAGGTGCTCGGCAGCGACAACATCCTGCTCTGCCACGCGACGTCCACCTACCCGGCCAAGGCCGAGGAGCTGAACCTCCGCGTGATCAACACCCTGCAGCAGGAGTACCCGAACGTCCCGATCGGCTACTCCGGCCACGAGACCGGCCTGCAGACCACCCTGGCCGCCGTCGCCCTCGGCGCCACCTTCGTCGAGCGCCACATCACCCTGGACCGCGCCATGTGGGGCTCCGACCAGGCCGCGTCCGTCGAGCCGCAGGGCCTGACCCGCCTGGTCCGCGACATCCGCACCATCGAGGAGTCCCTCGGCGACGGCGTCAAGAAGGTCTACGACTCCGAGCTGGGCCCGATGAAGAAGCTGCGCCGCGTCGCCGGTGTGGTCGCCGAGGCCGAGATCGCCACGGCCGCGGGCGAACCGCTCGCCGTCTGACCGCACCCCACCCATCCCACCCTTACGACGACGGGAACGGTCGTACGTCGATGAGCCCCCGCGCCGGCCGGCCCGGCCCCCACACTCTCGCCTTCGTCGAGAGCCCGGTACAACTGCTGAACGTGCTGGAGTGGGCGCACGCGCATGCGCCCGGCGTGGGGCTCACCCTCGTGGTGCTGTCCCCGGTCGACCCCATGACCCGCGGCCAGCTGCGCCGCATGGCCGAACTGGCCCGCGAGGAGGGCCACGAGGTCCGCTGGGAGGAGGCCCGCGGGGGAGCGGGCGCCCCGCTGCAGACGGTCGGGGGCCTGGCCGGGCCGCTGCGCCGGGCCGGCCGGGTCGTCCTCGGGGACCCGTTCTCCCGGTACGTCCAGCTGCTGCTGACGATCACCCGTGCCCGTGAGGTCGTCGTCGTCGACGACGGCACCGCGACCATGGAGTTCGTCGGGCAGCTGGCCCGGGGCGAACGCCTGGTGCGCTGGCACCGCAAGGGCGGCCGCCCCGGCCCCCGGGAGCTCGTCCTCGCCCCCGTGTCCGCCGTCGCCCGGCGCCGGCTCACCCCCGGCGAGAAGCGCACGGTGGAGATCTTCACCTCCATGCCCATGGAGGACGCCCCGCCCGGGGTCACCGTCAGCGCCCACACCTTCGCCTGGACCCGGGACCGCTTCGGCCCGCCCAGCGTCACCCGGGGCGCGGACATGGTGGGCACCTCCCTGGTGGAGACCGGGGTGGTGGACGCCGACGCCTATCTGGAGGCCGTACGCGCCCTGGTGGCCACGCACGGCGCCAAGCGCTACTTCGCGCACCGCCGCGAGAGCACCGAGAAGCTCCACCGGCTCGCGGTCGAGACGGGCCTGGAGATCGTCCGCCCGGAACTCCCCCTGGAACTCATCGCCCGCCGGGGCCCCATCGGCCGCACCGTCCTCAGCTTCCCCTCCACGGTCGTCCACACCCTGCCGCTGGCCCTCGCGGGCACGGGCGTCCGCGTGGCGGTGTGCGACATAGACCCGGCCTGGCTGACCAAGAACGCCTCCCCCCGGGCCCAGGGCTTCCTGTCCAACGTCACGGACACCGCGAAGGCCGTCCACCACCTGCGTACCGCGCCGGCGGTCTGAGCCGGAACGCCCTGCCCGGTCGCGACGGGGGCCGTGGCGCGGACGCCGTCCGCCTTCGGCCGAATGAACCCGTCCGCGTGGCTTCGGCCGATCGTGGTAACCGTGAGGAGTGGAAGGTGCCGGGAGTGGGGCCGCGGAATGTGATCGCCATCATGGCCCGGCAGGCCATCGGCCTATACCCTCACAAAGAGGCGGTGAGTGTACCCACCTCCACAGACAGCTATGCGTAGGGCAGCCGGTTTTTCTCCCCCCAACGGGCTGATTTTTCTTGATCAGGGGTCAGTGGACGGCTCCGGCACCCTACTCTTCAAAGGGTGAAGCCACTGATGTCACTGGAGTCCGAGATCGATCTCCCCGGGGGAGCGGTGCTTCCCGGCGCGCTGCCCGAGGCACTGCGTGTCGAACTCGTGGCGTTCCGACGCGACCTGCACATGCATCCGGAGCTCGGTCACCAGGAGTTCCGCACCACGGCCGCGATCAAGGAACGTCTCGAGCGAGCCGGCCTGCGGCCCCGCGTACTCTCCGGCGGCACCGGCCTGGTCTGTGACATCGGAACCGACGGCGAGGCCGGCGCGGAACCGGCGATGCTCGCCCTGCGCGCCGACATCGACGGCCTGCCCATCCCCGACATGAAGGCCGACTGCCCGTACCGCTCCACCGTGCCCGACCGCGCCCACGCCTGCGGCCACGACGTGCACACCACCGTGGTCCTCGGCGCCGGTCTGGTCCTCGCCGAGCTGCACCGCCAGGGCCTGCTGCCCCGCCCCGTGCGGCTGATCTTCCAGCCCGCCGAGGAAGTGCTGCCCGGCGGAGCGGCCGAGGTCATCGAGGACAGCGGACTCGACGGCGTCGGGCGGATCCTCGCCGTGCACTGCGATCCCCGGGTCGACGCCGGGAAGATCGGGCTGCGCCAGGGCGCCATCACCTCCGCCTGCGACCGGCTGGAGATCGCCCTCGACGGCCCCGGCGGTCACACCGCACGGCCGCACCTGACCACCGACCTGGTCACCGCCGCCGCCCGCGTCGTCACCGACGTCCCCGCCCTGGTCGGCCGGCGCGTCGACAGCCGCAGCGGACTCGCCGTGACCTGGGGCCGCGTCGAGTCGGGCCACGCGCCCAACGTCATCCCGCAGCACGCGGAGCTGTCCGGCACCGTGCGCTGCCTGGACCTGGAGACCTGGCGGCAGGCCCCCGACGTCGTGGTGGCGGCCATCGACGAGATCGCCAACCTGCACCGCGCCAAGTCGGAGATCACCTACGTGCGGGGCGTTCCGCCGGTCGTCAACGAGGCCGGCGCCACCGAACTGCTGCGTGACGCCATGACCGCCCGGCGCGGAGTGGAGTCCGTCGAGGGCACCGAACAGAGCCTCGGCGGCGAGGACTTCTCCTGGTACCTGGAGCGGGTCCCCGGCGCCATGGCCCGCCTCGGCGTCCGCCCCCCGGGCGAGCGCACCGTGCGCGATCTGCACCAGGGCGACTTCGACGTGGACGAGCACGCCATCACCGTCGGCGTGGAACTCTTCACCGCCGCGGCCCTCCTGGACGCCCTCCGGTAGCAGCGCCGGCCCGCCCCTCTCCGCCCCTACCTCCTTACCGCCCGCTCCGCTTGCGGACCGGGCGGGGGAGGGGCAGCGTGAGTCCTCGCCGCCCCGGCGGACGCGCAGGACCGATTGCCCCCTTTCGGTCCCGTACGGCCCTCTGCTTCACAAGGGCGTAACCGGCCATCGGCACGAATGGATAACGGCCCCGCTCGATCCCGTTCCCAGGAGTGTCTACGCGCGTTAATGTGCGCCGAACCGAGCACCCGTTGCGGGGCTTTGGAGAATGGGGAACTTCAGATGCGTCGGATATCCAGACTGACCCGCGCCGCGGTGGGCGTCGCCTCGCTCGCACTCGCCGCCACCGCCTGCGGTGGCACCAGCAGTGACAGCGGCGACAGCGACGGCTCCAAGGAGGACCTCGGTCTCGCCATCGCCTACGACATCGGCGGCAAGGGCGACCAGTCCTTCAACGACGCCGCCTTCGCCGGCCTGACCAAGGCCAAGGACGAGTTCGGCTACAAGACCGCCGACGTCGAGCCCACCGAGGGCGAGACCGACGCGGACAAGGAGCAGCGCCTGTCCTCGCTGGCGAAGCAGGGGTACAACCCGGTCATCGGCGTCGGCTTCGCCTACGGCCCCGCCATGGAGGCCGTCGCCGCCAAGTACCCGGACACCACCTTCGGCATCGTCGACTCCGTCGTCGAGGGCGACAACGTCGCCTCCCTGGTCTTCGCCGAGGAGCAGGCCTCCTACCTCGCCGGTGTCGCCGCCGCCAAGGCCACCAAGACGAAGACGGTCGGCTTCGTGGGCGGTGTGGACATCCCGCTGATCCACAAGTTCGAGGCCGGCTACAAGCAGGGCGTGAAGGACACCGACCCCAAGGTCAAGGTGATCCCGCAGTACCTGACGCAGACCGCGGAGGAGGGCGGCTTCTCCAGCCCCGACAAGGGCAAGGCCGCCGCCGAGGGCCAGATCGAGAAGAAGGCCGACGTCGTCTACCAGGCGGCCGGTCTCTCCGGCCAGGGCGTCATCGAGGCCGCCGCGAAGGCGAAGGTCTGGGCGATCGGCGTCGACTCCGACCAGTACCAGCAGGAAGCCCTCGCCCAGTACAAGGACTACATCCTCACCTCCGCCCTCAAGGACGTCGGCGGCGCGGTGTACACCCTCGCCAAGTCGGTCAAGGACGACAAGCCGCTGACCGGCACCCAGGTCTTCGACCTGAAGGTGAACGGCGTGGGCCTGTCCGACAGCAACCCGAAGATGGCCGAGGTCGCCGGTCTGACGGACGCCGTGGCGAAGGCCAAGGAAGGCATCACCAGCGGTTCCATCAAGGTCGCGACCGAGTAGCCGGAACCCGGCGGATCCGGGCGGAGCGGGCGGGCGCCGACGGTGCCCGCCCGCTCGCCGTTCACGCCCCGTGCCCCCGCCTCCGCTCACCCACAGCCACCCGCCGTTCGCGCCCGGCAACGCCCTGACCACTGCTCGACGCCGTATGGCCACGGGCGCATAACAAGGTGGACAGAAGGGGTTTTCAGGCAGGTCTACGCGCGTTAATCTGCGGCAAAGCCAGCGCCGCAGCTGAACACGTCCCCGGCGCTTGTACGACTAGGAGCACCACACATGCGCCGGATTTCCCGGATCACGGTCGCAGGCGCAGCGACCGCCTCCCTGGCCCTCGCCCTCTCCGCCTGCGGCGGCACCTCCACCTCCTCCGGCTCCTCGGAGTCGAAGGGTGACAAGGGCCTCGCCATCGCCTACGACGTCGGCGGCAAGGGCGACCAGTCCTTCAACGACGCCGCGTACGCGGGTCTGGAGCAGGCGAAGAAGCAGTTCGGCTACGAGACCGCCGACGTCGAGCCCACCGACGGCGAGACGGACGCCGACAAGGAGCAGCGCCTGGTCTCGCTGGCGAAGCAGGGCTACAACCCGGTCGTCGGTGTCGGCTACGCGTACGCCGCCGCCCTGAAGGGCGCCGCGGAGAAGTACCCCGACACCACCTTCGGCATCGTCGACGACGCCACGATCGAGGCGGACAACGTCGCGGACCTGGTGTTCTCCGAGGAGGAGGCCTCCTACCTCGCCGGTGTCGCCGCCGCCAAGGCCACCAAGACGAAGACGGTCGGCTTCGTGGGCGGTGTGGACATCCCGCTGATCCACAAGTTCGAGGCCGGCTACAAGCAGGGCGTGAAGGACACCGACCCCAAGGTCAAGGTGATCCCGCAGTACCTGACGCAGACCGCCGAGGAGGGCGGCTTCTCCAGCCCCGACAAGGGCAAGAGCGCCGCCGAGGGCCAGATCGAGAAGAAGGCCGACGTCGTGTACGCGGCCGCCGGTCTGTCCGGTCAGGGTGTCATCGAGGCCGCCGCCGCCAACAAGGTGTGGGCGATCGGTGTCGACTCCGACCAGTACAAGCAGGAAGCCCTCGCCAAGTACAAGGACTCGATCCTCACCTCGGCGATGAAGGACGTCGCCAAGGCGGTGTTCAACCTTGCGAAGTCGGTCGAGGACGGCAAGCCCGCGACCGGTATCGTCAAGGGCGATCTGAAGACGGGTGAGGTGAGCCTGTCGAACTCCAACCCGAAGTTCGCGGACGACGCCGAACTCCAGGAAGCCATCGAGACGGCCAAGGAGAAGATCATCAGCGGCGAGATCAAGGTCAAGTCGAGCTGACACCTCTGAACCATCGCGGGGTCGCGTCCGCTCGACGGGGTGCGAGGAGCCAGGCTTCTCGTACCCCGTCGGTTCGGTGCGCCACCCCTTTGTATGCCGTAGGGGCACTACGCGCGTAGACGGCCCCCGTCCCCAGGAGTGTGCGTCATCAACGCGTCCAGCAGCCCTCCGGCCGGAGCGGCGGTCCACGGTCAGGCGACCGCCGTCGAGCTCGCCGGGATCACCAAGCGCTTTCCGGGCGTCGTGGCCAACCACGACATCCACCTCACCGTCCGCAAGGGCACCGTCCACGCCCTGGTCGGCGAGAACGGCGCCGGCAAGTCGACCCTGATGAAGATCCTCTACGGCATGCAGAAGCCGGACGAGGGCACCATCGCGATCCACGGCGAGAAGGTGAGCTTCTCGTCGCCCGCCGACGCCATCGTCCGCGGCATCGGCATGGTCCACCAGCACTTCATGCTCGCCGACAACCTCACCGTCCTCGAGAACGTCGTCCTCGGCAGTGAGAAGCTCTACGGCATCGGCGCGAAGGCCCGCCGCAAGATCAAGGAGCTCTCCGAGCGCTACGGCCTCGGCGTGCGCCCCGACGTCCTGGTCGAGGAGCTCGGCGTCGCCGCCCGCCAGCGCGTGGAGATCCTCAAGGTCCTCTACCGCGGCGCCACCACCCTGATTCTCGACGAGCCCACCGCCGTCCTCGTCCCGCAGGAGGTCGACGCCCTCTTCGACAACCTGCGCGAGCTCAAGGCCGAGGGCCTGTCGGTCATCTTCATCTCGCACAAGCTGGGCGAGGTCCTCTCCGTCGCCGACGAGATCACCGTGATCCGCCGCGGCACCACGGTCGGCACGGCCGTCCCCGCCGAGACGACCCCCCGGCAGCTCGCCGAGCTGATGGTGGGCAGCGAGCTGCCGACCCCCGAGACCGCCGAGTCCACGGTCACCGACCGCCCCGTCATCGCCGTCGACAAGCTGCGCCTGGCCGCCCCCGGCGGCAAGGCACTCCTCGACGACATCAGCTTCACCATCCACGAGGGCGAGGTCCTGGGCATCGCCGGCGTGGAGGGCAACGGCCAGACCGAACTGGTCGACGCCCTCATCGGCCTCCGGCACGCCGACTCCGGCGTCATCCGGCTGGCGGCCCAGGAGATCACCTCCTGGGCCACCCGCAAGCGCCGCGAGCAGGGCATCGGCTACATCCCCGAGGACCGCCACCGGCACGGCCTGCTCCTGGAGGCCCCCCTCTGGGAGAACCGCATCCTCGGCCACGTCACCGAGCGGCCCAACGCCAAGGGCGTCTGGCTGGACCCGAAGGGCGCCCAGGAGGACACCCGCCGCATCGTCACCGAGTACGACGTGCGCACCCCCGGCATCGACGTCACCGCGGCCTCCCTCTCCGGCGGCAACCAGCAGAAGCTGATCGTCGGCCGCGAGATGAGCCACAAGCCGCGCTTCCTGATCGCCGCCCACCCCACCCGCGGTGTGGACGTCGGCGCGCAGGCCGCCATCTGGGACCACATCCGCGAGGCCCGCCGCGAGGGCCTGGCCGTGCTGCTGATCTCCGCCGACCTGGACGAGCTCATCGGTCTGTCCGACACCCTCCGGGTGATCTACGACGGCAAGCTGGTCGCGGACGCCGACCCGGCCACCATCACCCCGGAGGAACTCGGCACCGCCATGACCGGCGCCGCCGAGGGCCACCTCGAGCACGAAGAGACCCCCGAGACCCCGGCCGACGCGTCCACGTCCGCCGAGTCTCCGGAAGACGAGGCCCGCTGATGAAGAAGTTCGACAAGGAGCGCGTGCTCCTCGCGGTGGCCGGGCCGGTCATCGCGCTCGCCGTGGCCTTCGTGCTGAGCGCGATCGTCCTGATCGCCTCCGGCAAGAACCCGGTCGAACCGTTCGCCCTCATGTTCGAGCAGGCCGGCTTCTCCGACATCCAGGTCCTGATCGTCAACCAGGCCTCGATGTACTACATCGCCGCCCTCGCGGTCGCCATCGGCTTCCGGATGAACCTGTTCAACATCGGCGTCGACGGCCAGTACCAGCTCGCCGCCATGATGGCCGCCGTCGTCGGCGCCCACGCGAACCTGCCGGCCGCCCTCCAGGTGCCGCTGCTGCTCCTGACCGCCGTGTTCACCGGCGCCTTCTGGTCCGGGATCGCCGGTGTCCTCAAGGTCACCCGCGGCGTCAGCGAGGTCGTGGCCACGATCATGCTCAACGCCATCGCCACCTCGCTGATCGTCTACATGTGGAAGCCGGACGTCTTCGGCGTCAAGGTCGGCAACAACAACACCACCGGCGAGATGTACGAGTCCGGCTGGATCCCCGGCATCGACATGGGCGCGGCCGGCGAGATCTACGGCCTGGTGATCCTCGCCGTCCTGCTCGGCATCGGCTACTGGATCGTCCTCAACCGCACCCGCTTCGGCTTCGACCTGCGCGCCTCCGGCGCCTCCGAGTCCGCCGCCGCGGCCAGCGGCGTCAGCCCCAGGCGCATGGTCCTCACCGCCATGCTGCTCTCCGGCGCCATCGCCGGACTCGCGGGCCTGCCGATCCTGCTCGGCGACACCCACACCTACAGCCTCAACTTCCCCACCGGCATCGGCTTCCTCGGCATCGGCATCGCCCTGCTCGGCCGCAACAGCCCGGTCGGCATCGCCTTCGCCGCCCTGCTGTGGGCCTGGCTCGACAAGGCCTCGCCCGAGCTGGACTTCCACGGCTACGACAAGGAGATCGCGGTCATCATGCAGGGCCTGATCGTCCTCTCGGTCGTCGTCTCCTACGAGGCCGTCCGCGAGTGGGGCCTGCGCCGCCAGCAGCGCCGGGTCGGCGCGGAGCTCGCCGCCGGTCACGTCCTCGGCGCCAACAACACCACGAAGGAGGTGGCCGGCCGATGACCGCTCCGACCACAGCGACCGACGTCAACCAGCCGTCGCTCGAGCACGCCCCGCCGGCCGGCCGCCGCATGTCGTGGCCCGTCCTGTGCCTCGTCATCGCCGGAGCCCTGGCGCTGACCTCGCTCGTCCGCCTCATCACCGGCGCCGACGGCATCACCAACGTCAGCCAGATGTCCACCGCCCTCCAGCTCGCCGTGCCCATCGGCCTCGCCGGCCTCGGCGGCCTGTGGGCCGAGCGCGCGGGCGTCGTCAACATCGGCCTCGAAGGCATGATGATCCTGGGCACCTGGTTCGGCGCCTGGGCCGGCTTCCAGTGGGGCCCGTGGACCGGCGTCCTCGTCGGCCTCATCGGCGGCGCGCTCGGCGGCCTGCTGCACGCGATCGTCACCGTCACCTTCAACGTGAACCACATCGTCTCCGGTGTGGCCATCAACATCCTCGCCCTCGGCGCCACCCGCTACCTCGCCCCGCTGGCCTTCGAGGGCCGCTCCGGCGGCTCCGCCAAGCAGTCCCCGGCGGTCGACTCCCTCGGCCACTTCACCGTGCCGGGTCTCTCCGACGGACTGAGCGACCTCAACGACAAGGGCTGGTTCTTCGTCTCCGACATCGCCGGCCTGCTCGGCGGACTGGTCACCAACGTCTCCTGGCTGACCCTGATCGCGGTCGCGCTCGTCCCCGCCACCTGGTGGATCCTGTGGCGCACGGCGTTCGGCCTGCGGCTGCGCTCCTGCGGCGAGAACCCGATCGCCGCCGAGTCCCTCGGCGTCAACGTCTACAAGTACAAGTACCTCGCCGTGATCATCTCCGGCGCCCTGGCCGGCCTCGGCGGAGTCTTCCTCTCCATCGTCGCCAACCCCTTCTACCTGGAGGGCCAGACCAGCGGCCGCGGCTACATCGGCCTCGCCGCGATGATCTTCGGCAACTGGATGCCGGGCGGCCTCGCCATCGGCGCCGGCCTGTTCGGCTACACCGACAGCCTCAACCTGCGCGGCGGCTCCGCCAACGTGCACGCCCTGCTGCTGCTCGGCGCGCTGCTGCTGGTCATCGGCGCGATCTGGCTGGCCGTCCGCAGGAAGTACGTCAACGCGGTGATCACCCTGGTCGTCGGCGCCCTCGTGTTCGCCTGGTACGCCGGCACCAACGAGGTCCCCAACCAGGTCGTCTCCGCCACGCCGTACGTCATCACCCTGGTGGTCCTCGCCCTCTCCGCCCAACGGCTGCGCATGCCGAAGGCGGACGGCATGCCGTACCGGAAGGGACAGGGGAAGTGACCGCGCCCGGCACCGACTGGGAGGCCCTGCGCACCCTGGCGCGGGAGGCCATGACCCACGCGTACGTCCCCTACTCCGGCTACCCGGTCGGCGTGGCGGCCCTGGTCGACGACGGACGCACGGTCTCCGGCTGCAACGTGGAGAACGCCTCGTACGGGCTCGGGCTGTGCGCCGAGTGCGGACTGGTCTCGGAGCTGCAGCGCACCGGGGGCGGCCGGCTGACGCACTTCACCTGCGTCGACGGAAACGGCGAGATCCTCGTCCCGTGCGGCCGCTGCCGCCAGCTGCTGTACGAGTTCGGCGGCCCCGGACTGCTGCTGGAGACCCCGGAGGGGATCCTGCCGCTCTCCGAGATGCTGCCCCAGGCCTTCGGCCCGCAGCACCTCACCAAGTAATGCCCCCGCGGCCCCCCCGGTACGACGGCCCGAACCGTCGTACCGAGGGGCCGCACCCTTCGCACTCCGGAAGGAACCCCCAGCCATGGCCATGGACGTCATCTCCGTCATCCGCACCAAGCGGGACCGCGGTGAACTCAGCGACGAGCAGATCGACTGGGTCATCGACGCGTACACCCGCGGGGAGGTGGCCGACGAGCAGATGTCGGCCCTCGCGATGGCGATCCTGCTCAACGGCATGAACCGGGGTGAGATCGCCCGCTGGACGGCCGCGATGATCGCCTCCGGCGAGCGCATGGACTTCTCCTCGCTGTCCCGCCCGACCGCCGACAAGCACTCCACCGGCGGCGTCGGCGACAAGATCACCCTGCCGCTCGCGCCGCTCGTCGCGGCCTGCGGGGCGGCCGTCCCCCAGCTCTCCGGCCGCGGCCTCGGCCACACCGGCGGCACCCTCGACAAGCTGGAGTCCATCCCCGGTTGGCGCGCCCTGCTCTCCAACGAGGAGATGCTGTCCGTGCTGGACGGCGCCGGCGCGGTGATCTGCGCGGCGGGCGACGGACTGGCCCCGGCCGACAAGAAGCTCTACGCGCTGCGCGACGTCACCGGCACGGTCGAGGCGATCCCGCTCATCGCCTCCTCGATCATGTCGAAGAAGATCGCCGAGGGCACCGGCTCCCTGGTCCTGGACGTGAAGGTCGGCACCGGCGCGTTCATGAAGACGATCGAGGACGCCCGCGAGCTGGCCCGCACGATGGTGGGCCTGGGCACCGACTCCGGAGTGCGGACGGTCGCCCTGCTCACCGACATGTCCACCCCGCTCGGCCTCACCGCGGGCAACGCCCTCGAGGTCCGTGAGTCCGTCGAGGTCCTGGCGGGCGGCGGCCCGGCGGACGTCGTCGAGCTGACCCTCGCCCTGGCCCGCGAGATGCTCGACGCGGCCGGACTGAAGGACGCCGACCCGGCGAAGGCCCTCGCCGACGGCTCCGCGATGGACGTCTGGCGCCGCATGATCGCGGCCCAGGGCGGCGACCCGGACGCGGAGCTGCCGGTGGCCCGCGAGCAGCACGTGGTCAAGGCTCCGTCCTCCGGCGTCCTGACCCGCCTCGACGCCTACGGCGTCGGCGTCGCCGCCTGGCGCCTCGGCGCGGGCCGCGCCCGCAAGGAGGACCCGGTCCAGGCGGGCGCCGGCGTGGAGCTCCACGCCAAGCCGGGCGACGAGGTCACGGAGGGCCAGCCCCTCCTGACCCTCCACACCGACACCCCGGACCGCTTCGACTACGCCCTCCAGGCAGTGGCCGGCTCCTACGACATCGCGCTCCCCGGCACGCACTTCGAGGCCACCCCGGTCGTCCGGGAACGCATCGCCTGACCTGCGGTTTCCCCTGATCGGATGAACGGGACCGGTGGACCCCTACCGGTCCCGTTCGGCATGCTGTACTCGGTGACGCACCGAAGGAGACCGCCATGAGCGCACTCACCGTGAGCCAGGACCCCGAGCAGAGCTGGGACGATCTCGTCCGGTTCTGGGAGGAAATGGAATGGCCCGAGGGTAGCAAGGTGGAGATCATCGAGGGGATCATCACCGTGTCACCCGCTCCCGCGTACCGTCACAACGTGATCGCGGCCCGCATCCAGCGCCGCCTCTACTCCGTGATCCCCGAGGACTGGGAGATCTTCCAGACCCTGGCCATCGCTGTGCCCTCGCGTCTGGGCATGCTCATCCCGGACCTCGTGGTCGCCCCGGTACGGGACCACACCGAGTCGGACTCCCACATCCCCGCCGCCCTCGCCGAGCTGGTCGTCGAGGTCACCTCGAAGTCCAACGCACGTCACGACCGCGTCAGCAAGCCCGCCGCCTACGCCACCGCAGGCATCCCGCTGTACCTCCTCGTCGACCGCTGGGCCCCCGACGGTCCGACCGCGACGCTCTACGGTGAACCGGAGGGCGACGTCTACCGCCCCTTGGCCACGGCGAAGTTCGGTGAGCCGCTCAAGCTCCCCGCCCCCTTCGGCCTCGTCATCGACACCAGCGAGTTCCCCGCGACCTGAGTCACCCGAGCAGCGCCGCCACCACCACCAGAACCGGGACCGACAGCACCGTCGACACGAGGATCGCCTCGCGGGCCAGTTTCTCGCCCACGCGGTAGCTGCTCGCGTAGGTGAAGAGGTTCTGGGCGGCCGGGAGGGCCGAGGTCACCACCACGTCCAGCAGATGCGCCCCGCGCAGGCCGAAGACGCCCACCGCCAGGACCCACGCGACCAGCGGCTGGCCCACCGCCTTCAGGCCCACGGCGAGCAGCACCGCGCCGCGGTCGCCGCCCCGCAGGGGCAGGGTGCTGCCGCGCAGCGAGATGCCGAACGCCAGGAGCACGGCGGGGACCGCCATGTTGCCGATCAGCTGCACCGGGTCCCAGACCGGCCCCGGTATCCCGATCCCGGCCGCCGACACCGCCACCCCCGCCAGTGACCCCACCGCGATCGGATTGCGCAGCGGCGTCAGCAGCCGCCGCCACAGCGGCTGCTTCTCGCCCGCCGTCGACAGGTCGAGGATCGTCAGCGCGACCGGCGTGACCCCGACCAGCTGGAACAGCAACACCGGCGCCACCAGCGAGGCGTCGCCCAGCACGTACACCGCGATCGGGATGCCGAGGTTTCCGGAGTTGACGTAGCTGGAGCACAGCGCGCCGATGGTGGTGCGTCCCACGCCCCAGCGGCGCGCGACGCCCACCGCGACGAAGACGCCCGCCACCGCCGCCGTGCTCAGCGCGGTGACCAGGAGCCGGCCGGAGAACACCACCGACAGATCGGCCCGCGCGAGGGTGGTGAACAGCAGCGCGGGCGACGCCACATGGAACGCCAGCTTGGTGAGGACCTCGCGGCCCTCCGCGCCGAGGTACCCCCGGCGGCCGATGACGTAGCCGACGCCGATGACGACGGCGATCACCAGGAACCCGCTCAGCACCCCCTGCACGGCAGCTCCCCGCGGACGCGAAAAGTACCGGACACCGTCGGCGGGGATGATCTATGGCGCATACACCCAACCCTCTGGGGAGGGGTGCGCTCCGGTCAATGTGATCCTTACGGCGCCGGTCCTCGCGATGAGTTACCCGCCGCTCTCCGGTCTACCGGTCGTGGACGCCATGACACCGCCCGTACTCGTGCTCAGCGGCCCTCTCACCGGGGACGAGGTGAGCGGGCCCTGCGACGCGCTGCGGACACTCCTGGAGGGCGGCGGGCCGGGCCGGGTGGTCGTGTGCGACGTGGCCGGTCTCGGGCCGCCCGGACTCGCCGCCGTGAACCTGCTGGCACGGCTCCAGCTCACCGCCCGCCGGTCCGGGGGCCGGATACGGCTGCGTGATCCCTCCGCGGCGCTATGCGCCCTGCTCGACCTGGTCGGACTCCGCTTCGAGACGGAGGGGCAGCCCGAACAGCGGGAACCACCGCTGGGTGTCCAGGAAGCAGTGGAAGCCCGTGATCCGGCCGTCTGAGATCTCCAGCACCTGGACCGCCCACGGCGTGAAACCGCCGGCCTCCGGGTCCGGCTTGTACTGGGCGAACCCCGGCATGCCGTTGACCTGCACCGGTACCAGCCGGGAACCCGCGCAGGGCGCGCCCAGCGTCGTCATGAAGCCCGTGATGTCGTCGGCGCCGGTCAGCCACAGGTCGAACGGCGGCATCGTCATGATGGCGTCCTCGTGCAGCAGCGCGGTCAGCGCGGACATGTCGTACCCCTCGAACGCCGCCACATAGCGGTCGAGCAGCTTCTTCTGCTCCTCGTCCAGGGGGTCGGAGACCGCCGCCCCGGCGCCCGGCTGCTGTCGCTCGGCGAGCGTCGCCCGGGCCCGCTGGAGCGCGCTGTTGACCGACGCGACGGAGGTGCCCAGCAGCTCGGCGACCTCGGCGGCCTTCCAGGCAAGCACCTCCCGCAGGATCAGCACCGCCCGCTGCTTGGCCGGCAGCTGCTGCAGCGCGGCCATGAACGCGAGCCGCACGGACTCCTTGGCGACCGCCGCCTCCGCCGGGTCGGCGGGGGTGGGCAGCACCCGGGAGTCGGGCATCGGCTCCAGCCAGGTGTTGTCCGGGCGGGGGGACAGCGCCGCCCGCGCCAGCGGGGTGGACTCCGTCAGGTCCATCGGGCGGGCGCGCTTGTTGCCCGCCGTCAGCATGTCCAGGCAGACGTTGGTCGCGATGCGGTAGAGCCAGGAGCGCAGGCTGGAGCGGCCCTCGAACTTGTCGAAGCTGCGCCACGCGCGGATCATCGTGTCCTGCACCGCGTCCTCCGCCTCGAAGGAGGAGCCCAGCATCCGGTAGCAGTATCCGGTCAGTTCGACCCGGTACTGCTCCAGCCTGGCGTCCAGGCCGGCCGTCGTCGCGGTGCCGTTCGTCATCGTCCACCCACCCCTGTGGCTTCTCCGTGGCGCACCATCGCACCCACCACTCCGGAAGCTACCGCAGCCCACTGACAACGGCCCGCCGAGTGGACGAAGGCGCAGGTCAACGGGTGTCATACCCGCCGGCCTGGAACCTCCCTCAGGCCGGCTGCACAGCCGCCCGCGCGGCCCGGGTACCCGCCAGGGTGATCACCGCGACGCCGGTCACCGCCACCAGGCCGACCGCGACCGTCCCGGCCCAGCCCCCGGCGTGGAACGCCACCGCGCCCACCGTGCTCCCCACGCTGGACCCGACGTAGTACGCGGACTGATAGAGGGCGGACGCCTGGGCCCGTCCCACCGTCGCGGTCTTCCCGACCGCCGACGACGCCACCGCGTGCCCGGCGAAGAACCCCGCCGTGATCAGCACGAGACCCAGCAGCACCATCGGCAGCGTCCCGCCCAGCGACAGCAGCAGTCCCGCCGCCGTCGTCGCGCCGCCCGCGTACAGCGCGCCCCGGCGGCCCAGCCGGCTGACCAGCCGCCCCGCCGCTGACGCCGAGACCGTGCCCACCAGGTACACCAGGAAGATCGAGCCGACGACGCCCTGCGGCAGCGAGAACGGCGCCTCCGTCAGCCGGTAGCCGATCACCGTGTAGACACCGCCGAACACCGTCATGAACAGCGCGCCGATCGCGTACAGCCGCCGCAGCAACGGATTGGCGAGGTGGTCCCGCACCGTCCGCACCAGCACACCCGGCCGCAGCGAGCCCGCCCGGAAGTGCCGGGGCGCCGGGAGCAGCAGCCGGAACGCCACCGCACACGCCACCGCGACCACGCCGATCGCCCCGACGGCGACCCGCCAGCCCCACTCCTGCGCCACCCAGCCGGTGATCACCCGGCCGCTCATCCCGCCGACGCTGTTGCCGGCCACGAACAGCCCGATCGCCGTCACCAGCGCCTTGGGCGTGACCTCCTCCGCGAGATACGCGGTCGCCGACGCCGGCAGTCCCGCCAGCGCCGCACCCTGCAGCGCCCGCAGCGCCACCAGCACGCCCAGCGAGGGCGCGAAGGGCACCAGCAGACCGAGGGTGACCGCGACGGCCAGGGACGCCGTCATGACCGTACGCCGTCCGAAGCGCTCCGACAGCGCGCTCATCGGCAGGACGAACAGCGCCAGACCACCGGTTGCCGCGGCCACCGTCCAGCTCGCGTCGCCCGCGCTCACGGCGAAGTCGCCGGAGATCAGCGGCAGCAGGGCCTGAGTGGAGTACAGCAGCGCGAAGGTCGCGACACCCGCGAGGAACAGGGCGAGACTCATCCGGCGGTAACCGGGTCCGCCCGGGGACATCCGGGACTCGGAGACGGCTCCGGGGGCGGGCTGGGGAGAAGGAACGGATGCGACGGCGCCCACGCTGGTGGACGCCCCGGTACTGGCGGGAGTCATGCCTCGAAGCTACGTACGCCCCCGCTCATCCGTCCAATGCATGGAATCGCCATAATCGTTCCCATGGCGCATCAGCAGAGGTCAGGCGGACGGCTGTCACGGACCGGTGACACACGAGACACGGACGACATGTCCCGGCTGCTGGCACCCCGGCTCGCCTACTTCGCCGGAGTCGCCCGGACCGAGCACGTCACCCGCGCCGCCCAGGAGATGGAGGTCCCGCAGTCCACCCTGTCCCGCGCGATGGTCCGCCTCGAGGAGGACCTGGGCGTCGACCTGTTCGCCCGCCACGGCCGCACGGTCTCCCTCACTCCCGCCGGCCGCGCCTTCCTCACCTCCGTCGAACGCGCCCTCGCCGAGATCGAACGCGCCGCCGACGAGGTGCGCGCCGACGCCGACCCCGCCACCGGCAAGGTCGCCTTCGGCTTCCTGCACACCATGGGCGCCGAGACCGTGCCCGGACTGCTGCACGCCTTCCGCGCCGACCACCCGCGCATCCGCTTCAGCCTCGTCCAGAACTACGGCGAGGCCATGCTGGAGGGCCTGCGCGCGGGCGAACTCGACCTGTGCCTGACCTCCCCGGTGCCCGACGCCCCCGACCTCGTCGCCCGCCGCCTCGACGAGCAGAAGCTGCGCCTGGTCGTCCCCGCCGACCACCGCCTCGCCGGCCGCCGCCGCATCCGCCTCGTCGAGGCCGCCGACGAGACCTTCGTGACCCTGGAGCCCGGCTACGGCCTGCGCCGCATCACCGACGACCTCTGCGCCCAGGCCGGGTTCAGACCCCGTATCGCCTTCGAGGGCGAGGAGGCCGAAACCCTGCGCGGCCTGGTGGCGGCGGGCCTGGGCGTGGCCCTCCTCCCGCCACCTCCCTTCCCCCGCCCGGGCGTGGTGGAACTGACGGTCACGGCCCCCAGGGCGGCGCGGGAGATCGGCGTCGCCTGGCTGGCCGGGCACCCCGACACACCTCCCGTGGCGGCGTTCAAGAAGTTCCTGCTGTCCAAGAGGGGCACACTGCTGCCCACCTGAGGAGCGGCCTCCCGCACGGGCCGGACGGCGGTCCCCCTGCGGCGCTACCGCCGCAGGGACCTGCCGAACCCCGCGGCCAACGGCATCCGCAACCCCAGCGGCGGAGGCGCCGCCAGGGCATCCTGCACGGGCCGCGAGAACGCCCGCCCGAACAGCGCCCCCATCACGAAGTCCTCGGACAGCGCAAGCACTTCGTCCCGGTACTGGCTCAAGCCGTGCCCGTCCGCGTGGACTTCGAACCGGCACACCTCCCGGTTCGCTTTCTTCGCCCGCGCCGCCAGCCGGAACGACAGCTCCGGATCGCTCCGCGCGTCATTCGTGCCGTGCACGATCAGCACCTGCCGCCCGGCGAGCTGCTTCACCGGTTCGGGTGGCGCCGCCACGTCATCGTCCGGCAGCCAGGGCGCCAGCGCCAGTACGGAGTTGACGGCCTCGTGGCCCGCCGCCCGGAGCGCGGCCCGGCCGCCCATGCCGACACCGGCGAGGCAGACGGGAACGTCCCCGTACCGCCGCACGGTCTCCTCCGCGGCCCACGCGGCATCGCGGGCGAGATGCGCCTCGCTGCCGTTCCAGCCCCGGTAGCGGTAGTGGACGACATGGGCGGCGAGGCTCTGCTCCCGGCCCGCGCGGGTGAGACGGCGCCCCAGGGCGCGCACGGAGGCGGCCGCCATCATGGGGGACGGTCTGCGGCTGGAGACCTCGTCGCCGCCGGGGAGCAGCAGCACCACGCCGCTCACCGCCGTCGGCTCCGGGCCGAGCGCCCTCCCCAGCCGGGCCGTGCGAACCGGCGTCGCTTGCTGTGCCATGACAGAACATTCTCAGAAGCGGCGGTGTACCAAACCCGTCCGTGCGGTCACCGTTGCGTATCGACGGGTTCGCGCCTCCGGGGATCTACGCGCGTAGGCGTTAGAGTGCCGCAATGACGAGCCAGACCATCGCGAACGCCCCCACGGCGGACCAGATCCGCCGGGCGCCCAAGGTTCTGCTGCACGACCACCTCGACGGCGGGCTGCGCCCCGGCACCGTCGTCGACCTGGCCGCCCGGAACGGGTACCTCCAGCTTCCCGAGACCGATCCCGACAAGCTCGCCCTGTGGTTCCGGGAGGCCGCCGACTCCGGCTCCCTGGAGCGGTACCTGGAGACGTTCTCGCACACCGTCGGCGTCATGCAGACCCGCGACGCGCTCGTCCGGGTCGCCGCCGAGTGCGCCGAGGACCTCGCCGAGGACGGCGTCGTCTACGCGGAGGTGCGGTACGCCCCCGAGCAGCACCTCGAAGGGGGACTGACCCTCGAAGAGGTCGTCGACGCGGTGAACGAGGGCTTCCGGCTGGGGGAGCGGCGCGCGCGGGAGAACGGCCACCGCATCCGGGTCGGCGCCCTGCTCACCGCGATGCGGCACGCGGCCCGCTCCCTGGAGATCGCCGAACTCGCCAACCGCTACCGGGACCAGGGCGTCGTCGGCTTCGACATCGCGGGCGCCGAGGCCGGCTACCCGCCCACCCGGCACCTCGACGCCTTCGAGTACCTGAAGCGGGAGAACAACCACTTCACCATCCACGCCGGCGAGGCGTTCGGACTGCCGTCCATCTGGCAGGCCCTGCAGTGGTGCGGCGCCGACCGGCTCGGACACGGCGTGCGCATCATCGACGACATCGAGGTCCGCGACGACGGCACGGTCGCACTCGGCCGGCTCGCCTCCTACGTCCGCGACAAGCGCGTCCCGCTGGAACTGTGCCCGAGCTCCAACCTGCAGACCGGTGCCGCCGCCTCGTACGCGGAGCACCCGATCGGGCTGCTGCGCCGGCTCCATTTCCGGGTCACGGTGAACACCGACAACCGTCTGATGTCCCACACCGGAATGAGCCGGGAATTCGAGCACCTGGTCGACGCGTTCGGTTACACGCTCGACGACATGCAGTGGTTCTCCGTCAATGCGATGAAGTCGGCGTTCATTCCTTTCGATGAACGACTGGCCATGATCAATGACGTGATCAAGCCCGGATATGCCGAACTGAAATCCGAATGGCTGTTCCGGCAGACCGCCTCCACCAGCGGTTCTCCGGATTCGGAGGACTGACGGAACGCGTCCGCGTGAAAAGCGGGTGCGGGAGCATTTCACAATCCGTCCGCATTTCGATGTTTGCGGCGGAAGGCGCGTCGTGTTTACGGTCGCAGCACCGCTCACTCCCCGTACCCCATTTCGAGGACGCATTTTCATGAAGCAGTCTGCTGTCAAGACCCTCGGTGTCGCCGCTCTGGGTGCCGCCTTCGCCGCCGCCGGCGCCGGCGCCGCCAACGCGGCCCCGGCCGTTCCGGACGCCGCCCCGGCGCTGGACACCGTCACCCGGGCCGTGCCGGCGGAGCAGGTGACCGGCGCGGTGCCGACCTCGGACCGGGCGCTGCAGGCGGGCCAGGAGCTGGCCGGCACCGGCCTGGCGACCGCCCAGCCGGTCGCCGAGCAGGCGGGCCCCCAGGTCCCCGCCTCCGGCCTCCTCGGCGGCCTGCCCGTGCGGGAACTGCCCACCCAGGGCAGCAACCTCAACGGACTCCCGCTGGGCTGACCCGCGCCTACGCCGATGGGGCGCACCCGGGATCCGGGCGCGCCCCATCCGCGTACTCAGGGAAGACGGCGCGAGGGCGTCACCAGGCGGCGCGTGTCTTGTCCTCCGAGGGCAGCAGGATCCACAGCGCTATGTAGAGCAGGAACTGCGGTCCCGGAAGCAGACACGACAGCAGGAAGATCACCCGCATCGTGGTGGCCGAGGTGCCGAAGCGCCGTGCCAGCGCGGCGCACACTCCGCCGATCATGCGGTCGTTGGTGGGGCGGGCGAGACGGCTGCTCATCTTCGGCTCCTCTTCGTGGGCTCGGTCGCCTACGGGGCGCCCCTTCGGCTCCCTCCCGGCCGGCGTGTGCGGACACTCGCCTTTCGCGGTCCTGGACGTGTCCGGTGACCGGTCCGGGGGCTCGCCGGGGTGGCGGGCTCGTGGGCGTTTCTTCCACCTTCCACGTTACGGAGACGAAGGGGGCAAAGCGTCGCTCCACGGGGCGATACCGACCCTGGGAATCGTCGGGGTCCTACCCTGAGCCGGCTCCTCCGGGAGACCGGCCGCGACGGACCGCCCGGCCCGCCGGAGCAGCCAGGCGCGCCCCGCCGGCACCACGGCCGCGTGCGCGAGCGCCGCTCCCGCCGTGTTCAGCAGCAGCGAGTCCACGTCCACCACCTGGCCCGGCACCGCCGTCTGCAGCAGTTCGACGGCCAGCGACACCAGCGCGGTCGCCGCCATGGTGCGGATCAGCGAACCCAGCCGCGACACGGCCAGCCGGCCCCCGGCCATCGGCAGCAGCACGCCCAGCGGCGCGAGCAGCGCCAGCCCCCCAGCGACCCGGCGGAGCCCCGTGGCCCAGCCCAGCGCGAAATCACCGCGGATGCCGTCCAGCGGACGCAGATTGGCGGGCATCACCCAGGGGACGTCCAACGGGCGCAGCGTGTACCAGGCGACGAACGCGAGATACGCGGCCAGGAGGAGACCCCCTGTCACATGGATACGGATCGCGGCGGTGCCGCCGATGAAGCCTTGACGCTGCACGACCCCCTAGACGCGGCGTTCGGCACGATCGGTTCCGGGATGTCACCCGTTCACCGGGTGAGGCATGCGCCACAGTGCGGGCTCAACCGCCGGTGACCTCCGAGGACGGCGGCTCCTCGTCGTCCGGACGGGACCGGACCTCGTCCGTGCACCGGTAGCGGCGCGGCCGGGTGTCGTCGGGGCCGCCCAGGATCACCGAGCCGTCGCCCTCCGCCGCGGCGGAGTCGGAGAAGGTGCACACGATCTGCGCGAGCCCGGCGGAGGTGAGGCTCCCCGGCGCGGCGCTCAGCCGCAGCGTGTCGTCCGGGTCTCCGGACCGGGGACCGCTCACGGTCGTCCCGTCCGGCACCCGGGTGGCGTACCCGGCCTGCTGCTCGGCGGCCGGCGGCTGCTGGGACAGCTCGTCCAGCAGCCCCTGCGCCACCAGCGCCCGCCGTGAGTCCGCCGCCCCTTCCGGCACCCGCACCGTCCGGTCGACGGCCACCAGCGACGACCCGCACAGCAGGAACACCCGCACCGGCAGTCCCCGCTGCGCCTGCGTCGACACCTCCGGCCCGGTCTGCGAGCAGCTCACCCGGGACGGGGCGGGACCGAAGTCGGTCGGCACCTCCGTGGCCCGTATCCCGCACCCGGCCAGCAGCGTCCCGAGCATCCCCACCGTCAGCAGCGCCGGCGCACGGCGTACCGCGGTGCGTCGTGTGCCGGTCCTTCGCGCCTTCACCGGGCGTCCTCCTCGGTGCCCTCGTCCCCGTTGTCACCGGTCTTCTCCGAGGCGTCGCGCGCGGACACGTCCCGCGGCAGCCGCAGGGTGAACACGGCACCGCCCTCCGGGGAGTTGGCCGCGGTGATCTCGCCGCCGTGGATATGGGCGTTCTCCAGCGCGATCGACAGGCCCAGGCCGCTGCCCTCGGAGCGCGGCCGTGACGCGCTCGCCTTGTAGAAGCGGTCGAAGACATGCGGCAGGACCTCCTCGGGGATGCCCGGCCCGTGGTCCCGCACCTCGATGACCACATCACCGCCGTCCCCGGCGCCCTCCGCGCCCTCCGCGGGGCACTCCCGCACCGCCACCCGCACGGGCGACCCGCCGTGCTTGAGCGCGTTGCCGATGAGGTTGGCCAGGATCACGTCCAGCCGGCGCGGGTCGATCCGCGCGTGGATGCCCCGCTCGGTGTCCAGGTCGACCGCGTCCAGCCAGGCGCGCGCGTCGATGCAGGCGGTGATCTGGTCGGCGACGTCGACGTCGTCCAGGACCAGCCGGGCGGTGCCCGCGTCGAAGCGGGTGACCTCCATCAGGTTCTCCACCAGGTCGTTCAGCCGCCGGGTCTCGCTCACCACCAGCCGTACCGCGGGCTCGACCATCGGGTCGATGCCGCCGCCCTCGGACTCCAGCTCCTCCTCCAGGACCTCGGTCACCGCCGTGATCGCGGTCAGCGGCGTACGCAGCTCATGGCTCATGTCCGCCACGAACCGCCGGGACGCCTCGTCGCGGCCGGCCATGTCCGCCACCCGCTTCTCCAGCGCCTCCGCCGCCTTGTTGAACGTCCGGGAGAGGTCCGCCAGTTCGTCGGTGCCCGACACCCTCAGCCGGGTGTCCAGCTTGCCCTCTCCGAGCCGCCGGGCGGCCGCCCCGAGCCGCTGCACCGGCTTCAGCACGGTCGTGGCGGCGGCGTGCGCGAGCAGCGCGGAACCTATCAGCGCCAGCGCGGTGGCGATCCCCAGCGACCAGGCCAGCGAGTTGAGGTCCTTGGCCTCCGGCTCCAGCGACTTCAGCATGTAGCCGGTCGGCCCGCCGCCGATCACCATGGACCCCGCCACCAGGTACGGGGTGTCGTCGTCGATGATCCGCTGCCAGTAGAGATGGTGGGGGGACTTGTTGGTCGAGGTGATCCTCTGCCGCTCGGTGACCGCCTCGCGCAGCGAGACCGGCACGTCCTGCAGCGAGAAGCCGTTCAGCCCGCCCGAACTGCCGTACACAGTCCGCCCGTCGGGGTTCTCGGCGACCAGCAGCACGGTGAAGCGCTGGCTGCTGTTCGCCATCTGCCCCGCCGTGCGCTGCAGTTCGTCCTGGGTCGGGTGCTCGGGCAGCGCGCCCGCCCGGTTGCGCATCTCCTGCTCGAAGTCGCGCAGCACCGCGTCCTGCGTACGGGTCAGCACCGACTCGCGGTTCAGCCAGTAGGCGATACCGGACGCGGAGACCGCGGCCGTGAGCGCCACCAGCCCGAACACCACGACCAGCCGCAGCCGCAGGCTCGTGAACCGCAGCCGTGACCACACTCCCCTGCGCGCGGCGGACCAGCCGCCGGTCCCCCCTTGGTGCTCCTGTGTCACTGAGGCGCGTCCAGCCGGTAGCCGACACCGCGCACCGTACGGATCAGGGTCGGGGAGGACGGCACGTCCTCGACCTTGGCGCGCAGCCGCTGGACACAGGCGTCCACCAGACGCGAGTCGCCCAGGTAGTCGTGCTCCCACACCAGCCGCAGCAACTGCTGCCGGGACAGCGCCTGCCCCGGCCGCCGGCTCAGCTCCAGCAGCAGCCGCAGCTCGGTCGGGGTGAGCTGGAGGTCCTCGCCGTTCTTCGTCACGGTCATCGCCGAACGGTCGATGACCAGACTGCCGAAGGTCGCCGAGTCGCTGGACTCCCGCTCCCCGCGCCGCAGCACCGCGCGGATACGGGCGTCCAGCACCCGGCCCTGCACGGGTTTGACGACGTAGTCGTCGGCGCCGGACTCCAGCCCGACCACCACGTCGATGTCGTCGTTGCGGGCGGTCAGCAGGATGATCGGCAGCTGGTCCGTGCGCCGGATGCGCCGGCACACCTCGAACCCGTCGATGCCGGGCAGCATCACATCCAGCACGATCAGATCCGGCCGCTGCTCGCGCAGCAGCTTCAGACCGTCCTCACCACTGGCAGCGGTCGCCACCCGGTGACCCTGGCGCGTCAGTGAGAGCTCCAGGGCCGTGCGGATGGCGTCGTCGTCCTCGATCAGCAACAGGGAAGGCACGGGCTCATTCTGGCCCATGGAGGCCTCCCTCTTCGACCCGTGGGCGGCAGATGCCCGTTGGGCCCGGATACGTGCCGCTACGTGCACGGACGCCTGTGAAGGATCTGTGGTCCCGCGGTGACCGACCCCTGTGACACGTCTGTGACAGTCGGCAGACACGGCCATGAAGGTCCCCCGGCAAGCTTTTCGGCACAAGCACAACAGCAGGGCAGAACACCGGAAGTCCACGACGGGGGGCGCGAGATGAACACGCTGCACGGCACCAGCACCAGCGCAGTGATCACGCGTCTGCACGATCTGCACCGGGGTTCAGAGAAGTCCGGTGCCGTGAGCGGGCGGGGGTGCGCTCGCGGCACCGGGCGTCAGCACACCGCGATCATGACGGTGGTGGACGCGCCCACGGGGGGCACGCACGGGGGGACCGCGTACGGGGAGGACCAGGGGGAACGCCGCTCCCCGGCGGAGGCGGAGTTCACCGCCTACGTCCAGGAGCGCCGCGCCTCCCTGTACGCCACCGCCTACCACCTGACCGGCGACCGCTTCGAGGCCGAGGACCTGCTGCAGAGCGCGCTGTTCTCGACCTACCGGGCGTGGGACCGGATCAGCGACAAGGCGGCCGTCGGCGGCTACCTGCGCCGGACCATGACCAACCTGCACATCAGCGCGTGGCGCCGCCGCAAGCTGAACGAGTACCCGACCGAGGAACTGCCGGAGACGGCCCAGGACACGGACGCGATGCGCGGCACCGAGCTGCGCGCGGTCCTGTGGCAGGCGCTGGCCCGGCTGCCCGAGCTCCAGCGCACCATGCTGGTCCTGCGCTACTACGAGGGTCGTACGGACCCGGAGATCGCGGACATCCTCGGCATCAGTGTCGGCACGGTGAAGTCGAGCATCTGGCGGTCGCTCCGCCGGCTGCGCGAGGACGAGGTCCTCAGCTTCGGCCGTGACGAGGAGGACGCCTTCGGGGAGCTTGTCGCCTGAAGGTTCGGGGGGACCACGGGGGGAGTAAGAGGGGGACAGCGGGGACGTCGGGGGACGTCGCCGTGACCGGTGGGGACCGGGGGAACACGGGGAAACAGGGGGGAACCCGGGGGAAAAGGGGGAACAGCGGGGGAGCACAGGGGGGTCACGGGGGACCTCCGGTGATCCGGGGGATCCGGGGGATCCGGAGGGATCGCGGGGGAGTGCGAAACAGCGGGACTGGTAGGGCCGGGGGGCCCGTCCGGTCCCGCCTTTCGTGCGCGCCCGGCTCTCCCTGGCGGCTACCGCTGGGACGGCGTGGCCGTCGCGCCCGTCGCGTCCGGCGCCGTGCGTCCGGCGACCGCCGCCCTCGCCAGACGGCCCAGCGCCTCGTCCCGGTCGCAGGCGTGCGCGCCGAGCGCCGTCTGACGGGCGATGATCGACCGTTCCAGCCGCATCAGCCGCCAGCCGCGGCGGAGCAGGAACGGCACCGACTTGCGGCCCTCCCTGAGGTCCCGCAGGAAGCGTCGCCGGAAGGTCCGCACCGGGCCCCTGTTCAGGCACAGCGCGTCGGCCAGCAGCCCCTGTTCACGGCAGCGGCCCACGATCTCCGCGGCGAAGACGCCCTCCGCGATGAACAGCGGGGTGCCGCCGATGTCGACGGCCGCCTCTCCCGTACGGGCGCTCAGCGAGATGTCGTAGACGGGGACCTCGGCGCGACGGGTGCGGCACAGCCGGTCGATCGCGGCCACGGCGGTGTCCGCGTCCCAGGAGCCGGGATGGTCCCAGTCGATGTCGGAGGTGCCGGCCACCAGGGGCAGCGACGGGTCGTCACCCTCCTTGTAGAAGTCGTCGAGGCGCAGCACCGGAAGGCCGGAGCGGGCCGCGAGGAGGGACTTGCCGGAGCCGGAGGGGCCGCAGAGCAGCACGACTCGCGCGGATATGGACGACGGGGAGGAGCTCACGGGACACCAGTTTGAGGCATCGTCCGGGTGGCGTACGACCCCGCGGCAGGGCTTTGAAGCACGCATCACACTTCCACTACTCTGCGCGTCGGACCGATTACCCGGCGAAGGCGCGAGGTGGCAGAGCGATGGCACGACACAGGGCTCCCAGGACACCGGTCGCGCGGCGCGCGCTGACGGTCCTCGCGACCGCGGGAGTGGTGCTCGGCGCCGGCGCGGCCACGGCGGCGGCCGCGGACTCCGGGGGGCTCGCGGACGACGCCGGGCACGCCGTCGGCGCGGTCGCGGACCTCAAGCCCAACCCGCTGGCCGGCACGGGCGTGGACCCGCTCGACAACGGCGTCGGCACCCAGGTCGCCGACTTCCGGTCGGTGGACTCCCGGGAGGTCACGGGACCGGTCGCCCAGGCGCCTTCGGTGGGCAGCGTTCCGGTGGCGGGACAGGCCGCCGGGATGCTGCGGAGCTGAACGGCGGAGCGCCGTGCCCCGCCCTGAAGGGGGCGGGGCACGGCGCTCCGGCCGCGGGGGCGTCGCTCAGTACGCCGAACCGGACGCGCCCAGCGAACCCGTCGGGTGCCAGACCGTCTTGGTCTCCAGGAACGCCGTCATGCGGTCCGTGCCGGGAGTCGCCGACCAGTTGTCCACAGGCTGTGGACGCAGCACGCGCTTCAGGTTGTCCGCGGCCGCGATCTCCAGCTCCTTCGCCAGCGCCTCGTCGGCGCCCGCGAGGTCGATCGCGTTGACGTCCTGGTGCGCGGCGAGCGGGGCGGCGATCTCCGCCGTACGGCCGGAGAGGATGTTGACCACGCCGCCCGGGAGGTCGGAGGTGGCCAGCACCTCGCCGAGGGAGAGCGCCGGGAGCGGGGACTTCTCGCTCGCGACGACCACCGCCGTGTTGCCGGTCGCGATCACCGGGGCGACGACCGAGACCAGGCCCAGGAAGGACGACTCCTGGGGGGCGAGGACGGCGACCACTCCCGTCGGCTCGGGGGAGGAGAGGTTGAAGAACGGTCCCGCGACCGGGTTGCCGCCGCCGACCACCTGGGCGATCTTGTCGGTCCAGCCCGCGTACCAGACCCAGCGGTCGATCGCCGCGTCCACCTGGTCGCCGGCCTTCGACTTCGACAGGCCCTCGGCCTCGGCGACCTCACGGACGTACTGGTCCCGGCGGCCCTCCAGCATCTCCGCGACGCGGTAGAGGATCTGGCCGCGGTTGTACGCCGTCGCGCCCGCCCAGCCGCCGAACGCCTTCCGCGCGGCGACCACCGCGTCACGGGCGTCCTTGCGGGACGAGAGCGGGGCGTTGGCCAGCCAGTTCTTCTTCGCGTCGGTCACCTCGTACACCCGGCCGCTCTCGGAACGCGGGAACTTCCCGCCGACGTACAGCTTGTAGGTCTTCAGCACGTTGAGTCGGTCAGACATCGAGGTACGCCTCCAGGCCGTGGCGGCCGCCCTCGCGACCGAAGCCCGACTCCTTGTAGCCGCCGAACGGCGAGGTCGGGTCGAACTTGTTGAACGTGTTGGACCAGATCACTCCCGCGCGGAGCTTGTTCGCGACCGCGAGGATGCGCGAGCCCTTCTCCGTCCAGATGCCGGCCGACAGGCCGTACGGCGTGTTGTTGGCCTTGGCGACCGCCTCGTCGGGCGTGCGGAAGGTGAGGACGGACAGGACCGGGCCGAAGATCTCGTCGCGGGCGACGGTGTGCGCCTGGGTGACGCCCGTGAACAGCGTCGGGGCGAACCAGTAGCCGCTCTCCGGGAGTTCGCACGCCGGGGACCAGCGCTCGGCGCCCTCCGCCTCGCCCCGGTCCGCCAGCGCGGTGATCCGGGCCAGCTGCTCGGCGGAGTTGATCGCGCCGATGTCGGTGTTCTTGTCCAGCGGGTCGCCGAGGCGGAGCGTGGACAGACGGCGCTTGAGGGAGTCCAGCAGCTCGTCGTGGATCGACTCCTGGACCAGCAGACGGGAGCCCGCGCAGCAGACCTGGCCCTGGTTGAAGAAGATGCCGTTGACGATGCCCTCGACGGCCTGGTCGATCGGGGCGTCGTCGAAGACGATGTTGGCGCCCTTGCCGCCGAGTTCGAGGGTCACCTTCTTGCGGGTGCCCGCGACCGTGCGCGCGATCTCCTTGCCGACGGCGGTCGAACCGGTGAAGGCGACCTTGTTCACGTCGGGGTGGGCGATCAGCGCGGCTCCGGCGCGGCCGTCACCGGTGACGATGTTGACGACGCCCCTGGGGAGCCCCGCCTGACGGCAGATGTCCGCGAAGAACAGCGCGGAGAGGGGGGTCGTCTCGGCGGGCTTCAGGACGACAGTGTTGCCCGTGGCGAGCGCCGGGGCGATCTTCCACGCCAGCATCAGCAGCGGGAAGTTCCAGGGGATGACCTGGCCGGCCACGCCGAGGGGGCGCGGGTTCGCGCCGTAGCCGGCGTGGTCCAGCTTGTCGGCCCAGCCCGCGTAGTAGAAGAAGTGCGCGGCGACCAGGGGCAGGTCCGCGTCGCGGGTCTCCCTGATCGGCTTGCCGTTGTCGAGGGTTTCGAGGACGGCCAGCTCGCGGCTGCGCTCCTGGATGATCCGGGCGATCCGGAACAGGTACTTGGCGCGCTCCGCGCCGGGCAGCGCCGACCACTTCTCGAACGCCTTGCGGGCGGCCTTCACCGCGCGGTCGACGTCCGCCTCACCGGCCTCGGCGACCTCGGAGAGCACCTCCTCCGTGGAGGGGGAGACGGTCTTGAAGACCTTGCCGTCGGCGGCCTCGGTGAACTCGCCGTCGATGAACAGGCCGTAGGAGGGGGCGATGTCGACGACCGCGCGGGACTCGGGCGCCGGCGCGTACTCGAATGCGGGTGTCCGCTTTTCCATGGTCATGGGGGTCAGTCCACCGTCACGTAGTCAGGGCCGGAGTAGCGGCCGGTCGCCAGCTTCTGGCGCTGCATCAGCAGGTCGTTCAACAGCGAGGAGGCGCCGAAGCGGAACCAGTGGTTGTCCAGCCAGTCCTCGCCCGCGGTCTCGTTGACCAGGACCAGGAACTTGATGGCGTCCTTCGTCGTGCGGATGCCGCCGGCGGGCTTCACCCCGACCTGGACGCCGGTCTGGGCGCGGAAGTCGCGCACCGCCTCCAGCATGAGGAGGGTGTTCGCGGGGGTCGCGTTGACGGCGACCTTGCCGGTCGACGTCTTGATGAAGTCCGCGCCGGCCAGCATGCCGAGCCAGCTGGCCCGGCGGATGTTGTCGTACGTCGACAGCTCGCCCGTCTCGAAGATGACCTTCAGGCGGGCGCTCGTCCCGCAGGCCTCCTTCACGGCGGTGATCTCGTCGTACACCTTCAGGTAGTCGCCCGCGAGGAACGCCCCGCGGTCGATGACCATGTCGATCTCGTCCGCGCCGGCGGCGACGGCCTCGCGGACGTCCGCCAGCTTCACGGCGATCGGGGCGCGGCCGGCCGGGAACGCGGTGGCGACGGACGCGACCTTGACGGTGGACCCCGCCACCGCCTGCTTCGCCGTGGCCACCATGTCGGGGTAGACGCAGACCGCGGCCGTGGCGGGCGTGGTGCGGTCGGTCGGGTCGGGGTGGACCGCCTTCGCGCCGAGCGCCCGGACCTTGCCCGGGGTGTCCGCGCCTTCCAGCGTCGTCAGGTCGACCATCGAGATGGCGAGGTCGATGGCGTACGCCTTCGCGGTCGTCTTGATCGAACGCGTGCCGAGCGAGGCGGCACGCGCCTCCAGGCCGACCGCGTCGACGCCGGGCAGCCCGTGGAGGAAGCGGCGCAGCGTGCTGCCGGACGCGGTGACGTCGCTGAGGGCGTGTGGTGCAGTGGTGGGCATGGTCACCAGACGAGCATATCTACGCGCGTAGCGGCTGTACAGCCCCCGAGATCCTCCCGTACGGCGTCCGCCGCCTGCGAGGCTCCGCCGGGCGTCGTGCAGAATCGGGAGCATGACGACCCCCGAGCACCAGCCGAACGACCCGGAGCCCACGAGGCCGCCCGGGTCCGCGGCCCCCCGCTACCAGGACCGTGTCTACCGCTCGCCCGCGGCCCTCGTCGGCGGTGTGCTGCTGCTCGCCCTCATCGGCTGGCTCGGCATCGACGCGGTGGTCACCGGAGAGGGACGCACCCCCTGGCTGGCCCTCGCCACGATGCTCCTGCTCGTGCCCCTGGTCGTCGCCTACACCCTGCGCCCCGCCGTGTACGTGAACGACGAACGGCTGCGCGTGCGCAACCCGTTCCGCGTGATCGAGCTGCCCTGGGGGCAGGTCGCCTCGCTGCGGTCCGGCTTCTCCAACGAGGTCTTCGACGAGTCCGGCACGAAGTACCAGCTCTGGGCGCTTCCGGTCTCGCTGCGGGCCCGCAACAAGGCGGTCCGGGCCGAGACGCGGGCGGCGGCGCAGGCCGCGCGGGCCGCGCGCGCGGGCTCGGGTTCGGAGGGCTCGGGCTCGGGTGCGGGCTCGGGTGCGCGGGCGTCCGCGGGGCGGGGCGGGCTCGGGCCGGGAGGGGTTCCCTCGGGGCCCAAGCGGGCCGAGAGCGACCGGGCGATGGACGAGATGCGGGAGATGCACGAGCTGCGGCAGTCGGAGGAGGCCGCGCAGGGCGAGGTGACCGTGCGGTGGGCCTACGAGATCGCGGGGCCCGCGGTGGTGGGGGCCGTGCTGCTGGCTGTGCTGCTGGGGGTGGGGTAGGGCCGGCGGCGAGTTCGGCGAGTGCGGCGAGGTGGGGGCGGGGCGCGGTTGCCGCGCCCCGCTTTTTTGTTCGGGTGTTCTCAGATGCCGGCCGAGCGGGACAGGTCCCGCTTGATGTCGTCCAGGAGGGTCGTCGCCTTCGTGCGGGCGGCGGGGAGGTCCGCCTTGGTGGCCACGGGGATCACGATCTCCAGGTAGCACTTGAGTTTCGGCTCCGTGCCGCTGGGGCGGACGATGACCCGTGCGCCGTCCAGGGTGTAGCGGAGGCCGTCGGTGGGCGGGAGCGTGTCCGTGCCCTCCGTCAGGTCCTCGGTCCGGGTGATGCGCAGGCCGGCCAGCTCGGTGGGCGGCTGGTCGCGCAGACGGCGCATCGCGGCCGCGATGAGGGAGAGATCCTGGACGCGGACCGAGAGCTGGTCGGTGGCGTGCAGGCCGTGCTCCACCGCGAGGTCGTCGAGGAGGTCGAGGAGGGTGCGGTTCTCCTCCTTCAGCTCGGACGCCAGCTCGGTGAGGAGGAGCGCCGCCGTGATGCCGTCCTTGTCGCGCACGCCGTCCGGGTCGACGCAGTAGCCGAGCGCCTCCTCGTAGCCGTAGCGCAGGCCCTCGGCGCGGGCGATCCACTTGAAGCCGGTCAGGGTCTCCACGTGGGGCAGGCCGGCCTTCTCGGCGATGCGGCCGAGCAGGCTCGAGGACACGATCGACTCGGCGAACGTGCCGGTCGCTCCGCGGCGGACCAGATGGGCGGCGAGCAGCGCGCCGACCTCGTCGCCGCGCAGCATGCGCCAGTCCGCGCCGTCCTTTACGGCCGCGGCGCAGCGGTCGGCGTCCGGGTCGTTGGCGATCACCAGGTCGGGGTCGGTCTCCCGGGCCTTCGCGAAGGCCAGGTCCATCGCGCCGGGCTCCTCCGGGTTGGGGAACGCGACGGTCGGGAACTCCGGGTCGGGGTCGGCCTGTTCGGTGACGAGGTCGGGGGTGGGGAAGCCCGCGCGGGCGAACGCGGCGAGGAGGGTGTCCTTGCCGACCCCGTGCATCGCCGTGTAGACGGTGCGGGCGGTGCGGGGGGAGCCCTTGGCGAGGACCGCGTCCGTGCGGGCGAGGTAGGCGTCCAGGACGCCGTCGTCGAGGGTCCGCGGGCCTTCGGTGGGGCGGGGGACCGTGGCGAGGGAGGCGACTGCCTCGATCTCGGCGGCGATCTCCGCGTCGGCCGGGGGGACGATCTGGGAGCCGTCGCCGAGGTACACCTTGTAGCCGTTGTCGCGGGGCGGGTTGTGGCTGGCGGTGACCTCTACTCCGGCGACGGCGTTGAGGTGCCGTATGGCGAAGGCGAGGACGGGGGTGGGGAGGGGGCGGCCGAGGACGGCGGCCCTCAGGCCCGCGCCGGTCATGACGGCGGCGGTGTCCTCCGCGAAGTCGCGGGACTTGTGGCGGGCGTCGTAGCCGATGACGACGAGGCCGTCGGTGTGGCCCTGCTTCTTGAGGTACGCGGCGAGGCCGGCGGCTGCGCGGATGACGACGGAGCGGTTCATGCGCATCGGGCCCGCGCCGAGTTCGCCGCGGAGGCCGGCGGTGCCGAACTGGAGGGTGCCGCTGAAGCGGGCGGTGAGTTCGGCGTGGTCGCCGGCGTCGATGAGGCGGGCGAGTTCCTCGCGGGTGTCCGGGTCGGGGTCTTCGGCGAGCCACGCCTGGGCCTGTGCGATGAGGGCGTCGTCTTGCACGGTCGGTTCGGCCTCTCTCGTTGGTCGTCAGTCAGGTTGTCATGGGGTGCGGTCTGGTGCCCACGGTGTGGTGGGTGGGGCGGGGCCGGGTCGGGGGTGGCCGTCCTCGGACTGGCGCGACTGTCCAAGCTGCCATGTGCACAGGGCGCGGACGCGCCAGCCACTGCGGGCGGCCACCCCCGCCCCGTCCCCTCCGCGCCGTGGGCGGCTGTCCGCCGCCCACGCCGCCCGCCTGCGGACAGCTGCACCCGCGCTCTTTGCAGGCAGCCGCACCCGCGCTCTTTGCAGGCAGCCGTACCCGCGCTCTTTGCAGGCAGCCGCACCCCGGCTTTCCGCGAGCAGCCGTACCTCGCACTCCGAACTCCGAACTCCGCGGGCAGTCGTACCGGCCGCTGGGGCGGCAGCCCACCCCCGCCCCGCCGCCCTCCGCGGGCAGTCGCACTCCCGTTCTCCGCGGGCAGTCGTGCCGCAGGGCGGCACGGGTGGGCGCGACGGCACCCCGTGGGCGCCGGGCTGCGCGACTCACCCCCGGCCCGCACCCACGCCGGGCAACCCGGCAGGCACCGGGCCGCAGGGCCGCTCCCGGCACACAGCGATGGGGGGCAACCTGCCGGGTGCCGGGCGGCGTGCGGCGTGCTGGGTGAGTGGCTGCGCGGGGCACCCGGACCGCACCGGCCCCGGCTCGGGCTGCCGCTGGCTACAGGCGACCGAGGACCTGCGCCAGCAGGGACCCCATCCGCGTCGCGGAGTCCCGCCCCGCCTGGAGGACCTCCTCGTGGTTGAGGGGCTCGCCCGTCATACCCGCGGCCAGGTTGGTGACCAGGGAGATCCCCAGCACCTCCGCCCCCGCCTCCCGCGCGGCGATCGCCTCGAGGACCGTCGACATGCCGACCAGGTCCGCCCCGATCACCCGGGCCATCCGGATCTCCGCCGGAGTCTCGTAGTGCGGGCCGGGGAACTGGGCGTAGACGCCCTCCTCCAGGCTGGGGTCGATCCCCTTGCACAGCGCCCGCAGCCGCGGGGAGTACAGGTCCGTGAGGTCGACGAAGTTCGCGCCGACGATCGGCGAGGTCGCGGTGAGGTTGATGTGGTCGCTGATCAGGACCGGCTGGCCGGGGCGCATCCCCGCGCGCAGACCCCCGCAGCCGTTCGTCAGGACGATCGTCTTCGCGCCCGCCGCCACGGCCGTACGGACGCCGTGGGCCACCGCGGCGACCCCGCGGCCCTCGTAGTAGTGGGTGCGGCCCAGGAACACCAGGGCCCGCTTCGCGCCGATGGCGTACGAGCGGACCGTGCCGCCGTGGCCCTCCACCACCGGCGGCGGGAAGCCGGGCAGCTCGGTGACCCGGAGCTCGGCCTCGGGCGTGCCGAGGGCGTCCACGGCCGGGGCCCAGCCGGAGCCCATCACGAGGGCGACGTCGTGGGTCTCGGCGCCCGTGAGTTCGCGCAGGCGCGCGGCGGCGGCGTCGGCGGCGGCGTAGGGGTCGCCCTGGATGTCGTCCGGAAGAAGAGAAGCGTTCACGCGATGAGGGTAGCCCGTATTCGCCTACGCGCGTAGATGTCGTTGCCGATGCGTTGGCCATCGTTGTCTTGTCGTTTCCGGCGGGCGGTTCTCAGCAGGGGCGCTTGCGCAGTTCCATCACGTAGTCGTGGGGCGCGCCCGCGGACTCCGCCGCGTCCGCGATCTCGCCCAGGTAGCGGGCCGAGGGGAGGCCGCCCTCGTAGCTGTTGAGGACGTACGTCCAGGCAGGCTCCTCGCCGTCCAGGGTGTGCACGCGCACCCGCGTGCGCCGGTAGAGGTCCAGGCCGGCCGCGCCCTCCCAGCGGTCCAGGGCCTCCTCGTCCATCGGCGCTATGTCGTACAGGGCCACGAAGACCTGCGAGATCGGGTCCTCGACGAGCGTGGCCAGCGCGCCCTCCCAGCCCATGTGCTCGCCGCCGAAGGTCAGCCGCCACCCGTTCAGCCAGCCGGTGGCGCGCAGCGGCGAGTGCGGGGCGCGGCGGGACATCAGCCGCGCGTCGAGATGGCCGGCGTACGCGGCGTAGAGCGACATGGGGGAAGGGTACGGCAGGGGGAGGCGGGCCACTCCGGTAACAGGGGGGCCACGGCTCGGGCCCCCGGGCGGTCGCACGCTGAGGTGTGCGGGACAATGGAGCATGTGACTCGGATCGTGATCATCGGTGGCGGACCCGGCGGATACGAAGCGGCGCTGGTCGCCGCTCAGCTCGGCGCGGAGGTGACCGTCGTCGACTGCGACGGTCTGGGCGGGGCGTCGGTGCTCACCGACTGCGTGCCGTCGAAGACCCTGATCGCCACGGCCGAGGTGATGACCACCTTCGACTCCTCGTACGAGGAGCTGGGCATCATCGTCGCCGACGACACCCCGCCCATGGAGCAGGCCGCCCGGGTGGTCGGCGTGGACCTGGGCAAGGTGAACCGGCGTGTGAAGCGCCTCGCGCTGGCCCAGTCGCACGACATCACCGCCTCCGTGACCCGGGCCGGCGCGCGCGTGCTGCGCGGGCGGGGCCGGCTGGAGGGCATGCAGGCGCTCGACGGCTCCCGGAAGGTCGTGGTGCGCGCCGCGGACGGCACCGAGGAGACGCTCACCGCGGACGCCGTGCTGATCGCGACCGGCGGGCACCCGCGCGAGCTGCCGGACGCCCGCCCCGACGGCGAGCGGATCCTCAACTGGACGCAGGTGTACGACCTGAACGAGCTCCCCGAGGAGCTCATCGTGGTCGGTTCCGGTGTCACGGGCGCCGAGTTCGCCGGCGCCTACCAGGCCCTCGGCTCGAAGGTGACGCTGGTGTCGTCGCGCGACCGGGTGCTGCCGGGCGAGGACCCGGACGCCGCCGCCGTGCTGGAGGACGTCTTCCGGCGGCGCGGCATGAACGTCATGGCGCGCTCGCGTGCGCAGTCCGCGAAGCGGGTCGGGGACCGGGTGGAGGTGACGCTCGCCGACGGCCGCGTCATCACCGGGTCACACTGCCTGATGGCCGTGGGCGCCATCCCGAACTCCGAGGGCATGGGCCTGGAGGAGGCCGGGGTCAGGCTGCGGGAGTCGGGCCACATCTGGACCGACAAGGTCTCCCGGACCACGGCTCCGGGTGTGTACGCCGCCGGTGACGTGACCGGCGTCTTCGCGCTGGCCTCGGTGGCGGCGATGCAGGGCCGTATCGCCATGTACCACTTCCTGGGCGACGCGGTGGCCCCGCTCAACCTCAAGACGGTCTCGTCGAACGTCTTCACCGACCCCGAGATCGCCACCGTCGGCTACTCGCAGGCCGACGTCGACGGCGGCAAGATCGACGCCCGCGTGGTGAAGCTGCCGCTGCTGCGCAATCCGCGCGCGAAGATGCAGGGCATCCGCGACGGCTTCGTCAAGATCTTCTGCCGCCCCGGCACCGGCATCGTGGTGGGCGGCGTGGTCGTCTCGCCCCGCGCCTCGGAACTCATCCACCCCATCTCGATCGCGGTCGACAACAACCTGACGGTGGAGCAGATCGCGAACGCCTTCACGGTCTACCCCTCGCTGTCGGGCTCCATCGCGGAGGTGGCGCGGCAGCTGCACACGCGGAAGGCGGACGGGGAGGCCTGACGGCCGGAAACGGCCCCCCGCCGGTCACGGGGCGTCGTCACTCGTACCTCAGCCCTATACCACCTGACATGGGGCTGCGCGAACAACTTCTGCTATTCAGCGCAAACTGCTGAAAGCAGACGGTCGTCGGCGTTACTGTCAGTTTCGTGTTCGCTGCAGAACGTCGCCAATTGATCCTCGAAATGGTGCGAGCGAACGGAGCCGTGTCGCTCCGTGAGCTCGCCCGCGTCGTCCAGACCTCCGAAGTGACCGTACGGCGGGACGTGCGCGCGCTGGAGGCAGAAGGACTCCTCGACCGCCGGCATGGCGGTGCGGTATTGCCGGGCGGTTTCACGCGAGAGTCCGGTTTTCCGCAGAAGTCACATCTCGCGACCGCCGAGAAGACCGCGATCGCCGACCTCGCCGCGAACCTGGTGGAAGAGGGCGAGGCCATCGTGGTCGGCGCGGGTACCACCACACAGGAGCTGGCCCGCCGGCTGGCCCGGGTGCCCGGACTGACGGTCGTCACCAACTCCCTCCTGGTCGCCCAGGCGTTGGCCCATGCCAACCGGGTGGAGGTCGTGATGACCGGCGGCACGCTCCGCGGCTCCAACTACGCCCTGGTCGGCAGCGGTGCCGAGCAGTCCCTGCAGGGACTGCGGGTGTCGCGGGCGTTCCTCTCCGGCAGCGGGCTCACCGCCGAGCGGGGGCTGTCCACGTCCAACATGCTGTCGGCGTCGGTCGACCGGGCGTTGGTGCAGGCCGCGGCGGAGGTGGTGGTCCTGGCGGACCACACCAAGCTCGGGACGGACACGATGTTCCAGACGGTGCCCACGGATCTGATCACGCGGCTGGTGACGGATGAGCCGCCCGCGCACGACGACCGGGCGGGGACGGAGCTTCAGGCGCTGGCCGATCAGGGTGTGCAGATCGCTGTCGCGGGGGCGGGGAACGAGGGGGGTTCGTCGGCGGGTGCGGCGGGCGGGCGTCAGCGCCGGGATGTTCCCCTTCCCGGGCCGCGGAGGCAGGGGCCTGGCGGGTTGCGGGCCGCTGTGGGGCTGGGGGCGGCGGGGGAAGCGGTGCAGGGGGCTGAGCGGGGGGCTGCGCGGGTTGCGGACCTGAGGAGACGCTGAGGCGTCGTCCGGGTTTCACCCCTGGCGGGGTGTGCGGCAGGGTGCGGTACGCGTACCCGGTGGGCTGTGTGCCGGGCGCGGCCCTGCGGCCCGGTGTTTGCCGGGTGCCCGGCGTGGGTGTGGGCCGGGGGTGTTGCGCAGCCCGGCGCTTGCGGGGTGCCGTCGCGCCCACCCGTGCCGCCCTGCGGCACGACTGCCCGCGGGAACGGCGGGGCGGCTGCGCGCGGAAACGGCGGGGCGGGGGTGGGCTGCTGCTCTGCGGCACGACTGCCCGCGGAGGGCGGAGTGCGGGGGTGCTGTCCGGAGGCTCGCGGGGGAGACGGCGGGTAGCCGTCCACGGCGCGGAGGGGGCGGGGTGGGGGTGGTCGCCCGCAGTGGCTGGCGCGTCCGCGCCGGGCCACTGCGTAGCGGGGGCAGTCGCGCCAGTCCGAGGACGGCCACCCCCACCCCGGCACCGACTCACCCACCGGCGTCAGGCGCTACGCCCACCCCCACCGGAGATCAGCCGCGTCAGTCCTTGATCTCGCAGATCGCCGCGCCGGACGTGACAGACGCTCCCACCTCAGCGCTCAGACCCTTGATCGTGCCCGACCGGTGCGCGTTGATGGGCTGCTCCATCTTCATGGCCTCCAGGACGACGACCAGGTCGCCCTCCTTGACCTCCTGCCCCTCCTCCACCGCGAGCTTCACGATGGTGCCCTGCATCGGAGAGGCGAGCGTGTCACCGGAAGCCACCGGACCGGACTTCTTCGCCGCCCGCCGCTTCGGCTTGGCGCCCGCCGCCAGCCCCGTACGGGCCAGCGACATCCCCAGCGAAGCCGGAAGCGAGACCTCCAGACGCTTGCCGCCGACCTCGACGACGACCGTCTCCCGGTCCGCCTCGTCCTCGGCGCCCGCGTCCACGGCGGCCGCGAACGGCTTGATCTCGTTGACGAACTCCGTCTCGATCCAGCGGGTGTGTACCGTGAACGGATCCGCAGAGCCCGTGAGCTCGGGAGCGAACGCCGGGTCCCTCACCACCGCGCGGTGGAACGGAATGGCCGTCGCCATGCCCTCGACCTGGAACTCGTTCAGCGCACGCGCCGCCCGCTCCAGTGCCTCCTTGCGCGTACGCCCGGTGACGATCAGCTTGGCCAGCAGCGAGTCCCACGCCGGCCCGATCACCGAGCCGGACTCCACACCCGCGTCCAGCCGCACACCCGGCCCCGACGGCGCGGCGAACGTCGTCACCGTGCCCGGCGCGGGCAGGAAGTTCCGCCCCGGGTCCTCACCGTTGATGCGGAACTCGAACGAGTGACCGCGCAGCACCGGGTCGCCGTACCCCAGCTCCTCACCGTCCGCGATCCGGAACATCTCCCGGACGAGGTCGATACCCGCGACCTCCTCGGTCACCGGGTGCTCCACCTGCAGACGCGTGTTGACCTCGAGGAACGAGATCGTGCCGTCGAGGCCCACCAGGAACTCGACGGTGCCGGCGCCGACGTAGCCGGCCTCCTTCAGGATGGCCTTCGACGCCGAGTACAGCTCGTCGACCTGCGCCTCGGACAGGAACGGCGCCGGGGCCTCCTCGACCAGCTTCTGGTGCCGCCGCTGGAGCGAGCAGTCACGCGTGGACACGACGACCACGTTGCCGTACTTGTCGGCCAGGCACTGCGTCTCCACGTGCCGCGGCTTGTCCAGGTAGCGCTCCACGAAGCACTCCCCGCGACCGAAGGCGGCGACCGCCTCGCGCACCGCGGAGTCGTACAGCTCCGGCACCTCTTCGAGGGTCCGGGCGACCTTCAGACCACGCCCGCCACCACCGAACGCGGCCTTGATGGCGATCGGCAGCCCGTGCTCCTCGGCGAAGGCGACGACCTCCTCCGCGCCGCTCACCGGATCGGGCGTGCCCGCCACCAGCGGAGCGCCCGCGCGCTGCGCGATGTGGCGGGCGGCGACCTTGTCGCCGAGGTCGCGGATGGCCTGCGGCGGCGGGCCGATCCAGATCAGGTCGGCGTCCAGTACCGCCTGGGCGAACTCGGCGTTCTCGGAGAGGAAGCCGTAGCCCGGGTGGATGGCGTCCGCGCCCGACTCCTTCGCGGCCTTCAGCACCTTGTCGATGTCGAGGTAACTGGTGGCCGGAGTGTCACCGCCCAGGGCGAACGCCTCATCCGCGGCGCGGACATGCAGAGCGTCCCGGTCCGGGTCGGCATAGACGGCAACGCTCGCGATTCCGGCATCCCGGCAGGCCCGGGCAACGCGGACAGCGATTTCGCCACGGTTGGCGATGAGCACCTTGCGCACGATTGAGGCTCCCTCCTTGAAACAAGCCGAGTTTAGGGACTGCCGACACGGCACATCGACCCGTCCCCCGTGGTGAGCTTGCCCACACGGAGCGTGATGCGAGGCTTGCTCGACCCGGGAAATCCCTTGTCGCACCTCGGTACGCAGGACTCCTCCCGAAAACCCTAGCCGTCCCGTGTGGTCAAGGTCTCTGTGAGAGCGTGCTGCGGCCCACTCGGTTTCTTTGTGGAGTCCCTACGAATGGCCCAATGATTCTTTGCCTTCCACGGGACCCTTGTCCCGAGGTTTACCCGTTAGTAGCCTTCGCGTCGGCCCGAACATACTCGGGGTAACCACAGTCGTGCTCGAAAGTGGGTGGGGGCCGGTGGCGCGCAGACCGGTGGCGTGGGTCGTGTCGCTCGTACTGTTCGCCGAGGCGCTCGGCGTGGCGGCGCTGAACTGGTTCCTGGGCGTCGTCGTCGACCGGCAGAACATGTCGCTGGCCGGGCTCGACCCGGACATGATGTCGACGTCCTCGAAGATCGGCGGGGTCGTCTTCGGACTCTACTTCGCCCTGTGCGGCCTGGTGGCCCTGCTGGTCGCCCTGCGCGACCGGGCGCCCGCCGGCCTCGGCAGGGTGCTGCTGATCAGCGCGGCGGTGGTGCACGCGCTGCTGGGCGCCGTCACCTGGGGGCTGGTCGGCTGGACGGCGTTCCTCTACATGGTCGTCGTGTTCGGGCTCGTCGTGCTGCTCCTGATGACGTACGACGGCCGTCCGGAGCAGCCTGCCGATGCCGCGCCCGGGGTGTCGCCCGGCGTCCCGCCCGGCGCCGCTCCCGGGGGCGGTGGCGCGGGCGGCGGCGCCGGTGGTGACGGTTCCCCGGTCACGCCCCCGGCGCCCACAACTCCGTGATGCCGACGCCGAGGCCCGAGAGCAGACGCCGGACCAGGGGCAGGCTGATGCCGATGACGTTGCCGTGGTCGCCGTCGATGCCGTCGATGAACGGGGCCGAGCGGCCGTCCAGGGTGAAGGCGCCGGCGACGTGCAGCGGTTCGCCCGAGGCGACGTAGGCGGCGACCTCCTCGTCGGTGGGCTCGCCGAAGCGGACCACCGTGGAGGCGGTGGCGGAGACGTAGCGGCCGCTGAGGGTGTCGTAGACGCAGTGGCCGGTCTGCAGGGTCCCCGCACGGCCCCGCATGGACTTCCAGCGCGCGGTGGCCTCCTCGGCGTCCGCGGGCTTGCCGAGGGCCTGGCCGTCCAGTTCCAGGACCGAGTCGCAGCCGATCACCAGGGCGCCCTTGACCTCGGGCTTCGCGGCGACGACGGACGCCTTCGCCTCGGCCAGGGCGAGCGCCAGCTCGGCGGGGGTGGGAGCGGTGACGGCGTCCTCGTCGACCCCGCTGACGATCACCTCGGGGTCCAGTCCGGCCTGCCGGAGCAGTCCGAGCCGGGCGGGGGACTGGGAGGCGAGCACGAGTCGGCGGCGCGGCTGATCTGTCATGCGGTCAGCGTATCGACGTCGCCCGGATGCCTCATCCGATGCCCGGCCGACGCCTCGCCCGGCGCCTCACCTCACGCCGATGACGAGCATGGCGAACACCATGGCCAGAGCCACCAGAACGCCCAGCCGCCGGAGCATGTCCTGCGTGTCCCGCAGGTCCTCGGGCGGCTCGTTGTCGGGGTCGGACCACAGCATGTCACCAGCGTGGGGCCTGGCAGGTGAAGGTGCCTGAGTACGCGTACTCAACTGGGGGCGTGGGGCCGTACCGAGGTACGGCCCCACGCCCCCAGGCGAGGGTCTCGCTAGGCCGGCCAGTACGTGCGCGACCAGGACACCGGGCCCGGGCGCGGGACGCTGTGCGCGGCGATCCGGGACGGGTCGGACCACGCGTCACGGGGCGCGGGCGCGCCGGACGGCTCGGCCGACGCCGCCGCGGCGCGCGCCCGGACCACCGCCAGTGCGGCGGCCAGCTCCTCCGGGGTGGGGTTGCCCCGTACGACCTTGATCGTCATGGTGGCTCCAACGGGCCTAGAGGGGGATGTTGCCGTGCTTCTTCGGAGGCAGGGATTCCCGCTTCGTACGCAGCTGACGCAGGCCGCGGACGATGTGCCGGCGGGTGTCCGACGGCATGATCACCGCGTCGACGTAACCGCGCTCGGCCGCGACGTACGGGTTGAGCAGGGCGTCCTCGTACTCCCGCATCAGGCGGGCGCGGGCCTCCTCGGGGTCGTCCGATTCGGCGATGGTGCGGCGGTGCAGGATGTTGACCGCGCCCTGCGCGCCCATCACCGCGATCTGGGCGGTCGGCCAGGCCAGGTTGAGGTCGGCGCCCAGGTGCTTGGAGCCCATGACGTCGTACGCGCCGCCGAACGCCTTGCGGGTGATGACCGTGATGAGGGGGACGGTGGCCTCGGCGTAGGCGAAGATCAACTTGGCGCCGCGGCGGATGATGCCGTCGTGCTCCTGGTCCACGCCGGGCAGGAAGCCGGGGACGTCGACGAAGGTGATGACCGGGATGTTGAAGGCGTCGCAGGTGCGGACGAAGCGGGCCGCCTTCTCGGACGCGGTGATGTCCAGACAGCCGGCGAACTGCATCGGCTGGTTGGCGACGATGCCGACGGGGTGCCCCTCGACGCGGCCGTAGCCGGTGAGGATGTTGGGCGCGAACAGGGGCTGCGTCTCGAAGAACTCGGCGTCGTCGAGGACGTGCTCGATGACGGCGTGCATGTCGTACGGCTGGTTCGCCGAGTCCGGGACGATCGTGTCGAGTTCGCGGTCCTCCTCGGTGACCGTGAGGTCCGCCTCCTCGGGGAAGACGGGGGGCTCGGAGAGGTTGTTGGAGGGGAGGTAGGAGAGGAGCTGCTTGACGTACTCGATCGCGTCCTTCTCGTCGCCGGCCATGTGGTGGGCGACGCCGGAGGCGGTGTTGTGGGTGCGGGCGCCGCCGAGTTCCTCGAAGCCGACGTCCTCGCCGGTGACGGTCTTGATGACGTCGGGTCCGGTGATGAACATGTGGGACGTCTGGTCGACCATGATCGTGAAGTCGGTGATCGCGGGGGAGTAGACCGCGCCGCCCGCGCAGGGGCCGACGACCAGGCTGATCTGCGGGATCACGCCGGAGGCGTGGGTGTTGCGGCGGAAGATCTCGCCGTACGCGCCGAGGGAGGCCACGCCCTCCTGGATGCGGGCGCCTCCGGAGTCGTTGATGCCGATGACGGGGCAGCCGGTCTTGAGGGCGAAGTCCATCACCTTGACGATCTTCTGGCCGTAGACCTCGCCGAGGGCTCCGCCGAAGACGGTGAAATCCTGGGAGAAGACGGCGACCGGGCGGCCGTCGACGGTGCCGTAGCCGGTGACGACGCCGTCGCCGTAGGGGCGGTTGGCGTCGAGGCCGAAGTTTGTGGAGCGGTGCCGGGCGAACTCGTCCAGTTCGACGAAGGAGCCCTCGTCGAGCAGGAGGTCGATCCGCTCACGTGCCGTCAGCTTGCCCTTGGCGTGCTGCTTCTCCACGGCGCGTGCGGAGCCGGCGTGCGTCGCCTCTTCGATACGACGCTGGAGATCCGCGAGCTTGCCCGCGGTCGTGTGAATGTCAGGCTGCTGCTCTTCCGGCTCGGACATCGGGATGCGGCTCCCTGCCTGCTCAAAAGGGGGGACGGTTACTCATCCGTAGCGTAGTGGGGGGCCTGGGGATCGGCAGTGCGGTGTTTCCCACACCTAGTGTGGGTTGCATGACGCCCCGAGATGCCTCTGAATCCCCTCGCAACCGGTGGTCCGACCTGGACCGGCCGCCGCTCAACGTGACCGCCCTGCGGCGGGGGCTGGTGCGGGAGGGGTCGTTGTGGCGGGAGGTGGACGTGGTGCAGAGCACCGGGTCGACGAACTCGGACCTGGTGGCGCGTGCCGGTGGGGGGCGGGAGGTGGCGGAGGGGGTTGTTCTCGTCGCCGAGGAGCAGACCGCCGCCCGGGGGCGTCTTGACCGGCGGTGGACCGCTCCTGCCCGGTCGGGGCTGTTCTTCTCCGTGCTGCTGCGGCCGGCGGAGGTGCCGGTGGCGCGGTGGGGGTGGCTGCCGCTGCTCACCGGGGTGGCGGTGGCGACCGGGCTGTCCCGGGCGGCGGGTGTCGACACGGCGCTGAAGTGGCCGAACGATCTGCTGGTCACCGTGGGCGGTGAGGAGCGCAAGGCGGGCGGGATCCTGGCCGAGCGGGCCGGTGACGACGGGGTGGTCGTCGGGGTCGGGATCAATGTGAGCCTGCGGGCCGATGAGCTGCCGGTGCCTACGGCGGGGTCGCTGGCGCTGGCCGGGGCGGTGAGCACGGACCGGGATCCGTTGTTGCGGGGGGTGCTGCGGGCGCTGGAGGACTGGTACGGGCGGTGGCGTGGTGCGGGAGGCGACGCGGGGGCGTGCGGGCTCCAGGAGACGTACGCGGCGGGGTGCGCGACGCTCGGGCGGGTGGTGCGGGCGGAGTTGCCGGGGGATCGGGAGCTGGTGGGGGAGGCGGTCGCGGTGGACGGGGACGGGCGGCTGGTGCTGGCCACGGGGGAGGGTGTGCAGGAGCCGGTGGGGGCGGGGGACATCGTTCATCTGCGGGGGCGGTGATGTGCGCCTGATGGTGGTGGGTGGGGCGGGGCCGGGTCGGGGGTGGCCGTCCTCGGACTGGCGCGACTGTGCCCGCTGGAATGCGTCGGGGGCGCGGACGCGCCAGCCACTGCGGGCGGCCACCCCCGCCCCGTCCCCTCCACGCCGTCAGCGGCCATCCGCCACACACGGCCGCCAGCACCTCAGCTTCCGCCCTCCACGGCCAGCACATCCGCTTCCGCCTTCCGCGGCCAGCACATCCGCTTCCGCCTTCCGCGGGCAGCCGCCGCCCCGCCGCCCTGCGCGGGCAGCATCACCGCTTCCGCGCTCCGCGGGCAGCCGCCGCTCCGCCCTGCCGCGCTCCGCGGGCAGCCGCCACTCCGCCCCGCCCCGCCCCGCTCCGCGGGCAGCCGCGCCGCCGCTCTCCGCGGGCAGTCGTGCCGCTGGGGCGGCACGGGTGGGCGCGACGGCACCCCGTGGGCGCCGGGCTGCGCAATCTCCCCCCGGCCCACACCCGCGAGGGGCGCCGGGCTGCGCGAACCCGCCCCCGGCCCGCACCCGCGAGGGGCGCCGGGCTGCGCGAACCCGCCCCCGGACCGCACCCACGAGGGGCGCCCGTGCGGCGCAGGGCACCGGGTTGCACGCACCCCCCGCCGGGCGGAACGTGGCCCCGGGTGGGACACCTCGCGCACCCCACCCCCGGCCCAACCTGACCAAGTGAGCTGGCGCACACCTGCCGTAGAGTTGAGCCCGGTCGATACCTGGCCATGGCAGATCGGAAGGGCACGCGTGACCGTCGACGACTCGGGTTCCACGGACGCGCAGGGCGCCGGCGAGGATCCGCTTGCCCTGCGCCTCGAACAGCTCATCCTGGGCGCCGAGCGCCGTTACACACCGTTCCAGGCCGCGCGCAGCGCCGGCGTCACCATGGAACTCGCCACCCGTTTCTGGCGGGCGATGGGTTTCGCCGACGTGGGCCAGGCCAAGGCCCTCACCGAGGCGGACGTACTCGCACTGCGCCGCCTCGCCGGTCTGGTGGAGGCGGGGCTGCTCAGCGAGGCCATGGCGGTACAGGTGGCCCGGTCCACCGGACAGACCACCGCACGGCTGGCCGAGTGGCAGATCGACTCCTTCCTGGAGGGGTTGACCGAGCCGCCCGAGCCGGGCATGACCCGTACCGAGGTGACGTACCCGATCGTCGAACTGCTCCTGCCCGAGCTGGAGGAGTTCCTCGTGTACGTCTGGCGGCGCCAGCTCGCCGCCTCGGCCGGGCGGGTCGTGCAGGGCGCCGATGACGAGGAGATGGTCGACCGGCGGCTGGCCGTCGCCTTCGCGGACCTCGTGGGCTTCACGCGGCTGACCAGGCGGATGGAGGAGGAGGAACTCGGCGAGCTCGTCGAGGCCTTCGAGACCACCGCCGCCGATCTGGTCGCCGCACGGGGTGGACGGCTCATCAAGACGCTGGGCGACGAGGTGCTCTACGCGGCCGACGACGCCGGTACGGCCGCCGAGATCGCGATGCTGCTGATCGAGACCATGGCGAACGACGAGACCATGCCGGAGCTGCGAGTGGGCATGGCGTTCGGCACGGTGACCACCCGGATGGGCGATGTCTTCGGTACGACCGTGAACCTGGCGTCCCGGCTCACCTCCATAGCCCCCCGTGATGCCGTGCTGGTCGACAGCGCGTTCGCCGAGGAGCTGATCCGGAACGGGGACGCCCCTGCCTCCGAGTCGGCGGCGGCCGAGGCTGTCGCGGCGGCGGAGAAGGAGGGCGAGGAGCCGCCTGGCTACCGGTTCGCGCTCCAGCCGATGTGGCAGCGGCCCGTGCGTGGTCTGGGTGTGGTGGAGCCGTGGCTGCTCAACCGCCGGAACGGGGCTTCCTCCGCCCCTTAGCGCTGGTCGCCGCCTATGCAGAGTCCGATGATCGGTACGCACAGGCGAGGGTCCGGAGTGGCCGCGGGATCGTCCGGTGGGTGGGGTGCGGGTGGTTGCCCGTCGGACGGTGGGGTCGGCTTCGGGGTGTTCGACGGGCGGGATGTGGTCGGGCGGGGCTGCCCGCTCGGGGTGGTGCTGTGGGGTGGTGCGGGTTCCCGGGTGGGTGGGTCCGGGGTGGTGGTGGAGGGTCGGAGTGTGGGGGTGGCCGGTCCGGGTGGGGTGAGGGGGATCGGGTTCTTGCCGCCCAGGGCGGTGGGGGAGGACGGGCTCGCGTCGGGGGTGGGGGACGCGGTGGGTTGTTCGGTCTCGGACGGGGTGGTGGCCGGGGTGGTGGGCGTGCTGGTGCGGGTGGGGAGGGGGCCTGCCTCTGTGCTGGTGTCGCCCTGGAGGGTGGCCAGGTGGAGCAGGGTTGCGGTGCCTGCGGCCAGGGTCAGGACGCCCGCGGCCGGCAGGGCCTTGCGGGGGCGGGGCTTGCGGTGGCGGCCGCGCAGGTGGAAGCGGCGGGACGGTGGCTCGTCGGTGGGTGTGGTCCGTGGCATCGCGATTCCCTCCCCCTGCGTGCGCGCCCCCGGCGCGCCGCGGTGTGCGCACGGTATGGCGCTCCCGTGGGCGGTGGGGCGGGAGTGGGTGGGATGTCACTCGAACGGGTGGACGGGGGGTGACGGGGGAACCGGGCGTGCGCCCTTTTCTCCGGTGGGCGTCGGCTGCGATGATCGGGGCGAGTGCAGTTAACCCGCGTTAACCGGAGGGCGTCGATGAGTGAGCAACGGTTCGGGGAGTTCGTGCTGGTGCGCCGGCACGAGCGGGGGCATGTCGCGGAGCTCGTCCTCGACCGGCCCAAGGCTATGAACGCCGTGTCGACCGGGATGGCCCGCTCCCTCGCCGGCGCCTGTGCGGCGCTGGGGGAGGACCGGAGCGTGCGGGCGGTGGTGCTGACCTCCTCGCACGAGCGGGCGTTCTGCGTGGGCGCCGACCTCAAGGAGCGGAACTCGTTCACCGACGCCGATCTGATGCGTCAGCGGCCGGTGGCCCGCGGGGCGTACACGGGGGTGCTCGAGCTGCCGGTGCCCACGGTCGCCGCGGTGCACGGGTTCGCCCTCGGGGGCGGGTTCGAGCTGGCCCTGTCGTGCGACGTGATCGTGGCGGACCGTACGGCGGTGATGGGGCTGCCCGAGGTGTCCGTCGGGGTGATCCCGGGCGGGGGAGGCACCCAGTTGCTGCCCCGGCGGGTGGGGGCGGCGCGGGCCGCCGAGCTGATCTTCACGGCGCGGCGGGTGGAGGCCGCCGAGGCACGGGAGCTGGGGCTGGTCGACGAGCTGGTGGAGCAGGGGAAGGACCGGGAGGAGGCGCTGGCCATGGCCTCCCGGATCGCCGCCCACTCGCCGGTGGGGCTGCGGGCCGCCAAGCGGGCGCTGCGGCTGGGGCACGGGCTGGATCTCGCCGCCGGGCTCGAGGTCGAGGACGCGGCCTGGCGGTCGGTGGCGTTCTCGGGCGACCGGGCGGAGGGGGTGGCCGCGTTCAACGAGAAGCGCAGGCCGGAGTGGCCCGGGGAGTAGGCCCCGTTCGCGCCCTTGATATCCCGGTTGGTCCTGAATCTCCTTAATCTGGAGAGATGGGTGAGGACAGCCGGCTGGCGGCCGTGGTGGCGCTGGCCCAGGGCATGGCAGCCGCGCACAGCTCCCGGGGCGCCTGGCGGGCCGCGGCCCGCGGCGCCTGCCGGGCGCTGGGCGGGACCTTCGCGGCGCTGTCGGTGTGGGAGCGGGAGCTCGGACGGCTGCGTGTGCTGGTGAACGTCGGGGAGCTGGCCGAGGGGGAGGAGGAGTTCCCCGAGGACGAGTCGTATCCGGTGTACCAGTTCGCGGAGATCACCGAGTTCCTGCACGAGCGGTGGGCGGGGGGCGGTGAGCCCGACGCCTGGGTGGAGACGGCGGAGGGGCCCCCGCCCGGCCGGGCGGGCTACCGCCATCAGCGGGTCGCCGCGCTGCGGCGGCGCGGGCGCGGGTGCTGTGTGGTCGCCCCGATCGTGCTGCACGGGCGGGCGTGGGGCGAGCTGTATGTGGCCCGGCCGGTTGGCGCGCCCGTCTTCGGCCGGGGTGACGCCGACTTCGCCACGGTGCTGGCCGCCGTGGTGGCCGCCGGGATCGCGCAGGCCGAGCGGCTGGAGGAGGCCCGCCGGCTGGCGTACACGGACGCGCTGACCGGGCTGGCCAACCGGCGCGCCGTGGACGCCCGGCTCGACGAGGCGGTCGAGTGCCACCGGCGGGACGGGGCCGTCGTCAGCCTGGTGGTCTGCGACCTGAACGGGCTGAAGCGGGTCAACGACACACAGGGCCATGCCGTGGGGGACCGGCTGCTGGAGCGGTTCGGGATGGTGCTGTCGCTGTGCGGGGCCATGCTGCCGGGGGCGCTGGCGGCGCGGCTCGGCGGGGACGAGTTCTGTCTGCTGGCGGTGGGGCCGTCCGCCGACGAGGTGGTCAAGGCCGCCGACGAGGTCTGCCGCCGGGCGGTGGAGCTGGGGATCGGGGACGGTGTCGCGTGCGGGGTGGCGTCCACCGAGGACCCCGTCGGGCCGGTGCGCTCGGCCCGCCGGCTGTTTCGGCTGGCGGACGCGGCGCAGTACCGGGCCAAGGCGGAGCGTGCCGAGCACCCCGTGGTGGCCGGGCGGGAGGGGCCGGGCGATCCCGTCGTGCGGCTCGCGGACGAACCCTCGCGGGCGGCGGACGGGGAGCGGCGCCGTTTCCGGGGCCGGCACTCCCCGGAGCGCCCGGAGCCGGGGTGACGTGGCGGTAAGGGGTGAGGTGGGCGACCGGTGGTGACATCATTGAATTCAGTGCGTACGCTCCTGAATATGGATATGCACACTGTGGTGGTGGGGACCTCCGGCGTGACCGCGTCCGACGTGCTCGCCGTGGCGCGCGGCGGCGCCCGCGTCGACCTGTCCGCGGAGGCGGTGGCCGCCCTCGCCGCGTCCCGCGAGATCGTGGACGCGCTGGCCGCCAAGCCCGAACCCGTGTACGGGGTGAGCACCGGCTTCGGCGCCCTGGCGACCCGGCACATCAGCCCCGAGCTGCGTACGCAGCTGCAGCGCAACATCGTCCGCTCGCACGCCGCGGGGATGGGGCCGCGGGTGGAGCGGGAGGTCGTCCGCGCCCTGATGTTCCTGCGGCTCAAGACGGTCTGCTCCGGACACACCGGCGTCCGGCCTGAGGTGGCCCGGACCATGGCCGACGTGCTGAACGCCGGGATCACCCCGGTCGTGCACGAGTACGGCTCCCTCGGCTGCTCCGGCGATCTGGCCCCGCTGTCCCACTGCGCCCTCGCGCTGATGGGCGAGGGCGAGGCGGAGGGGCCCGACGGCGTCGTGCGGCCCGCCGGCGAGCTGCTCGCCGAGCACGGCATCCGGCCCGTCGTGCTGCGCGAGAAGGAGGGCCTCGCCCTCCTCAACGGCACCGACGGCATGCTCGGCATGCTGGTCATGGCCCTCGCCGACCTCGACATCCTCTACAAGTCGGCCGACGTCACGGCCGCCCTCAGCCTGGAGGCGCTGCTCGGCACCGACCGGGTCCTCGCCCCCGAGCTGCACGCCATCCGCCCGCACCCCGGACAGGCCGCCAGCGCCGCCAACATGCTGGCCGTGCTGAAGGGTTCGGGGCTGACGGGACATCACCAGGACGACGCGCCCCGCGTCCAGGACGCCTACTCGGTGCGCTGCGCCCCGCAGGTCGCCGGCGCCGGACGGGACACCCTGGCCCACGCCCGGCTGGTCGCCGAGCGCGAACTCGCCTCCGCCGTCGACAACCCGGTGGTGCTGCCCGACGGCCGGGTGGAGTCGAACGGCAACTTCCACGGGGCCCCGGTCGCGTATGTGCTGGACTTCCTGGCCATCGCCGTCGCCGATCTCGCCTCCATCGCCGAGCGCCGCACCGACCGGCTGCTGGACAAGAACCGCAGCCACGGGCTGCCGCCGTTCCTCGCCGACGACGCGGGCGTCGACTCCGGCCTGATGATCGCCCAGTACACCCAGGCCGCCCTGGTCAGCGAGTTGAAGCGGCTCGCCGTACCGGCGTCGGCGGACTCGATCCCGTCCTCCGCGATGCAGGAGGACCACGTCTCCATGGGCTGGTCGGCGGCGCGCAAGCTGCGGACGGCGGTCGACAACCTCACCCGGGTCGTCGCCGTGGAGCTGTACACGGCCACCCGGGCCGTGGAGCTGCGCGAGGGGCTGACCCCGGCGCCGGCCACCCGGGCGGCCGTCGAGGCCCTGCGGGCGGCGGGTGCGGCCGGACCCGGCCCGGACCGTCACCTCGCGCCCGACCTGGCGGCGGCGGACGCGTTCGTCCGGGACGGGCGGCTGGTGGCGGCCGTCGAGACGGTCACCGGGCCGCTGAACTGAACCCTGCGGGGCCCGGCGGCAGTTCCCGCCGGGCCCCGGAGCGCTTCAGAACCCCAGGCGTTCCCGGCGCACCGAATAGACCACGAAGCCGGCGCCCAGCGCGAGGAAGCCGGTGCCGCCGACGATGTACGGCGTGCTGTCGAAGCTGCCGGTGTCCGCGAGGCGCACGTCCTCACCCGGACCGTCGACGGACGTCGACATGACTCTCGCCTGCTGCGTGACCTGCGGGGACGGGCTCGCCGAGACCGTGGCGGCCATCGGTGTGTTCGAGGTCGCGTTGGCGGACGGGACGAACCACAGGGCGCACAGCAGCGTGCCCGCGGCGGTGGCGGTCAGCAACGGACGGAGCGCGGATGACACGGAATATCGATCCCCTTGTGGCGCTGGCGAATTGGCCGTGTGGGGGCGATGTTAGTGAAAGGCGCGGGTCACAGGAAAGTCACGGGAGCCGGGGGCCGTACGCTCCGGGCATGAGCACTCCAGAGACATCACGTTTTGTACGGGTTCGGGTGGAGATCGTCCTCGAGGTCGACGACGAGGACGCGGTGGCCAAGGCCGCGTTGGACAGGATCGCGGCGGACGGCGATATGCCGGACGCCGAACGGGTACACGCCGAGAACGCTGTGACGGAGGACACCGCGGAGGCCCTCGCCCATCTGGTGGACCCCTTTGCCCTGGTGGGAGAGGTCCCGGGCGCGGAACTGCTGCAGGCCTCCTGGAGCAGCGAGGAGATCGACTACGACCCGGACTCGCCGGAATGGGATCTCGACGACGATGATGACGACGAGTCCGACGACGGCGACGACGGGGCGGACCGGACCGGCTGAGGCGGCTTGGGGAAATCGTGACCCCGGGCGGCAACCGCCGCCCGGGGTCACGGCGTCTCAAGCGGCGCACGGACCGGCACCCTCACCGTGCGCCCCGGCGGACGTGGCGAGCCCCACACTTACGGGCCGTGGGGAACGGGGGGACCCGGTCGTAGCGTTGAAGGTTGTGACGAGGTCCTCCGGCTTCGGGCCGGGGACTCGTGGGGTTGGGATTCGGCAACGATGGAGAAGCGTGTGATGACGGACGGTAAGCGGCGCAGGAGTCTGGCGGCCGCGTCCGCTCTGCTCGGCGGAGTGCTGGTGCTCTCGGCGTGTTCCGGCGGTGACGGCGGTTCGGCCGGCGACGACGGCAAGGACACGTCACAGGCGCAGGTCGACGAGGCCGCGGCGAAGAAGTCCTCCGAGGCCCAGATCAAGATCACGCCGAAGGACGGCTCGAACAACGCCTCCATCAACAACTCGGCCGCCGTGACCGTGGCCAAGGGCACGCTCACCGAGGTGAAGATGACCACCGCGGACGGCACCGCCGTCTCGGGTGAGATATCCGCCGACAAGAAGAGCTGGAAGCCCAGCGCGCAGCTGGAGCGGGCCACCACCTACAAGCTGACGGCCACCGCCGAGGACGCCAAGGGCCTCGCCGCCCACGAGAACGCGTCGTTCACCACGGTCGCCCCGGACAACAGCTTCATCGGCTCCTTCACCCCGGACGACGGCACCACGGTCGGTGTCGGCATGCCGGTGTCGATCAACTTCGACAAGGCGATCACCAACAAGGCCGACGTGCAGAAGGGCATCACCGTCTCCTCCAGCAGCGGCCAGGAGGTCGCCTGCCACTGGTTCAACGCCAACCGCATGGACTGCCGGCCCGACGAGTACTGGCAGGAGGGCTCCACCGTCACCCTGAAGCTGGCGCTCGACGGGGTCCAGGGCGCCGAGGGCGTCTACGGCGTCCAGCAGAAGACGGTCACCTTCAAGATCGGCCGCAACCAGGTCACGTACGTCGACGCCAAGACCAAGCAGATGAAGATCACGCAGGACGGCAAGACCGTCCGCACGATCCCGATCTCGGCCGGCTCGCCCGACAACAAGACGTACGAGGGCCAGATGGTGATCTCCGAGAAGTTCAAGGAGACCCGGATGAACGGCGCGACGGTCGGCTTCACCGACGACGACGGCAAGGGCGAGTACGACATCAAGGACGTGCCGCACGCCATGCGGCTGAGCACCTCCGGCACCTTCATCCACGGCAACTACTGGGGCGCCAAGTCCATCTTCGGCAGCGTCAACACCAGCCACGGCTGCGTGGGTCTGCAGGACGCCAAGGGAGCCGGCGACCCGAACATGCCGGGCGCCTGGTTCTACAACAACTCGATCATCGGTGACGTGGTCGTCGTCCAGAACACCGGCGACAAGACCATCGCCCCGGACAACGGCCTCAACGGCTGGAACATGAGCTGGGAGCAGTGGAAGGCGGGCTCGGCCGTCTGACGCCAGCCGCGCACGCGGCGCCCCGTCCCACCACCCCGGCCGATGCCGCCGTCCGCCCCCTCGGGGGGAGCGGGCGGCGGCATCGGCGTTCTCCGGGCGGCCGACGCCCCGGCGGTCTTCTCATGCGGCTCTTATCCCGGGCTTAACACTTCATCACGGACCGTCCCTAGCTTGCCGCCATGTTCTTCACCTACCTGAGGCGCGAGCTGCGCCGCCGCAGAAAGGCGGCCCTCGTCGTCGCCTCCGGCCTCGCACTGGGCATCGCGCTGGTCGTCGTGGTCAGCTCCGTGTCCTCCGGCATGAGCAAGGCGCAGGAGAAGGTCCTGCAGTCCCTGTACGGGCTCGGCACGGACATGACGGTCACCAAGGCCGCCGGGGCCCAACAGACCGGCGAACGCCCCCGCTTCGAGTTCGACGCCCAGGACGACGACTCCGGCGAGGAGCAGAGCAGCGACCGCGTCATGGTGCAGGGCTTCCAGACCCTGGCGAGCTCCACCGTGGGCAAGGTCGGCGAACAGGACGGTGTCGCCGACGCGGTGGGCGGGCTGAGCCTCCAGGTCATGAAGGTGAGCGGCGAGTTCACCCGGGGTCAGTTCCAGCAGGGCGGCCAGGGCGGCGAGGGCGGTCAGGGCGGCGGTCCCGGGGCCGGCGGCCAGTCCGCGCCGGAGGGCCGGGTCGAGGGCGGTGGCGCGAGCTTCGACGTCAACAGCTACTCCGTCTACGGCACCGACGTCACCGAGCCCGCCCTCGGTCCGCTGACCTCCTCCGAGATCACCGACGGGCGCGCCTTCAAGGCGACCGAGACCGACGCGAAGGTCGCGGTCGCCGACTCCGCCTACGCCAAGGAGAAGGAGCTCGAGACCGGTGACACCGTCACCGTCAAGGGCACCAAGTACAAGGTCATCGGCATCGCCACCGCCTCCAGCGGGGACGCGGCGGCCAACCTCTACCTTCCGCTGAAGCAGGCGCAGACCCTCGCCGACGCCAAGGACAAGGTCACCACGATCTACGTCAAGGCGACCGACTCCCAGCGGATCGACAGCGTCAAGTCCGGTATCCAGAAGAACATTTCCGGTACGACCGTCACGACCTCCGCCGACCTCGCGGACACCGTCTCCGGCTCCCTGTCCACCGCCTCCTCGCTCGCCGCCGGCGTCGGCAAGTGGCTCTCGGTCGTGGTGCTGGTGGCCGCGTTCCTCGTCGCCGGCCTGCTCACCTCCTCGGCGGTCTCCCGCCGGGTGCGCGAGTTCGGCACGCTCAAGGCGCTGGGCTGGAAGTCCGGCCGGGTCACCCGGCAGGTGCTCGGCGAGTCGATGGTGCACGGTCTGGTCGGCGGTGTCCTCGGCATCGCGCTGGGCCTGGCGGGCGCGTACGCCGTGACCGCGGTCAGCCCCACCCTGCAGGCCCAGCTCGGCGGCGGCGGTGGTGGCGGCATGGGCGGCGGTCCCGGAGGCGGCGGCACGGGCGGGCCCGGCCGGCAGGCCGCCGCCAGGACCCTCGACGTGGCGCTCACCGCGCCGGTCAGCGTCACCACCCTCGCCCTCGCGGTCGGCCTCGCGGTGGCCGGAGGTCTCGTCGCCGGCGCCTTCGGCGGCTGGCGCGCCTCCCGGCTGCGGCCGGCCGACGCGCTGCGCCGCGTCGAGTAACCCCCGTCCGGCAACCGGCCCCGGGGCCCGCCCGCGACGGGCGGGCCCCCACCCCCGTACGCGATCCAGGAGCAGACCCATGTACGAACTCAGAGGCGTCACCCGGCGCTACACGCGAGGCAAGGAGACCGTCAACGCCCTCGACGGCATCGACCTGACCATCCCCGACGGCGACCGGCTCGTCATCCAGGGCCCCACCGGCGGCGGCAAGTCCACGCTGCTGCAGATGCTGGGCGGGCTGGACCGGCCCAGTTCCGGCGAGATCGTCCTGGACGGCACCGACCTGGCCGCGCTGCCCGAGGCGAGGCTCACCCGGGTCCGCAGCGAGAGCATCGGCTTCGTCTTCCAGTCGTTCAACCTGATTCCCACGCTCACCGCGCAGGAGAACGTCGAGACCGCGCTCGTCCCGCTCGGCGTGAAGGCCGGGCAGCGGCGGGAGAAGGCCGCCGAGGCGCTGGCGTCGGTCGGCCTGGGCGAGCGGCTCGGGCACCTGCCCGGCGAGATGTCCGGCGGTCAGCAGCAGCGGGTGGCCATCGCGCGGGCGCTGGTGAAGGAGCCGAAGGTGCTGCTCGCCGACGAACCCACCGGAAACCTCGACGAGTCGATGCGCGACGAGATCATGGACGTGCTGATCCGCATGTGGAAGGAACTGGGTCTCACCTTCGTCATGGTCACCCATGACTCGGCCATCGCGAAGGCCGCGCCGCGGCTGGCGACGATCCGCAAGGGGCGGATCACCGTGAAGGAGAACACCCGCGCCTGACGAGAAGGACGCCAACCCCGCGGTTGTGTAACGGAGTTCCGGCGGAGGTATTACAGCCTCCCGTCGACTTCGGCACCCTTTCCGGTGTCCCTTGAGACGCTTGATCACCCCTCGGCATACTTCGTGATCCGGGGGGTGCGCGCATGCGTACGAGACCACCCCCGGCCGGGTGATGTCGAGTTCGCCCGGCGACTTCGCTAGGGGGAACCTTGCGCAGACAAGTGAAGAGAGCGTGCGTGGGCACGGTCGCCGCGGCCGCCGCCGTGGCGCTCGCCGCGGGCATGGCCGGCCCGGCGTCGGCGAACGGGGAGGGAACGGCCGCCGCCGCGGCCTCGAAGGCGTCCGCGCCGAAGGCCAAGCACCGGATCACGCTGATCACCGGTGACCGGGTCGCGGTGGACGGCAAGGGCCGCGTGGTCGGCCTGGAGCGGGCCGAGGGCCGGGAGCACATACCCGTCCAGGTCCGCAGGAGCGGCGGACACACCCTCGTGGTGCCGGCGGACGCCGCCCGGCTGATCGCGAGCGGCAAGCTGGACCAGCGGCTCTTCGACATCACCGAGCTCAACAAGGCCAGGACCCGCAGCTCCCAGAAGCAGGGCCTGAAGGTCATCGTCGGCTACAAGGGCACCGCCCAGGCCACCAAGGCCGACGTCCGCGACGCGGGTACGGTCCGCCGGACCCTGAAGACCCTGAACGCGGACGCGGTGCAGACCCCGCACGAGGCGACGCCGCAGCTGTGGGACGCCGTCACCAACGGCGACCGCACCGCCTCCGGCGTCGCCCACGTCTGGCTCGACGGCGTCCGCAAGGCCGGCCTCGACAAGTCGGTGGCGCAGATCGGCACGCCCAAGGCGTGGGCGGCCGGTTACGACGGCAAGGGCGTCCGGATCGCCGTCCTGGACACCGGTGTCGACGCCACCCACGCGGACCTGAAGGGCCAGGTGACCGCGTCGAAGAACTTCACCTCCGCGGCCACCGCCGGCGACAAGGTCGGCCACGGCACCCATGTCGCGTCCATCGCGGCCGGCACGGGCGCCAAGTCCGGCGGCAAGTACAAGGGTGTCGCGCCGGGCGCCAAGATCCTCAACGGCAAGGTCCTCGACGACTCCGGATTCGGCGACGACTCCGGCATCCTCGCGGGCATGGAGTGGGCGGCCGCGCAGGGCGCGGACGTCGTCAACATGAGCCTGGGCGGCGGTGACACGCCCGAGATCGACCCGCTGGAGGCGGCGGTCAACAAGCTGTCCGCCGAGAAGGGCGTCCTGTTCGCCATCGCGGCCGGCAACGAGGGCCCGCAGTCGATCGGTTCGCCCGGCAGCGCGGACGCCGCCCTCACCGTCGGCGCCGTCGACGACAAGGACAAGCTCGCCGACTTCTCCTCCACCGGCCCCCGCGTCGGCGACGGCGCCCTCAAGCCGGACGTCACCGCTCCCGGCGTGGACATCACGGCCGCCTCGGCGAAGGGCAACGAGATCGCCAAGGAGGTCGGCGAGAGCCCGGCCGGCTACATGTCCATCTCCGGTACGTCGATGGCGACCCCGCACGTCGCGGGCGCGGCGGCGATCCTGAAGCAGCAGCACCCGGAGTGGACGTACACGGAGCTGAAGGGCGCGCTCACCGGCTCCACCAAGGACGGCAAGTACACGCCGTTCGAGCAGGGTTCGGGCCGGATCCAGGTCGACAAGGCGATCAAGCAGACGGTGATCGCCGAACCGGTGTCGCTGAGCTTCGGTGTGCAGCAGTGGCCGCACACCGACGACAAGCCGGACACCCGGCAGCTCACCTACCGCAACCTGGGCACCCAGGACGTCACGCTGAAGCTGACGTCGACCGCCACCGGCCCGAAGGGCAAGGCGGCCCCGGCCGGCTTCTTCACCCTCGGCGCCACCACGGTGACGGTCCCCGCGGGCGGCAAGGCCGCCGTCGACCTCACCGTCGACACCCGGCTGGGCGGCACGGCCGACGGCGCGTACTCGGCGTACGTGGTCGCGACGGGCGGCGGGCAGACCGTGCGCACGGCGGCCGCCGTGCAGCGCGAGGCCGAGTCGTACGACGTGACGCTGAAGTTCCTCGACCGCGCCGGCAAGCCGGCCGTCAACTACGTGGCCGGCCTGGCCGGTCTCTCCGGCCTGGGCGCCGACCGGTACTACCAGCCCTACGACCCGGACGGCACCGTCACCGTGCGCGTCCCCAAGGGCGGTTACGTCCTGGACACCGGGATCTTCGTCAGCGCGGACCCGGAGAAGTACGAGGGCGCCGACTGGCTCGCCCAGCCCAAGCTGAACGTCACCAAGAACACGACGGTCACGCTGGACGCCCGCAAGGCCAAGCCGGTCAGCATCACCGTGCCGGAGAAGTCGGCCAAGCCGGAGTTCGCCTCCGCCGACTACACCGTCGAGACGAAGAACTCGGCCTTCGCCTTCGGCTGGTGGCTGGACTCGTACGACAACTTCCGGTCCGCGCACCTCGGTCCCGAGATCACCGACGGCTCGCTGAGCCAGCAGTGGGACGCCCACTGGACCAAGGGCTCCAAGGAGCAGTACGACACCGTCAGCGGCGCCAAGGTCAAGAAGGTCGCCACCGGCTACACCCGGCACTACAAGGCGGGCGACCTCGCCACCGTGAAGGTCGGCATGGGCGCCGCGGCGAGCGGCAAGAAGGGCTCCGTCGGCGCCATGGGCATGCTGCCCGGCAGCATGAGCGGCTCCGCGATCGCCATTCCGCAGAAGCTGCCCGGCACCCGCACGCTGCACCTGTCCACCGCGGGCGGCGTGAGGTGGGACCTCGACTTCGAGCAGCAGGGCGGCGTCGACGAGGACGGCTGGCCGGTCGGCGACGCCGGCTACCTCATCGGTTCCGAGAAGGCCTACAAGGCGGGCAAGTCGTACAAGGAGACCGTGAACACGGCGGTCTTCGGGCCGCGGATCACCTCGGACTACGGCATCTTCCGTGAGGGCAACAGCATCTCCGGGCTCCTCCCGCTGTTCGCCGACGGCAAGGGCCACCTGGGCTCCTCGGTGTACACCTCGGTCACCACCAGCCTCTACCGCAACGGCAAGAAGGTCGGCTCGCACAGCGACCCGCTGGAGGGGGAGAAGGAGTTCAAGGTCCCGTCCGCGGACGCCTCCTACAAGCTGACCACCTCGGTCAAGCGCAGCGTCAAGGTCGCGGCCGCGTCCACGCGGATCGACGCGAGCTGGACCTTCCGCTCCAAGAAGACCACCGGCCTCAAGCAGCTGCCCGCCTCCACCGTCCGCTTCAACGCGGCCACCGGACTGGACAGCAAGGTGACGGCCGGCAAGAAGGCCACCGTCCCGGTCTCCGTGGAGGGCGCCGCCAAGGGCAAGAACCTCAAGTCCCTGTCGGTGTACGTCTCCTACGACTACGGCAAGACCTGGAAGAAGACCACGGTCAAGGGCGGGAAGATCACCGTCAAGAACCCGGCGAAGGGGAAGGCCATCTCCTTCCACGCCAAGATCGCCGACAAGAAGGGCAACAAGTCGACGATCTCGATCTACAACGCCTACTACGGCAAGTAGGCGCTGAACGCACGGCCCGCCGGGAGCACCGCTCCCGGCGGGCCGTGCCGCGTCAGCCGGCCGACGCGGACGTCCCCGACCGCCTCGCGTCGGCGCCCCAGCTGCCCAGCAGCCGCAGCGCCTCGGCCGACGGGGTGTCCGGCTCCGCGAAGTACGTGACCAGCGACTGCCCGCTGTCGTCCCCGGAGGGGCGGAACGACTCCCAGAGCAGGGTCAGCTCCCCGACCAGCGGATGCCTCAGGCGCTTCACGCCGTGGCTCTTCTCCTTGACGTCGTGCGCCGCCCACAGCCTGCGGAACTCCTCGCTCTTCACGGAGAGCTCGCCGACCAGGGCGGACAGCTGCGGGTCCTCCGGATGCAGGCCCGCGTCCATGCGCAGATAGGCCACCATGTCGGCCGCCTTCTGGTCCCACTCCACGAACAGCTCCCGGTGGTCCGGGTTCAGGAACACCAGCCGCGCCCAGTTCCGCTCCTGCGCCGGAAGTTTCTCCCAGTCGCCGAAGACCGCCGCCGCCATCCCGTTCCAGGCGAGGATCTCCGAGCGCCGGCCCACGACGTACGCCGGGACCGTGTCCATCGACGCCAGCAGGTGCCGCAGCGCCGGGCGGGGCCTGTCGGTCCGGGCCGCCGGCTTCCTCCGCTGCCGCTTCGGCTTCGCCAGATGCGTGAGATGGGTCCGCTCGGCGTCGGTGAGACGCAGGGCACGCGCGATCGAGTCCAGCACCTCCACCGAGACGTTCTGCCCGTTGCCTTGCTCCAGGCGCGTGTAGTACGCGACGGACACCCCGGCGAGCTGCGCCAGCTCCTCGCGGCGCAGGCCGGGCACCCGGCGGTGCCGTCCGAAGTCCGGCAGGCCCATGTCCTGCGGCTTCAGCCGGGCCCGCCGGGTGCGCAGGAACTCGCTCAGTTCCGCTCGCGGGTCCAGACCGCCGGGGCCCGTCGGTGAGGTGTGCTGCTCGTCCATGTGTCCAGTATTCCCGGTCGTACGCACAACAGCCTGTCCCCGCCAGTGGTACGCACGGCCAACGTAGGCAGAGCCGTGGGCTGGGTGAATGTCCGCGGACGTCGCAGGCTGGAGGCTGCTCCCGGCCGGACAGAAGGCGGCCGGGCGTACCACCCCACGAGGAGAGCCCCGCCATGACCACTGTTGCCGCGTACGCCGCACCCGCCGCCAAGGCTCCGCTGGAGCGGACGACCATCGAGCGGCGCGAGGTCGGCGAGCACGACGTGCTGATCGACATCCGGTTCGCCGGGATCTGCCACTCCGACATCCACCAGGCCCGCGAGGGCTGGGGCGACGCCATCTTCCCGATGGTCCCCGGCCACGAGATCGCCGGCGTGGTCTCCGAGGTCGGGCCCGGTGTCACGGCGTTCCGGGCGGGCGACCGGGTGGGCGTCGGCTGCATGGTCGACTCCTGCCGCGAGTGCGAGAACTGCCGGGCCGGCCGGGAGCAGTACTGCACCGGCGGCGGCATGGTCGGCACCTACAACGCCCTGGGCAAGGACGGCGAGCCGACCTACGGCGGCTACTCGCAGAAGATCGTCGTCGACGAGAACTACGTCGTCCGCATCCCCGACGGCCTCCCGCTCGACGTGGCCGCCCCGCTGCTGTGCGCCGGCATCACCACCTACTCCCCGCTGAAGCGCTGGGGCGCCGGTCCCGGCAAGAAGGTCGCGGTGCTCGGCATGGGCGGCCTCGGCCACATGGGCGTCAAGATCGCGCACGCGCTGGGCGCCGAGGTGACGGTGCTCTCGCAGTCCCTGCGCAAGAAGGACGACGGCCTGAAGCTGGGCGCCGACCACTACCGGGCCACCAGCGACCCGAAGACCTTCGAGGAGCTGCGCGGGAGCTTCGACCTCATCCTGTCGACCGTGTCGGCCCCGCTGGACTTCGACGCCTACCTGTCCCTGCTGAGGACGGAGGGCACGCTGGCCAACGTCGGCGCCCCCGAGGAGCCGGTCTCCCTCAACCTCTTCTCGGTGCTCGGCGGCGGCAAGACCCTCGCCGGATCCATGATCGGCGGCATCGCCGAGACCCAGGAGATGCTGGACTTCTGCGCCGAGCACGGCATCGGCGCGGAGATCGAGCTGATCGACGCGGCCGGGATCAACGAGGCGTACGAGCGGGTCCTGAACAGCGACGTCCGCTACCGCTTCGTCATCGACACGGCGACGATCTGACGCCCGGCGCCGCCCCCGCCGCCCCCGCCTCCCCCCGGGCCCGGGGGGAGGCGGGGGCGAGCGCGCTCCGGGGCGGGCTCAGCCGTCGCCGTACTCCACGTACAGCGGGCTGGCCACGATCAGTCCCGTGCCGCCGCGGCTGGTGAACCCGGTGGTGACGCGCGCGTAGCCGCGCATGGCCGCCGCGGTCTCCGGGTGCGTCTGTCCGTCGATGCGCTCCAGCAGGCCGCGCAGCGCCGTGATCAGCGACGGACGCCGTCCGTCCACGCCGGCGCCGAGGTCGTCGGAGAGGGCGGCCAGCAGTGCGCCGGGGGCGCTGGCATGGGTGCCGAGGAGGTTGCGCACCAGCGCGCCGGACTCCGGGGTCCCCTCGGTGACGCGCGGCAGCAGTCCCGTGATCAGGTGCTCCGCGGAGCCGTGCAGCAGCAGCCGCACGGGCCGGTCCGGGGCCGGGGTGTCCGCGAAGAACACCATGGCGGGATCGACGGTGTCCAGGGCGAAGTAGTTCAACGGCGCCTCGAAGGCCACCCATTGACCCGGCCGCAGGCCCTCCTCCGCGTACCAGCGGGCCGACTCCTCGACACGGCGCACGACCCGCGTCAGGTGTCTGCCCCTGAGGTCGGGGCCGGTGCCGGCCGGGGGGTCCACCTCCATGCCGCCGAAGGGCGTCGAGAAGCTGACCCGCTGGCGGGGCCAGGCGGACCGGAGTCCGGACAGGAACTGCGAGAGTTTCCGGTCGGACAGGTAGATCACTTCCTGCACTCCTGCTCCGTTCGTCAGAAGCCGAGGGGCCGTTTCACACGTCCTGCAGTCCGAGGAACTCGAACGCCGCCGTCGGCAGCAGTTCCGACGGCCGGTACATCCCGTCCGGTCCCGGTTCCATGTCACGCGCGATCCGGCGCAGCAGTTCCCCGAGTTCGGGGCGGACCGCGGGGTCCCGGCGCAGGCACTGCGCGACCACGCCGGCGAACTCCTCCGGCACGCCGGTCAGGTCGGGCTCCTCGGACTGCATGCGGATCATGGTGCGGACGGGGTCGCCGCCCGGGTAGGGGCTGCGTCCGGTGGCGGCGAAGACCAGCACCGCGCCCAGCGCGTACACGTCGCTCGCGGGCGTCACCTTCCGGGCGTCCTCCGCCTGCTCCGGCGACATGTACGCGGGGGTGCCCAGCGTGGTGTGGGCGACCGTCAGCTTGCTCGCCGCGACCGCGGCCGCCAGGGCGAGACCGAAGTCGATCACCCGCAGCCCGTCGACGCCGACCAGGACGTTGGACGGCTTGAGGTCCCGGTGGACGATCGCGGCGGCGTGCACGGACCGCAGCGCCTCGGCCAGCTGGGCGGCGACCCAGCGCAGGGCCCGCAGCGGCAGCGGACCGCACGCGTCGACGAAGTCCTGGAGGGAGGGCGCCGAGACGTAGGCCGTGGCCAGCCAGGGGATGTCCCCGGTGGTGTCCGCGTCCACCACCGGTGGTGCGTAGAACCCGTTCACGCCCCGGGCCGCGGCGACCTCCCGCTGGAAGCGTCTGCGGAACTCCGGGTCGTCGGCCAGCTCCTCCTTGACGACCTTGATCGCGAGCAGTCGGCCGGCCGGCGTCTGGCCCAGGAACACCCGGCCCATGGAACCGCTGCCGATCCGCCGCAGCACGGTGTAGGGCCCCACCGTCCGAGGGTCGAAGGACTGCAGGGGCTTCCAGCGGGAGGTGGGGTCCCACTCGTGGTGCTGCGGCCGGAGCACCGAGCCCGGCGGAGGGTTCCCCGCGGGCCGTCCGGGCCGGGGGAGGACGAAACGCTGCTCCGGCATGCGCTCGGGCGCGTACTCCACGGCGCCGGACACGGGATGCCCGGCGGTCACCGGTCCGGCGTCCGGGTCCGTGGCGAGCGCCCGGACGGTCCTGGCGGAGCCGGCGCCGAGCGCGTCCTTCAGCCTGCGGGCGACGGGCGCCTCGACCGTGGACGCGGCCGACCGCACGACCTCGCCGAGCTCCCGCATCCTGGCCATGACGACCTGGTCCTCGACCCCGAGCTCCCTGGCCAGTTCGTAGACCCGTACTTTCGGCACACTCGACTCCTCGACCGGAGGCCCGGCTCGTGTTCGCAGGAGTCAAGACTATGTGGCCGGACGGGGCATTCTCCGGACGGACGCGGGGGCGTCGCGCGGGTGTTGGCGCTCGGTGCGCGGTCGGTGCGCGCTCAGTGCGGCAGGGTCGCCGGGCTGCCGCCGTTCGCCTCGTACCCGGCCACCGCCAGGGCGCGGTGGACGGCGAACACGGCGGCCGGGTCGGGGGACAGCGTCCAGGGGAGGGCGCCGACATGGCCGTCGACCTGTATGAGCTGGCTCATGGCCTCCGCCCAGCGCTCGCCGCGGACCAGGAAGAAGATCAGCAGGTGCCGCACGTGCGCCGACATCGGGTCGTCGGGGCGGGCGGAGTGCACCGCGTGCAGCGCGCCGTGCACCGCCTTGGTGACGACCTCGCTCTGGTGGAAGCCGGAGACCAGGTTCACCTCGGGGAGGTGCTCGAACACCGCGAAGAGCGGCATGGCCGCGAGGAGGGAGCCCTGGGGCGCCCGCGCCGCCGCGGCCTCCGCGAACGCGTACGCCTGCTGCCGCGAGCCGTGCCACTTCTCGCACCAGTAGTGCAGCGCGGCCAGATGCGCCCCCATGTGGGCCGGGGCGCGGTCCAGGATCTTCAGCCAGACCTGCTCGAAGTCCGGCTGGGAGTAGCCCAGTCCACGGGCCACCGACAGCTCCACGATGTACGGGATCGGGTCACCGGGGGCGAGCAGCGCCGCGTCGCCGCACGCGGCCTTCGCCTCCTCCATGATGATCCGGAACTCGTCCGTCCCGGGCGCCGCCGTCCGCCACGCCTGCTGCACCAGGAACTCGGCGTGCACCGCCGCGCCGCCCGCGTCCTTGGGCGCCTCGGTCCGCCACACCCGCAGCCACTGACCGCCCGGCGCCTCGCTCACCCCGCCGGGCCGCTGGGCCAGCTCCAGCGAGGCCGCTCCCGCGAACGCCTGGACGCGCTGCCAGCGCACCTCGCTGCCCGCGTCCGTGCCGGCCAGCAGCTGCTGCGCCGCCCGGTAGTCCTGCGTGCGCTGCACCAGCTCCAGGACGTCCAGCAGGTCCTGGTCGGGGCCGGGCATGCGGATGTCCAGCTCCTCCTCGCGGGCGAAGCCGTAGTCCGCCGGGTCCGCGGCGTCCGGGTGGCCGGCGGGGACCTGCGTGATCGCCCCGCGCCTGCGCCTCAGGTACGGCACCACCACGAAGCCGAGCATGACGAGCGCGATCAGGACCCAGAGAATCTCCATGTCACAAGCGAACCAGACCGCGCCGACAATTGGCCAACCCGGTGCCGCACCTGTGGAAAACCTCCCGCGTCCGCACCCCGCCGCCCGTCCGGCCCCCTCCGCGTCCGTCATCCGCACCGTGGGCGCACTACCCTCGGTGCCCATGAGCGACAGGCACATCAGTGAGCACTTCGAGACGCTCGCGATCCACGCGGGCAACACCGCCGACCCCCTGACGGGCGCGGTCGTACCGCCCATCTACCAGGTGTCGACCTACAAGCAGGACGGCGTCGGCGGGCTGCGCGGCGGCTACGAGTACAGCCGCAGCGCCAATCCGACCAGGACCGCGCTGGAGGAGAACCTCGCCGCCCTGGAGGGCGGCCGTCGCGGACTGGCGTTCGCGTCCGGACTGGCGGCCGAGGACTGCCTGTTGCGTACGCTGCTGAGCCCCGGCGACCACGTGGTGATCCCGAACGACGCGTACGGCGGCACGTTCCGCCTCTTCGCCAAGGTGGTCTCCCGCTGGGGCGTGGAGTGGTCGGTGGCCGACACCAGCGACCCGGCCGCCGTCCGCGCCGCCCTCACCCCCCGGACCAAGGCGGTGTGGGTGGAGACCCCCTCCAACCCGCTGCTCGGCATCACCGACATCGCCGCCGTGGCCCAGATCGCCCGGGACGCGGGCGCCCGGCTCGTCGTCGACAACACCTTCGCCACGCCCTACCTCCAGCAGCCGCTGGCGCTCGGCGCGGACGTCGTCGTGCACTCCCTGACCAAGTACATGGGCGGCCACTCGGACGTCGTCGGCGGCGCGCTGATCACCGGCGACGCGGAGCTGGGCGAGGAGCTGGCCTTCCACCAGAACGCCATGGGCGCGGTCGCCGGGCCCTTCGACTCCTGGCTGGTGCTGCGCGGCACCAAGACCCTCTCGGTCCGCATGGACCGGCACAGCGAGAACGCCACGAGGATCGCCGACATGCTGACCCGTCACGCGCGCGTGACGAGCGTCCTGTACCCGGGGCTGCCCGACCACCCCGGTCACGAGGTCGCCGCCAAGCAGATGCGGGCCTTCGGCGGCATGGTCTCCTTCCGCGTGGAGGGCGGCGAGGAGGCGGCCGTCGAGGTCTGCAACCGCGCCAAGGTGTTCACGCTCGGCGAGTCCCTGGGCGGCGTCGAGTCGCTGATCGAGCACCCCGGCCGGATGACGCACGCGTCCGCGGCCGGTTCCGCGCTGGAGGTCCCGGCCGACCTGGTGCGCCTGTCGGTGGGCATCGAGAACGTCGACGACCTGCTCGAGGACCTTCAGCAGGCGCTCGGCCGGTAGTCCCCGGTCACCAGCCCGTGAGCGGTGGAGTCGTCTCCGACGGCGGCTCCACCCACGGGCGGGCGGTCAGCGCCCACACCACGAACGCCACGGCCACCGCCAGCGACAGCAGCCACAGCGCGCGGCGGGCGAGCGTCCTGCGGCGCAGGACGCGGGCGCCGCGCCGCACGGCGTCCGCGTGGAGCTCGGGCGGCAGGGGCGGCGGCGACTGCTCCAGCATCCGCCGTACGGTCGCCTCGCGCTTCATCCGGGTCATGACGGCACCGCCTCGACGCCGCCCACCGCGGGGGCGGCCTTGGGCGGAGGGCGCAGCATGGCGGCCATCGCGCGGTTGAAGACGCTCCGTACGCGCTCCGCGGGCAGGCCGAGCAGCGCCGCCGTCTGCTCCTCGGCGACCCCCTCGTGCAGCCGCAGCACCAGGACCAGGCGTTCCTGGGGGGTGAGGCGGGCCAGCGGTCCTCCGGTCCGGGCGTGGAGGCGGAGCAGGCCGCCGCGGCGGTGCCAGGCGCCGCCCGCGAAGCGGGTCGCCAGGTACTGGCGGGTGTGGTCGTAGGGGTCCTCGCCGTGCAGGCGGTCCCAGCCGGCGTAGGTGTGCGCGAGCGCCAGGGTCAGCAGGCGCCGGGCGCGCGGGTTGGCGGCGCGGGGCTCGGCGGTGAGCAGCGTCGCGGTGTGCAGCAGGCGTCCGCCCGCGCCCGCCACGTACGCCTCGAACTCGCGGGCGCGGAGGTCGTCGCGGGACGTGTGCCGTGGTCGCAATCCGCGCCTCCCGTCGCCCGTGCGAGAGCCGGTCCCCGGCCGTGTCCGACGGGACCCCCGTCTCATATCAGGCCAGGTCGGCCCCCGCGGTCAAGAGCCGCGCACGTGGCGGCGGTTCCCCGGCCGGCCGCGGTGCGGCGGTCAGGAGGCGGGGCGGTCCTCCGGACCCGCCGACATCCGGGCGGACAGCGCGCTGTTGAAGCGCGTCAGGAGCGCGCAGAACGTCTCGCGCTCCTCCGGGGCCCAGTCCTGGGTCAGGTCGGCCATCAACTGACGCCGTGAGGAGCGCACTTCGTCCAGGCGGGTCTGCCCGCGCGGGGAGAGCTGGAGCACGACCGCGCGGCCGTCCTCGGGGTGGGAGGTCCGCTTGACCAGGCCGGTGTCCACGAGCGGAGCCACCTGCCGGGTGACCGTCGAGGAGTCGATGCCCATGCTCGCGGCGAGCGCCTTGACGCCCATCGGGCCTTCCTTGTCGAGGCGGTTGAGCAGCAGGTACGCGGCGCGGTCCATCGAGGTGCGCACCTGGCCGACACCGCCGAGCCGGGTCTGTTCGGCACGGCGGGCGAACAACGCCACCTCGTGCTGCAGCGTGTCGAGAAGACCGGTGTCACCGACGGCCGTCAGGTCCGTCCTCATGTCCATCGACATGTCGGGTGTTGTGGGCATGACCGGGGGCTCACTTCGTGGAGGGCTGCCAATTGGGGGACAGGTTACGCGGCCGGACGGCGGGCCGTACCGGCGCTGCGCAAACCCGGGTCCGCGGGTTGGTCACACCGGTCGCCTCCGGCGGTGAACTGCGATGCTGGAGTCATGGGCTACAGCACGGCTGACTCCTTGCGGACCGTCACGCTCGACGATGTGCGAGGCGCTCAGAAGATGCTCTCGGGTGTGGCACGGACGACCGCCATGGAGGGCAGCAGATACCTGTCCCGCCGGGTGGGCACCCCGGTGCACCTGAAGTGCGAGAACCTCCAGCGCACGGGGTCCTTCAAGCTGCGCGGCGCGTACGTCCGGATCGCCGGGCTGCTGCCGGAGGAGCGGGCCGCCGGGGTCGTCGCGGCGAGCGCGGGCAACCACGCGCAGGGCGTCGCGCTGGCGTCGTCGCTGCTCGGGGTGCGGTCCACGGTGTTCATGCCGAGGGGCGCCCCGCTGCCGAAGATCAGCGCGACCCGGGAGTACGGCGCGCAGGTGCGCCTGCACGGCCAGGTGGTCGACGAGACGCTGGCCGCGGCGACGGACTACGCGTACGAGACGGGCGCGGTGTTCATCCACCCGTTCGACCACCCGGACATCATCGCGGGCCAGGGCACGGTGGGCCTGGAGATCCTCGAGCAGTGCCCCGAGGTGCGCACGATCGTGGTGGGTGTCGGCGGGGGCGGGCTGGCCGCCGGGATCGCGGTGGCGGTGAAGGCGCTGCGGCCGGACGTGCGGATCGTCGGTGTGCAGGCGGCGGGCGCGGCGGCGTATCCGCCCTCGCTGGCGGCCGGGCGCGCGGTCTCGGTGCGCCACCCGGTGACGATGGCCGACGGGATCAAGGTGGGGCGGCCCGGGGACGTGCCGTTCGGGATCGTCCGTGAGCTGGTCGACGAGGTGCTCACGGTCACCGAGGACGAGCTGTCGGCCGCGCTGCTGCTCTGTCTGGAGCGGGCCAAGCTGGTCGTCGAGCCGGCCGGGGCGAGCCCGGTGGCGGCGCTGCTGAGCCGGCCCGGGGCCTTCGAGGGGCCGGTCGTCGCGGTGCTGTCCGGCGGCAACGTGGACCCGGTGCTGATGGAGCGGGTGCTACGGCACGGGATGGCCGCGCAGGGCCGCTACCTGGCGGTACGGCTGCGTCTGACGGACCGGCCGGGCGCCCTCGCCTCACTTCTCAGGGCGTTGTCAGTGGTCGATGCCAACGTTCTCGACGTGAGCCACGTACGGACCGATCCCCGGCTCGGGCTCACGGAGGCGGAGGTGGAGCTGCACCTGGAGACGAAGGGCCCGGAGCACTGCACCGAGGTCAACCAGGCCCTGCGCGAGGCGGGTTACACGGTCATGGACTGACGCCGGACCGGGTGTCACTCCTTCGGGTAACCCCCATTGTGAGACGCGATACATCGCGTTATGGTGTGTGTCACGCCACCGTCCGGCCGTCGTGCGCCCCGCCGCCCGCGCCGGGTGAAAAGCCGAGCACACCAAAGCGCCCAAACCCTAGGCTTTGCGAAGAATCACACGACGACGTGGAGGCTCATATGCCAGGCGCCATCTACGCCGAAGGTCTGGTCAAGACCTTCGGGAACGTCAAGGCGCTGGACGGCGTCGACCTCGAGGTCCCCGAAGGCACCGTCCTGGGCCTGCTCGGGCCGAACGGCGCGGGGAAGACCACCACCGTCCGCTGCCTCACCACCCTGCTGCGTCCCGACAGCGGCAGAGCGGTCGTGGCCGGCCTCGACGTGCTGAAACAGCCCGACGCGGTGCGCCGCTCCATCGGGCTGTCCGGCCAGTTCGCGGCGGTCGACGAGTATCTGACCGGCCGCGAGAACCTGCAGATGGTCGGGCAGCTCTACCAGATGCGGGCGAAGGCCGCCAAGGTCCGCGCGGACGAGCTGCTGGAGCAGTTCCACCTCACGGACGCCGCCGACCGCACCGCCAAGACGTACTCCGGCGGCATGCGCCGTCGCCTCGACCTCGCCGCCGCCCTGGTCGTCTCGCCGCCCGTGATGTTCATGGACGAGCCGACGACCGGACTCGACCCGCGCAACCGCCAGCAGCTGTGGGAGGTCATCAAACAGCTCGTCTCCGGCGGTACGACGCTGCTGCTCACCACCCAGTACCTGGAGGAGGCCGACCACCTCGCGCACGACATCGCGGTCGTCGACCGCGGCAGGGTCATCGCGCAGGGCACCTCCGACCAGCTCAAGGCCCGCACCGGCGGCGAGCGCGTCGAGGTCGTGGTGCACGAGCGCGAGCACATCGCGTCCGCCTCGGCGCTCCTCGACAGGTACAGCCTGCGCGGTGCCGACACGGGCGACACCACGGTCGAGGACCACATGCGCAAGATCACCACACCGGTCTCCGGCGGGGCCAAGCTCCTCGCCGAGATCATCCGCGACCTCGACGCCGACGGGATCGAGATCGACGACATCGGTCTGCGCCGCCCCACCCTCGACGACGTCTTCCTCTCCCTCACCGGGCATGTCGCGGAGGCCGGGGACACCGGGGACGACGAGGACGCCGACGGCGCCGACGGCGCGCAGGGCGGCGGGGACCGCGGACAGCGCCACGACAAGGAGGCCGCGAAATGAGTGCCGTCACCGACGCCGTCCGGGTCACGGCACCCGGCAACCCCCTCGGCCGGTCGATCCGTGACTCGCTGGTCGTCGCCAAGCGCAATCTGATCCGGATGGCCCGGATCCCCGAAGTGGTGATCTTCGGCCTCATCCAGCCGATCATGTTCGTGGTGCTGTTCTCGTACGTGTTCGGCGGCTCCATGGACATCGGCGGCAGCACGAGCCCGCAGGTCTACCGCGAGTTCCTGATGGCCGGCATCTTCGCGCAGACCGTCACCTTCGCCACCGCCGGAGCCGGGGCGGGCATCGCCGAGGACATGCACAAAGGGCTCATCGACCGTTTCCGCTCCCTGCCGATGGCACGCGGCGCGGTGCTCACCGGCCGCACCCTCGCCGACATGGTGCAGACGGCGCTCACCCTGCTGGTGCTCGCGGTCGTCGCCCTGCTCGTCGGCTGGCGCACCCACACCAGCGCCGGCGAGGTGCTCGGCGCCTTCGGGCTGCTGCTCCTGACCGGGTACGCGTTCACCTGGATCGGCGCGGTCATCGGCCTCTCGGTGCGCACCCCGGAGGCGGCCACCTCCGGCGGACTGGTCTGGCTGTTCCCGGTCACCTTCGTGTCGAACGCGTTCGTGGACTCCAGCAACATGACGCCCTGGCTGCGCCACATCGCCGACTGGAACCCGTTCAGCGCCACCGTCCAGGCCTGCCGGGAGCTCTTCGGCAACCCCGGAGTCTCCACCTCGGACGCCTGGCCCATGCAGCACCCGGTGTGGGCCTCGCTGATCTACTCGGTACTGATCATCGCGTTCTTCCGGACGCTCGCCGTGCGCAAGTACCGCTCGGCGGCGGCATGACGAAGCCCCCGGCGCCGCACAGGGTGCCGGGGGCACGTCGGGGACTCGCGGGGGCGGGTCAGCCGTCGTACGGCTTGGCCTCCAGGATCTTCACCATGGCCTTCTTGCCGTTCGGCAGCTCGTACTCCGCGTCCTCGCCGACCTTGTGGCCCATCACGCCCGAGCCCAGCGGGGACTGCGGCGAGTAGGTCTCGATCTCGGAGCTCGCGTACTCGCGCGAGGCGAGCAGGAAGGTCAGCGTGTCGTCCTCGTCGCCGTCGAAGGCGATGGTCACGACCATGCCGGGCGCCACGGCGCCGTCGGCCGCCGGGGCCTCGCCGACCTTGGCGCTCTCGAGGAGCTGGGTGAGCTGGCGCACACGGAGCTCCTGCTTGCCCTGCTCCTCCTTGGCCGCGTGGTACCCGCCGTTCTCCCGCAGGTCGCCCTCCTCGCGCGCGGCGGCGATCTTGGCGGCGATCTCGGTGCGCGCGGGACCAGTAAGGTACTCAAGCTCGACCTTGAGCTTGTTGTACGCCTCCTGGGTCAGCCAGGTGACGTTCTCGCTGGTCTGGGTCACAGGGTGCTCCTCGTAGGTACTGGGAATACAAAGCATCGCCCTCTCCCAGGAGCATGTTCCTCCAGGGATGGGCGAAACCACGAGCCTAACAATTGAGTGCCCGCGGGGGGAGGACATAAGCCACAGGACTTACGGTCAGCGCAGGTCAGTGGCGAGGTATTCCCCGCGGAAGTCAGTCCGTGTGACAGCCGACGAGCTGGGCCGTCGTACCCGGGGAGGTCGTACGCAGCGTGACGACCTCGTCGATGCGTGTGGCGTCCGCGTCGAAGCGGAAGTCCGCGCGGCCCACCTCGGCGCCGTCCTCGGCCTGCGAGCGGACGGTGCAGTAGCCGGCGACGCCCGCGTCCTTGTGCACCTCCAGGTGCACCTTCACCGCGTTCTGCGAGGTGTCGAAGCTGATCACCTCGCCGCTGATCTCGTTCTCGGCGACGTAGTGGTAGCCGAACCAGCCGACCAGCCCGAGCAGCAGCACCGACAGCACGGCGCCGACGACCTTGAGTGTGCGGTCGGCACGCTGGTCCGAGGAGCGGCCGTAACGGCCCTCGGGCAGCCGCGTGCTCGACGTGCTCATGATCGTCTCCTCGGCAGGAGGGGACCGGCGTCCCCCGTCGGGTTCCGCGGCGGAACCGCGGAATTTTTCGTCCCCCGATTCGGTCACTATAGAAGCCTGCGACTGCGCCGCCGCACACAGGGCGCCTAACGACTTGAGGATTGAGTCTTGACTGACCAGCTGCGACTGATGGCCGTGCACGCCCACCCCGACGACGAGTCGAGCAAGGGCGCGGCCACCATGGCGAAGTACGTGTCCGAGGGGGTGGACGTGCTGGTGGTGACCTGCACGGGCGGGGAGCGCGGCTCCATCCTCAACCCGAAACTGCAGGGGGACGCGTACATCGAGGAACACATCCACGAGGTGCGCAAGAAGGAGATGGACGAGGCCCGGGAGATCCTCGGGGTGAAGCAGGAGTGGCTCGGGTTCGTCGACTCCGGGCTGCCCGAGGGCGACCCGCTGCCGCCGCTGCCGGACGGCTGCTTCGCGCTGGAGGACGTGGACAAGGCCGCCGGTGAGCTGGTGCGCAGGATCCGCGCGTTCCGCCCCCAGGTGATCACCACGTACGACGAGAACGGGGGGTACCCGCACCCCGACCACATCATGACCCACAAGATCACGATGGTGGCCTTCGAGGGCGCGGCCGACACCGCGAAGTACCCGGAGGAGGAGTACGGCCCGGCGTACCAGCCGGTGAAGGTGTACTACAACCAGGGCTTCAACCGGCCGCGCACCGAGGCGCTGCACCAGGCGATGCTCGACCGGGGCCTGGAGTCGCCGTACGGGGACTGGCTGAAGCGGTGGAGCGAGTTCGAGCGCAAGGAGCGCACGCTCACCACGCACGTGCCCTGCGCGGACTTCTTCGAGATCCGTGACAAGGCGCTGATCGCGCACGCCACGCAGATCGATCCCGACGGGGGCTGGTTCCGGGTGCCGATGGACCTCCAGCGGGAGGTCTGGCCGACGGAGGAGTACGAGCTCGCGAAGTCTCTCGTCGATACCTCCCTCCCCGAGGACGACCTCTTCGCGGGCATCCGGGACAATGCCTGATATGAGCGCAAGCGCAAGTTTGGCAATGACCCACCTGGTTCCTCTGGCCAAGGAGCTCGACGAGGACAAGGTCACTCCCGGTGTCCTCGGTTTCATCGTGTTCGCGGTGATGGCTCTGGCGGTGTGGGGGCTGATGAAGTCGATGAACCGGCACATGGGGCGGGTGGACTTCCCGGAGTCCGAGGACCCCGGGGGCCGTGGCGGGCGTGAGGGTGCCGAGGTGGCGGGCGCCGAGAAGCGGGGCTGAGGGCTGAGGCGGGCGGCCCTCCGGGGGGTCCGGAGGGCCGTGCGGTGCGTCGGCGCGACGTGTCGGTGTGGGCCGGGGGAGGTTGCGCAGCCCGGCGCTTCCGGGGTGCCGTCGCGCCCACCCTCCCCCACTCTCGGCTTCGCTCGAGCGGGAGGTACCCCCATCGCCCTGCGGCACGACTGCCCGCGGAGGGCGGGGGTGGGGTCAGGTGGGTTCGGTTATGGGGACGCCCATTACCTCTCGGGCGTGGCGGGTGGGGGTCATGCCCAGGTGCCAGGCCTGCCAGCCTGATTCCAGGGTGACGCCGCGCTCCAGGAGGAGCTGGTACGCCTCGACGCAGTCGGCCAGCTTGCCGTCCCGGGTGGCGTGCCCGGCGCGGCCCAGCTGGGAGAGCTCCTCCTGCGCCACCGCCGTACCGACCTCCGTGCCGCCCGGTGCCGCGTACGGCAGCAGCGTGCAGCGCAGGAAGCGCGCCCAGTCCTCGCCGCGCCGGTCGCCGTAGGACGCGAACAGCGTCACTGCCTCGTCGCACAGCGCCAGCGCCTGCTGGGTGCGCGCGTTGCCCGCGTCGACGACCGCCAGCTCCAGACACGTCCACGCCTCGCCGTGCGCCACCCCGATCCGCTGGAAGTCGGCGCGGGCGTCGACCAGGAGCTGGCGGGCGAACCCGGAGTTCCGCAGCGACCCCGTCCGGGCCGCCCGCTGGTCGCGGGTCACCCGGGCCGAGTGGTGCCGGGCGCAGGCCAGCCCGTAGACGTCCCGCATCCGGGAGAACATCGTGCGGGCCCGTTCCAGCTCGCGCACGGCCCGGTCCAGGTCCCCGGTCTCCTCCAGCGCCTGCCCGAGGTAGTACAGGGTCCACGCCTCGCCCCGCGCGTCCTCGTTGTCGCGGTGCCGGGCGGCGGCCCGCCGCAGGTCCTCCACGGCGGGGCCGGCGTCCCCATCCACCAGCCGGGCCCGCGCCAGCTCGGTCAGCGCCCACGCCTCGCCGCGGGCGTCGCGGGTGCGGCCGTACAGTTCCAGGGCGGTGCGCAGCTCGCTCTCGGCGCGCGGGACGTCGCCCCTGCGCAGGTTGAGCTGGCCGAGCTGGAAGTGCGCCCACGCCTGCCCGTGCACGGACTCGCCCGCGCGGTGCAGCACCAGTGACTCGGTCAGCAGGTCCAGTGCCTCGGACAGCCGGGCCCGGTCCCGTTCGACGGCCGCCAGCGCGTGCATGGTCCAGGCGCGGTCCGTGGCCAGCTCGGGAGCCGCCTGCAGATCCAGCGACTCCCGGAGCTTCGCCGACGCCTCCGTCAGGTTGCCCTGGTGGTGCAGGGTGATGCCGAGCGAGGTCAGCGCCCGCGCCGCGCCCGCGTGGTGCTGCGCCTCCCGGTACAGGTCCACCACCGACGTCAGCGTGGTCCGCGCCTTGTCCAGCTCGCCGAGCTGACGTGCCGCGATACCGGTGCGCCACTGCACCGAGCGGACCAGCAGCCCCTCGTCCACGGCCTGCGCCAGCTCGTTGATCTCCCCGAGCCGGTAGAGGTCGCCGCGCAGCAGGCAGTAGTCGCACAGCGCGCCGAGCAGGTTCAGCACCGCACGCCGGTCGACGCCCTCCGCGTGCCGCAGCGCCGCCGTGATGAAGCTGGACTCGTCGTCCAGCCAGCGCAGTGCCTCGTCCAGCGAGGTGAAGCCGTACGGGCTGAAGCGGTCCGAGCGGGTCGACATGTTGCCGTCGACCAGCCGCAGCACCGAGTCGGCCAGCTCGGCGTAGTTGACGATCAGCCGCTCCTGCGCCGCCGTGCGCTCGGCCGGGTCCTCCTCGTCGAGGAGCCGGGCCAGCGCGAAGGCGCGGACCAGGTCGTGCAGCCGGTAGCGGCTGTGCCGTACGCGGTCGATCAGCCCGGCGCGGTTCAGCGCGGTCAGGTGCCGGGTCGCCTCGGCCTCGTCGGTGGCGAGCAGCGCGGCCGCCGCGGCCGCGCCCAGCGAGGCCCGGCCGGCCAGGGCCAGCCGGCGCAGCAGCCGCCGTACGGTCTCCGGCTGGTCGGTGTAGCGCAGCCACAGGGCGCGCTCCACGGGCTCGACCGGCCCGTAGGCGCCCAGGTCGGCGGCGAGGACGAGCGGGGAGCGCGGGCCGAGGGCGGCCCCGGCGATCCGCAGCGCCAGCGGCAGCCCGCCGCACAGCTCCCGCACCCGCTCGGCGGAGTCGGCGTCGTAGGGGCCCGAGGAGTCCTGTGCGGCGGCGGAGAGGAGTTCCTCCGCGCCGGCCGGGTCCAGCGGCTCCACGGGCAGCTGGTACACCCGGGCCGGCAGGTCGTCGGGCAGGCCCAGGGGCGCGCGGGAGGTGACCAGGACCAGGCTGTCGGACCGCTCCGGGATCAGCGTGCGGACCTGCTGCGGGTCGGAGGCGTCGTCCAGGACGACGGTGACCGGCATCCCGGTCAGATGCTGGTGGTACAGCTCGCTCAGCCGCCTGACCTGCTGGTCGGGGGAGGAGCGCTCACGGAACAGCAGCTGTTCGCGGGGCGCGCCGAGCCGGTTCAGCAGGTGCAGCAGCGCGTCGCGGGTGGACAGCGGGGGCTCGCCGGGGCTGTCGCCGCGCAGATCGACGACGCAGGCGCCGCGGAAGTGGTCCTTCAGGTCGTGGGTGGCGTGCAGTGCCAGGGTCGTGCGGCCGCTGCCGGACGCCCCGTGCAGCACGACCACCGTCGGCTGGGTCTCGGTGCTCGCCCGGGCCGACTGCACCCACTGCCGGATCCGCGCCATCTCCTGCCGCCGCCCCGCGAACGGGCCCAGCGGTTCGGGCAGTTGCCCGAAGGACTGCTCCAGCACACTGCGCCCGCGGGCCGCCGCGCTCTTGTCGGCGCCGCGCAGCCGGGGCCCCGCCTTCTTCGGACCGGTGGACGCGGTCAGCACCCGCTGCTGGTCCAGGAACGGGCGGATCCCGCGCACCTCCAGGGCCGTGAGCCACTGCAGCCGCAGCTGTTCCGGCCCGCCCGGCTGGCTCACCGCGCCCGCCCGGTGATGGGCGGCCGGGACATGCGCGCCTGCCACCTTCACCACGGTCGCCGCCGCCCCGACGACGCCGACGGTCACCCCCGCGCCGAGGGCCGTGCCGGTGCCCGTGCCGAGCGCCACGTCGGCGACGACGGCGGCCACCCCGGCCACCCCGGCGACGAGCAGCGGCGTACCGGCACCCTCGCGGGCGTAACGCTGCCGGAAGGTGAGCTGCCCGGCCTCCGCCTCGTCGAGGGCGCGGGTGTACGCCTCGTACTCCTCGGCGGACGTCGAGGCCATCGCGTCGAGCGCCCCGCGCGCCCGTGCCAGCAGCACCTTGCCGTCCGTGCGCCCGCCCGACCGGCGCACCTCCTCCTCCACGGCCCGCGCCAACAGCCGCTCGGCGTCCGACCGATGACTGTCCCGCATGACATGTCCCCCTCCGGCGGCAACTCCCATGCCCACGAGTGTCCTTCGTGCGGGCCGTCAGCGCGAGGGGGCGACGATCAACGGGCGTGCCGGCGCTACCGCTTCACCCGGCTGCGGACCGCGAGGACGGCGAGTCCGAGCAGCGCCGGCTCGGCGACGCGGGAGGCCATCTCGACGTAGGTGCCCGCCGTGGTGAGCTCCTGCCCGGAGGACCGGAAGACCACGGAGTTGATGACGACCCGCAGCGACTTCTCGAACCGCTCGGACGACAGCCGACTGCCGTACGAGCCCTGCGGGTTGACCGGGTCGGGCTTGTCCGTGGTCATGGTGACGCGGCTGCCGGTGACCGTCCCGGTGCTCACCGGCTCGGGGTCGTCCTGGGGCAGGCCCCACAGCATCATCGCCAGCACGGTGGCGACGACGGCCAGGAGCAGCCAGCCGAGCGCCCGCGTCGCCCGCAGGCCGTATCCGGACGCCGCCCAGTACAGGGCGAGGAGGGCCCGTTCGCCCGGCGGCGTGTCGGGGTCGAGGCGGCGCATCTCCATCTCGCCGTAGTAGAAGTCGGCCGCTCCCGGCTCGTCCTTGCCGTCCTCCAGGGCTTTGCGCAGTTGCCGGTACACCGGCGCCAGCGCCGCCGGTCCCCATACGTCCGTGTTACCAGGCGCCCTCGTCCATCCGTCCGCGCCCTGCCGTTCCGCGCGCCAGTGGTGTTCCTCGGCCAGGGTCCTGCGGCGGGTCCAGCGGACCGGCCGCCGGCCGATCCGGCGCAGCCCGGGGGGCGGCGACGCGAGCGGGCAGCGTCCGTCCAGTCTCAGCTGGTCGAGGTGGACCGTCTCCACGAACTGGCAGCCGGTCAGGTCCACGTCGGTCAGGACCAGGTGGGCGGCGTCCGCGCCCCGCAGGGAGGCGACGCGCACAGGGGCGTCGGAGAGCTCCGGCACCTCCAGCTCCCGCCCGTCCGCGACGAACGGGTGGGACCGGCCGGCGATGCTCACCGGGAACTGCAGCACGGCGTCGCTGACGTCGACCTCGGCATGGCGGAGCCGGAGCGCCGCCGTGGAGCTCCAGCGAGTCCTCCGGCAGTGCAGGGTCCCGACCGCCGCCTCGATCGTCACCGCGGACTGGAACTCCGCGTCGGACAGGTCCAGCAGCCGGGGGAACACCAGCGGGCCCAGCACCGTCGTGCGCTGGAAGGTCGCCTTCCGGAAGGTGACGTCGCCGCCGATCTCGTTGCCGCCGAACTCGACGTCGCCGCCGATCGTCGCCCCGGGGAAGGCGGCGCCCTCGACGAAGCGCGTGCCGTTGAACGAGACGTCCTCGCTTAGCGTCGCCGAGTCGAAGCGGGCGTCGTGGTGGAACTCCGCCCCGTCGAACCACGCCTTGCCCGCGATCCTCGCCCCGTCGAAGCGCACGTCGCTCCGGAACAGGGCCCCGTCGAACCATGCCGTGCCGTTGATCTCCGTCTCCATGAAGACGGCCGGCTCGATGAACTCGATGCCGCTGAAGGTCGCGTCACCCCCCACGACCAGTCCCCGGAACACGGCGCTCTTGGTGATCGTCCCGGTCTCGAGCCGGAGTTCGCCGTCGATCCGGGTCTTGTTGAAACAGACGCCGCCGCCGCACTCCACGCCGTCGAGCCAGACGTTCCGGGCGACGGTCGCCCCCACGAAGCCGAGGTCCGCCTCGAACCTGGCGCCGGTGAAGTAGGCGCCGCCGCCGAACGCCGCCCCGTCGAAGGAGACGTCACCCGTGAAGTCCACCCGGGCGAACTGCGCGTCACCGCTGAACTCCGCCTCCTCGAAGTCGGCGGGGCCCAGGCGGTGTCGTCCCGTCGCCGGATCGGTGAGCGCGGCGAGCAGTTCGGTCAGCAGGTCCCGGGTGAACGGCGTGCCCCGGAGGTCGAGTCCGGCGCCGGGCTCCAGCGCGGCCAGGTGACCGGCGCGCCGGTCCACGCCGATGTGGGCGAGGCAGGCGGCGTACGGTTCGACCGGCCGGCCGCGGCAGCGCCGGCCGTCGGCCTCGTGCGCGCACTGCGGCCAGTCGGGCGCTTCGGACGAGGGCGAAGTGATGGTCATCCTCCTGTGGCCGTCGGGGTGACGCCGGGGACGGGACTCATGCGCTGTAGAGGGTGATGACCCTCCGGTCGGCGCCGTTCGGCCCCTCGACCCTCGCCTCCACCAGCCATCTCCCCGGCCCTCCTCTCAGCTCCGCCCGGAACCGGCCCGTCGGGTCGGGGGCGAAGACCACCTCGTCCCCGGCCCGGCTTCCGATGCGCCGCATGACGGCCCGCAGTCTGCGGTCCGCCAGGTTGACGCCCAGGACGGAGGCCTCGAACGGCCGGCCGGCGACGGCCTCCGAGGGGGCGTGCAGGGTGATCCCCTCGTCCCCGGCGAGCATGGCGCTCGCCGGGAGGCCCCTCCTGATGGCGGAGAGCCTCGCCCCGACGGCCGCGGCGCCCGCCAAGTCGGCGTGCCGGACCTCCGTCCACAGCACGTCGTCCCGGTCCTCCAGGGCCCACTCCGCGACGGCGGACTCCCGCGGGACCGTCCCGTCGCCGGGCCCGAGCACGTCGCTCTCCGCCGCGAGGCGCAGCCCGTCGGACGAGAGCCCGAGGGAGTGGACCGTCGGGTGGGCGGTGCCCGCCACGCAGTGCACGCCGTACGGGAGCCGGCCGCCGGCGTCGGTGCGCCGGTGCGCCTCGCGCGCGCCGAGGAACTCCCTGTGGAACGCGAAGGCGTCCTCGACGAGTGCGCCGGGCAGGCCGGGGACGGGGTACCGGCGGTCGGTGAGGGTCCGCCGGCGGCTCTTCCCCGAGACCCGGACGGCGTCGTAGTACGGCAGCATCTGCGCCACCGACGGCAGGCCGAGGGCGAAGTCGCGCAGCACCTCGTTGAGCGGGCCCGCGCCGTCCGCGACGGCGTGGCCGGTCAGCAGCCGGACGGCCCGGGCGAAGCCCTGGTGGGGCGTGCCCAGGGTGACCAGGGCCCTGGCCGACTCCCGGCCGCCCAGGCACTCCAGGTAGTACCGGCCGGCCAGGCCGCCCGTCGAGTGGCAGACGAGGACGACCCTCGGGTCGTCCGGGCGGTCCGGGTAGTGCGCGCCGACCCGCTCGCCCCACCGGGCGAGCTCCCGCTCCACCCGGGTCCTCAGCCGTTCGGCGATCAGCCGGTGGGACAGGCGCCAGTCGTACGCGAAGGGGACGAACTGGTCCTCGGCCGGATCACCGAGCGCCGCCCGGATGTCGGGATGGCCCATGGAGGAGAGCAGCCCCGGCATCGCGTCCGGGGCCGTGCTCAGCGCGTCGGCCGCCACCCGGTGCGGCTCCCCGGGCGGCGCGTCACCGAGACCCGGCGGAAGGGCCAGCTCCGCCAGCGCGGCGGAGGAGGGCCGGGACCGGAGCAGGGCGTCGCCGGCCTCGCCCCACAGGTCACGCCCGGCCCTGGTCAGCCGGCTGCCGAGGAATCCGGGTACGAAGACCACGAGGTCGTGCTCCATCTGCGCCCTCCCGAGTCGCACTGGCCGTAGGTGTCGTACGTGTCGTCACGGGCGGGCGGGGTCCGGCGCGAAGAACGCGTGCGGCAGCCGGATCAGATCGCACCGGTCGTTCCCCTGGAGCGCCACCACCAGGCCCCGCGGATCCGGCGCGGCGTCCACCGCGTGCACGGTGTAGCCGCGCCACGGGACGCCCTCCCCGTGCAGCCACGCCCTGGCCCGCACGTCCCACACGCGCGGCGCCGTCCACTCACCGCAGACCAGCAGCACGGGCCGCTCCGGAGGGCCCGCGAACACCAGCGAGGTCACCGCGGGGAACTCGCCCGGCAGCCGCTCCGGCGGCTTGGCGTACCCGGCCGAGCAGTCCTTCACGTGGACCCCGCCGTCCACCCAGGCCAGCAACGGGAAGGACTCCTCGTCCTCCGGGTCGTACAGCTCTCCGAGCGCCAGATGGGCGGGGAACACGTCCGGCACCCGGTGTGCGAGCCGCGGGCGCTCCCCGTCGTGCTCCCACAGCCGGATCTCGTCACCGACGTCGGCGGCCAGCCAGTACGTCCCGTCCCGCATGGACCGGGCGTCGAGGGAGCAACAGCGCAGGCCCGCCGGGGTCGGCTCCCCGGTGCGCCAGCCGCGGGACGCGTCAACGGGCATGTCCCCGTGGACGATGCGCCCCTCGTCCGGCACGTAGACGCGCAGCCGGGTCGCGGCGCCGTCGACGACGAGACCGAGGGAGGGGACCTCCTCCCCGGCGTCCCCGCCGAGCGTGAGGTCGTGGTGCCTCCCGGCGGTCAGGTCGGCGGACAGACGCCACAGCCGTACGGTGCGTTCCGCCGCCGCGACCACGAACCAGGCGCCCGCCGCGTACACCGCGTCGACGGCGGTCACCGGCTTCCGGTGGGTGAGCACGGTGGCCGGGGCGTCCGCCGGGGCGCCGGCGCCGGGCCGGGACACCAGGATCCGGTCGCCCCGGGTGCGGCACAGCAGCGGCGGCCCGTCCGGCGCCCCGGCCAGGGCGACCACGGGTCTCTGGTTGCTGGGGCGCCGCCGTGTGCCGCGCCCGGCCGTGAGGGCGGGACCCACGTCGAGCATGCGGATGTCGGCGCCGTCGGCCACGGCGAGCAGTCCCTGTCCGCCGGGTTCGAACGCCATCGCCTGATCGCGGGGCGCGGTCATCCGGAACGCCGCTTCCCGTCCGGGGTCCTCGACGGCCCAGACCCGCACGGTGACCCCTTCGTAGCCGGCGAGGAGCAGGTCGTCCCCGTGGCGTCCGAAGACGAGCCCGCGCGCCGGGGAGTCGAACCGCCGGACGAGTTCCACGGCCGGCGGCGCGAGGGGCGCCGAGTCGTCCGTGCGGCAGCGCCAGACCCGTACTTGGCTCCCGTCGGCGACCGCGATCCAGCCGTGCCGCGCGCCGCCGGGCGCGGACACCGGCGCGGCGGTCGCCGCGGCGGCCAGCGCGGGCGCCCCGAGCGCGTCGAGGTCCAGTTTCCCGGCGAGCAGCCCGCCGGAGCCGGCGGTGCCGCGGTCGACCTCGAGCAGCGCGGCCCGGTCCCCGGCGACCAGGGCGAACAGGCGGGGGCCCATGGGGAGCGCGGCGAGCCGCTCGGCGTCCATCATGCGGATGTCCGTCAGCGGGGTGCCGGGCCGGCGCAGGCCGCCCTTCCAGGACCACATCCACATCCGCTGCCCGTCGGCCGCCAGCACGACCGTCTCCGAGGCCCGTTCGGCGGCGGCCAGGGCGCCCACGGCCCCGCCCCAGCGGTAGACGTGGTCGGGCAGCCGGGAGCCGGAGCGCCAGAAGTAGACGGCCCGGTCGTCGCGGGCGACGGTGGTCCAGTGCGGTCCGGCGCCCACCTCGCGCACCTCGGTGAGGGCGTTCCCGCGCTCGCCGGACGTCTCCCCGGTCCGCCGGGTCAGCAGCCGTTTGCCCGACTCCGGGTGCAGGACCAGGATCTCCCCGCGCCCGCCGGCGGTCAGCGTGCCCCCGGCCACCGGTTCCGCCGCCCCCGTGCCGGCCCGCCAGCTCAGCGTCCGCGCCCCGCCCAGCGGGGCCGCGCGGCGCCATTCCAGGGGGTCGGGCGGCATGTCGGTCCAGTACTCCTGCCACGGCAGGAACCCCTCGCCGTCCAGCGCCCGGTAGGCCGCGTCCCGGTGGCTGACGAAGGCGGTGGCCCGCAGCAGCGCCCGGCGGGCCACCGGGGAGGACAGGTCACGGAAGGCGTCCCCCACCCGCCCGTAGAGCGCCGCCCCGTCGCAGTCCCGGGCCAGCGCGGCGGCCGGCGGCAGCATCACGTCCGGGTCGGTGCGCAGCAGGAAGCCGACGTCCTCGAAGAGGCCCCGCAGCTCCTCCGGCCCGACCTGGGCGGCGTGCGCCCCCAGGTAGTCGAGGGTGTAGGGGTCCGCGCCCGCCCAGCCGTCCCCCGCCTGCGCGCGCAGCGCCGTCACCACCCTGCGGTGGGCGGCCCGTACGTCGAGTCCGGCGCCGGTGAGGAAGAACTCCCCGTAGCTGGGGTGGGCCAGGTGGTAGGCCGTCCCTCCGCCGTGCGGGGCGGTCTGGGAGGCGATGATGCCGCCGTTGGCGCTGCGGCACACCTGCCGCAGGTCACCGAGGGTCAGCTCGGTACGGTCCGGGTCCCGTAACGCGTTGGCGAGGGAGAGCCAGGTGCGGCCCGGGGCCAGTCCGCGGCCCTGGATGACCGCCAGCGGGCGCAGGACCTCGTGCGCCCGCTCCGCTCCCCGCTGCGAGGAGAGGTGGCCGACCTCCTCGGCGAGGCGGCGGTGCAGGTCCATGCCGCCGGACGCCATCCACGACGACAGTTCCGCCTCGGTGGCGATCAGCGGCCGGCGGGCGAGCTCCGTCGCGGCGAGACGGGCCACCAGGAACGAACCCTGGCTGCCGGACGCGACGAGGCCCGCGGTCCACACCCGGTCGGCCTCCCGCTCCGGCCCCCGGTACGGGGAGCCCTCCGTGCCGAGCACGGACCGGGTCATCGCCGCGATGCTCGACCTCGCCTCCTCGTCGTCGCCCAGCAGCACCGGCTCCACGCTCTGGTCCAGGGTGGACAGCAGCGACTCCTCCTCCGAGGGCGCCGCGGAGCGTCTGCGGGGCTGCGGCCGTGTGCCGACGACCACCCGTACGCCCCACAGTTCCGACAGCGGGTTCAGCAGGTGCCGCGCGATGTCGTGGGCCTGGTCCGGGAGCGCCTCGTCGAGCGCGTCGAAGAGCAGGTTCAGCGAGCCCGCCCGGGAGACGAGGGCGTCGACCGCCGTGCGGCACTGCTCCGGGGTGACCGGTCCGGCGGGCGGCGCAGCCATGCCCTCCAGGGGTGACAGGACCGTCCACAGGGCGGTGACCAGCGAGTGCAGCGACTGGCCCTTGCAGCTCAGGGCGGCGTGGACGGTGCCGGGACGCGGCAGCGTCGACGGGTCGACCTCCGGGCCGAGGGTCTCCCGCCATTCCGGCAGCGAGGTGAGGGCGAGCCGGCCGAGCAGGGCCGTCTTGCCCGTCCCCGCGAGACCCGTCACGGCGAGGAGCCCCCTCGGGTGGGTGTCCATCCAGCGCACCACCCTGCCCAGGGCCCGGTGCCTGCCCGCGAAGTGACGGCTGAGGTGGCCGCCCTCCTCGACCCCGAACTGCGCCGCCGCCTCCCACGACTGGCGTCCCGTCAGCACCGCGGGGGTGTGCACCCGCCGTTCGCCGTCCTGGAAGTGGGGGTTGTCCAGGAAGCTGTTCGGCAGCGACCGGATCTCCGTGTGGCCGGGGCGCTGCGCGGTCTCGTCGAGTCCGGAGGCCGCGGCCACCGCGTCCACCCCGTCCAGCAGGTACGGCAGGGGCAGATAGAGGGCGGAGGGTTCGAAGGGGCGGGCGTGGTCGGGGGCCACGAAGTCCGGCTTGGCCAGCGCCTCCTCCAGCCACCCCACCCAGCGCCCCTCGGGGACGTCGGCCTCGAACCCCGAGGTGCCGACGACGACGAATCCGGTGCGCCGACTCTGCCGCGCCCGCTCCACGCTCTCCCGCTCCAGGCGCAGCGCGTGGCGCAGGGCGTCGGAGAGGTGGCCGCCGTGGGAGGAGCAGGCGTCGACGACCAGCAGGGTGTCGGTCTCGCACTCGGGGTGCAGCAGCCGGTCCACGAGATCGGTCAGGGCGAGGGCGCGCTCCGGGGCGAAGCGGCCGTCCTCCCAGGAGTCGGCGCAGGCGAGGAAGTAGCCGTCGTCCCCGCGGTGGACCCCGTGCCCCGTCCAGTAGAGGATCTTCCGCTCGGCGTCGTGGGCCAGGAAGTCCTCCAGCCCCTCCCACAGCCGCCTGCGTCCGGCTCCCGCCCCGTCGACGCGGACGCTCTCCCCGAAGCCCAGCGAGCCCTGCGCCACCCGGGTGAACCGGCCGCGCACCTCCGCCACGTTCCGCAGCCGCAGCCGCCGACGGGTGTCCGGGTCGGGATGCGCGTAGTCGGACACGGCCACGGTGCCCACCAGGGAGGAGGACCGCCGTGCGGACTTGACCAACGCCAGGTGAACGCCCACATCACTCCGTATCATGACGAGGTCCTGCAGCCAGTTACCTGCTTCAACGAAGCTTACTGAAAAGGGTGTTGATAATGCGTCGGGACAGGTTCACGGTGATCGGCAGGGAAACCGGCTGTCATATCTTCGAGGGTGACGGAACCCGTCCCATCCGCGAGGCCGACATACGCGTCAAGTACCGCGGGACGCGGGTGGAGTTCCCGGAGGAGATCGGCGGCTGGCGGCACGCCGTCCAGGAGGAGGAGCGGCGCAAGGAGGCCCTCGGCCTGCCGCACCGCTGGAACAACGACCGCTTCGCCGTGGAGCGGGTCGTCGTGACCCGCACCCACCTGGCCGAGGAACCCGTCGTCACTCTCACCCTGCAGGACGCCGACTACTACGACTTCCTCACCACCTCCCTCAACCTGGAACGCAAGCAGCGCAACGGTCTGACCCTGCGCAAGCAGTACCTGGAGAGCGAGGACCCGGTCCACGCCCCGGCGTGGATGAACTGCAGCTTCGGGGTCAACGTGGCGCTGGAGACCGGCAGGGACGGCAAGATGCTGTTCTCCCGGCGCAGCGCCCATGTGGCCGGGCCCAACAGCAGCCGCTGGAACTCCTCCGCCAACGAGGGCATGGCCCGCAAGCACGACCTGCCCGAGGACGGCAGCCCGATCAGCCTGCACGCGGTGGCCCGCCGTGCCCTGTTCGAGGAGCTGGCCGTGCACGCCACCGACGAGCTGGACCTGGAGCTCCTCGGCTTCGGCCTGGACCTGGACAACCACCAGTGGGCGGCGTTCTTCCGCGCGGTGCTGCCCGGCCTGGACGAGGACACCCTGCGGCTGCGCTGGAGCCGCGGCGTCACCGACAAGTGGGAGCACGACCGCTTCGAGTTCGTGCCCGCGGATCCCGAGTCCGTGCTCGGCTTCATGGCCGGCGAGCCGGCCGAGCGGTGGACCCCGTGTGCCCCGGCCCTCTTCTACCTCGCCCTGGTGCGCGGCGCCGTACGGCGTGCGGGGGGCGACCCCGCCGCGCGCTTCGAGGTCGAGACGGCGGAGCAGCGGGTCGTCGAGGCCCGCAGGCCGTAGCGGCGTGCCCGGGGGACACGGGGGCGGCCGCGGCGTCGCCTGTTCCCCGGGGCGCGGCCGGGTGCGCGAGGATGGACGCATGGCGAACCGACTAGCGCAGGCCACGTCCCCCTACCTCCTCCAGCACGCCGACAACCCCGTCGACTGGTGGTCCTGGTCCGAGGAGGCCTTCGCCGAGGCGCGCCGGCGCGATGTGCCGGTGCTGCTGAGCGTCGGCTACTCGAGCTGCCACTGGTGCCAGTGAACCCGCAAACCGAGTAGTCCGCGGCCCGGGGAAAGCTGACCGGCTGGCTGCACTTCCTGGCGCTCAGGCCCACAGCCGCGCGGAGCACCTCTGCTGCCCAGGGGAGGATTGTTGTGTGGAGGCTGACGGTCTCGCCAGATAGCTGGAACTCCGAGGCAGGTCGGGCATATCCGGAGCTGGAAGAGCGAAACTAGGGTGCCGTCTTCCACCGTCTGAGAGTATGGCCGCGGCTGAGCCGGCGCGCCGCTGGAGCGGTGTTCGCTGAGGTCGGCACGGCCTCGCCAGACATGGTTTGACCGAACGGGAGCCCAGGTGTCGTTGGAACGGTTCTCGCTGGAGAACTATCGCTGCTTCAGGGAGAGACAGGAGGTGGAGCTTGGAAGGATCACCGTGGTGCTGGGCCGGAACAATTCCGGCAAGAGTGCGGTCGTGCGAGCGCTCCCGCTCCTTTCCCTCGGTATCCGCGGCGACTCCCCGTACCCTCTGGACCTGGACCTGATCCAGGGCTTCACTCCTTCGTTCGCCGATCTGATCCACGGCTCGTCGCCCCATGGGCACATTCGCCTGGGAGCGTCGATCGGGCGCGAGGACGGCGAGACCGTCAGTGCCACCGCCGAGGTTCAGAACATCGCCAACCAGGGAATGCAACTGGTCTCCTCGGTGCAGCTCTCCTGCAGGGCGGAGGTCGCGAACTTCTCCTGGATCCCCGGCATCGACGCCTACTCCCCGGAGAAGCGCGCGTATCTTGTCGACGGCCAGGAGGCCAAAGTCGGATTTCGCGGGCTGCTGCCCGATCCGGCCGACTGGCCGGACTCCGTCGGCGGTGTCAGCGGCGTCACTGGGCTCATTCGGGAAGGCCTCGACGAGATCCGGTATCTGGGTCCGTTTAGGAAGAGCCCGAAGCGTTTCTTCCGGTCTCCGGCCAGAAGCCTGGGCAGCGTCGGCTATAGGGGTGAGAGGGCGCTCGGCATGCTCGCCGCGGACGAGGTGTACGGGCGCGGTCTGATTGGCCGTGAGGTGAACACCCTGCTGGAAAGCATCTTGCCCGGGTGGCGCCTCGAAGTCACCGACGTCGGCTCCGGGATGTACATCCCCAAGCTGCGTTCCCTGCGCGACCCCGATCTCGTCGTCCACATCGACGACGTCGGCACCGGTGTGGTCCAGTTCCTGCCGATAGTGATCCAGCGGGCCGCGGACCGCGTGGAACCGCCCGCCGGGCCGGTGATCGAGATCGTGGAGGAGCCCGAACTCCATCTCCATCCTTCGGCGCACGCCGCGATTGCCGATCTCTACGTCGAAGCCGTGCAGGGGTCGCAGGTGCGCTTCCTGGTGGAGACGCACAGCGAGAATTTCCTCCTCAGGCTGCGCCGACGGGTCGCGGAGCGGAAGCTGGCGCCGGAGGACGTGAGGATCTACTTCGTCGAGCAGGCCGAGGGGGCCGCCACCCTGCGGAAGATCGAGGTGGACGCCCTCGGCAACCTCGACTACTGGCCGCGGGGGGTCTTCGCGGAGGACTTCGAGGAGGTGCGCGCCCTCGCGGACGCGCAGGCGAATCGGATCGACGATGCGCGTTGAGATTCCCGTCGACCTGTTGAAGGACCATCAGGGTGACGAGAACGCGGAGCTCATATTGAAGCTGATCGCGTTCTTCAGGGAGGCGCGGCACGAGTGGGCGATCTCCCCGCATGATGTGGACGCCGTCCATACGTTCCTGGTGCGTCACCTCCCGGTCCTGGCGCAGAGCTACCTGCTGCTCGCGCAGAAGGCGAGCATGGCGCAGGCCTGGGCGCCGCAAATGGGGACCACGGGCGTGGTCAGGGTGGCCGGCGAGACGCTCGCGGCGGACATCCGCGACCTGGAGCGACCGGCCGTGCTGGTCGTGGAGAACGCGATCTACGACTGGCAGATGATTGAGGCGCTTGCACGCCTGCTCGGCTGCGAGGACGTCGTCGACGCCAAGGAGGGCAGCCGCCTCGGCGTGTATAACGGAGGTGGCAAGGATGGGGCGACCCGGCACGCCGTCGACCATGCCGCGCAGTTCTGCCGTACCAAGCGTGTGGTCCTCGTCATCGACAGCGACAGCTTTCACCCCACGGACCGGACCGGCAATCATGAGAAGGCCGAAACCGCGGCCCGCCAAGGTGTGAGGGCGCACGTCCTCAGCTTCCGGGAGATGGAGAACTACATTCCCAACCGGGTCCTGGCCCGGCAGCCGAAGAAGACGGTCGGAATGTCCTCCATGGCCAAGCGCCTGGAATCCCTCAAGACCTTCTCGTCCGAGCAGCGTGCCCACTTCGACATGAAGCACGGGTTCAAAGGGAAGCCGCAGAAGGGTGCCGACCAAAAGGGGCGCCACTCCGGGAAGGCCGGAACCACCTACGTCATCCCGCCGCGCCACGGTGATCTGTACGACGAAGTGGCGGAGCAGGATCTCATCACCCTGCAGGAGGGATTCGGGACGGACTTGCCGGATCTGTTCCTCCAAGAGGTGAAGCGCGGCGGCATATCGGAGCGGGACCTGGACGGCCTGGGCCCTGGAGCGAAACAGGAATTGCGATCGATGTTCGAAACGATTCGGGGCGTGATCTGAGCATGGGAGACATCGAGGTGGTCAAAGATATCTCCGTAGTGCCGGAGGTCCACTTCTTGGAGCAGGTCCTGGAGCGGATCGCGCAGGGCGAGCTGCGGGTGCCGAAGTTCCAGCGTCCGTTCCTGTGGCGCCCCGAGCAGATGCTCCAGCTCTTCGACAGCATGGAGCGCGGCTACCCGATGGGCAGCCTGCTCATCTGGGAGACCACCATGCCGCTCGAAAGCCTCGACACCATCGGTGGGCGAAGGATTCCGCCGGCACCGGAAGGGGCGAAGGTCGCTTATGTCTTGGACGGTCACCAGCGGCTCTCAACGCTCTTCGGCGTCCTCCATCGCTCGGCCGAGGCCCCGCGGTCCGTGCGTCAGGAGGACTGGATGTGGTGGGTCTACCGGCCGCTCGTCCGGTCGGAACACGACGGCGTGCGCTACCGCCACTGGAAGAGCGGCGAGCCGGTGCCCAGCCACTTCCTGCCCATGCGGTCCGTACTGGGGACCCTGGACTTCCTCGAATATGCACGGACGCTGTCCGACGTCTCCCACTCCCGTGAGGAGGCCGACCGCCTCACCAAGGAGAGCGAGCGCATCGCGAAGCGGGTGAAGAATTACAAGGTCTCCGTGGTGCGTATGGAGGGCGGCACTCTCCAGCAGGCCATCGAGGTCTTCTCCAGAATCAACAGCAGCGGTCAGAAGATGCGTCCCGACCAGATGGTCTCCGCACTGACCTACGGGACCATCGGCTCGGAGACGCTCAGCGACAAGATGGAGGAGATCAAGGGGCGGATCGCCGCTTCGGGCTTCGGCGAGATCCCGATCATGACGATCTTCCAGACCGTCCTCGCGCTGTCTGGCGAGGAGGACGTGCAGCGGGACACATCCTGGGAGACGATGGCCCGCAAGGTCCAGGGCCAGCTCATGACCGCGGTGGAGGACACCGACCTGATCCTTCAGCAGGTGGTCGAGTTCCTACGGCAGGAGGTCCAGGTCCCGCTGGCTCGCCTGGTTCCCTACAACATCCAGATCATGCTGCTCGCCGTCTTCTTCCACTTCTCCGACAAAGTCGAAGCGGAGCAGCGGGTCAAGCTCCGGCACTGGTTCTGGACCACGTCCCTGGCGGGCACCTTCGCCGGGTCCACCACCACCCAGGTCCGGAACTTCATCAAAGAGGTGAAGGCCTTCGCCCGGGGCGAGGGTGGGCTCAGCTACTCCGCTGAGCGGGCCCGTTCCTTCCCCGAACGCTTCGACCTGCGCAGCGCGCGCGTGCGCGCCTACCTCCTCTGGGACCTGCAGACGTTCCCGGACCGGAAGAACCTCGACGGCGGTACCGCCAACGTGCTGGAACAGCTTGCGACGGCGCACAGTGAGACCTATCGACACGTGATCACCCAGAGCGGGGTCCCTGAGGCTTCCAGTCCTGCCAACCGGATCGTCATGACGACGCCGCCGGGCGTGTCGATCCGGCAGGCGCTCATCAGGCTCGCGGAGGACGGGCGCACCGACATCCTGGACTCGCACGGAGTCAGCCTTGCGTCCATCGAGCACCTCAAGGCCGACGAGTTCACCGAGTTCATCCTCGTCCGGCAGCAGGAACTAGCGGCGCGGGAGAAGCAGTTCATCGAGAGTCTGGGTATCAAGTCGGCCGACAAGGAGGTCGGTGAGGCCGACATCGACACCGAGTGAGGGGTAGCGAGCCCAGGCTTGTACAGCCTCGAAGGCGCAATGCGGCTTCACCGCCACCGCCCTGGAGCGGCAGCCGGCATGGGATCACCACCTGCCTGTGTCTTGTCCGAACCGGCATGGCCGTGCGGGATGCCTCTCCCGCACGGCCATACTCATCACACGAGTTTCTGCACTCGACTCGTGAGGATCGGCCTAGTTTCCCGTGTCCTCTTGTATCGCCGCCGACGGTGACGTCAGCCCGTTAACGTTGATGAACCGCAACTGGATACCAAGACTTGGCTCGCTTCTTGGACGGCTGCCTTGTGGGGCGTACGTCCGCGTGCCCTTGAGTAGTTCTTGACCGGAAATTGCTGAACGATCGCGTACGAGCTGGAGTGGCATCCGCACGTGGTGCAATGTAGTCCACAGTTAAACAATGTCCCGATTGATCCTCGAAGCACCGTGATGTGGGCGCTGACGGTCAAGCGTCGATAGCGGGGCGACTTCTCGGTGCCTTACAAGAGCCCAAGATCGACCGTGATGGAGAAAGGTGTATTGGTCTTCACCGTGCCGGTGAACATCTCGCCGTCCCTGTATGCCTTGGTGGCGGGATCGAGAACGTACGTGTAGATGATTGGGACGCCGGTGGCGGCCTGTTCGACCCGCCAGTAGAAGGGGATGCCGGCCTTGGCGTACTGGTCGACCTTCACGATCCGGTCCGTGGTCTCCGAACCGGGCGACACGACCTCGACGACCAGGAGTACGTGCTCGGGGCGGGTGGGAGTGAGGTCGATGGTCTCTGCCCGGTAGACGATGACGTCCGGACGGCGGTTGGTGAGCGGAACGTCCTGTAGGCGGACGTCGAAGTCCGTGTCTGCGTTCCAGTCCGGTCCCGCAGCGGCGTCCATGGCATTGGCCAGGATGCGGGCCAGCCGGTTGTGCCTTTTCGAGGCGCTCGGGCTCACGACGACCATCCCGTCCACGATCTCGATGCCGGCGCACTGCTCCTCGGACCAGGAGTCGTACTGCTCCGCGCTGATCTGCGTATGCATCCACGCAGGCGCCACCATCTCGGCGGACATGGTGTACCTCCTTCGAGGGGCCTCGGCAGGTCCGGCGCTGTTGCGCCCAGCCTACTGTTCCGAGGTGCCGGGCTGCCCGATTCGAAGGAACGCCGGGAGGAGTTCCACCCGAATCTGAGGTTAAGGAGCCGCCCCCCCACGTGATGGCCCATAAGTGCAATTCGGCCGAGCGGGACGGGCTCGTCAGGGTTTCACGGGCCACGTCAGGCACTGTGAGAGGCTGGGTCGCATGAACCGGTTGGCTGGTATGACCTCGCCTTATCTGCTTCAGCACGCCGACAACCCCGTCGACTGGTGGTCCTGGTCCGAGGAGGCCTTCGCCGAGGCGCGCCGGCGCGATGTGCCGGTGCTGCTGAGCGTCGGCTACTCGAGCTGCCACTGGTGCCACGTCATGGCGCACGAGTCCTTCGAGGACCAGGCCACCGCCGACGACATGAACGCGCACTTCGTCAGCGTCAAGGTGGACCGCGAGGAGCGCCCCGACGTCGACGCCGTCTACATGGAGGCCGTGCAGGCGGCGACCGGGCAGGGCGGCTGGCCGATGACCGTGTTCCTCACGCCGGACGCCGAGCCGTTCTACTTCGGCACGTACTTCCCGCCCGACCCGCGGCACGGCATGCCGTCCTTCCGGCAGGTCCTCCAGGGCGTCCACCAGGCGTGGGCGGAGCGGCGCGGCGAGGTCGACGAGGTCGCCGGGAAGATCACCCGGGACCTGGCCGGCCGGGAGCTGTCCTACGGCGACGACCGGGTGCCGGGCGAGCAGGAACTCGCGCAGGCGCTGCTGGGGCTGACCAGGGAGTACGACCCGCAGCGCGGCGGGTTCGGCGGGGCGCCGAAGTTCCCTCCGTCGATGGTGCTGGAGTTCCTGCTGCGCCACCACGCCCGCACCGGCGCCGAGGGCGCGCTGCAGATGGCGGTGGACACCTGCGAGCGCATGGCGCGCGGCGGGCTCTACGACCAGCTCGGCGGCGGCTTCGCGCGGTACTCGGTGGACCGTGACTGGACCGTGCCGCACTTCGAGAAGATGCTCTACGACAACGCGCTGCTGTGCCGGGTCTACGCGCACCTGTGGCGGGCCACGGGCAGTGAGCTCGCGCGCCGGGTGGCGCTGGAGACCGCCGACTTCATGGTCCGCGAACTGCGCACTCCCGAGGGCGGGTTCGCGTCCGCGCTGGATGCCGACAGCGACGACGGCACGGGCCGCACCGTCGAGGGCGCGTACTACGTGTGGACGCCCGCGCAGCTGCGTGAGGTCCTCGGGGACGACGACGCGGAACTCGCCGCGCGGTACTTCGGGGTGACCGAGGAGGGCACCTTCGAGGAGGGCGCCTCGGTGCTGCAACTGCCGCAGCTGGACGAGGTGTTCGACGCCGGGCGGATCGACGGCGTCCGGGAGCGGCTGCTCGCGGCGCGCTCCGCGCGGCCCGCGCCCGGCCGGGACGACAAGGTGGTCGCCGCCTGGAACGGCCTCGCGATCGCGGCGCTCGCCGAGACCGGGGCCTATTTCGACCGGCCGGACCTGACGGAGGCCGCCGTCGCCGCCGGTGACCTGCTGGTCCGGCTGCACCTGGACGAGCAGGCCCGTATCGCCCGCACCAGCAGGGACGGCCGGGCCGGCGCCAACGCGGGGGTGCTGGAGGACTACGCCGATGTCGCCGAGGGCTTCCTGGCGCTGGCGTCGGTGACGGGCGAGGGCGTGTGGCTGGAGTTCGCCGGGCTGCTGCTCGACCATGTGCGGGCCCGCTTCGCCGATCCGGAGTCGGGCGCCCTGTACGACACGGCGTCCGACGCGGAGCGGCTCATCCGGCGTCCGCAGGACCCGACCGACAACGCGGCCCCGTCCGGCTGGTCGGCCGCCGCGGGCGCCCTGCTGAGCTACTCCGCGCACACCGGCAGCGCGGCGCACCGCACCGCCGCCGAACGGGCGCTGGGTGTGGTGAAGGCGCTCGGCCCGCGTGTCCCGCGGTTCATCGGGTGGGGGCTCGCGGTCGCGGAGGCGCTGATGGACGGGCCGCGGGAGATCGCGGTGGTCGGTCCGGCGCTCGACGACCCGGCCACGGCGGCCCTGCACCGGACGGCGCTGCTCGGCACCGCGCCCGGCGCGGTGGTCGCCGTCGGAACACCGGAGAGCGACGAGTTCCCGCTGCTCGCCGGCCGTCCGCTGGTCCAGGGCGAAGCGGCCGCCTACGTCTGCCGCGACTTCACGTGCGACGCCCCGACCACCGACCCCGCCCACCTCCGGACAACCCTCAGCGACTGACCCCGCGCTCGGGTGGGTACCCCTTGGGGGTACCCGTTCCGGCGGGTGGCCGTGATTCCGTCAGGGGAGTCGAGTCGTTGGTTTCAGTGGGGGGCGGGGCGGGAGGCCACCGCTCGTTCCACGATCGCGACGAGCTGGTCGTGGTGGGCGCCCTTCCAGTAGGCGCGCCCGCACTCCGCGCACTGCGCGAAGACGTCGTACGTGCGGTGCGTGCCGCCCTTCAGCTGGTCGGCGACGTCCTCCTTGCTGGCCTTGCGCAGCAGCCCGTTGCAGGCCGTGCAACGGCTCCACGGCCGCAGCTCGGGCTGGAACCGGTCCAGCACGTACGTGAGTTGCTCCTCCGGCCGTGTGCTGTAGACGAACGCCCCCGCCCACAGCTCCCGCCGCCGCAGCAGCCCCCGGTCCCGGCTGAGCATGACCCGCTGCTCCGCCGCCGACCGCGCGGCCAGCGCCGGATCGCCGATGTCCGTCGACTCGTACGCCGTGTCCACGCCCAGCAGCCTCAGCCGGCGGGCCAGCGTCCCGAGGTGCACGTCGAGCAGGAACCGCAGCGGCGCGCCCGGCACCCGCTGCGGATGCGCGACGGCCCGCACGGTCACCGACTCGCCCGCCTCCGGGACGTGCGCCGCCGGCACCTCGCGCCCGTCCACGAGCAGCGCGCCGACCTCGGTCAGCGGGACGCCGAGGGACTCGACGACATGACCCAGGCTGGAGACTCCGTCGGTGGCGGCCTTCGTGGCGCCGGTGGGGCGTGCCCGCGGGACGAAGAGCAGCAGCTCGGGGGCGAACTCGACGTGGATCTCGGGACCGTTCACCCGGCCAGGATGCCATGCCGGGTGAAGGGCGCTCCGGTCATTTATCCGTGCTGGTAGGCCACCAGGGAGATGCCCACGTAGTGGGCGATGAAGGCGGCCAGCGTGAACAAGTGGAAGACCTCGTGGAAGCCGAACCAGCGCGGTGACGGGTTGGGCTTCTTGATGCCGTAGATCACTCCGCCCGCGCTGTAGAGCAGTCCGCCCACGACCACCAGGACGAGGACGGCGATGCCGCCCGTGCGCATGAAGTCGGGCAGGAAGAAGACGGCCGCCCAGCCCATCGCGATGTAGCAGGGCGTGTACAGCCAGCGAGGGGCGCCGACCCAGAAGACCCGGAACACTATCCCGGCGGCGGCCGCCGCCCAGATGCCCCACAGCAGCCAGCGGCCCTTGGAGTGCGGCAGCAGCAGGATCGTCAGCGGGGTGTAGGTGCCCGCGATGATCAGGAAGATGTTCGCGTGGTCGAGGCGGCGCAGCACCCCGTCCATGCGGGGACTCCAGTCTCCCCGGTGGTAGAGCGCGCTCACGCCGAACAGCAGGCACGCGGTCAGCGCGTAGACCGCGCAGGCGAGGCGTCCCCGGGTGGAGTCGGCGAAGGCGGTCAGTACCAGCCCGGCGACCAGGGCGGCGGGGAACATGCCGAGGTGCAGCCAGCCGCGGAGCTTGGGTTTGACCGGATGGGGCAGGGAGGTCGCCACCGGTCCGGGGCCGTCGGCCGGCGGATTCGCGGAGGCGTCGGGGGCGAACGCAGTCATGCCTCGCATCGTACCTACGGAGCCGTAAGTTACGGATCCCCGGGAGGTATTGGGTCCCCGGAGTGGCCATCCTCTCACGCCACGCCGCCGGAAGGTCACGCAAAGAAATCGTCAGGTCTGCTCAACGTGCGCGTAAAGCCGCACGGAATGCCGTGGTCAGCGTCACGTTGCTCACCTGTGCGGCCCTCTGGACAGATGGGCGCTCACGTCGGATGATCAAATGAGTGCGGTCGACACCGGATGAGCGCCAACGATCACACCGAGAAGCATCCGGGTCGCAGCCCCCACGGGGCCTCCCAACACAAAACCCCTCATTTAGGAGCAAACGTGGCGCGCGACATCGCGGAACCCGGCGTCCTCACCACCCACCAGGGACTGATCTCCTGGGTCAACGAGATCGCAGAGCTGACACAGCCGGACAACGTGGTCTGGTGCGACGGTTCGGAGGCCGAGTACGAGCGCCTGTGCGAGGAGCTCGTCGCCAAGGGCACCTTCCGGAAACTCGACCCGGTCAAGCGCCCGCACTCCTACTACGCGGCCTCCGACCCCACCGACGTCGCCCGCGTCGAGGACCGGACCTTCATCTGCTCCGAGAAGGAGGAGGACGCCGGCCCGACCAACCACTGGAAGGCCCCCGCCGAGATGCGGGAGATCTTCAGCGGCGGCAAGGGCGTCTTCCGCGGCTCGATGAGGGGCCGCACCATGTACGTCGTGCCCTTCTGCATGGGCCCGCTCGGCTCGCCGCTGTCCGCCATCGGCGTCGAGATCACCGACTCCGCGTACGTCGCCGTCTCCATGCGCACCATGACCCGCATGGGCCGCCCGGTCCTGGACGAGCTCGGCTCCGACGGCTTCTTCGTCAAGGCCGTGCACTCGGTCGGCGCCCCGCTGGAGGCCGGTCAGGAGGACGTCCCCTGGCCCTGCAACCAGACCAAGTACATCTCCCACTTCCCCGAGGACCGCGAGATCTGGTCCTTCGGTTCCGGCTACGGCGGCAACGCCCTGCTCGGCAAGAAGTGCTACGCCCTGCGCATCGCCTCCGTCATGGCCCGCGACGAGGGCTGGCTCGCCGAGCACATGCTCATCCTGAAGCTCACCCCGCCCACCGGTGAGTCGAAGTACGTCGCCGCGGCCTTCCCGTCGGCCTGCGGCAAGACCAACCTCGCCATGCTGGAGCCCACCATCTCCGGCTGGACGGTCGAGACGATCGGCGACGACATCGCCTGGATGCGCTTCGGCGAGGACGGCCGCCTCTACGCCATCAACCCCGAGGCCGGCTTCTTCGGCGTCGCCCCCGGCACCGGCGAGCACACCAACGCCAACGCCATGAAGACCCTCTGGGGCAACTCCGTCTTCACCAACGTCGCCCTCACCGACGACGGCGACGTCTGGTGGGAGGGCATGACCGAGGAGACCCCGGCCCACCTCACCGACTGGAAGGGCAACGACTGGACCCCCGAGTCCGGCACGCCCGCCGCCCACCCCAACGCCCGCTTCACCACCCCCGCCGCGCAGTGCCCGATCATCGCGCCGGAGTGGGAGGACCCCAAGGGTGTGCCGATCTCCGCGATCCTCTTCGGCGGCCGCCGCGCCAGCGCCGTACCGCTGGTCACCGAGTCCTTCGACTGGAACCACGGCGTCTTCCTCGGCGCCAACGTGGCCTCCGAGAAGACCGCCGCCGCCGAGGGCAAGGTCGGCGAGCTGCGCCGCGACCCGTTCGCCATGCTGCCGTTCTGCGGCTACAACATGGGCGACTACATGGCCCACTGGATCGACGTCGCCAAGGACAAGGACCAGTCCAAGCTGCCGAAGATCTACTACGTCAACTGGTTCCGCAAGAACGACGAGGGCAAGTTCGTCTGGCCCGGCTTCGGCGAGAACTCCCGCGTCCTGAAGTGGATCGTGGAGCGCCTGGACGGCAAGGCGGAGGGCGTCGAGACCCCGATCGGCGTGCTCCCGGCCAAGGCCGCGCTCGACACCGACGGCCTGGACCTCTCCGACGCCGACCTGGACTTCCTGCTCACCGTCGACAAGGACGTGTGGCGCGAGGAGGCCTCCCTGGTCCCCGGCCACCTCAACACCTTCGGCGACCACACGCCCAAGGAGCTGTGGGACCAGTACGACGCGCTGGTGCAGCGCCTGGGCTGACGCCCGCACAGACCCCGCGGCCGGTCGGGATGGGGATGCCCTGACCAGCGATCGTCACGCCACGACCGGCCGCGGAACACACCGGTGGGACCCCGCACAACGGCGTGCGGGTTGGGGGCCCGTCACCGCCGTCCGTCCGCCCCGACGGACGCCGAGGTGACCGCGCCCCGGCCCGCCTCCCCCTGGCTCGGCCCGCCCCGGCGGGCTTTCACGAACGGGCCGACGGGTGACCGAGCGCTCCAGCAGGCCGACCACGGCCGGCTGGAGCGCTCGGCCGTTGCCGCCCCCTCCGGGAGGGCGGCGGCGAGGTGAAGGAGCGGTGTCCGACGTCATCCCCACGTGGGTGACCGAACGCGCATTGTGATTAATATGCGCGCGGCATCTACATCTGATACCGACAGCCCGGTCGTGCAGCCGGTTCGCCCTGAGGAGTTCGCCCTGCCCTCGCGTGCAAGACAGCCCATCTCGACGAGAGTGTCGCTGCGGACGGCGCTCCTCGTCCTGGCCTTCGTCCCCGGCATCGCGCTGATCGTGCTGTGGGCAGTCACCAGCGGTCAGACCTACCTCGACTTCCAGCGGCAGGCGGACCAGGGCCTGCTGGCCGAGAAGGCCGGAAACCCGTCGAACATCGTCTACTACAACCTCCAGGAGGAACGCCGCCTCAGCGCCGAGGTGCTCGCCGGGCAGGACGGGGCGGCCGAGGAGCTGGCACGGCAACGGGCGTCGACCGACAAGGCGGTGGACGTCTTCAGGACGCTGTCGGACGACCTGTCCTCGGCCGGGGGAGCGCCCCGGCAGATCAGGGAGGCGGTCGGCGAGGCGCGTACGGCGATCGACCGGCTGCCCGCGCAGCGCACCCTGGTCGACAGCGGCGACGAGGACCAGCAGACCGCGGTCTACCGGTACTACACCGACCTGATCGCCGTGGACCTGGAGCTGTTCACCTCCCTCAGCCAGGTCGACAACGGCCGGATCACCGTGCTCGCCCAGCCGCTCGTCGACCTGTTCTGGACCAAGGAGATGATCTCCCGCTCGGACGCGCTGCTGGCCCGCGGCTGGGGCGCGGGCACGCTGACCACAGGAGAGTTCCGGCAGGTCCGGGAGGCGGTCGAGGCGCAGTCGTTCCTGGGCACGGTGAAGGTCGCGCCCAGGCTGTCCGCCGACGAACGCGCCATGTGGCAGCGGATCACCGGCAGCGCGGCGTGGAAGGACAAGACCGCGGTGGAGGAGCGGGTGCTGGGCGCGGGCGAGCCCGGCGCGGGCGGCCGGATCACCCTGGACGACGACCGGGAGACCTGGCGCGGCGCGGTGGATGCGCTCACCCCGGGCCTCGAGGAACTCCTCGAGCACCGCACGGCGCTGGTGGACGAGCAGGGCAAGGACAGCGTGATGGCGCTGCTGTTCAGGATGGTGCTCGTCACCCTCGTCGGCCTCGCCGCCGTCCTCGCCGTCATCTGGATGACATGGCGCTTCACCCGCGGTCTGCGTCTGCGCATCGGCGCTCTGCAGGAGCAGGCCGAGATGCTGGAGGCGGCGCTGCCCGAGGTCGTCGAGCGGCTCGCGCGGGGCGAGCGGATCGACGTGGAGGCCGAGGCGAAGGCCATCCCGCAGCACGGGGCCGACCGCCCCGGCGACGAACTGTCCCGGCTCGGCTCCGCGCTCAACCTCGCCCGCACCAGCGCCCTGCGGGCCGCGGTCCAACAGGCCGACCAGCACCGCGGGTTCGAGCGGCTGCTGCAGCGCATCGCCCGCCGCACCCAGCAGCTGATCGGCCAGCAGCTGAAGAAGCTCGACGAGATGGAGCGCCGCCACGAGGACCCAGAGGTCCTCGACGGCCTCTTCGACCTCGACCACCTCACCGCCCGGCTGCGGCGGTACGAGGAGAACCTGGTCATCCTCGCCGGCGGCACCCCGCACCGGCGGTGGCGCGAGCCGGTCGCCCTGCTGGACGTGATGCGTGCGGCGCAGGGCGAGGTGCAGGACTACCGGCGGGTGGTGCTGGAGGAGGAGGGCGGGCACTGGCTCGCGGCGCGGGCCGTCGGGCCGGTCGCCCATGTGCTGGCCGAACTCGTCGAGAACGCGCTCACGTTCTCCCGCCCGCCGAGCCCGGTCGAGGTCAGGGCGGCCGAGGTGAGCCGTGGATTGGCCGTCGAGATCGAGGACCGGGGCCTGGGCATGGAGGAGGAGGCGCTGGCCGCGGCCAACGCGCTGATGTCCGGCCCGCAGCGGCTCGACGTGCTGGCCCACTCCGACGACATCCGCCTGGGCCTGCACGTGGTCGCGCGTCTGACGCACCAGTACGGGCTGCGGGTGGAGTTCCGCGCCTCCGCGTTCGGCGGTACGCGGGTGGTCGTCCTCGTCCCGGCGGAACTCATCGTCCCCGCCCCGCAGCGCGGCCCGGTCGCGGTGCCCGCCCCCGAGCCCGCGCGGGACGCCGGGGAGCCGCTGCCCGTACGGGTGCAGGGTCGGGCGATGGCCGACGTCACGGCACTGATCCCGGCCGCCTCCCGCGAGCCGCACCCCGCACCTTCGCCGGCACCGGACGCCCGCGACGACTCCCGGCCCACCGGCCCGCACGTCCCCGGCACCGGCGGCGCGTCCGCGCCGGGAGACGACTGGCCGTCGCACGGCGGGGCGTTCGGCGGGTCCGCTCCGGCCCACGGCCGCGACGACGCCCCGACACCCCCGGACGACCGACCGTCGCACACCACCGCACCCCACGGGTCCGCTCCGGCGCACGGCACCGGCGGCGCGTCCGCGCCGGGGGACGACTGGCCGTCGCACGGCGGGTCCGGTGCGGCGCACGGTGCCGGCCTTGGGGCGGAGGTGGTCCGGCCGGGTGGGGCCGACGTTCCCGGCGGGGGCCGGGAGCGGGCCGGTGCGGACGGGGGTGAGTCCGGGCTGACCGAGGACGATGCCCCGCTTCCGCGGCGGGTCCGTCAGGCCAGCCTGGTCGACGAGCTGCGGGTCGACCCCGCGGCCGGGACCCCGCTGCCCCGGCGGCCTCCCCGCTGGCAGGACGATCCGATGCTGCGCCCCGTACCGCGCCGTGCCGGGGCGACGATCGGCGCGTTCCAGCGCCGGTCGCGCGCCGCCCGTGAGGGGCGGACCCCGACACCGCCCGAATCCAGCGCCCCCGGCCACCCGACGAGAGAAGAAGAGTCATGACACGTACCACCGCGACCCACCAGGACCTGGACTGGCTGCTCGACGGCCTCGTGGACTCGGTCGCCGGGACCAGGAGCGCGGTCCTGCTGTCCGACGACGGCCTGGTCGTCAGCCACTCGCAGAGCATCCCGCGCGCGGACGCCGAGCGGCTGGCCGCCATCAGCACCGGCCAGCAGAGCCTCGCCCGCGGCGTGGGGCAGCTCTTCGACGGCGGTGTCGTCCACCAGGTCATCGTCGAACTCGCCGACCTGTGGCTCTTCGTCATCACCGCCGGCCAGGGCACCCACCTCGCCGTGGTGGCCTCCCAGGAGGTCGACGCGGAGGTGATGTCGCTCGCCATGCACAACCTCGTGCAGCAGGTCGGGCAGAAGCTCGGCACGGCGGCCCGCTCCGGGTTCGACGCCTTCGGCACGGGGCAGGGAACCGACGCGTGAACCCGGGATGGGAGCCCGAGGACGCGGGTGAGGACGGCGCGGAGAGCATGGTGCGCCCGTACACCATCACCCGCGGCCGCACGGCTCCCGCACGCGACGACCTCACCCTCATCACCGTGCTCACGACCGTGGAGGACCCACGCGACGAGCACGGGGCGCCCGTGCGGCCGGGCAGGCTCCAGCCGGAACACCGCAGGATCCTGGAACGCTGCCGCCGGCCCGCGGCCGTCGCCGAGGTCGCCGCCGATCTCGACCTCGCCGTGTCGGTGACCAAGATCCTGCTGGCCGACCTCGTCGGCCAGGGCCTGCTCGCCGCGCGGGCGCCGATCACGGTGGCCTGGGCGGCGGGCGGCATCGACCCGAGCCTGCTGGCCGCCGTACGTGACGGACTCCGGAGACTGTAGAAACCATGATCACCAGTCAGGCGGCGCCCGCCGCCCTCAAGATCCTCGTCGCGGGCGGATTCGGCGTCGGCAAGACCACCCTGGTGGGCGCGGTCAGCGAGGTCCCGCCGCTGCACACCGAGGAGTACATGACGAAGGCCGGCATCGGCGTCGACGACCTCGCCGGGGTCGGGGACAAGGAGACCACCACCGTCGCGCTGGACTTCGGACGCATCACGATCAACGACGACCTGGTCGTGTACCTCTTCGGCACTCCGGGCCAGGAACGCTTCTGGTTCATGTGGAACGACCTGGTCCATGGCGCGCTCGGCGGTGTGGTCATCGCCGACACCCGGCGTCTGGACAGCAGTTTCGCCTCCATCGACTTCTTCGAGAGCCGGCGCATCCCGTTCGTGGTGGCCATCAACTGCTTCCACGGCCGCAACACCCGTACGCCCGACGAGATCAGGGCCGCCCTCGACCTCGACCCGCATGTGCCGCTGCTGATCGGCGACGTCAGGGAGCGCGCGTACGGCAAGGAGACGCTGCTCGCCCTGGTCGACCACCTGGCCCGGCTGAACGCCCCGGCCGCCTGACCCGCGCCCCCTTCACCGACCTACTCCCGGAGACCCTGACATGGCCTCACAGCTGCGCGTCCTCGTCCACGGCGGCGGCATCGGCGGGCTGACCCTCGCCATCGCGCTGGCCCGGCGCGGCCACACCGTGGAGATCGCCGAACTCCGCGGCGAGCTGGAGGCGCTCGGCGTGGGCATCATCCAGCCCTCCAACGCGCTGCACGTCATGCGCGAGATAAGCGTGCTCGACGACTGCCTCGCGGCCGGGTTCCCGTGGGAGGTCCTCACCATCGCCGACCCGGCCGGCAACGCCCTGGCCCGCATCCCGCAGCCCCGCATGGGCGACGCTCCCGCCGGCAACGGCATCCCCCGCCCGGCGCTCGCGCGGGTGCTCGGCGCCGCAGCGACGGCGGCCGGCGCGAAGATCCGGTTCTCCGCCACCGTCACCGAACTCACCGACGACGGCGCGGGCGTCGACGTCACCCTCTCGGACGGCTCGTCGGGCCGCTGGGACCTGGTGGTCGGCTTCGACGGCATCGGCTCCCCGCTGCGCACCCGCCTGTACGGCGACCGCTACACCCCGGAGTACACCGGCTTCGCCAACTGGCGGGTCACGGTGCCGCGCCTGCCCCAGGTGCGGGGCGTGGTGATGGCCACCGCCGGAAAGGAGGCGAAGGCGCTGCTCACCCCGATCACGGACGACTCGATGTACCTCGGCGCGGTGTTCGCGGAGGCCGAGGACTTCCGGCCGGACCCGGAGCGTGCGCACGAGCAGCTCGCCGAGCGGCTGACGATGTTCTCCGGGCCCGTCGCCGAGGCGCTGACCACGGCCACCGACCCGGCGGCCGTGGTGTACTCCAGGATCTCCCAGGTGACGGTGGAAGCGCCGTGGCACGTGGGCCGGGTGGCGCTGGCCGGTGACGCGGCCCACGCGAGCGCCCCGCAGCTGGCGCAGGGCGCGGCGATGGCCGTCGAGGACGCGGTCGTCCTCGCCGAGTCGCTGGACGCGCACGACGGCGTACCGGCGGCCCTCGCCGCGTGGGAGGAGCGGCGCCGGCCCCGTGCCCTGTGGGTGCAGGCCCTGTCGCGCGCGGTGCTCAAGCAGGAGACGGGCGGGGAGACCACCCCGGAGGAGGACGACCTCCTGAAGATCGGCGTGCCGGGCGCCGCCCACGTCCTGGTCGAGCCGTACTGAGCGTCGGCGGCCCCGCTCCGCACCGGGCCCCCGGAGGACCGGCCGGTGGGGCCGCGGGGCGGTGACCCGGAGTCGTCCGGGGTCCCGTCCGACGGTGGTCACCGCCCCGGTGGCCGGAGTCAGGTGCCGATGCCGCCGTCCGGGGCCGGGCCCCGGTCCTCCAGGTAGCGGGTGTGGGACTCCTGGCGGCGGGACTCCGTCTCGCGCAGGACCTCCGCGAGACGCTCGGCCTCCGTGCGCAGGAGGCCGAGCTGACGCACGAGATGGCCCTCGGGGGAGGTGCCGCCGGGCGCCATCCGGGTCCACCACCGGGTCCGTACGTAGCTGTCGACGGCCTCCGGCAGGTCCCGGCGGACCGTACGGGACAGCACGTGCACGCCCTCCGGGTCCTGCGCGAGCAGTTCGCCGCTCCAGCCGGGGTCGAGCAGCGCGGCCAGCAGCTCCGTCAGGGAGCCGAGTTCGGCGGCGGCGTCCGGCGGCAGGTCGACGTCGTCCAGATAGGCCCGCAAGGCGGCGAGGTCGGCGCGCACCTCGTCGAGCTGGGCGGACGGGCCGGGGAAGGCGGGCGGCGCGGGACGCTCCGGCGGGGCGATCAGCGCGCCCGCCCCGTACAGCCCGGCCACCACGACCGGCCAGTACGGCCCCGCCACGCCCGTGAACGTCAGCACCAGCCCCGCGACGCCGCCCGCGCTCCCGGCGAGGTTCTTGCGGGACTCCAGGTACGCCATCGCCCTACTGGTAGCCACGGATCTCCTCGAACGCGCCGTCCAGCGAGCCCTGCCCGTCGAAGAGCCGGCCGCCGGTCAGGCCGGCAATGTGCTCCAGTTCCGCCCGGTCGGAGTCGCCGAAGAGGATCGGGAAGACGGGGATCGCCCGCCGGTCCCCGGAAAGCCCCCGGTAGAAGGAGTCGAAGTCGCCGGCGCCGTCGCCCGTGGTGTTCTCGCCGTCCGTCATCAGCACGATCGAGGTGAACGTGGACCGGTCGCCGCCGAGATGGTCGTACGCCTTCCGCAGCGACGTGTAGATCGCGGTCTCGCCCTCGGCCCGCAGCTCCCCGGTGTCCCGGCGGATCGCGGACAGCCCCCGTTCGGGGTCGGCGGGGCTGACGACATGGGTGCGCACCCTCTTCACCGCCGAGCCGAACGGCATCAGGGTGACCTCCTCGCGGTCGCGGAAGTCGCCGGTGAGGTCGGTGAGGGCCTTCTTCAGCCGGTCGAGGCGCTCACCCTCCATCGAGCCGGAGGTGTCGAGGACGTACACCGTCCGGGAGGGGCGGCGCAGCTCGTTCTCGTAGGCGTCGAGCAGGCCGTCGGCGACGGAACGGCTGCCCGGGAAAGGCAGTTCGCGCCGCCGGTCCCTGTCGAGGCCGGCGGCGGGCGGCACCGAGGCGACGACCGGGCGGCGGTGCGTGCGGTCGGTGATCAGCCGCTGGACGGCCTCCGAGCGCAGCGACTCGGTCACCCGGCGCACGTCGTCGCGGGTCGTCCGGTCCGTCGAGGCGAGGGAGGACAGCGGATAGTCGGCGGTGACCACGCCGTCCTTCGGGCGGATCACCGTCAGTCCCTCGATGCCCTCGAGGACGGACTCGTAGTTGAGGAGCGCGTCCACGTCCCCCCGGCGCCGGTAGGCGCCGGCCAGCCAGCCCGAGGAACCCGAGGTCAGCCGCTGCCCCTCGAAGAACTCCTTCAGCCGGGGCGACGCCTTCGCCACGTCCGCGTCGGTGAGCGCGGACTGCGCGCCGGAGAGCGCCGAGGCGACGGAGATCAGCGTGGAGAAACCGGAGTTGGAGCGGGTCGGGTCGGTCATGCCGTAGGTGAGTCGCCCGTCCCGTACGGCCCGCTCGATCGCGGACCAGGTGACGTCAGCCGGCTTCCAGCCCAGCTCCTCGACGACCGTGTCCCGGACGCCCACGGCCACCGGGCTGGACATGACGGGCGTCTCCGAGACCACCTTCCCGGCCGCCCGGGGGCGCAGCCGCAGATAGTCGTTGGAGGACAGCCACACGGCGTCGTACCGGCCGTCCGTCTTCCCTGTGGCCAGCATGTCCACGGCGTCGAGGGTGCCGATCCAGGTCGGCCGGATCGTGACACCGGTGTCCTTCTCGACCCGGTCCAGCACCGGCGTCATGTCGCTCAGCTCGCTGGAGGCCAGCACCCGGAGCGTGCCCGGAGCGGCGGCGTACGGGTCGTCGTCCTTCTCCGGCGGGGCGGTGCAGGCGGTGCACGCGGTCAGCAGGGCCGCGGCGGCGGCGAGCAGCGCGGTCAGGTGCCGTCGCCTCATCCGAGGCCCCCGTCCAGCGCGCCCCGCGACCGGCTGCGCTCCAGACAGGTGCTCGCGTGCCGCAGTTCCGAGGTCAGGCTCTCCACCGTCGCGGCCATCGCCTCGGTCGCCTGCACCTTGTAGGTGTCGATGGTGTCGAGGGTGCGGTAGATCTGCTGGAACGCGGAGCGCAGGGCCTCCGCCCCGACGGCGGGGTCGGCGGCGATCCGCTGGATCTCCCCGCTCTGCGTCGCCAGCATCTCCGCGTTGCCCCGGATCAGGTCCTCCGTGGTGCCGCGCAGGGCGTTGACCTGCTCGACCACCTTCTTCTGGTGGTCGAGGGCGGACGCCAGCATCACGGAGATCCGCAGCGCCGACACGGTCGTGGTGGCCGCCCGGTCCACCCCCTTGATCAGCTCGTCGTTGTTGCGGCGTACGACGTCCATGGCGAGGTAGCCCTGCGCGCACACCGCCAGCTGGGTGAGCAGGTCCTGGTGCTTCTGCCGGACGGCGAAGAGGACGTCGGCGCGCAGCGAGTCCGCCCGGGCGGGATCGGCGGCCTCCGTGTCCGCGATGTGCCGCTCCACCGCCGCGTCCAGGGCCTCGGTCAGCACCACGTACTCCTGGAGCTTGCCCATGGTCTCCCAGAGCCGGACCCGCTCCGTCTGCAACGCGGCGTTGTCGCGCCGCAGTTCGTCCTGCCCGCCGCGCAGCGCGCCGACGACGGCGTTCAGGGTGCCCTGTGCGGAGGCGTACTTGGCGACGTGATCGCGCAGCTTGTTGCCGCCGGGCAGCCGGGAGAGGAACCTGCGGCCCTTGGCCGCGGGCAGGTCCCGCGGGTCCAGGTCCTCGACCACACGCCGCAGTTCGACCAGTGACCCGGCGACCCTGCCCGGTGCGTCCCCGCCCTTGCCGGGCAGGCCCCGGACCGTGCGCTCCAGCATGCGGTTGGACTGCGCGGTCGCGGTGCGCATCTCGCCGGAGCCCAGCGCCGTGATCTCGCCGACCTTCCCGGCGAACTCGGGCGAGCGGGCGTCCAGCGCGGCCAGGCCCCCGACGTACGAGGCGGCCTTGGCGGCCATGTCGGCACGGACCTTCTCGTCGACCGGCACCAGCCCCCCGGCCTTCTCCCGCGGCACGGGAGTCACGGCCTCGGGCGGTGTGAGGACGAAATCACCGTCGGTGCTGCTCATCTGCTGCTGGTCCCCCTTCATCCGCGCGCCCGTCGCGCCAGTTCGTGCAGCACCGCGGAGGTGGGCACGGGCGCCTGGCGGACGCCGGTCAGTCGCTGCTTGAGATAGGCGGTGCGGCCCACCGCGGCGGCCGCGAACTCGGCGACGTCACCCTGCGGACGGAAGCCGTGCCGCACGGCCAGCTTGCGCAACGTTCGTTCCGTGCCGAGGAGTTCGGCCAGCTCCCGGCCGTTCTCGGTGAGCGGCACCACGGTGTGGTCGCTGTTGACCGTGGTGTCCGGGTAGAGGACGACGAGGTCGTCCGCGTTCTGCTGCTCGTCGAGGAGCGCGGCCACCTGGGACTCGTAGACGAGGACGAGCGGGTTGCCGGCCCCGCTGACGAAGTCCCGGAACGCCGCGTCCGTGCTCGACTGCTGGGCGCCCTGGACGCTGACCAGCTTGCGCAGCAGGGGAGCGGTGCGCCCGACGTCGGCGTCGCTCGCCACCACCTTGCCCCCGTTGGCGACGTACGAGGCGGCGGCGAGGTACAGCGCGCCGGAGTTGGAGGTCTCCGGGTCGGTGCTGGAGATGTACAGCGTGCCGGTCAGTTCCCCGTGCCCGCCCGCCCCCTTGAGCTGCTGCCAGGTGCGGTCGCGCCCGGCCGCCTCGAGGTAGGCGTCCATCTTCAGCGTGCCCGGGTCCTTCTCGTCGAGCACGGCCAGCCCGTTCCCGGCCAGCACCTCGGCGGCCGCGCGGCGGGACACGACGACGAGGGGCGAGTAGAACGGGCGCGGCAGCATCCCCCGCACCCCGTACTTCTCGGCCAGTTCGGCGGCGGGCGCCCGGCTGGACGGGAACGCGAGGTCGTACCCCTCAAGGTCCAGCCCCTCCATGGCCCAGGATCCGGAGGTCTCCGCCTCGACGGTGTAGCCCTTGGCGGCGAGGGCCTTCACCACGTCCGGATCGGCGAAGAACTCGGCCTTCTCCGACCCGATCACCATGCGCACGGTCTTCGTTGCCGTGCCCGTCTCCCCGCTGTCCCGGCCCGCGACGACGGCGGCCACCACGCCACCGACCAGCAGCACCGCGAGGACGATGCCCATAATCCTTCTCACGCCGTGGAGCATCCCGCCGGAACCCAACGTTCCTCGGCGGCCCCGGTGAACACCCGGTGTCCGGGTGATACCGGTACGCAACGGGAACCAGCCATTCCACCAGCCCGAGCCGCGGCCGGCGTGTTCTCCCCGGAGGCGTGCCTCTTGTACGTCGAGATCCTGTGAAGGTGCCGCAAGGCGGCATAAGCGCTGATACGACTGCTGCATGACGTCGAGCTATCGCACGAAGGACGGCCACACCGTCGGTCTCGGCAGCACCGTGTGGGCGATCAACGGGCAGGGTCCCTTCACCCTCACACAACCCGATTTCGGTCCGCCCGGGTGGGTCTCGATGGTGAGCCCCGACGGCGAGGACGTGCGCCTGCACGCTCCGGAGGACGTCGGGATCTACTACAACCGCATCCGGCGGGTGGAGATCTGAGCGGACCGTCGACATGGAGACGCCGATGCCCGAACCGATCGCTCCACAGGATCCCGAGACCGTGGCGGAGGCCGCCGTGGCACCGTTCGAAGTGGTCCTGACGGTCTCCGAACCGGACGCCGTCGGCCCGTTGTTCCGCCGGCTGCGTACCGTCCCCGAAACGACCGTCACCCGAAGACGCTCCGGCCCGGACGAGGGCGAGCTCGGAGTCGTCGAGACGCTGCAGTTGCTCGTGCCCTCCGCCGCGGTGCTCACCGTCGCGATCCGGACGCTGCCGGCCTTCATCAGGTCCCGGCGGTCGTCGGTGACCGTGGAGCTCACCCGGGGGGACCGGTCCGTGACCGTCACCGGTGAGAACCTCGACGACCCCCAGAAGGTCATCGAGGCCGCCGACCGCCTGCTCGGCCGTGACTGACCCCGCGGGCCGGGACTACTCCCGGTCGCGTGCGGTCCTCATGGGCACCTGGGACTACACGGACTTCGAGCCGGCCCCCGCGGTCGAGCGGAGCTTCCACCGGATGCGGGACCTGCTGCGGGACCCGGTGTGCGGCCCGTGGCCCGAAGAGTCCATCAGCGAGTTCGCCAACCGCCCCACGCTCGGCACCACCCACGTCGAGCTCGTCGACGCGCTCCTCGCGGCCACGGACGTCGCGCTCTTCTACTACGTCGGACACGGGATCTACGACCACCGCGAGCGGCTGTGCCTCACCGTGGGCGACACCAGGACCGACGCGAACTACACGGCCGCCACCGGCCTGCTGTTCGAGTCCGTGCGGGACGCGTTCCGCGCCAGCCGGGCCACCGTCAAGATCGCTGTCCTCGACTGCTGCTACGCGGGGCTCGCCACGGAGGAGCACGGCCGCCTCTCCGCCGACCGCCTGCCCCCGGTGTCCGGCACGTACGTGCTGATGAGCAGCAGCGCGTACGAGACCTCCTGGTACGAGAAGGACGAGGTCCCCGACGCGCAGACGTACTTCACCAAGACCCTCGTGGACACCGTGCGCGAGGGCATCCGCGGCGCCCCGGCCGGCCTCACCTTCGACCACATCTTCGGCGTGGTCGCCGACCGGCTCGTCGAGGACGGCAGACCCGAGCCGGGCCGTCGCATCGAGGACCACGCCGCCGGCTGGGTCTTCGCCCGCAACAACGCCCCCGACGCCCCGCCCGAGCCCGGCGCCGATCCGGACGCCGTCTACCGCGAGGCGTACCGGCGGGAGACCAAGGAGGGCGTCGAGCGACTGCCCGCGATCACCGCGATGTACCGCGCGGCGGCCGAAGCCGGACACGCGCCCTCGATGAACCGGCTCGGGCAGATCGCCGAAGGCCGGGTCCAGGCGAGGATGCAGGGAATCGAGCCGGGCCCCGTGGACGGTTCGAGGCTCCAGGAAGCGGCGCAGTGGTACACGAGAGCCTCCGAAGCCGGCGACCCGGTCGGCCCGCTCCACCTCGGACAGCTCCACGAGGAGCGGTACGGGGACCAGAACCAGGCGTTGTACTGGTACTCCCTCGCCGCGCGCCGGGGCAACAGTGCGGCACGGGAACGGCTGACCGGGCTGGAGCAGCGCATCCGTCTCGGGATCGACGCGTCCCGGCAGCCCGGGGGCGAGGAGGAGGAACCGGTGCGCCCGGCGCCCGCGCGGGACGCCACCGTCGCGGACCTCGCCACCGAGGCGCTGCGCCGGCAATGGCTGGCCGACTGGGACGGCAGGGAGCCGCTGGCGCTGGCCCAGTGCCTCGACGTCCTCACCCAGGCCTGCGGCGGGCCCCACGGAGAGTGGGCGGCCCTCGACGAGGGGGAACAGGGACTGGTCCTCACCGACTTCGCCGCCTCGCGGCCCCCCAGGGCGAGGCTCGCCGGCGAGGCACGCCGGTACTACGAGGCCGTCGGCCCCGGAAACCTCCGCGCCCACGCGGACGGACTCCGCCGCCGGGGCAAGTGATCCGTCCCGCACCACAGGACCAGGGAGGCACGACATGACGATCCCCGAAGTCGGCACGGCGCTCCGGCAGTCCCTCGAACGCCACAGGTTCTCGCTCCGGCCGGGGCCCGACGCGCGCCCCGGCGAGGAGACCGTCCACGTCGTCCTCGACCACGACGGGGAGACGTTCCACGCCGGCCACGTCGACCACCACCTGGGCCTGTGGTGCGCCTTCGCCGTCGTGCGGGCCCACGGAGTCTTCCGTTCCGACGAGTTCGGTCAGTACGAGTCGTTCGAGGACGCCGTGCTGGCCGTCCTCATGAGTTTCACCCACGTCGAGTAGGAGGCGCCGGCATGCGTGCAGAACCACGGTTCCGCGACCAGATCAGATGCCTCGTCCTCAAGGACCGCAGGGCCAGGGCGCTCGACGAGGCCCTCTCACCGGCCGACAGGATCGCCTTCAACGACTTCCTCGTCTCGGTGGTCGCCGTGCTCCTCGCGCCGCGACTGGGCGACCGGTGCGACGCCGAGGACCTCGCGGCGTTCAGCGACGAGGTCGCGGCCAGGCACCGGGGCGAGCGGCGGCCGGTCAACGAGTTCGTCGTGGAGGAGGTCCTCCGCCACGTCTACGGAGTGCCGCCGCTCTTCCGGACCGTCCCGGTTCCTCCCCCCGCCATGTCGGCGGCGGGCGCGGCGATCGTGCGGTACCTGAACACCACGGACGCGGGCATCGCCACCGACATCGACCGCATCCTCGACACGGCCGAAGACCTCCACCGGCGCCGCACCCGGCGGTAGCCGACCTGACCCGCCTCACCGGTCCGCTGGTGCCCTACCTGAAGCCGGTCCTCCACCGCCACGATCAGGACGTGACCGGAATGACCCTCCGTCGTTCTTAGAGGTATATCTCTAAGAGGTACGTCTCTAAGAACGGAGCTGCCATGGCCCGGTCCGCTGCGCGCAGTCTGCCCAGACCGCCGGACATGTTCGACCGGGAGTGGGAATGGAGCGAGCTGACCGCCTTCGCCACAGCTGAGGGGGCGGGGCCCCGGCTCGGGGTGGTGTCCGGCCGTCGCCGGCAGGGGAAGAGCTTCCTGCTGCAGGCCCTGGCGGATGCCACCGAGGGCTTCTACTACTCCGCCGTCGAAGCGTCGGCGGCGGAGTCCCTGCGGCTGCTGGGCGAGGCGGTCGCGCGCTTCACCGGAGCCGGCGTCGCTCTCCGGCCCGCGAACTGGGACGAGGCGCTGGAGCTGCTTTTCGGGCTGGCGAGGGACCGGCCGCTGCCCGTGGTGATCGACGAGTTCCCCTACCTGGTGCGCAACGCCCCCGCCCTCCCGTCCCAGCTGCAGGCCGCCATCGGTGTGCGTTCCGAGCGGCACCGCAAGGAGCGGCCCCGCATCCTGCTGTGCGGCAGTGCGATGTCGTTCATGGGCGGGCTGCTCTCCGGGGCCTCCCCGCTCTACGGCCGCGCCGGTCTCGACCTCGTGGTCCACTCCCTCAGCTTCCGGGAGGCCGCCGAGTTCTGGGGCATCCGGGATCCGCGGCTGGCGGTCCTCGTCCACGCGATCGTCGGCGGAACCCCCGCCTACCGCCGGGAGTTCGTCGACGACGACGTACCGGACGGCCCCGACGACTTCGACGCCTGGGTCTGCCGGACCGTGCTCAATCCGGCCCGGCCGATCCACGGCGAGGCCCCGTACCTGCTCGCCGCGGAGCCGGACCTGCGCGACCGGTCGCTGTACCACTCGGTCCTGGCCGCGGTGGCGAGCGGCAACCGCACCAGTGGTGGCATCGCGAGTGCGGTGGGCCGCAAGGCCACGGACATCTCCCTGCCGCTGACCGTTCTGAGGAACTGCGGTCTGCTGACCGCCGAGCCCGACGCCTTCCGGGGCAACCGCACCACGTACCACGTCGCCGAGCCGCTGATCAGCTTCCACCACGCCGTCCTGCGGCCCCAGACGGCACTTCTCAGCCGCCGCCGGGGCGCCGCCACGGTCTGGGAGCACAGCCGTCCCACGTTCCTCAGCAAGGTCGTCGGGCCGCACTTCGAGCGGCTGTGCCGGGAGTGGGCCGAGTGGCACGCGGACCCCGCCACGTTTGGGGGCATGCCGATCCAGGTCTCCTCGGGAACGGTCGCCGACCCCGTGAGCCGCACCGGCATCGAGGCGGATGTCGTGGTGCACGGCGCGATCGGCCAGGACCAGGGCATCCTGCTGTCCGTGGGCGAGGCGAAGTGGAACAAGGTGATGAACCTCGGGCACCTGCGACGCCTGCGCCGCATGCTGGAACTGCTCGCCGCAAGAGGTGTGGACACCAGCCACGCCACACCCGCCTGCTACAGCGGCGCGGGCTTCGACCCTGAGCTGCGCGCGGCAGCGGAACGGGGCGAGGCCGTCCTCGTCGACCTGCGGCGGCTCTACGGCGGCTCATGAACCCGCCCGCTGCCCGCCACCCACCGTGGCGGACGAGGGCCGGGGCGGGCGCGCCGTCTCAGGTGCCGTAGCTCTGGAACCAGTGGAGGTCGAACCAGCGGGCGCTCGAGAACGGGTGGTCCGGGTCCGTGAGCAGGCGGTGGACGAACTCCCCGGTGGCGCCGTCGAACCGTTGCCACGAGTCGGGGACGTCCTCCTTCGCCAGCACGGGCCACTTGTCGGGGTCGGGGTCCCCGGTGAGCCAGTAGAAGCCGTCGGCCTGCTCGGTGCCCGCCCATTGCAGCAGCCCGCCGGGAGCCGGGTACACCGGGTACGGCTCCCACAGGTCGCTGCCCCGCGTACGGGCCCACTCGCCCAGCCACTCGGTGTGCCGGACGATGTCCGAGCTGTCGAAGGGCGCGTCGGGGACGTGGAGTTGCAGATAGCCGTCGAAGGCGCCCGCTCCGCCGAAGATCTCCGCCAGCCGCTTGTAGTCGGCCGGCAGTCCGGTCCCGAGGCGGGTCTCGACCGCCGCCCAGTCGACGGTGCGGGCCCGGTCCGTGTCCCACCCGGTGACCGCGACGACCCCGTCCACCCAGGACGCCGGCTCGGGCAGCCCCGCCGCCGGGTCCTCCCGCTCCGCGACGAGCACCACGAGCCGCACGTCGCCGTCCCCGGTCCGTGTCGTGCCGCAGCCGATCCACCGGTCCCCGTACGCCCATGCCCGCATCTCGACGACCCGCTCGCCGAACGGCGCGAGCAGCGGCAGCCCGGTCCGCGCGCTCGCGGCCGGGTCGGCGGTGCCGCCGGTGGCGAGGCGGCGCGGTTCCCCGAACCGCGAGCCGATCGCTTCCTGCAACTCCTCGAGACCGGTCTCCGCGGGCGGTACCAGGCACAGATGCCCCGCCGAATGCCCGCGCCTCCCGCACACCGGCGGGCCGGCGCCCTGGGCGGTCAGTCGGTGCACATCCGCCAGAAACTCCTCCACCGCGTCCATGGCCGCCATTCAAACGGACGCCACTGACACACCGGGAGCGCGGTGCGCGGCGGGAACCTCACGGGTTCTTCTTCGTGGGGTTCATCGCGTCGAACACGAGGGTCTTCCTCTGAAGGTCGAGGTGGAAGTCGCCGGGGTACCGGCCCCCGGTGACCGTGGCGGTGAACCCCTCACTGGTCAGCCAGTCCGCCTCGCCGGGGACGTGCGGACGGATGCCGGGAAGCACGTCCGGGCTCCCCGGCGCGGGCCGCCACTCGTACGCGCCGCGCAGCCGCCGCGCGTCGGACTCGGCGAGCCGGACCACTCCGGAGACCCGGACGTCCGAGGGCCCGGGCACCGAGCCCCTGGAATCGTCCCCCAGGGTCTCACCGGCCCACACGACCTCCTCGAAGTCACCGAACTCGGGGAAGTACTGCCGGATCACCTTCTCGTCCCGCCGGACCTCGGGCTCCGACGCCGCCCCGGCCCCCGCACCGCACCCGGCGACCAGCACACCGGCCAGGGCCAGGCCGCCCGAGGCCACCCCACGGAGCAGACGCGTACGACGACGCCGGGCGCCGGGGACGGACCGCAGGACCATGTACGCACCCTCACTGCTCGTCGCCACAGGGGAATTCTGCCCCGCCGACCGCCACCGCGCTCCACCCGTGAACCGCCGGTGAACGAGCCGTGATTGTTTGCCGGGGGCGGCCGGTTTCCCGCCGCTCCGGGCACAACCCCCACCGCGCCGCGACCGTCATGCATGCGGCCCCCCACGCCTCACTTCTGTCCTTGAGACTGGAGCAATCTTGCGCACACGCACCCTGGCCGCCGCCCTGGCCGTCGCCACGGCGGCCGCGGGCCTCTCGCTGACCCTCGCCCCCACGGCGAGCGCGGCCACCTCCGTGCCCGACGACTTCAACGGCGACGGCGTCGCCGACCTCGTCGTGGCCACACCCCACGCGCCCGTCGACGGTCACGTCAGCGCCGGTTCGGTCACCGTCCTGTACGGCTCCGCGGACGGCGTCTCGCCCGGCCGTTCGACCACCTTCACCCAGAACTCCCCGGGCGTCCCCGGTGACGTCCGCTCCCACCACCTGTTCGGCGCCGCGCACGCGAGCGGCGACCTGGACGCCGACGGTTACGCCGACCTCGTCATCGGCGCGCCGGGCGACTCGGTGCCGTACAGCAGCAGTTACGGCACGCTCACCGTGCTGTGGGGCGGCCCGGACGGCCTGACCGGCGACGGCATCTCGCTCGCGAGCCCGTACGCCACCAGCGAGTGGTCCTCCGAGAAGGACTACGGCAAGAAGGTCGTCGTCGCCGACCTGGACGGCGACGGCGTCCCGCAGATCGCCACGCTCAGCCGCACCAACCTGTGGGCGTACGACGACCTGGCGGGCCGCACGGCGCCCACCGACGTGGCGCGCTTCCACAACTACAACGCCTACATACAGCCGCGCACCCTCACCGCCGCCGACTTCACCGGCGCCGGACGCGCCCAACTCGTCGTCACCGGGGGCGAGAACTGCGAGGGGACGACGGGCGGCTGCCAGCACACCGCCGTCCACACGTGGAGCGACAGCGGGTTGCAGGAGGTCTGGCTGCCGGACCCCGGCGGCGACGTCTCCGGTACGAATGAGGCGCCCACCGTCTCGACGGCCGCCGGCGACGTCGACGGCGACGGTTACGCCGACCTCGTCACCGGCCATGTCCCCGCGTCGGCGACCACCACGGGCGAGTACTCGGACGCCGCGGGCTTCGTCCACGTCCGCTACGGCAGCGCGGACGGCCTCGGCGCCCACCGCACCGCCACGCTCGACGCCCCGGGCGGCGGCCGGGCCGGTGACAACGCCGGCGCGTCCGTCGCGATCGGCGACGTCACGGGCGACGGCTACGCCGACGTGGTGGCCGGGGCGCCGGGCGCGACGGTCCGCGGCGTGCCAGGGACCGGCGCGGCGGTCCTGCTGCGGGGCTCGGCCACCGGCCTGACCGAAACCGACGCCCAGGTGGTCCACCAGGCCACCGACGGCGTGCCCGGCACGGCGGAGGCGGACGACTGGTTCGGCTCCGCCGTGGACCTCACCGACCTCGACGGCGACGGCATGGCGGACGTCACGATCGCGGCGAAGGGCGAGGACGTCCTCGCCGGATCGGTGCGCGACGGCGCCGACTGGGTGCTGCGCGGGTCGGCCACCGGCCTGACCACGACCGGCGCGACATTGTTCAGCGCGCAGGACGTCGGCCTCACCCACCCGGACGCCGAGTTCGGCTCGGTCCTGGGCGGCTGACGCCCCGCAGCACGGCATGACGTACGGCTACCGCGGGTCCCGGCCCGCGGTAGCCGTACGTCCGGGCCCTCCGGCGGACACCACGGGCACCGCGCCGCCGCCCGGACCCGCCTCCAGCTCGCACCACACGGTCTTGCCGCGGCCGGGCCCGTGTGTCACGCCCCACCTGGCCGCCAGCGCGTCCAGCAGCGCCAGCCCCCGCCCCGACTCCTCGTCGGCGCCCACCGACGCCCGCGGGACGGGCAGCGCACGCGGGTCGGGATCGGTCACCTCCAGGCGGGTGCGCCCGCCGTCGTCGCACCACACCCGGACGGTGACGGGGACGCCCTCACCGAGGTGCTGGACCACGTTCGTGACGAGCTCGCTCGCGCAGAGCTGGACGTCGGCGCCGTACGCGCGCAGGGCACGCCGTACGCCGGACACCTCGGCGGGTGTCGCGAGCAGTTCCAGCGTCGTGGCCGGTCGCATCACGCGGCCCCCTTGCGGAGGGCGGCGGTGAGGGCCTGGGCGGTCAGGAGGTTGCAGTTGCCGAGCGCGATCAGCGGCCGGACGGGGCAACGGGAGGCGAACGCGGGGAGGTCGACGCCGAGGGACGGCAGCGTGATGCCGTGCGCGGCGAGCGCCGCCCGCAACTCCTCGGCGCAGGCGTCGGCTTCGGTGGGGCTGTGCATGGGGGTTCACACCTTCCAGTGCGCTGTGTGACGAACCGCTCACACTGTGCCGCCGGTCGGCGTAGCGTGACAGCCCTTCGGCATCCCGGCCCTGAACTGCACGTATGCGGTGCGGGAAGGGGGAGCGGGCGGTAACGGCAACCCATGGACGGTGAACGATGGGGCAGCGCAAGGACATCGACGGTTCGACGGGCGTCCCGACCTTCTACGGCAGCGAACTGCGCTGGAAGCGGGAGGAAGCGGGGCTCACGCTCCAGCAGTTGGTGGAGGGCAGCTTCTACGGCCCGAGCCACCTCAGCGAGATCGAGCGGGGGACGCGCCGGATGCCGGCGGAACTGGCCGAGCACGTGGACAAGGTGCTCGGCACGGACGGCTTCTTCCGACGCCGGTGCGAGGACGTGCGGCGGGCTAAGCGGCGGGGGCACGCGAGCTACTTCGAGCGGGTGCTGGAGGCGGAGAAGCACGCGGAGACCATCGAGGAGTGGTGTCCGACGCTCATTCCGGGGTTGTTGCAGACGGATGCGTATGCGCGGGCGGTGGTGAGGGCGACCCACCCGCTGGCACCAGACGAGGAGGTGGAGGAGAAGGCCACCGCCCGACTGGCACGAGCCCGCCTCTTCGAGGAGAACCACAAGACCCCGGTGTACTGGGCCATCCTGTCCGAGTCCCTGCTCCGCCAGTCGATCGTTCCGCCGGACCAGGCAGCCGAACAGTGGGAGCACATTGCAGGTTTGGCACGGCGGCATCGCATCGTTCCCCAGATCCTTCCGTGGAACTGCGGCGCGCACCCCTTCATGCTGGGCACTGCCAAGATCATGACGTTTCCCGACGCTCCACCGCTGGTCTACACAGAGGCACTCCACAGCGGGGACACCATCGACGATCCGGGCCTCGTGAAGGAGTACCGCAGGTCGTACGATCTGCTCAGGGCCGCCGCGCTACCTCCGGAGGCGTCCCTCGCCCTGATTGAGCAAGCGGCTGAGGATGGCAGAAATGGCGAGCAACGGGTTTGATTTGAGCACAGCCGTCTGGCGCAAGAGCACTTACAGCAATGGCAGCGGCGGCGACTGCGTGGAGGTAGCCGAAGCCTTCCCCGGCGCCGCCCGCTGGCGCAAGAGCACCTACAGCAACGGCGACGGCGGCAACTGCCTCGAAGTCTGCGACGCCCACACCGCCGTCGTCCCCGTCCGTGACTCCAAGGTCCCCCACGGCCCGGTCCTCACCGTCACGGCCCCGGCCTGGACGTCGTTCGTCGCCTCCCTCAAGTGATTCAAAGTCAGTTCTGGTTCACCGGGAAGACGGCCGCCGGGTCGCAACGCTGCGGGCAGGCCAGCAGGTAGACCTCGTTCCCGAGGAAGAGGAGGTAGGCGTCGTCCCGGATGCTGTAGGGCTGCACCGGGGCCCCGGGGCGGACGCCGAACTCCCAGTTCTCCGGTACCTGGCAGACGAAGGCCAACTCCGAGCCGCACGCGCACCGGTAGTACTCGGGATACTGCACCCAGGACGCCGTACCACCCACCTTGAAATACGTGTCCCTGGCGGGCCGCAAGGTCAGGGGCAGGGCCCGTACGGCCGGCTCGGGCTCCGCCTCCGGTATCCCCGGGTCACGCTGGAGCAGCACCCGCCAGAACGAGCCCGGGAACGGCGGCTGCGGAGCCTCCCAGAACCGGGGCACGAGGCGGCCGTCGGCCGTGACCGGGTCGGACGCCTCGTTGTGGTGCGCGCAGTGGAAGACCGACAGGTGTTCTCCGCCGAAGAACTCGATGTCCTCGGGCACATCCAGTTGGAAGAACAGCGCCATCCGCTCGCCGCAGAAGCACCGCGGCCACTCCTGGCCGTCGTCGAAGTAGGGCCACCCGCCGACCGAGTTCCGGGCTGGCCGGTCCAGCGGCTCGGTACCGATCTCGATCTTGTACTCGGAGGGCGGCGCCCATTCCACCTCCAGCCCGTCCTGGCTCACCGGCCGGCGTCCAGTACGGTCCGGCCGATGAGGGGGCGGTCCCACAGGGCGAGGAGTTCGTTGGCGAGGTCGAGGATCGGCAGCGGGGGCTGTTCGCCCTGCACCTCGATACCGGCCGCCGACAGGCTCCGGGGGACGGTACCGGCGTCGAGCAGGACGCGCCAGTCCGCGGGGCCGAGGCTCAGGTACTCCAGACCCTTGAGCCCGGCGATCTCCAGGGGATCGGCGAGCGCACCCGGAATGGCGGTGAGGGTCCGCAGGCGGGGAAGCCCGGCGACCGGGGCGAGGCTGACCGGCTCGCCGTTTCGCCAGCCGATGCCGAGCACCTCCAGCTCGGGATGGGCGGCGGCCTCCACACTGGCCAGGTAGTGCGTGTTCACCCGGGCCACCGCCGGCGGGCCGTCCGCTTCACGGTCCCGGCGCCAGCCGTTGGGGCGGTCGAGCACCATGGCGGTGAGGGAGTCGGCGCGCAGCCCGGCGCCGATGGTCTGCTCGTGGTCGATGACGATGACCTGGCCGACGTGTCCGCCGGGGCCAGGTGTCAGGTCGAGGGCCAGCCGGTCGCCGCCGCCGTTGTCGCCGAAGACGATCCAGCCGGGCGAGCCGACGAGGCCTTGCACGGCGGCGTCCGGCGAGGTGACGACCGCGTCGTCGGCGGCGAACTGCCAAGGACAGGGACGGGAGGCCGCGTCCGCGACGTAGAGCCCGTCCAGGGAGAAGAGCTCACAGCCGACCGCTTCGCTGACGCGTTCCTGCGCCGCGTAGTCGCCGCTCCAGTCCTGCCACCGCGCCCGGCAGACGCGGTAGAGCGCCTTGAGCTCGTCGGGCAGCGCGACACCGAGACGCGCTTCCGCTTCCGCGATCTCCGCCTCGCTGGCACCGATGGCGTCGGGCAGCCGCTCGCGAAGGGTCCGCTCCAGCAGCGCCGGGTCCGCAGACGGCGCAGGTGTGACCCCCGGCACCTCCTCGGGCAGACGCCGCCAGGGCTCGGGGACGGCACTCTCGACCAGGAGCAGGGCACCCACGAAGGGGCTGACGACGCCGTGCTCCACGGCGGGGCCCAAGTCGACGACGTGAAGCAGCGTCCTCCCGTCCGGCGCAGTCTCGACCATGTACGAAACGCTGCTCGCCCCGTCGGCCCTGAGGGCGTCCTGCACCCGTTCCACGGCGGTGAACTGGTCCTGCATGTCCGCCACCTGAAGGCCTCGCCCCGGCATCGGGTGCGGCTGTGGCGCGGGCAGGGTCCAACTGCCGAGACCGATCTGGCCCGAGAAGTAGCCACCCAGCGCGGCGAGTTGCTCCGCGTGGGAATCCCGCACCAGCCGCAGCAACGGCTCCCAGGTCGCGAAGTCATGTATCGAGGACACGGTGCTCTCCGGTCGGTCGGTTGTCGAGGACGGTGGGCGGTCGCCCCCTCCGTCCGGATCCGCCGTGATCCTAAGGTCGCCCACTGACAGGGGCGGCGCAGCCTCCGGGCGGTGCTCCAATCGTCCGGCGCGTGAGCGATGAGTTCGGGCGGCGGAGGGAGTCTGCCGTGGCATGACTCGAATCATCACCACTGTCGACGCCAATGAGGTCACCTTGGGCGTCGAGACGTTCGGCGACGACGACGCGCCGCTCGTCCTGCTCGTGGGCGGGACGACGATGCTCTCCTGGCCCGACGCGCTGTGCGAGCGCCTCGCCGCCGGCGGGCGCCGCGTCGTGCGCTACGACCTGCGCGACAGCGGGGAGTCGACGACCACGGATCCGGAGGCGCCCGCCTACACCCTGCGCGACCTCGCCGCCGACGCGGCGGCCCTCGCCGACGCGCTCGGCGGCCGGCCCGCGCACCTCGCCGGGATCGGCGTCGGCGGGATGGTCGCCCAGGTCGCCGCGCTCGACCACCCGGACGCGTTCTCGGCGCTCACGCTGGTCGGCACCCGCGCGGTCGCGCCCGGCCCGTCCGACGACGACCTCCCCGACCACGACCGGGAGACGATGGGCCGGCTGTTCGCGCACCCGATGCCCGACTGGAGCGACCGCGAGGCGGTCGCGGACTTCGCCGCTGCCGGTGGGGAGATCCTCGGCGACGACCCGGTCGCCGCACGTGCGGTCGCCGCGCGCATCTGGGACCGCACGCCGAGCACGGCACCGGCGGTCCAGATGGCCAACCAGCTGGGGATGGTGTTCTCCAGGCTGGACTGCGCACCCCGCTGGCGCGAGCGCCTGCCCGAGATCAAGCTCCCCACGCTCGTCGTCCACGGCCGCCGTGACCCGTTCTTCCCCGTCGGCAACGCCGAGGCGCTCGCGCGCGAGATCCCCGGGGCACGGCTGCTCGTCCTCGAGGAGGCCGCCACCGCGATCCCCGATGCGGCGGCCGGCGAGATCGCCGAGGCGATGCTCACGCCAGGACAGCGGACGGCCCAGCAGTAGTACTACCGCAGCCACGCCCCGGGGCGCCGCCCGGCCACGAACCCCCCGATCCCCAGCCCGGCCCCGACCAGCGTCAGCAGGGCGCCGAAGGCCCCCAGGACCAGCGGCGCCACGGGGGCGGCCCGCTCCTCCTGTACGCGGCCGCGTACCCCGGAGACCGCGACGCTGCCCGACTGCTCGTCGAGGAAGTAGCGCGAGTCATTCGCATTGGGCCGGTTGTCGCCCAGCAGGAACAAGCGCCCCTCCGGCACGGTCACGTCGTACGGTGAGCCTGTCGAACCGAGCGGGTCACGCATCACGTACGGCTCGTCGATCCGCTTGCCGTTCACCGCGACCCGCACACCGTCACGGGACTCCACGTGGTCCCCGCCCAGTCCGATCACCCGCTGCAGGACCGGTGCGTTCCCGTACCGACCGGGCACACCGACGAGGACGACGTCGCCCCGGCGTATCTCACCTTCGCCGACCTGCATGACGGTCAGCCGCTCGCCAGGACTGTACGTGGGCCGCATCGCTTCGCCCCTGACGGTGACCCGCTCGCCGTCCAGACCACCGCCGAGCGCGATTCCTCCCACGGCGCCCAGCACCAGGACCAGCCCCAGCGGCACCGATACCCATGCGGCGATTCTCAGTCCGCGGCCCGCACGTTGCGATTGCACGAACGCCCCTCCCTCCCTGTCCCTGCTCAACCGCGGTGGACCGAGCGGCCCGGCTGGAACGTCGGATCGAGGTTGTACTCCGCGATACCGAAAGGCTTGAATTCCTTTTCCGCAAGGACCCGGTACAGGAATTCGGAGGTCGACATTTCATACCTGCACCACTCGTCCGAATCGCCTCGCGCAAGAATACAGTACTCATCCGGACGCTCTGCGTCGAAAAGCCAGCAGTACTGATCCGCCCATTCCGTCGAAGCCCAGGTAATAAAGCCATTGCCGCCCGGCGTATAAGCTGGGTACGGCTCACTGTCTCTGTTTACCGAAATGCTTGCTTGCCACCGCACGAGAAGATTGAACATGGGGCCCTCTAGGTTGCCGAGAAAGGAGACGGAATCACAGAAGGTACCTCCGCCAAAAGCTTCGCACAGCTCTTTGTAGTCCGCCGGCAGCGGAATCTGCAGCTCCCTCTCGACTGCGTCCCAGTCGACAGAGTGCGCCGACGGCTCCCAGCCAGTGAAGTCGATTACACGTTGCACCCACATGGGGAATCCTTTCGCAGCTGGTGAAGAAGCGCCGACGGCATCTGGGAGGACTGAACGGGATGGTCCATGGTCGGTCAGGTGGGAAACAAGGACAGTGTCCCTCAGTTCATCGGCTCCCAGGCTGGGCCGTCAGGTGCCGAGTTGCGGGAACATACCTTCACGTCCTGTGCCTTGAGACAACTGGGCAGCCATTCGCTGAACGTCGTCTCGTGGAGGGCCCAGGCCGGGCCCACCTGGTCCTCCCGCTTCCCGATTCCGTTTCCGTGCTGGCCGAATGCCCGTGGACCCTACGACGCGAGGAAGGTTCAACGCTCAGGCGCGTCCCACCACATGCACAAACCTAGATTGCGGCGGAAATTTCGGTTACGGGATCCAGCCTATGGACTCGCGCGCAGGTGCCGGTGTGTCAGACTCGATCTCCACGAGCAAAAGCTCGTCGGCACCAGCCTCGGTCCCAGGAAGAGCCGCATCGAAAATCGCGAGCGGGCCGTTCACGCGCACGATTGGCCCCTCGTCCCACATGCTGACGGAAGCGATGCCTTCGCGGACCATCTCGACGAAGCGAGCGTCACTGGAGGAAGAGATCCACTGAACAATGGATCGGTATTCCTCCATGAATGCGGTCGGAGCGGGGATTTCGTTGATCACCAGTCCCGTTACCGTAGCGGTTGGCTCTCCGAATGTAACCAGCCCGGCGTAGCCGTCGACCTCACACGCGTTCTCGTAGTCGGAGTTGACGTATCCACCCCAGAGGTTTCTGAGGGACTCCTCCTTGACAATCACTGGGGCACCTGCTGACTCGACCCATGTGAGGTCCACGGCATCCCCATTTTCCAGTATCTGAGTTCCTTGGCTACTCGCCCATGGACCGGTCGCATGGCGGGCGCGGGCGCCACACCGATCAAATGGGGGCACGCATCCGGCGAGTGGGTTGAGGGCGCCCGGTAAGACTACCGCAACGGGCATCGGACCAAAACGGTGATAACCGAGTCTGGTCCGGCCGAGATCTCGGTGCCGCGTAATGGGGTCGGGCGTTTGATTTGCAGCTGGTGAAGAAGCGTCAGCGGGATCTTGGCGGACAGGGCGAGATGGTCCATAGTCGGTTCGGTCGGAGACTTCGATGAGGCAGCAGGCGGGCCCGCCGATGGATTCGGCGGGCCCACGAAAGAGACCGGGGACAGATTGTTCACCAGGAGGCAGACACCTGCCGTTTCACTTGCGTGGTGAGCAGGTGTCATTCATGGGTCAGTCTCCGAACATTCCGGCGTACGGATCCGGCTCGCCTGTCCAGGGGTCCAGTCCGGCTTTCCACATGCGGTCTTCCTCGTGCCGGTTCAGGAAAACCGCTGGCTCCCGTCCCCAGAGTGAGAGATCACCGAGAGGGCACTCGTCGAAGTCTCCCCGCAGAACGCGCACGAGGAACTGCACCATCCCGCAGTCGTAACGACGCCACTGACCGTCGTCCCTGTTGTACACCAGGACGGGCCACTTGCCCGGGTCCTCGTCCGAGGCATCCCAGCAGAGAAGGTCGGCGCTCGCGTCTCCACCCCAGGCGATCAGCTCAGGGCGGGCCTCCGCGAGCTCGGGGGCCTTCCGCACCCACGACCAAGCCTCTCGGGCCACCTCGGTCTCGTTGGCCATGTCGGAGTTCTCCGTCACCGTCCCTTTGGGCTCCGGTTTCAGGACCGCCAGGTACCTCTCGATCCCGCCGTACCCGTAGACGTCGATGAACTGACGGTAGTCGGAGGGGAACTCCTTGCCCCAGGACCGGGCGAGCTGATCCCAGTCGACCGATGCGTTGCTCGAGGCCGTGGGCGGCATCGCCTGCCGCAGCGTCACCAGTTCGTCTTCCCTGCTCACCTATTTCTCCTCCTCGGAGTGGGCATCATGGCATCTCTCCCCGGCTGGTACCTGACGGCCTGTGTTGTGGTTCACGAACGAACCACAGGCTCGAAGAGCGGATGGGGCATGTGTTGTGTCACGGAATAGGGGTGAAATTCTGGCTCTGTAAGAATCCGATACAGGAATTCAGTGGCAGTCATCTCATACGATCGCGCTCGACGGCGACACCGAGCCGGTGGCCGTGAAACTGGGCGTATGGATCTCCAACACCAAAACCCGACGCGACAAACTCACCGGGGAGCAGCGCACCGCACTCGCCGAGCTGGGCATGCAGTGGGCGTAGCTCCGCGGGCCCCGCTGGGACGCGGTCGAACTCGTGTAGCCGTCGGGGCCGGACAGGAACGAGGTCGCGCGAATACTCGGGGTCAGCTCGGAGTCGCTGCGGGGCTGGGTGAAGGAAGCCCCGCGCCGCCCAGGACACCGGAGCGGAACCCGATGCCTGGCGGCGGGGCAGACCGCCGATCGATTCCCCTAGCGAATCCGAAGCGGTTAGCCCAGGCCCATGGCACCGTCGACGGCGAGCGCGGCTGCTGGCGCCCCCCGGTCAGAACAGTGAGTTGTCGCCCCGTAGCCGACGTCGCAGGAACGAGGCGAAGGTCTGATCCTCCAGGTGGGTGAGCGAGGTGCCCCCTGGCTCGATGTAGGCGACGCGTCACTCTTGCGGGTCGCTCGTCAGGGCGAGCCAGCCGAAAGCCTTGCCCTCCAGTTCGCCCCACTGCAGGAACACCGGGTCCTCGGTCAGCCAGGCGGCCTCGGTGACGGGGAACACGCGCATTCCGGCGATCACCCCGCCGGGGAACTCCCGCATGACTGTCAGGTAGTCCTCCGGGAACACGAGGTCCGGCTTCTTCGTGTTCTCCGCGGCCTTGTCGACGAGCTCCCGCGCGTACTGCCGGATGCCCGGAACACCGATGTTCCGAATCCGGGCGACGAGCTCCTCCACTGCGCCGATGTCCGGGTTCGACAGCACCGTGGCCGTCGCCCGCATGTCGTCGGCGACCTTCCAGAAGGAACCCGCTTCGTATTCCTCGATGGTCTCGAACGCGGGAAGCCCCTCGGGACGTTCGAGCAGCGCCCGCCCCACGAACTCCGGGGTAGAGAAGGGAAGGTCGAGCCACAGCTGGAAATCATCGTCCGTGACGACGGTCGTCCAGTCTGCGGTGTCGTCAGCGGTGGTGTCCCACAGCAGCACGCCGTCGGTTGCGCTGCGGCCCCACGGCACCATGCCGCCGGGCTCCGGGTGGAGCGGCAGCCACAGCCGCTGGTCACGGCTGCGAAGCGACAGCTCCATATCTCCGATGCGCATGGAGGTGGGCCGGGTGAACTCCTCGAGGGAGCGCACGGGGAGAGCGCCGGGTCGTTCGAGCAGCACGGAGCCTGCGAAGACCCCGGCTGGTGTGGCCTGGACCAGGAGTTCGAAGTCCGCAGGAACGACCCGGCCGTACTCGTCCTCCGGTCGTGCTGGGGCGTCGAAGCCGAGTAGTCGGACGACGTCGAGATGATTCATGTGTTCCTCTCTGCTACTCGCTCCCATACCGCCGAACATACCGAGGACCTGCGATCACCGCGCTTGCCCAGTTCATAAAGCCCCGTGGAAGTGCCGGTCCACCCCGAGCACCGGGTCCCGTCGGTCCAGCAGGTCACGACGCCGGTCAACTGCACCAGCGACAGGCACGGGCAGCCCGAACGTCGCGGACGGCACGCGGCAGAGCCGGCGAGGCACACAGCAGCCGGCCGGACGGATCGGCAGGGATCTGCCACGCACGAGCGGTCGTGCCGAGAAACCCGGCACGACCGCTCTCAGTTGGGCGCGGGTGTCAGAGCTGTCCGGCGACGCCGACCACTCGATAGACGCACACGAGGATGATCGCCGCGCAGACGACCTTGGACAGCAGGCGTCGCGAGAGCGATGTCACGGCCACCGCCGCCGAAAGGGCGGCAATACCGACGCACAGCAGTGCTCCGAAAGCCCCGTCGTTGTCCCGCCGTCCCGGGAACGCAGCCGGGTTGTCCGCTTCGACCGTCATGGCGAAGCTGAACAGCACCAGGGCCGCCGCCACCGCGTACAGCACGACGGCACCGCAGGACTTGGCGATGGAAGACGCTCGCATCGTAGTCATCCGATCAGCCCCTCTAGCATTCCCTGTCTATCGACGATGAGCTGCCCGTACTCCTGCGGAGCGGGATCCGTCAGATAGTAGTCCGGGCCGCCGTTGTAGTACGCGCCGATGTTCTTCACATCGGTACTGGTCAGTTCGTTCCCGCTTCTCATGCCCGCGATCTTGTCCCGCGCCACGGAGAGATAGCGGGCGGCGATGAAGATGTTCTGCGCCGGGTCCTTGAGCGACTCGATGACCTTGCTCTTCTGGAACTGGGTCATGTTGCCCGAGTCGTAGCCCAGCAGATCCCCTGCGGTGTCCACCTGCATGCTCACCTCGCCGAACGACGTGTTGGGGTCGCCGGTGAGGATGTTCTTGGCGTCGTCCGCGCTCGGCGGATCACCCCCTACCTCGTTGTATACGACGCCCGCAAGCAGGTAGGCGGGCAGGTCATACCTCTTCGCGGCGGCGTTGATCACGTCACCGTACTGGCCCACGAAGTTCGCCTTGTAGGCGAAGACGTCGGTCTGCTTGATCAGGTAGAGGAACGCGTCCCAGTCCGACCAGGAGGCCCGTCCCGCCGTGTCGAACCCCGCGGCACCCTTGATGAGGTTGAGGTGCTCCTGGGACATCTGCATCACACCGGCCGCCGTGCAGGCGTCCTTGACGTGGTAGCCGTAGCTCGAGCAGTCCGGTGTCTTGTCCACCATCGTGCTGTCGGGTCCCGTGGAGGTCGGGGACGAACTCACGTCCCAGCCGCCCGCGTCGTTCATCCTGCAGGTGTAGCCGGACTCGTTGCATTCCGCGGGCCGGTGACCGTCGTACTCGACGAAACTGGTCGGGTTGCCGCCGGTGAACGCGTACCGGTTGCCGGTGAACGGGTCGGTTCCCAGACCCATGTCCGCGAGGGCGCCGTTGTACATGTCCCGGGTGGTGAAGCGGTTGAGGCCCGGGTTGTAGTCGCGGAAGCCCATGTCGTAGGTGCCGGACTGGGCGTCCCAGCGCTTGGAGTTGTAGCGGTAGGGGTTGTAGTCCTCCTTGGTGGGGTCGGTGGTGTCGGGCTTGTCGATGCCGGTGAACTCGGACTCGTCGTTGGAGCCGTAGGCGGTGTAGCCGTAGGTGGCCTTGGTGTCGCCGTTGTCGTCCGTCAGGGTTTCGACGTCGGTGTGGCTGTTGTAGCCGTAGTAGCCGTCCTCGGTCGTCCCGTCGGTGTTGTGCTTGATCTGCGACAGGCGCTGGCCCCACGGGCTGTACTGGTAGGACTTGGTCAGCTCGCCGGCGACCTTCTCGTCGAGGACCTCGCTGGACAGGCCGAGGTACTCGAAGTCGGTGGTCTTGCCGTCCGCCGTCTCCGAGGCGGTGCGGTCCAGCGGGTCGAAGGTGTACGTGGTGGACTTCATTGCGCCGGTGTCGTCCATCTTCTGGGACTCCACGACGTGGTCGAAGCCGTCGTACACGCTCCGGGAGATGATCTGCCCCTGCGACGTCACCGACTGCTGGCGGCCGAAGGGGTCGTAAGTGTAGTCGGCCGCGACGCCGGAGGTCGTCGCGGTCAGGAGGCGGTTGCGGTCGTAGTGGTAGGCGGTCGTCGTGCCCTTGACCGTCTGGCTGACGACGTTGTCGTCGTGGACGTAGGTTTCCGTACCCGCGCCGTTGCCCGTCTTGACGGACTTGGTGAGCCGGCCCGCCGGGTCGTAGGTGTAGTCGGTAGTGGAGTCGAGTACGCCGTGTGGTTGTCGGCGTTCATCTTCTTGGCGACGTCCTGCGCCTTGTTGCCGTTGGGGTCGTATGCGTAGGTGTGGGAGGCGACCAGCGTGGTGCCGTCCGCCTTCTTCTCCGTGGTCGACTTCAGGGCGCCGTCGAGGTAGTAGGTGTAGTCGACGGTGTTGTCGTTGGCCTTGGTCTCCTTCAGCTTCTGGCCGCGGTCGGTGTACGTGTACGACGTCACCTTCGGGTCGGTGTCCGTCGCCGTCTTGCCGACCGAGACGGTCTTGACCAGTTCGCGCAGGTCGTAGGTGTACTGGGAGAACTGGCTGGGGTGGGTGACCGTCTCCGGCTGCCCGTTTGCGTCGTACGTGTACGACGTCGCCTTCTTCTCCGTGCCGGACAGGGACTCCGTGACCTTTTGGACCTGGTTGAGGCCGGTGTAGGCGACGGTGTAGGCGTCGGTCCGCGCCCCGGACGACGTGTCGTCGATCGAGGTCAGGTTGCCGTTGACGTCGTAGCCGTAGGTGAACGTCTTCTGTTCGGTGTCCGTGTCGGCGGAGTTGTCACGGACCAGCTTGACCGCGTCGGCCACCGCGATGCCGGTGCTGCTCTGCTCCAGCTTCAGCTCGGTGTCCTCGCCCTGCTTGAGGGCGTACTCGCCGAGGCTGACCCAAGTCCCGGGGCCGGCCGTCTGGTCCTTGGTGACCGCCGGTTCGGTGGCCGTGCCGTGGGCGAGCGTGTACTTGCCGTTGTGGCCGCGCCGGTCACCTCCGGGTACTTCACGTACGCGGTGTACGTGCCGTCCTCGGGGATGTTCAGCGTCCACGTGAAGGCGTCCGTGCCCGTGCCGGCGGCGTGGTTGCGGTGGCTCGCCGTCCGCTGGGAGCGCCCCATCGAACTCCACGACGCCTTTGTCTCCCTCGCCTGCAGCCTCATCTGCTGGAGACGCCTCAAGAAGGCCAACTCGTGATCGCGTCCCGAGCTTATAGTCGGTCTGATCGGAAGGTTCGAAGACGTAGCAAGCGGGCCCGCCGATGGATTCGGCGGGCCCGCGAGAGAGACTGGGACTGGCTGTTCACCAGGAGACAGACACCTGCCATGTTCCGTGTGGTGCGCAGGCGTCATTCATGAGTCAGTCCCCGAACATTCCGGCGTACGGATCCGGTTCTCCCGTCCAGGGGTCCAGTCCGGCTTTCCACATGCGGTCTTCCTCGTGCCGGTTCAGGAAGACCGCTGGCTCCCTTCCCCAGAGTGAGAGATCGCCGAGGGGGCACTCGTCGAATTCTTGCCCACGCAGGACACGCACCAGAAATTGCACCATCCCGCAGTCGTAACGACGCCACAGACCGTCGTCCCTGTTGTACACCAGGACGGGCCACTTGCCCGGGTTCTCGTCCGAGGCATCCCAGCAGAGGAGGTCGGCGCTCGCGTCTCCACCCCAGGCGATCAGCTCAGGGCGGGCCTCCGCGAGCTCGGGCGCCTTCCGCACCCACGACCAAGCCTCCCGGGCCACCTCGGTCTCGTTGACCATGTCGGAGTTCTCCGACACCGTTCCTTCGGGCTCCGGTTTCAGGACCTCCAGGTAGTTCCCGATCGAGCCGTACCCGTAGACGTCGATGAACTGACAGTAGTCGGAGGGGAACTCCTTGCCCCATGACCGGCCGAACTGATTCCAGTCGAGCGACGCGTTGCTCGGGGCCGTGGGCGGCATCGCCTGCCGCAGCGCCTCCAGCTCGTCTTCCCCGGTCACGTCTTCCTCCTCAGGGTGCGCATCACGGCATCCCCCCGACAGGTACCTGACGACCTGTGTTGTGGTCCACGAACGAACCGAGGTTTCGTCCCCTGAGATCGTTGGACACGAATGTGGGCGCGACCACGGTCTGCAGAGCCCCGGTTTCGGGGTCGATGCCGTAAGCACTCATGTGGAACCCGGTGGGTACCGTCCTGCGGCCACTGTAGCTCGGCCGCACCGTGTAGTAGACGTCCAGGTTCGCGTTGACGGCGTTCATGACCTTCTCCTCGTAATAGGCCATGTTCTTGTCACCCTGCCGGGACCCAATCTGCTTGGCATTGGCCCCACGTGCACATGTGGCGAGGTTGTGCGGGTCGGTACCGGACCCGCCCAACTGATTGGCGAGGAGGTGGCACGCGTTGATGTTCTCTCGCACCGGTTTGGCCCCCAGGTGGGCGGCGGTCCTCTGCGCCCACCGGTATCCCGGCGGCGCGAAGACGCTGGGGTCCGTCTTCGTGCCCTTCTTCAGCGTCGCCTTGTTGAGGCAGGACGTCATGTAGGTGGCACGGTTGCCGTTCTTCTTGTCCAGGGCCCCGTGTTCGACCCAGCCGCAGCTGCTGGAGCTGTTGTCCGTCGACCGCGGCTTGGGATTGGGCTTGGGATTGGGCTTGGGTGCCGGCTCCGGCTCGTCGGACCCGGACGAGTCGTCGTCGGCCCTGTCTGCCACTTCCGAGGCCACCGTCACCACACCTGCCGTGACGACGGTTGCGCCCACCAGGGCAACGGTCGCCTCGGCCACCGGTATCGCGGCGAGCAGGAAGAAGAAGTGGCCGTCGACCTCCACGCTGCTGGTGGGGTTACCACCGGTGAAGGCGTAACGGTTGCCGGTGAAGGGGTCGGTGCCGAGCCCCATGTCGGCGAGGGCGCCGTTGTACATGTCCCGGGTGGTGAAGCGGTTGAGGCCCGGGTCGTAGTCGCGGAATCCCATGTCGTAGGTTCCCGATTGGGCGTCCCAGCGCTTGGAGTTGTAGCGGTAGGGGTTGTACTCCTCCTTGGTGGGATCGGCGGCGTCGGGCTTGTCGATGCCGGTGAACTCGGATGTGTCGTCCGAACCGTAGGCGGTGTAGCCGTAGGTGGCCTTCGTGTCGCCGTTCTTGTCCGTCAGGGTCTCGACGTCGGTGTGGCTGTTGTAGCCGTAGTAGCCGTCCTCCGTCGTACCGTCCGTGTTGTGCTTGACCTGCGACAGGCGCACGCCCCACGGGCTGTACTGGTACGACTTCGTCAGCTGACCGGCGACCTCCTCGGTCAGCACCTCATCGGACAGGCCCAGGTAGTTGAACTGGGACGTCTTGCCGTCGGCGGTCTTGGATACGGTGCGGTCGAGCGGGTCGAAGGTGTAGGTGGTGGACTTCATCGCGCCGTCGCCGTCCCTCGTCTGGGACTCGATGACGTGGTCGAAGCCGTCGTAGATGCTCCGCGAGACGATGCGACCGCCGCTGGTGACGGATTCCTGGCGGCCGAACGGGTCGTAGTTGAAGGTGGACGTGGCCCCCGAAGTGGTGGAGGTCAGCAGCCGGTTACGGTCGTAGGTGAAGGTCGTGGACGTGTCCTTCACCGTCTGGTTGATGACGTTGGCGTTGTCGTCGTGAACGTACGTCTCGGTGGCGGCGCCGTTGCCGGTCTTGACCGACTCGGACAGCCGATCGACCGGGTCATAGGTGTAGTTGGTGGTGGAGTCGAGATAGGCCGCGTGGTTGTCGGCGTTCATCTTCTTCGCCACGTCCTGCGCCTTGTTGCCGTTGGCGTCGTAGGCGTAGGTGTGCGACGAGACGAGAGTGCCGTTCGGCTTCTTCTCCTCCTGGGTCCGCAGCACGCCGTCGAGGTAATAGGTGTAGTCGACGGTGTTGTTGTTGGCCTTCGTCTCCTGCCGCACCTGGCCGCGGTCCGTGTAGGTGTACGACGTCACCTTCGGCGAGGTGTCGCTCGCGCTCTTGCCGACAGAGACCGTCTTGACCAGCTCACGCAGGTCGTAGGTGTACGCGGAGTACTGGTCGGGGTGGGTGACCGTCTCGGGCTGACTGTTGGCGTCGTAGGTGTAGGTGGTGGAGGTCTTCTCCTCACCCGCCAGCGCCTCGGTGATCTTCTGGACCTGGTTCAAGCCCGTGTAGGCGACTGTGTACGCGTCGACCTGCGTCCCGGACGAGGTGTCGTCGATCGACGTCAGGTTGCCGTTGACGTCGTAGGCGTAGGTGAAGGTGTGCTTCTCCGTGTCCGCGTCGCCGGAGTTGTCGCGCACCAGCTTGACTCCGTCGGCCACGACGGCGCCGCCGCTGCTCTGGAACAACTGGAGCTTGGACGCGTTGCCCTGCGTGAAGGTGTACGTGCCGAGCGGGACCCAGGTGCCGGCCCCGGTGGCCTGGCTGACGGTCTTGTCCGTGCTCCCGCCTGCGTGCGTGACCGTGTACTTCGCCGTCGTCGTAGCGCCGGTGACCTGCGGGAATTTGACGTAGGCGGTGTAGGTGCCGTCCCTGGGGATGTTCAGCGTCCAGGTGAACGCGTCCGACCCGGTTCCTGAGGCGTGCACCTGGTGGTCGTAGCCCTGCTGTCCGGCGACGCTGCCCTTGGTCCAGGTGCCGATGGAACTGGTGTTCTGGGTGTCGGAGTTGTCGACGAGCGGGACGGCGCTGCCCACCGGCACACCGTCGTCGGTCTTGGACTTCAGTTTGCCGTTCGGGTAGTACGTCCAGCCCATCGTGCGCTTGAGGGAGCCGCCCGCCGAGCTCAGGGTCCTGGCTGTCTGCTGTCCCAGCTCGTTGTAGCCGTAGGTGGTGGTGATGTCCCACGGGTCGGTCGACGACTTGATCCACCCGTTGTCGAAGTAGTCGACGGTGGAGTCGTTGCGAACCGTCTGGCCCTCCGACGGTGGCAGCGAGGTCTTGGTGACCCGGCCCACCTTGTCGTAAGTAGTCTGGGTGTAGACGTTCGGGCTGTTGTAACGGGTGTCCGCCGGGTCGTACGGCTGGAACTGCTTGACCGGGCGGTTCAGCGCGTCGTACTCGGTACGCGCGGTGAACGCCGTGGTCGTCCCGGCCTCGACGGCCCGCGGGGTGATCACCTTGGTGGTGTTGCCGACCTGGTCGTACTCGTACCGGGTCGTGCGGTACGTGATCGGGCCGGTACCGTCGTGCGGAACCTTGACCTCGGTCTGCTTGCCCCGCTCGTCGTAGCTGACCGTGGTGGTGTTGTTCTCGGCGTCCGTCGTGGAGACGACCAGCGAGTCCTTGTCGTAGGACTGCTTCGTGGTCTGGCCGGCCGCGTCCGTGGTGACCGTGGCCCGGTGGTTGAGGTCGTAGGCCGTTTTGACTGTGAAGTCGGCCGGGTCGGCGGTCGCGTTCTTCTTCGGGTCGATGACGGTGGTGACGTTGCCGACGTTGTCGTATTCGTAGGACAGCTTGTCCTTTGCGGCATTGACCACGGAGGACAACTGGTAGATCTCGTTGTAGGTGTTGGTGGTGACGTAGTCGTCGGGAACTGCGGTGGTAGCAGTGCCCTTGGGCTCCGTGGTCGTCTTCAGGTGACCGGTCTTGTCGTAGGTGTAGGTCGTCCTCTTCTCAGGACCGGTCGGGGTGTCCTTCGGCGCGGTGGCCGAGGTGATCTGGTCCGCAGCGTCGTACACCGCTGTAGACACCGCGCCGTTGGGCGCCATGGACGTGGTGACATTGTCGTTGGCGTCGTACACGGGCGCCGGAGTGGTGATCAGCTCACCTGCCGCCTGGTCCTTCGGCACCGTGCTGACCAGCGGTCGGCCGAACGTGTCGTACGTCTGCGTGGTCTTCTTGCCCAGGGCGTCGGTGACCTCGCGGACCTGGCCGCGTTCGTCGTAGACGAACGTCGCCGACGCGCCCAATGCGTCCGTGATCGTCGCCGGGTAGCCGGTGGGGCCGAACTCGCTGTTGGTCGTCGGGTTGCCGTTGGCGTCGACTGCCTTGGTGAGCTGTCCGTGGGAGTTGTACTCGTACGACGTCGTGTAGTCGCCCGCCGTCGCCGTCGCGACGCCCTTGGGGTCGGTGACCGTCTTCAGGTTGCCGAAGTCGTCGTAGCCGAACTGCCAGGCGCGGCCCTCGGGTGAGGTCTTGCGCCACAGGTCGGCGGCGTAGCCGTCGGCGCGGGTCTGGTACTCGTACGTCGCCGCGTCGGCCGGCCACTTGGAGGTGTCCGTCACACACGCGGTCGCCTGGTCGGGCACGCCCGCCTTGTTGTTCTCCGCGTCACGCGACCAGAGCGGGTTGCCGGTCTTCTGGTCGTAGCAGTACGCGGTCTTCGCTCCGTTGGCCTCCTCCAGGTAGGTGACGTTGTTGTCCGCGTCCCAGCTCATCTTGGCGGTCTGGGACTTGGCGTTGGTGGTCTGGACGGGGCGGCCGTAGTCGTCGGTGACGTACTTCGTCGCGTGGGACTCGGCGTCCGTCACGGTGGTGTCCGTGAACTTGGGGTTCGCGGTGTTCGCCGCGTAGGTGAAGCCCGTGTTCCCGCCGAGGCGGTCGGTGACGGTCTTCGTCCACCAGTGGTACTTCGGGTCGTCACCGCTCTGCGGGGCGTAGTACGCCAGGTCGGTGTCGTTGCCGCGCGGGTCGGTGGCGGTGACCAGCTTGACGTTCTTGTTGCCCTGGGTGGCGTCGTAGGTGAACTTGAAGGTCTTCGGCTGGTCGGAGCCGGCACCGTCGACCATGCGGCCGAGCAGGCCCTTCTCGGTGTAGTAGAAGGAGATCTTGCGGCCCGAGATGTCCGTCATGGACGCCACGTGGTCGTAGATCTTGGAGTTGGTGAGGTTGGTGTCCGAGACCAGGGCGCCGCTGTCGTCGACGTATGAGTACGTCGCGTCACCCTTGAGGTAGTAGCCGACGCTCAGCGACTTCCGGCCCGCGGGGTCGGTGATGTACTTGAGGAACTTGGTCGGCTTGTTGTTGGACTTGCGTTCCTCGTACGTGTACGTCTGCGTGTTGCCGTTCTTGTCGACCACCGAGGTCAGATAGCCGTCGCAGCCGAACAGGAAGCGGGTGCCGTCCGGGCGCAGCATGGTCCAGGCGTCCGGGACCGGGTCCTTGTTGGGCTTGCAGTCCAGGCCGTCCTTCATCGACAGCCGGTAGTGGACGCCCGCCGGGGCCTTGAAGGTGCCGTCGGCCTGCTTGTGGAAGACGTGTGTGGTGCCGTCGCCGTCCGGCAGGCGGACCTCGGTCGGGTTGGGGTTGGGGTGGAAGTCCAGCGGTGCGCCCAGGCGGATGGGGCCCGCCAGCTGCGCCGACCAGCCCGCGCCCGAGACCGTGTCACTGGTGTCGAGTGAGTTGTAGGAGAAGCGCGCGAACGTCGTCAGGCCGCGTCCCGGGTTGGTGAACGCGTTGTAGGACCAGACGCTGTTGCCGGAGGACAGGTTGTTCATCACCGTCGCGCCGGCGCCGGTGTTCTTGCCGGTGTAGGAGTAGAACTTCTCCAGGCCGAGCTGGTTGGAGGTGGGGTCCTCGACCGCCACGCTCTGCTTCAGCGACGGGATGCCGTTCGTGCCGGCCGACAGCCAGCTGCCGTCGGCGGTCTTGCGGACGTCCCAGCCGAGCACGTACTCGCCGCGCTTGTTGCCGGAGTCCGAGTTGACCGGTGTGGCGACCTTCGCCTGGATGGTGGCCGACTTGCCGGGCAGCAGTTCCGGGATCGGGGTGGCGAGCTGGTTGCCCCCGGTGGTGACGTCCGTGCCGTCGGGGAGCTTCCACGTGTAGGACAGCTCCCGCTCGCCCGCCGCCCACTTGGCGGAGGTGGTGTTGGTGACCGTGAAGTCCACCGTGTAGGTGGTGTTCGGGGTCATCCGGGAGGGAGTCTGCGGGGCGTAGTACGTGTCCTCCGTGGTGGAGTCGACGTAGATGACCTGCATGTACGGGCGCAGCTGCGGGTCGGCGGCCTCGGCGGACAGGAACAGGGTGCGCTCCTGCGGGCCGGTGGACGACTCGTCCTTCAGCTTGACGGCGACGCCCTTGTTGCCGGCGGGGGCGTCGATCCAGCCCTGCATCAGGCTGGTGGCGTCCCACTCGCGGCGGCCGACGTCCGCCACCTGGCCGACCGTGCTGGAGACGGCGGCGGACATGTCACCGCCCGCGCTGCTCCAGGCGGTGGTGGATGAGGCGTTGTTCCACGTGGCCTGGGTCTCGGTGAAGTCCCGCGTCAGCGCGTGGAGTTCGTAGAGCGCCCCGTCGGTGTCGGTGGTGGTCTCCGCACCCCACAGGAACATCCGGTTGTTGATCACCGTGGCGGTCGACGGGATACCGGTGGTGGGGAACTTCAGCACCGCGCGGGTCTTGCCGTAGGTGCCGGAGTTGTTGCCGACGCTCAGCCACTTCTGGCCCACGTCCCAGGACTGGATGGTGTCCTGGTTGGTGGACGGCTGCGCGGAGGAGAGGGTGGTGTCGGTGACGCCGCCCTGGCTGCCCTGGATGATCTTCATCGTCCGGCCGGCCTTCGGGATGCCGACGACGCGCGTCGGCGACCCGAGCAGTTCCCCGCTCTGCGTCTTCACCGCGATCTGGTAGTAGTACGACTTCCCGATCTCGCTCGAACTCGAGTCCGGCGTCGGTACCGCGGTGGTGTCCGTGTACGTGGTGGCCGACGAGCTGATCGGCGCGATCAGGGTCGCCTCGGACGGCGTGAAGGCCTGCTGCGTGGAGCGGTGCAGCTGGTACTCCGCGATGTCCTGGCCGGTGTCACCGGTGGTGTTGGTGTACGCCTTCCAGGACAGCTCCGGGCCCGTGGAGTGCACCACGGTCGGGGAGTTCAGTGCCGTGCCCACCTTGCCGTAGGTCACTGTCAGGCGGGGGATGCCGGAGGTCTCGCCGCCGTAGTTGCCGTCACCGGCCTCGTAGCGGGGGCCGCCGAGCGGACCGGTGGACGACTCGTCCTTCGCCGCCAGCACGAAGCCGTGGTTGACGGCGGTGCCGCTCACCCACTTCTGCACCGTGTCGGCGACCGGGAACTCGTGCCACTGGTTGTACTCGCCCGTGTTCTTCACGATCTGGGCCGGGTTCACCAGGCGCACGGCGTCCGCGAGCACCGCGGTCGAGGTCGACGCCGGACCGTCGCCGAGGACGATCCTGCCGACCGTGCCCTTGGTGAACGGCAGCTGTCCGCCGTCGTTCAGCGACGTCCACACACCGTTGGTGCCGGCGGACTGGTCGACGGTGAACGTCTGCGAGCCGTCCCGGTGCGTCACCGTGTACGGGGCGTTCGTCGCCCGGTCGGTGGCCGCGACGTAGTGCACGTCCACGCGGTAGGTCGCGGTGTCGGTGACCTTCGGCTGCCAGGTGTACTTGTCGCCGGCGACCGCGTCCTTGTTGTAGCGGTAGTCCTGTCCGATCGCGTACTGCGTCAGCGTCGAGCCGGACGTGGGCCAGGAGCCGGTCGCGGCCGTGGTGCCCGCGTCCCCGTCGTCGACCTGCACGCTCGTGCCGGACAGCTCGCCGACCAAGTCGGACGTGTTCGACCAGTTGGCTTCCGCCTCGGTCCACGGACCGGTCGCGCGGTGCACCTCGATCGTGACGTTGTTGCCGTTGGTGGTGTGCGACTGGTCGAAGTAGACGCCCAGCCGGGCGCCGTCGACCTTCACCCCGGCCGGGATCTCGTCCAGCGGGAACTTCAGCAGCGAACGCGCCTGGGCAGTGGCGGAGGTCTTGCCCACCGCCAGCTTCCAGGACGAGTTGAAGTTCACGCCCGGCTGGTCCGACAGGACCATGGTGTCCTGCGAACCCGCCGGCGACGGAGCGATCGTGATCGTCGGGTCGATCACGACCGGATACTGCCGGTCCTTCGCCGCCAGCCACTTCGCGTCCGGCGTGACCGTCAGCTTCCAGCCGTCACCGTCACGGACGAGCTTCTGCGTGACATCGGCGCTGTACTCGTACCCGTACGGCGACGACGCCGACTTCTTCGCGTCCGTCATGTACGGGGCCGGTATCACCAGCACCGGCGTGTTCGGCAGCTCACCGAAGAACGCGATCGAGCCGTCCTTTCGCGCCTTCGGCGTCAGACCCTCGGTGTCCAGGGTGAACGTGTACGTCACCGGCCCGGCCGGCCGCTCGGCCAGGGTGATGTCCTCCTTCACCCGGCCCGGACCTACCTCGTAGGACAGGTCCGCGCCGCCGACCGCGTCCTTGTAGGTGACCGTGTCGCCCTCGGCCTCCGGCTTCAGCGAGCCGCGCGCCCCCTCCAGGCCGAGGGTGACCGACCGACCCCCCTCGGCCGTCTCGAAGCGCAACAGCCGGTCCGGATCCGAACCGAACCAACTGCGCCCGGTGTTGGTCTTGTTGGCGAAGACGAAGCCCTTGGCCTTCGTGCCTGCCACCCGGGTGTCGATCGCCTCCCACTTCTTCGACGCCGGGTCCCTGTAGGAGGTCGGGGCGGCCGTCAGCTCCGCCTCGACCCGGCCGTCGGACAGCTGCCAGAAGCGGGCCGACGGCGTGCGGCGAGAGGTCAGCTCCTTGACCCGCTTCGCCTTCGGCTCGGCTTTCCCCTTGGCCAGTTTCTGCCGGTCGGCCACTGGCCGGTCGCCGTACGACGGCGGCTTCGGGTCTTCTCCCTCGTCATCCCCGAGCCAATCGGAGACCGTATCGAAAAACCCCTTGTCCTCGCCCTTTCCGGGCTCCGACGGTGGGGCCGCGTAAGCGACCTGCGGCAAGAGCGTTCCCGCAATCGCCGCGACCACCAGACAGGAGAGATATCTCCTGTACGGCACCTTCACCTGCATACCTTTCGACATCGGCGGCCCTCCCGCCGAACGCGAAACGGGCGCGCCGAACGAGCCGTCGCGGAGAGTTCCGGACGGCTTGGTGCATAGCTGTGCGGCACCCTCGCGAACAGGTGAAACACCGGTCGCGGGGCGCAGCGGCGGGATTATTGACCAGGCGGCTGACGTGCTGTCAAGCGAACGGACATATAGGGACGTTGAAGCGCGGAAACGCAGTCGGTACGCCCTCTTTTGTCTTATCGCTCGCGCGGCCCGCTCCGCATGGTGTATAACCGCCCGGTTCACGCGCAGGTCTGTCCCGCAAGGACCGGAAACGAAGCAAAGAAAGTCGAGAACATTTCATGTCACCCAAGGAATTCGCGGAAGAATCCGCGGCGCCGGAGAACGCGAATGCGCCGGAGAACACGAATGCGGCGGAAGTCGAGAATGACGGCGGCGCAGTCGGCGCAGTCGGCGGAGACGGCGGAGGCGGTCGGGCCGGGTTGGTGATCGCCGCCGTCCTGCTGCTCGCCTGCGGCGGTCTCGTCGGCTATGGACTGCTGGACACGGAGGACGAGCCGGAACCGCCGGCGACGCGGACCGCCGCCGTGACCTACGAGGTCACCGGCGACGGACCGGCCGAGATCTCCTACCTCGGCCGGGACACGGACGGCGCGGCCACCGTCATCCGGGACGCCGAACTGCCATGGAAGCGGACCGTCCAGGTGCCGTTGGGCCAGGCTCCCACCGTGGCCGTCGTCCTCGGCGAGAAGGGCGGACAGGCCGCCTGCACCCTCGCGGTCCGCGGCAAGCACCTGCAAAGCGCTACGGCGGCGGGTGAGTTCGGGCGCGCCACCTGCGCGGCCGGGCAACTCTCCGACGGCGGCTGAGCGGCGTCGCCACGCCGCCGGAAACATGCCGTGTCGCGGAAGGGGCCGGAGTACGCTCTCGATCTTGCACGACCGAACGGCTGTTCCCCCGTTTCGTAGGCGGGGTGCGGCCGTCCAGACGGTCGCCGACACAGCCTGTGGGGGGCACAGTTGAATACAGCACGACGATCGAGACGTCTCGCGGCCACACTGCTGGCCTCCGCCCTGGCCGGCGGCGGTCTGACCGTCGCCGCGGCGCCCGCCGCGCACGCGGCGGCCGGCGACGTCGTGGCCAAGCTGCCGATCTCCTCGTTCTCGGCGCTCGCGGTCGACTCCGCGCACCAGCGCGTGTACGTCGCCGACAGCAACCTGGGCTCCTACGACAACAAGGGGCTCGTCGCCGTCTACGACTTCTCCGGCGAGCGGGTCACCACCATCAGCACCCAGCGCCACGTCTCCGGCCTCGCGCTCGACGCCGACGCGACCACGCTCTACGTCGGCGGACGCGAGGGCATGCTGAAGTACGACACCGCCACCCACCAGCCGCAGGGCGGTCTGTCCCTGTCCGCGGACACCTGTGGGCGCAGCCTGGCCATGGCGGGCGGCACGGTGTACTACACCTCGTCGTACACGAACTACGTGTCCGAGTGCGAGTCCTCGCTCACCCACCTGAACTCGTACCACACCGACAACACCGCCCAGGTCACCGGCTGGCAGGACTACGGCAGGCTCCAGCTGGAGGCCGGTCCGGGGGACCGGCTGCTGATGGGCCAGCCGCCCAACACCCGGGCCGCCGACCCGTTCGTCGCGGTGTACGACGCGAGCGGCCAGACCCTGGTGCGCACCGCCGGCCGCCGTTTCGCCGACGCCGACGGCAAGGGCGCCCTCAACCTCAAGGACCTGGCGTTCTCCCCGGACGGCAGCAGGGTCGCCGTCGCCGACGCGGCCGCCGGCACCCGGCTGCTCGACGGCGCCGACCTGTCCGACGCCCCGACCGGCTACCCGGCGCTGCCGTCCGGCGCCTCCGCGTCCGCCGTCGCCTACAGCGGTGACGGCAAGTACCTCGCACGCGGCGCCTCGGCCACCGGCGCGACGCCCGACCTGCTGCTCTCGCCCGCCGACCCGGGCGACGCGACCGCCCCGCTGGAGTTCGCCTTCGAGGGCAGCCTCGACGGCGACCGGGTGGCGCCGCGCGGTCTCGAGTGGTCCGCCGACGGCTCCCGGCTGTTCGCGGTCACCACGAACACCGCCGGCAACCAGTACTGGCTGCACGTCGTCCAGCCGCCCGCCGTCCAGTACGACACCCGCTTCACCGACGGCCTCACCCAGAGCCCCGCCCAGGCGGTCGCCGGCGAGGCGCTGGCGGTGCGCGGCAGGCTGGAGCTCGACGGCCCGGCGCCTGCCGCACCGCTGAAGGTGACGGCGACCCGCACCGACGCGAACGGCACGCACGAGATCGGCACGGCGACCGTCAAGGCGGACGGCACCTTCACCGTGCTCGACGAGCCGGACCAGGTCGGCGAGGCCACGTACACCGTGTCGTTCCTCGGCGACCTCACCCACCGTCCGGCCACCGACGTCACCCGCACGGTGAACGTCGGCAAGGCGGCCTCCGCGATCGCGCTGACCGCCCCGGCCGAGGCGTCGATGAGCACCGGTGTGCAGCTCACCGGCACGTTCACCGCGCAGGGCAGGGCGCTGCCCGAGCGGGCCACGCTGAAGGTGCAGCGCACCGACCGGCTCGGTACCGGCACCCTGTCGTCGGTGACCGTCGCCGCGGACGGCACGTTCACGATCGACGACCTGCCGCGCACCCGCCGGGACACGACCTACACGGTCAGCTGGCCCGGCGACGACCTGCACGAGGGCGCCACGGCGTCGGCGACGGTGCACGTCACCCGCTGACCCTGAGAGGACCCGCGCCGGCCCGGGACACCGGGCCGGCGCACCGCGGCGCTCCGCCTACCTCCCGCGTTGCCAAGTCCCCCATGCATCAGCACACTTCATGAAGCATGAGGACAATACGGGGGGCGTACCGCGGTTCCATGTGGGGTGTTCTGGCCCTGCTCTTCCTGGCGGGTGCGGCCGGACTCTTCGTCTTCCGGGACACCGCGCCGCTGCGCGACAGCCCGCTGGCCGACATCCTCGCGACCGCGCTCGGCGCGTCGGCCGTCGGGCTCGCGCTGTACCAGACAGGCATCACGGTCAGGGCCGAGCGGTCGGACACCGCACGGCATTTGACCGACTTCAAGAACCAGGTGGACCGGCGTCTCATGGCCGCCCCGCGCGGCTACTTCCCGGGCTCCGACAACGTGATCCCCGTCGGCTTCAAGGACTCCGCCGATCCCGGGACGACGGTGTCGGATCCGCTGGGCGACTACTTCACCTCGGCACGGTGCGAGGACCGCCTGGTCGTCCTCGGCGGCCCGGGCTCCGGGAAGACGGTCGCCGCGACCCAGCTGATGGCCCACCTGATGGACGTCTGGAAGGACGGCGACCCGGTGCCCGTGCGCATCCCGCTGTCCACCTGGAACACCGAACTCACGCTTGTCGACTGGCTGTCCGGTTATCTGAAGGAGAGCGGCCTGGTCCGTTCCAAGGCCGTGGCGCGCCGGCTCCTCGAAGACCGTCACGTCCTGCCCATCCTCGACGGCCTCGACGAGATGGACCCGCCCGGCGTGCCGCCCTCGAAGACCCGGGCGCTGAAGGCCCTGCGACGGCTCAACCGCGAGTACGACGGCCGGACGGGCCGGGCGCCGCTCGTGGTGGTCTGCCGGAGGGACCGCTACAACGCCCTGAAGTCGAAGGAGAGGCTCGAACACGCCACCGTCGTCACCCTCCAGCGGCTCTCCAGCGACCAGCAGCTCGCGTTCCTGGGCAGGAGCTGCCGGGACGAGACGGGGCAGTGGCTGCCTGAATGGCGACGGCTCGCCGAGGCCCTCACCTGGACCGGCACCCCGCGGGGGCTGGCCCGGGTCCTCGACACCCCGTGGCGGATGGCGCTGCTGACCACGGCGTACACCGAGCGCGACGAAGACGACTACCGCCCGCTGCGCCAACCCGACGCGCTGCTGGCGATGCCGCTGGACGCGGTACCGGACCACCTGCTCGGCCTCTACACCCACGCCGCCGCGTCGACGTACAACCGGCAGCCGGGGGCCGGACGCCGGCGGGACCCCGCCAAGGTCGAGGAGTGGCTGACCACCCTGGCCGGGCATCTGCGGGACGACCACCGCCCGGACGGGTCGGACGACGGCGCCCCGCGCGCCCGTGACGAGGTGGTCTCCGACACGGATCTGGTGCTGCACCGGCTGTGGCGGATGGAGCGCGACTCCGGGATGCGGTACACCGAACTCGCGCTGCTGATCCTGCCGTTCGTTCTCTCGATCACCCTGGCCGAGTGGCTCGGCGTCACGCCCTGGGAGAGCCTCCCGTACGCGCAGCTCCTCGCCGTCGTCGGCCTGCTGTTCGTGCTGCAGGCGGTGCTGCCCGTGGCCCTGGAGAGCACCGGGCGGCAGCCCGTCCCGCGCCACCTCGACTGGCGGCTGCTGGGTCAGCCGAAGCTGATCGGCCTGAACGTGATGTACGTGATCGGCTGGGTGCTGTTCCTGACGGACCGGGGCCTCAGTCCCTCGCTTTTCGCGTTGGTCCTGGTCGGTAACGTCCTGTCGTTCGTGACCTCGCAGGCGGTCTGGAGCACGGGCGACCACCCGCAGGCCACCCTGACCGATCCGCGCGACCCGCTGCGCGCGGAGCTGCGGTACGCCTTCTTCTGGGCCGCCGTCACCTCGCTGTGGGTCGGCTCGCTGATCGCCCAGTGGACGGAGAGCGTCCTCGGCTTCGCCTACGGCGCGGTCCTCACCGTCCTGCCCGCGTTCACCGTCGCGGCGCGGGCCTGGCGCCGCTACGTCCTCTTCAAGTACGCCGCGGGCCGCCGGCTGCCCGCGGGGCTCGGCGGCTTCCTCGACTGGTGCGTCGAAGCGGGCATCATGCGCGTCGAGGGCTTCGCCTACCAGTTCCGCCACCGTGAACTGCAGGAGTGGCTGGCCGCCCGGGCCCGGCCGGCGCCGGGGCACTCCGGGTAAACGGCTCCGGACACGGGTACTCGGAGGCCCCGGCGTAGGAGGGAGGCGCGCCATGGCCGACGGTGATGACGACTTCTACTCGCGTGACCGGCCGGAGAACCCGTATCTGGAGGAGGACCGTCCGCGCGGTGGCGGCCCGGACGATCCGGGAGGCCGCGGGAACTGGCCCGTGTGGGCGATCATCCTCGCGGTGATCCTGCTCTTCGTGATCATCACCGTGCTCCTCGGCTGAGCACGGACCGCGGAGAGACGAGCACGGGAGGGCCGTGGCTCCCGGTCCGCGCGTCGCTGCGGGTGCACGCGGACCGGGGCCGTTCGAGGGGAGCCCGGGGGGGCTCAGCGGGACGCGAGCGGGCGCGGCGCGGTGGCCGCGGAGTGGGCGTCCATCCGCTCGGCGGCGAGGATCGCCACCGTTGTGTCGGCGCGGGAGGCGGCGACGACCAGGGCGCGGCCGGCGAGCGCGTGCGCCCGCCGGTGCAGGGCCGTCGCGCTGGGCGCGCGGCCGGTCGTGGTCGCCGACGCGCGGGCCGGCGTACGTCCTCCCCGCAGGCGGGCTATCTCGCAGGCGAGCCGCTCGGCCGCGGTGTCCAGATCGGCCGAGGGGGCCGCCACGCGCAGCTCGTCGGTGACGGTGAGCAGCGCGGCGAGGTGACCCGCGAGCTGGATGTCCAGCTCTTCCTCACGGGAACGGTGGGGGAAGTCGTGGGGGGTGCCGGCCATCGTGCTGTGGACCGACTTGCCACGGATCGGTTCGTACATGGATGGCCTCCTGGGAACTAACAGGAAACCATCCTAGCTTGGATTCCGTCTAAAGTTGACCCGGGTTCCAGGGAGACCTCAGGGCTGGCCGTAACCGTCGAGGAAGCGCGCGATCCGCCCGACCGCGTCCCGCAGATCGGTGACCGACGGCAGTGTCACCACCCGGAAGTGATCCTGTTCCGGCCAGTTGAAGCCGGTGCCCTGGACGACCATGATCTTCTCGCGGCGCAGTAGGTCCAGCACCATCCGCCGGTCGTCCCTGATCTTGAAGACCTCGGGGTCGAGGCGCGGGAAGAGGTACAGCGCCCCCTTCGGCTTCACGCAGCTCACACCCGGGATCTGCGTCAGCAGCTCGTACGCCGTGTCCCGCTGCTCACGCAGCCGTCCGCCCGGCAGCACCAGGTCGTTGATCGTCTGGCGCCCGCTGAGCGCCGCGACCACCCCGTGCTGCCCCGGCATGTTCGCGCACAGGCGCATGTTCGCCAGGACCGTCAGGCCCTCGATGTAGGAGTCGGCGTGGGCGCGCGGGCCCGAGATCGACATCCAGCCCACCCGGTAGCCGGCCACCCGGTACGCCTTCGACATGCCGTTGAAGGTGAGGGTGAGCAGGTCGGGGGCGACGGAGGCGGTGGGGACGTGCACCGCGTCGTCGTAGAGGATCTTGTCGTAGATCTCGTCGGAGCAGACCAGCAGGTTGTGGCGGCGGGCGATGTCGGTCAGGCCCTTGAGGACCGCCTCGTCGTAGACCGCGCCGGTCGGGTTGTTCGGGTTGATGATGACGATCGCCTTGGTGCGGTCGGTGACCTTGCGCTCGATGTCGGCGAGGTCCGGCATCCAGTCGGACTGCTCGTCGCAGCGGTAGTGCACCGCCGTGCCGCCGGAGAGCGAGACGGCCGCCGTCCACAGCGGGTAGTCGGGCGCGGGGACGAGCACCTCGTCGCCGTCGTCCAGCAGGCCCTGCATCGCCATCACGATCAGCTCGGAGACGCCGTTGCCGATGAAGACGTGCTCGACGTCGGTCTCGATGCCGAGGGTCTGGTTGTGCATGACCACCGCCCGGCGCGCGGCCAGCAGGCCCTTCGCGTCGCCGTAGCCGTGGGCCGTCGACACGTTGCGGAGGATGTCCTCCAGGATCTCGGGCGGGCACTCGAAGCCGAACGCCGCCGGGTTGCCGGTGTTCAGCTTGAGGATGCGGTGACCGGCCGCTTCCAGCCGCATCGCCTCCTCGAGCACCGGGCCCCGGATCTCGTAACAGACGTTGGCGAGCTTGGTCGACTGGATCACCTGCATGCTGGGAGCTTACGGCCCGTTATGGCCGTTCGGGCCGTGTCTTCCGCCACGTGAGACGCTCCGGTTCGGGTGTTTTGTCCGCTCACTGTCCCTGGAGTGCCTCGTTTCCCTACAATGCGCCGCCATGTCCACGTCTCCTCGGTACGCCGATGGGGGGAACGGCACGCCGGAGCCTCAGGGTCCGCCGACCGTGTACCTCCCCCAGAACACCCCGCCCCCGGCGTACGACGCGTACGTCGACCCGGCGAGCGCCCACGGCTGGCAGAACGCGTACGACGAGACGCGCGAACTGCAGCCGGTGGGGGAGTGGGACGCGCCCGCCACGCCGGAGGATGGCGGGCCGCACCCCGGCGTGCCCGGTCCCGCGGAGGGTGACGGGGCGGCGGCGGGCGGCGCGGGGCGTGCGGGCGGCCGGTCCGGCGCGCGCCACGGTTCGGGCCGCCGCGGCCGCCGCCGCGCCGTCACCCCGCGTTCGCGCCGCGCCGTGGCGGTCGCCGGAGCGGTGGGCGCGGCGTCGGTGGCGGCGCTGATCGCGGGATTCGCCTTCTCGGGCTCGCCCTCCGGCGCCCCCGACGGCAAGGGCGGCCGTACGCTCCCGTCGGCCGGGGAGTCCGGAGCGCGGACGGAGCCGGAGCCGGACGGGTCCTCGCCCGCCGGGGAGCCGGCCGCCGACGACGGCGCCCCGACCGGTCCGGGCTCTCCGCGCGCGAGCGCCGCGGGCGAGGACCGGAAGGGCGAAGGGGCTCCGGCCGGCGGGGCGTCGACCGGGCCGTCGGCCGGCACCACGTCCGCACCCGACGCCTCGCCGGTGGCGCCCTCGGCCACCACGGGACCGGGCGATTCCTGGCCGGGTGACTCCGGCGACCGGCCGGGGAGGGGGCAGGGGCCGAAGCGGCCCAAGTAGCCGCCCGCCCCCTCCGCTCCGCCCGTCCCCTCCCTGGTCCGCCCCCTTCATAACCTCCACACCGACTCTCCTCACGCCCGCCGCCCCCGCGCCCGCCGCCTCGGGGGAACCTGATCGCGCGACGAAGCTACCGGCCGGAAACAAGTCCTTGTCCCCTCGCCGTTCACGTGTCGAGAATGCACATGACAAATCTATGGGTGACCGGACGACGTCCGGTCACCCGACGTCGCAAGAGGGGACCCCCATGAGAAAACCTCTCGTCGTCGCGCTCTGCGCCCTGGCCTTCGCCGGGGCGGGCGCGACTCCCGCGGTCGCCTCCGCGCCTTCCCCCACGGGCGCGGATACGGCTGCGGGCGCGGTCCCGACCACGTTGACGGATGTCGTCAACAGCACGGTCGGGACCGCGGCGGACACCCTGTCCGGGCTCACCGCGCCCCGGGAGGGCGCGGTGAACTTCGCCGGCGCCGTCTCGCTCAGCAACTGCTCCGGTTCCGTCGTCCGCATGCCCGGCTCGGCGGACGACGACCCGGCGCTCGTGCTCACCAACGGCCACTGCCTGGAGAGCGGCTTCCCCGCGCCCGGCCAGGTCCTCGTCGACCGGGCGTCCAGCCGCACCTTCGGACTGCTGAACTCCTCCGGCTCCAAGGTCGCCACCCTGCGCGCCGACCGGCTCGTCTACGCGACCATGACCGACACGGACGCGGCGATCTACCGGCTGGGCACGACGTACGCGCAGATCAAGAGCGCGTACGGCATCGACGCGCTGAAGCTGAGCGGCACCCGTCCGGCGGCCGGCACCTCCATCAGCGTGGTGTCCGGCTACTGGAAGCGGATCTACAACTGCTCCATCGACGGATTCGCGTACCGCATGAAGGAGGGCGACTGGACCTGGAAGGACTCGGTCCGTTACACCTCCGCCTGCAACACCATCGGCGGCACCTCCGGTTCACCGGTCGTCGACGCCGCCACCGGCCAGGTGGTCGCCGTCAACAACACCGGCAACACGGACGGCGAGCGCTGCACGGTCAACAACCCGTGCGAGGTCGACGCGAACGGGCAGGTCACGGTCCGCAAGGGCATCAACTACGCCCAGCAGACGTATCTGTTCCCCGCCTGCTTCGGCGCGGACAACAGGCTCGACCTGAGTGCGAGCGGCTGCGCCGTCCCCAAGCCGTAGCCGGCCGGCGGCGGGCGGTCAGCGGGGAGACCTGCGGACCGCCCGTCCCGCCAGTACGTCCGTGCGCCGCCCGTCCTCGATGACGAACCGCCCGTCGACCAGCACGTGCGGTATGCCCGTCGGAAGCGTCCGGGGCTCCTCGAAGGTGGAGCCGGCGGCGACGGTCTCCGGGTCGAAGAGCACCAGGTCCGCCTTGTAGCCCTCACGGATCAGCCCCCGGTCCGGCAGCCGCAGCCGCGCGGCCGGCCGCGAGGTCAGGTGCGCGACGCACTCCTCCAGCGACAGCACCCCCAGCTCCCGCACGTACCGGCCCAGATACTGCGGGAACGTGCCGTACGCGCGCGGGTGCGGCTTGGCGCCCTGGAGGATGCCGTCCGAGCCGCCGGTGTGCACCCGGTGCCGCATGATCGCCCGGACGTTCTCCTCGTGCCCCACGTGCTGGAGGATCGTCGGGGCGAGCCTGTCCTTCAGGAGCAGCTCCCGCGCGACCGCCCAGGGGGTCTCACCGCGCGCCCGCGCCGACTCCAGCACCGTACGGCCCACGTACCCGTCCAGCGCCGGATCGCCGACGCCCGAGATCTCGATGGTCTCCCACTCCACGGGCACGCCGTGGCAGCCGTCCGAACCGGTGACCTCCAGATGGTGCCGGATCCGCTCGGCCGTCCCCTCGTCCGAGAGCCGCCGCAGGGTCTCCTCGGGTCCGCCCTCGCTCGCCCAGCTCGGCAGCAGCGCCACGAGGGTGGTGCAGCCGGGGGTGTAGGGGTAGGTGTCGAGGCTGATGTCGGCGCCCGCGTCCAGGGCCTCGTCCAGGAGGGTCAACAGCTCTGGCGCGCGGCCCTTGTTGACGCCGAAGTTCATCGTGGCGTGCGCCAGGTGCAGCGGGCAGCCCGCCTCCCGCGTCAGCGCCACCATCTCCTCGTACGCCTCCAGCGCGCCCGCGCCGTAGGAGCGGTGGTGCGGGCAGTAGTAGCCGCCGTAGGACGCCACCACCCGGCACAGTTCGGTCAGTTCGGCGTCCTTGGCGTACATCCCGGGCGTGTAGGTCAGCCCCGACGACATGCCGACGGCGCCCTGCTCCATGCCCTCGGCGACCAACCGCCGCATCCGGTCCAGCTCTTCGGGCGTGGCCTCCCGGTCCTCCCAGCCCACGGCGAGCGCGCGGACCGTGCCCTGCGGGATCAGATAGGCGGCGTTGACCGCGATGCCCCGGTCGAGCCGGTCCAGGTACTCGCCCACCGACCGCCAGTCGAAGTCGATGTCGTCACCCGGGCCGTTCCAGCCGGCGATCGCCCGCCGCACCTCACCCAGCGTGCGGTCGTCGACCGGGGCGTACGACAGCCCGTCCTGGCCGAGGACTTCGAGGGTGACGCCCTGCGCGGCCTTGGCGCCGTGGTCGGGGTCGCGCAGCAGCGCCAGATCGCTGTGGGCGTGCATGTCGATGAAGCCGGGGGCCAGCACCAGCCCCTCGGCGTCCAGTTCGCGGCGGGCCCTCGGGCGCTGACAGCCCGCGTCCGCCGCCTCCTTCACGATGCCGGTGATGCGGCCGCCGTCCACCACGACGTCCGCGCGGTACGCGTGGTCGCCGGAGCCGTCCACGACGTCCGCGTCCCGGATGACCAGCTCTTCCATCCCGGCCTCCTAGAAGAACGTACGGATGTAGTCGACCACCGTGCCGTCGGCCTCCGCCACGGGGATGAGCACCCATTTGTCGAACGAGGTGCAGGGGTGGGACAGACCCAGCCCCACCCAGTCGCCGACCTCCAGACGGGCCTCGGCGTCGGTGCGCAGCCACGCGTGCTGGTCGGACAGTCCTGTCACCGAGATCCCGTCGGCCGGGCGCTCGCCGCCGTCCCGGCGCACCACCTGGGCGACCGGCAGATCCAGGTCGTAGGCCGCGTCCCGCTTGCCCGCGTTGGTGAACGCCTGCTCGGGGGAGGGCCGGGACACCACCTGCGTCCAGAGCCGGAACGCCGGCTCCAGCGCGCCCTCCTCGGGGACCCGGTTGAAGGGGGTCAGCTCGCGGTAGTGGCCGTCGTCGTGCGAGACGTACGCCCCCGAGCGCAGCAGCTTCAGCACGGGGGAGGAGAGCTCCGGGATCCCGGCGAACACGTCCGCCACCGCGTCGAACCAGGCGCTGCCGCCCGCGCTCACCACGATCTCGTCGAGCCCCGCGAACCGCCCCGCCCTGTCGAAGTCCACGGCGAGCGCCACCAGCCGGCGCAGCCAGGACCGCACCCGCTCCGGGTCGGCCCGCGGCACCTCGCCCTCGTACCCGGCGACCCCGGCCAGCCGCAGCGTCCGCGCACCCGCCACGGCGTCGGCGACGGCGGCGCACTCCGCCTCCGTCCGCACCCCGGTACGGGCGCCCTCGCCGGCGGCGAGCTCGACGACTACGTCGACCGGGCGCGAGGCGCCGCTCAGCGCCTCGTCCATCAGCTCGACCCCGCGCACGGAGTCGACGTAGCAGAGGAAACGGAAGCCGGGGTCGGCGTCCAGCCGGCCCGCGACCCACTTCAGGGCCGCCGTGTCCACCAGCTCGTTGGCGAGGAACACCCGCTGGATCCCGTACGCCCGCGCCACCCGCACCTGGTGCGGAACCGCGAGCGTGATGCCCCAGGCGCCGTGCTCGATCTGGCGCCGGAAGAGCTGCGGGGCCATGGAGGTCTTGCCGTGCGGCGCGAAGGCGAGCCCGTGCCGGGCCGCGTACGTCTCCATCAGCCTCAGGTTGTGCGCCAGCCGCTCTGCGGAGAGCGCGAGCACGGGAGTGGTGAAGCCGTCGGTGAAGAGGTTGCGGCGCTGGGCGGCGAGCTCGCCGACGGTCAGCCCCTCGGCGTCCGGCGGGAGGCCCTTGAAGCGGTGGTCGACCCGTTCCTCGGCGAGGCGGGTGAGAGCGTCGAGGGCCATCGGAACCTCCTGATCAGCTGTGTTGCATTTCTTGCAACACTCATTGCGTATATCGCTTACCGCTGTCTAACATCTCGGCCACGTGCGGTCAACGGACCGTGCCCCGCCACCGGACGAGGAGCCCCGTCATCGTGACCGCCACCGGAGCCCGCAACGCCCCCGACGTCGTGGACGTCGTCGCGCTCGGCGAGTCCATGGTGACGTTCCTGCCCTCCCGGCCGGGCCGCCTCGCCGACGTCCCCTCCTTCGACCGGGGCATCGGCGGCGCCGAGTCCAACGTGGCCTGCGTGCTCGCGGCGGCGGGGCACACCGCCCGGTGGGTCGGCAGGGTCGGCGCCGACGGCTTCGGCGACCACCTGGTCGAGGCGATCGGCGGATACGGCGTCGACGTGTCCCACGTCCGCCGCGACCCGCGCCGCCCGACCGGCATCTACTTCCGCACCGCCGGGGACCGCTCCACCGACGCCCACGAGGTCGCGTACTACCGCGCGGGCTCGGCGGCCTCCGCGATGTCGCCGGCCGGCGTCGACCTGGACGCCCTGCGGGCCGGACGCGTCCTGCACCTGTCCGGCATCACGGCGGCGCTCTCCTCCGACTGCCTGGACCTGCTGCGCGAGCTGACCGCCCCCCGCCCCGGCCGCCCCCTGATCTCCTTCGACGTGAACCACCGCCCGGGCCTGTGGCGGGACACCCACGGCCCCGAGGTCCTGCTGGACCTGGCACGCGGCGCGGACCTCGTCTTCGTGGGCGAGGACGAGGCGGAGGAAGCCTGGGGCATCACAGGCGGCCCCGCCCGAATCCGCCAAGCCCTCCCCGAACCACAAACACTGGTGGTCAAACAAGGAGCACGGGGCGCAGTCGCCTTCCGCCACTCCGCGGGCAGTCGTGCCGCTGGGGCGGCACGGGTGGGCGCGGACGGCACCCCGCAAGCGCCGGGCCGCGCGACCAACCCCCGCCCAGCACCAGCACCGGCCACCTTCGAACCCGCCCTGCACGTGGACGTCGTCGCGACAACCGGCGCCGGCGACGCCTTCGCCGCCGGCTTCCTCTCCGCCACCCTGCGCGACCTGCCGGTCCGGGACCGGCTGAGGCACGGCCACCTCACCGCCGCAGCCGCCCTCACCGCCCCCGGCGACCTCGCCGCACCCCCCGCCCGCGCCCACGCCGACCGCCTGGCCGCCCTCGACGACACCGCGTGGGGGACACTGCGACTCGGCCCCGGCTGGACACGAGCCGATGAACACGAGGGGCCCGAGAAGGAGGCACGCACCCCATGAGCCAGACCGTAGACCGCGCCCTGAGCATCCTCCCGCTCCTCGCGGAGGGCCCCGCCGACCTCGGCCAGGTCGCCGACCGCCTCGGCGTGCACAAGTCCACCGCCCTGCGCCTCCTCCGCACCCTCCACGAGCACGGCATGGTCTACCGCCAGTCCGACCAGCGCTACCGCCTGGGCGCCCGCCTCTTCGCCCTCGCCCAGGAGGCGATGGAGAACCTCGACGTCCGCGAGATCGCCCACGCCCACCTCCTGCGCCTCAACGAGAAGTGCGGACACACCGTCCACCTAGCCGTGTACGAGGAGAACGAGGTCCTCTACATCGACAAGGTCGAGAGCCGCTACCCGGTCCGCATGTACTCGCGGATCGGCAAGCCGGTGGCGATCACCGTCGCCGCCGTCGCCAAGCTCCTGCTCGCCGACCTCCCCGAGTACGAGCGCCGCGCCCTCGCGGAGAAGCTCGACTACCCCATGTACACGTCCCGTTCGACACCCCACGCCACCGCGTTCCTCCAGGAACTGGCCAAGGTGCGCGAACAGGGCTGGGCCACCGACCTCGGCGGCCACGAGGAGTCCATCAACTGCGTCGCCGCGCCGATCCGCGGCGCCGACGGCCGGGTGGTCGCCGCGATGTCGGTGTCCGCGCCGAACGTCGTCGTCACCGCCGACGAACTCCTCACCCTGCTCCCGCTGGTGCGCCGTACGGCGGACGCGATCAGCGGCGAGTACTCCGGCAGAACCCCAGTGAAGGACACCCCCGCATGACCGAGAAGATCGCGCTCACCCCCTCCACCCACACCACCCCGCCCGCGAAGTTCTCCCACGGCGTCCGCAAGGGCAACATCCTCCAGGTCGCCGGCCAGGTCGGCTTCCTGCCCGCCGAGGAGGGCAAGCCGCCCACGCCCGCCGGCCCGGCCCTGCGCGAGCAGACCCTCCAGACCCTCGCCAACGTCAAGGCGATCCTCGAGGAGGGCGGCGCGAGCTGGGACGACGTGATGATGATCCGCGTCTACCTGACCGACGTGGACCACTTCGCGGAGATGAACGGCATCTACAACGCCTACTTCGAGGAGCAGGGCCTCACCCAGCCGCCCGCCGCCCGCACGACCGTCTACGTCGGTCTGCCCGCCGGCCTCCTCATCGAGATCGACGCGCTCGCCGTCCTCGGCTGACCCGCGCCTCCTCCCCCCACGCACCGCCGTACGACCTCACGGCACGGCATCCCCCACCCCCGGGACGCCGTGCCGCGATCCCCCCTGCCCGAAAGCACCATGCCCTTACCCAGAGGACCCCCGAATGTCCCATCCGTCCCTCCTTCTCGCCGCCTCCGCGCCGGCGGAGACACCACCGCACACCGGAGGACTGCTCCTCTTCCTCGACGGCACCGCGGGCCTGCTGACCGTCGCCGCCATCGGCATCGCCCTGTTGCTCTTCCTGATCATCAAGGTCAGGCTCCAGCCCTTCGTCGCGCTGCTCGGCGTCTCCATAGCCGTCGGCCTGCTGGCGGGTCTGTCGGTCACCGAACTCTTCGGCACCGTCCAGAGATCGGACGCGGTGTCCACCATCGAGTCCGGGATGGGCGGCATCCTCGGCCATGTCGCGATCATCATCGGCCTGGGCACGATGCTCGGCGCGATCCTCGAGGTCAGCGGCGGCGCGGAGGTGCTCGCGAGCCGGCTGCTCGGCCTGTTCGGCGAGAAGCGCGCCCCGCTCGCGATGGGCCTGACCGGCCTGATCTTCGGTATCCCGGTCTTCTTCGACGTCGGCATCTTCGTCCTCGCACCGATCGTCTACGCCGCCGCCAAGCGCTCCGGCAAGTCGATCCTGCTCTACTGCCTTCCGCTGCTCGCCGGTCTGTCCGTCACCCACGCGTTCCTGCCCCCGCACCCGGGCCCGGTGGCCGCCGCGGGGCTCCTCAAGGTCGACCTCGGCTGGGTCATCCTGATGGGCGTCGTCTGCGGTCTGCCGGCCGTCGCCGCCGCCTGGGTCTACTCCGCCTGGATCGGCAAGCGGATCTTCGTCGCCGTGCCGCAGGACATGGTCGAGGCCGCCCAGGAGGCCAAGGACGCCGTCGTCGCCGAGCAGCGCGCCTCCGGCGTCACGCCGAAGGAGGCGCCGGTGCCGCTCGGCACGGTCCTCGGCATCATCGGCACACCGCTGGTCCTGATCCTCGCGGCGACCTTCTCCTCGATCGCGCTGGACCCCTCCACCCTCCGCTCGGTCGTCGAGTTCTTCGGCCACCCCTTCGTGGCGCTCACCCTCGCCCTGTTCCTCGCGTACTACCTGCTGGGCATCCGGCGCGGCTGGTCCCGCAAGTCCCTGGAGACCGTCTCCACCTCCTCGCTGAAGCCGGTCGGCAACATCCTGCTGGTGGTGGGCGCGGGCGGGGTCTTCGGCGCCGTCCTCAAGGCCAGCGGCGTCGCCCAGGCACTCTCGGACACCTTCAACGACGTCGGCCTCCCGGTGATCGTCCTCTCCTACCTGATCTCCGTGGTGCTGCGGGTCGCGCAGGGCTCGGCGACCGTGGCCATCGTGACGACGGCGGGCATCGTGGCCCCGCTGCTGTCCGAGGGGGACCACTCGCAGGCCTTCGTCGCGCTGGTCATCATGGCCATCTCGGCGGGCTCGATCTTCGCCTCGCACGTCAACGACGGCGGCTTCTGGATGGTCGCCAAGTACTTCGGCATCAGCGAGCGGGACACCCTGAAGACGTGGACGGTGCTGGAGAGCGTGCTGTCCGTGGCCGGATTCGTGGTCGCCGCCGTGCTCAGCCTCGTGGTGTGAGCCGTGGTGCGGTTGTAGGCGTCCGATAACGAAGTTGGGGGCTGGCTGTGTCCGGCACAGGTTTGTCGGCCATACTCCTGCGGTGTGGAGCAGCGCATAGGTTCGAGCAGCCAGCCCCTGGAAGGCGCCGGATTCGACCCGGCATTCATCCCCGGGCTCACCTCACCCGCGTCCGGCCGTGAGGAGGACGCGAAGGCGGAGCAAGAGGACGCCGAGGACACCGGGGACACGGTCCCGGAGGAGGACGCCACGCCGGAGCCGGCGGCCGGCACGGACGCGGAGTCCGGCGAGGACTCCGCGCCCGCGGAGGCGGACCCCGACGGCCCCGTCTTCGAGGCGTCCGACCGCCGCGCCCGGGTCGTCGCCGACCACAGCGGTGTACGACTGCGCCTGGACGACCAGGAGTGCGAGTTCCGCTGGGACGAGATCGGCGCGGTGGAGACGGAGACCGCCCGCTTCGGCAAGCGCTGGACGGTCACCGTCCACACCCCCGACCGCCGGTGGTACCCGCTCGAGGTCGAGGCCGACTCCCGGAGCCGGTTCGCCGAGTGGGACACCGCCCTGGACGCGGTCCTCGACACGTACTTCGACGAGGACGCCGGCAGGTCCGCGGACGAGGACGCCCCCGGGACCTCCGAGGCCGCGGACGACTCCGGGGAGGCTTCCACCGACGGCAAGTAGCGCGCACCCGGCGGCTAGCCGCAGTACTGCCCCGCCTTCCCGATGGAGCGGTACATGCAGTCCGCGTTCTCCAGGAGTTGCAGGACGGCGTCCCGGTTGCGGGACGTCTCCCGCTCGATGACCTCGTCGGGCGGGTAGAAGCCGCCGCCGGAGCTGGAACCCGGGTACATCTCGAAGGTGTACCCGAAGATCTTGTGCGTGCCCCACAGGTAGTCGTCGATGGACCCGTCGGTGATGTACAGGTCGCTGGACTGCTGGGGGGTGTAGCCGTTGCTGGCCGCCATCTTCTGGCCGACCGTCCGGAACGCGGCGTAGTCGTCGGCGGTCATGCCGGTCGTGGTGTCGGAGTAGGTGTAGCCGAACGGCCACAGCACCAGTTCGCTGTAGGTGTGGAAGTCGATGCCGGCCTTGATCTGCTGGACGCCGCCGACGACCCGGCTGCGCACGAAGTTCGCCACCACCTTCACCTCGGTCGCGGACTCCGCGGCGGAGCCCCGGTACGTCTCGGAGGACGTGGAGCCCGAGGAGCCGCCGCAGCAGCCCCAGCGGTAGCCCCAGTTGCGGTTCAGGTCGGTCCCGACGTACGAGGAACCGGAGTTGGGCTGGCGGTTCTTGCGCCAGGAGCGGTAGGAGCCGGAGGCGATGTCGTACTCGCCGCCGTCGGGGTTGAGGTCGGGGACGATCCAGATCTCGCGGCCGTTGACCATGCTGGTGATCCGGGAGTCGCTGCCGTACCCCGCGCCGAGTTCGCGCAGCAGATACAGGGCCATCTCCACGGTGAGGTGCTCGCGGGCGTGCTGGTGGTGGGTGAACAGCACCTCCGGCTCGTTCTCGTCGCTCGCCACGTTGTCGCTGACCTTGATGGCGACGATGTCCCGGCCCTGGTAGGACTTGCCGATCACCCGCTTGCTCATGATGTTCGGATACGCCGCCAGCCGCTGGTCGATCTCCGCGTTCATCTCGGCGTAGTTGTGGTAGCGGGAGTCGGCCGAGGGGAAGTCGAAGAGGCGGAGGCCGTCGGCGGCGGAGGAGCGGTCGGGGGCGGCGCCCAGGGGCGTGACCTCGTAGCCCTGCTGCCGCAGTGCGCGGATCTGGTCGGCCCGTCCGGAGACCACCACGGTCTCCTCGTCCGCCTCGTCCACGGTGACGCCGGAACGCTGGATCGCCGTGCGGGTCACGGGAGTCGTGCGCTGGTGGATCTCGTACTGGCCGATGTCGCCGGCCGAGGGCGCGGCGCGGCCGGCGCTGTCCGCGCCGGCCTGTGTCGCCGTCAGCGACAGCGGCGCCGCGAGGGCGAGGGCGAGCAGGGTGGCGAGGGCGGCGGAGCGCCGTCTGCCGCGAATGCGGAGTCGCATGAAGTCTCCTTGTGGGAGGTGGGGTTGGTTCATGGCGACGTGCGTGGTGCGGTGCCGACATGGTTGTGGTGGTGGCATGAACGGGTCAAGGTGCGATTTTCGGTCGGTCGCCCGGCCAGGTACATCCCGTGAAGATCCCCGCACGCCCCCTTGTCCGACCGGCGGTCATGGGCTTTCTTGACCCCCATGGCGGACACCACGGGCAACATCCCAGACACCGGCGCACCACTCGCGGGCGATCCGGCGCCCCGTAAGTCCAGTTGGCGTCACATCGGTCCCGGCATCGTCGTCGCCGCGACCGGCGTCGGCGCCGGCGACCTCGTGGCCACTCTCATCGCCGGCAGCAACTTCGGCTACACCCTGCTGTGGGCGGCGGTCGTCGGCTGCCTGGTGAAGATCTCCCTCGCGGAGGCGTGCGGCCGATGGCATCTGTCCACCGGACGCACCCTCTTCGACGGCTGGGCGAGCCTCGGCCGCTGGACGACGTGGTTCTTCGCGGTCTACGCCGTCATCTGGGGCTTCGTCTACGGCGCGGCGGCGATGTCGTCGAGCGCGCTGCCGCTCCAGGCGCTCTTCCCGGACGTGATGGACCTCGAATGGTGGGGCATCGCGTGCGGCCTGGTGGGCCTGGTCTTCGTGTGGTTCAACAAGTACAGCGTCTTCGAGAAGGTCATGACGGTCCTGGTGGGCGTCATGTTCGTGGTGACCGTCTATCTGGCGGTCCGCGTCACGCCCAACCTCGGCGACGCCTTCGCCGGCCTCCTTCCGGTCCTCCCGGACGAGGAGGACTCGGTGCTCAACACACTCGGCCTGATCGGCGGCGTCGGCGGCACCATCACGCTCGCCGCGTACGGCTACTGGGTCAACGCCAAGGGCTGGACCAGCAGCGGCTGGATGAAGGTCATGCGCCTGGACAACCGGGTCGCCTACCTCACCACCGGCGTCTTCGTCGTCGCGATGCTCTTCGTCGGCGCCGAGCTGCTGCACTCGGCGAACGTCGCGATCGCCGGCGGCGACAAGGGCCTGATGCAGCTCGGCGACATCCTGGAGGAGGAGTACGGCACGGCCACCGGCAAGCTCTTCCTGATCGGCTTCTTCGCCACCTCCTTCACCTCGCTGATCGGCGTCTGGCACGGCGTGAGCCTGATGTTCGCCGACTTCCTGGCCCGGCAGCGCGGCGAGCGCGAGGCGCGCGGTGACGAGCTGGCCTCCGGCCGCCGCGAACGCTCCTGGGCGTTCCGCGCGTACCTGCTCTGGCTGACCTTCCCGCCCATGGTCCTGCTCTTCCAGGGCCAGCCCTTCCGGCTGATCATCATCTACGGCGTGCTGGGCGCCGCCTTCATGCCGTTCCTCGCCCTCACCCTGATGTGGCTCCTCAACTCCTCGCGCACCCCGCGCGAATGGCGCAACGGCCCGCTCAGCAACACCATGCTGGCCCTCGCCGGCCTGCTGTTCCTCGTCCTGTGCGTGAAGCAGGTCTGGGACCAGCCCTGGGCGGACTTCTTCTAGCCCCCACGACGCCGCCCCCGCTCACGGCCGGGTGAGCGGGGGCGGCGTCATGCTGTGAGGGGGGCGGTTACGGCAGGGCGTGGACGTGCGGGCCCACCGCACCGGACCAGGCGTTCCCGGCCGTGGCGTCCCAGTTGGTGGACCAGGTCATCGCGCCCCGGAGGGACGGGTAGGTCCTCGACGGCTTGAACGTGCCGCAGTTGGTGCCCTTGGTCAGGCAGTCCAGGGCGTTGTTCACCACCGCCGGGGAGACGTAGCCGCTGCCCGCGCCCCGGGTCGAGGCCGGCAGGCCCAGGCCCACCTGGGACGGGTCGAGGCCGCCCTCCAGCTGGATGCAGGCGAGCGCGGTCAGGAAGTCCACCGTGCCCTGGCTGTAGACCTTGCCGTCGCAGCCCAGCATGGAACCGCTGTTGTAGTACTGCATGTTGACGACCGTGAGGATGTCCTTCACGTTCAGCGCGGTACGGAAGTACGAGCCGGACGTCGACTGCATGTCGATGGTCTGCGGGGCCATCGTCAGGATCATCGACGGGCCCGCCTTCGCGGACAGCGACCGCAGCGCCTGGGTCATGTAGGTCGGGTTGAGGCCGTTCTCCAGGTCGATGTCGACGCCGTCGAAGCCGTACTCCCGCATCACCGCGTACACCGAGTCGGCGAAGTTCGCAGCGGAGGCGGAGTCGTTCACCGAGACGGTGCCCTTCTCGCCGCCCACCGAGATGATGACCTTCTTGCCGGCCGCCTGCTTGGCCCGGACGTCCGCCTTGAACTGGTCGACGGTGTAGCCTTTCAGGCCCGCCGAGTCGAGGTTGAAGGTGACCGCGCCCGGGGTCGTGGTGGCGTCGGCGAAGGCGACCGCGATGATGTCGTAGGCGGCGGGGACGTCCGAGATCCTCTGGACCGCCGCGCCGTTGTTGAAGTTCTGCCAGTACCCGGTCACCGCGTGCTTGGGCAGATCGCCGCCCCCGCTCCCGCCGCTCTCCTTGGTCCTGGCCGTGACCGCCGCCGACTTCGGCGACTCGCCGGCCGTGTTGGTGGCGGCGACCTGGAAGGAGTACGACGTGGAGGCCGCGAGCCCGGTCACCGTCGCCGAGGTGCCCGACACCGCCGTCACCTTCGTGCCGTCCCGGTAGAGGGTGTATCCGGTCGCCCCGGACACCGCGTTCCACGCCAGGGACACCGAGGACGCGGTGGTGCCGGAGACGGAGAGGCCGCCCGGGGTGCCCGGAACCGTCGGCGCCGGGTCACCGCCGCCGCCCCCGTCGGGACCGAACACGGACAGGTCGTCCACGTAGTAGGGGGCCTGGCCGTACCAGCCGTGGGTGTAGACCGTCACCGAGGTGGTGGAGGAGCCGGTGGTGAAGTTCGTCGACAGCTGCTTCCAGCTGCCTGAGTCCGGGGTCCAGGTGGAGACGTCCGTGGTGCCGGTGCCGGTCACGCCCAGGTAGGCGTAGCCGCCCTGCACCCAGCCGCTCAGCTTGTAGGCGGAGCCGGGCTTCACCGCGACGGTCTGGGAGCAGCGGGCGTTGTCCTGCCCGGCGGGGGTGGCCTTGAGGGCGGAGGCGCCGCCGTGCACCGGGGAGGAGACGGTCGCGCCGCTGCCGGCCGTACAGGTCCAGTTGTTCAGGCCCGCCTCGAAACCGGCGTTCCTGGCGTTGTTCACGTCCGCCGCCGACGCCTGGCCCGCGCCGGCGAGGGGAAGGGCGAGGGCGAGGGCGGAGACGAGGGCTCCGGCCCAGACGCGTCTGCTGCGGCCGGGCTTTTCCGGTGCGCGGTTCACTGGGGCCTCCGGTGGGGGAGAAGGGTGGGGGAGAGGGGGAGGAGGGAGCGACGGTGGCCACCGTTCGCAGCACAAGGTGGTCCAGACCAATACGGTTGTCAATAGGTCCAGACCAAAATCGACCAGTGAACCGGCCCGAGGCGCCGGCCGGCGTCAAGGCGGCGCACGATATGTACGCCCGCGGGGCCCGAAGGGGGCCGGCGAGATGCTCAACGTGCCCCGTTTTGGAGCATCTTGTGCCTCAGTCGTTGCTGTTCGGCTACTCAATCGCTGTTCTCCGCCCAACGGCCCGCGGATACAGTGCTGACGTAGTCACGCAGTGAAGTCACCAGGGTGCACCGGAGTGACGTCCGGTGGGCCGAGGGGCCTGGGGAGAACGGGGAGCCGCGCGTGCCAACTGCCATCGCCGTGACCGGCGCCGACATGGCGCTGCCGGCTCAGGACGAACGAACCCTGCCCGCCGCCGTGCTGCGGGACGTCGACACCCGCCCGCTCGAACAGGTCCTGGCCGAGCTGCAGACGCTCATCGAGCAGCACGGGCACGTCATCGTGATCTGCTCGCAGGCCGCCCCCACCGCCGTGCTTCGCCGTCTGCACACCCTGCGCTCGCTGCTGGAGAGCGACCGGATAGCCCTCTTCCGCCCCGATCTGCCGCCCCTCGGACTCGCCGTCCTGGCCCGCCAGTTGCGCCAGCTCGCCTCCTGCGACCTCAGCCCCGGCGTGCTCGCCTCGGCCGGCCGGCTGCTGATCCACTACATCCACGCCGGGGCGCTGCTGGGTTCCGTCGCCCGCCTCGACCGGGTCCCCGTCGACCTGAAGCAGCACGCCAAGTCCTGGATGCCCGGCAGCCAGTTCGCGGTACTCGCCCACCCGCAGCCCCAGCTCGTCCGGCTCGGCCCCGAAGCCACGCTTTCCGGCCCCGAGTTCGGCACCTGGATGCTCGTCGCCAAGGGCCAGCTCCAGTCCGACTGGGTCACCGGCACGCTCGCCCCGTCCTGGAACGTGCAGGGCCTGCGCGAGGCACCGCTGCCCGCCGAGTCCCCGGGCTGGTGGGGAACCGGCAAGGTCGTCGAGTTCTGCACCTACCTGCCCGACCTGTCCGTGCTGTACCAGCTGGTCACCTCCGTACGGCGCGGCACCTGCCACTGGTGCGGCATCGACGTCATCGGCGACCGGTGCGTGTTCTGCTCCGCCGTACCCCCCGCACCCGAGGGCGCCCCGGCCCTCACCCGGCGCACCTGAGCCCCTCCGTCCACCGGCCGCACGACCCGCCCCACACCGCCCGATTCCGCTCGACCGATATCCCCGATGAGGTTGCACGGTTCATGAACTCCCGTCAGCGCCGCGGCGTGATACTCCTGCTTCTGTCGGTCCTGTGCGCCCTCGGCGCGTTCGCCGGCGTGCTCTCCGTCATCAGCGACGTGGAGTCCAAGGTCGGCCCCGAGGTCACCGCGTACCGGCTGAAGACGGACGTGGCGCCCTACACCCCGCTCAGCACGGGCCAGTTCGAGAAGATCAAGATGCCCGAACGGTGGCTGTCGAAGAACGCCGTCACCGACCTGGCCGGGATCCGGGACAAGATCGCCGTGACCGGACTGCGCGAGGGCTCCCTGCTGCAGAGCGACATGATCGTGGACCGGCCCGCCCTGCGGCCGGGACAGCAGGAGGTCGCCATCATGATCGACGCGGCGACCGGCGTCGCCGGCAAGATCACCCCGGGCTCCACGGTCAACGTCTACGCCACCTTCGAGGGCGAACGCGAGGGCGACCCCGACCAGTCCCGGGTCATCGTGACCAACGCCAGGGTCCTCGACGTGGGCCGGCTCACCGCGCTCCGGCCCGACGAGAACGACCGCGGCCGGGAACCCACCGACGCCGTCCCGATCACCTTCGCGCTGTCCGCCATCGACGCCCAGCGCATCACCTACGCCGAGTCGTTCGCCCAGCGGGTCCGCCTCGCGCTGGTGGCACCCGGAACCGACACCACCGTCCCGGACTCGCAGCGGACGTACGAACTCGCGAAGGACAAGTGAGACCGCATGCCCACGAGGATCCTGCCGGCAGTCGGGGACGCGGACGCGGTCCGGTCCGTCACCACCCTGCTCAGCCAGCTCCCGGACGCCGAGCCGGTGGCCCCGGTGGCCGACTCCACCCAGCTCGTCGACACGCTCGCGCGCCTGGCCGCCGAGTCCGTCGACGAGCTGCCCGAGGTCGTGGTCGTGCACGAACGCATCGGCCCCGTCCCCGCGCTGGAGCTGATCCGGGAAGTCGCCCTGCGCTTCCCCTCCGTCGGCGTCATCCTCGTCACCTCGGACGCGAGCCCCGGCCTCTTCCAGGCCGCCATGGACTACGGCGCCCGCGGCCTGGTCGCGCTCCCGCTCAGCTACGAGGAACTCGCCAGCCGCGTCCAGGCCGTCGCCCAGTGGTCCGTCGGCGTACGACGCCACCTCGGCTCCGGCGGCGACGTGTTCACCGGCGCCGGCGGCACCGTCGTCACCGTCAGCGGCGCCAAGGGCGGCGTCGGCGCGACCCTGACCGCCATCCAGCTGGCCCTCGCCGCACAGGCCTCCGGCCGCGCCACCGCCCTCGTCGACATGGACCTCCAGACCGGCGACATCGCCTCCTACCTGGACGTCCAGTTCCGCCGCTCGGTCGTCGACCTCGCCGCCATCACCGACATCTCCCCGCGCGTCCTCGCCGACGCCGTCTTCCGCCACGACACCGGCCTCGCCCTGCTGCTCGCCCCCGGGGAGGGCGAACGCGGCGAGGACGTCACCGACCGGGCCGCCCGCCAGATCGTCAGCGCCCTGCGCTCCCGCTACGAGGTCGTCGTCATCGACTGCGGCGCCCAGCTCGGCGGGGCCGGCGCGGCCGCCGTGGAGATGGCCGACACGGCCCTGCTGGTCACCACCCCCGACGTCGTCGCCGTACGCGGCGCCAAGCGGGCGGTGCGGATGTGGGACCGGCTGCAGATCCGCAAGGCCGAGGAGACCACCGTCGTCGTCAACCGGCACACCCGGTCCACGGAGATCCAGCCCCCGCTCATCCGGAAGATCACCGGCACCGTCGTCGCGGCCACCGCGATCCCCGCCCACTTCAAGGAACTGCAGGCCGTCGTGGACGCCGGACGCGTCCACGAACTCGAGAACAAGAGCACCGTGAAGCAGGCCCTGTGGGGCCTGGCCGGCGAACTCGGCCTGGTCAAGGCGGCCCAGGGCGACCGGAAGGCGGGCCGGCTGCGCGGCGACCGGGGGTCGGTGAGCTTCCGGCGGCGCAGGGACGGAGGGGGAGGAACATGAGGCCGGCAGTGCCCGCGCGGGCCCGTGACCGGGGCCAGGTGACCATCGAGTTCCTCGGCATGACCCCGACGATCCTGGTGACGCTGGTGGTGCTGTGGCAGCTCGTCCTGGTGGGGTACACGTTCGTCCTCGCGGGGAATGCTGCCGACGAGGCCGTACGGGCGGGCACGGCGGTGGCACCCGGCGCACGCCCCGGCGCCTGCCGGACGGCGGGACTGGACAAGCTGTCGCAGGCGTGGGCGGGGGGAGCGACCGTGAACTGCACCACCTCGGGCGGCCTCGTCACCGCCGACGTCAAGCTGCGCGTCCCCCTCCTCTTCCCCGGCACCCTCTCCTTCCCCTTCCAGGTGAAGGGGCACGCGGGCGCGGTCGAGGAGGAGACGGACTGACATGCCGTACACGCCGGACGCACGCCGCCGCAGCGACCGCGGCCAGGTCGCCCTCGAATACCTCGGCTTCCTCCCGGTGCTGCTGATCGTCGCCATGGCCGCCATCCAGCTCGGCCTCATCGCCTACACCGCCCAGCAGGCCGGCACCGCCGCCCGCGCGGCGGCGCGCGCCGCGTCGCTGGGCGAGGCGTACGGCTACACCTGCAGGGCCGCCATCAGCGACTGGCTCGCCGACGGCACCTCCTGCGAGGGCTACCCGGGAGGCGAGGAGGTCACCGTCACCGCCACCGTCGACATCCCGTCGATCGTGCCGGGCTGGAACTTCGACCCGGTCCGCAAGAGCGCCACGATGCCACGCGACCACTGACCGGGGACCGGAACCGGCAAGCAGCGACCAGGAACAGCACAGGGACCAGGAACCAGGAACGAGGAGCAAGCGACTCATGAGCCTGCGGGCACGCATCAACTCCCCCGAGGAGACGGCCGGGCGCGGCGAGGACGGCCACCTGGTCGCCTCCTACCGCGCCAAGCTCCTCGAGGAGATCGACCTCGCGGAGATGAGTTCGCTGGCGGCGGCCGAGCGCCGGGCCCGGCTGGAACGCGTACTCGGCCACATCATCAGCCGCGAGGGCCCGGTCCTGTCGACCGTCGAACGCTCCCAGCTGGTCCGCAGGGTCGTCGACGAGGCGCTGGGCCTCGGCATCCTCGAACCCCTGCTGGAGGACGCGTCCATCACCGAGATCATGGTGAACGGCCCCGACGCGATCTTCGTCGAGCGCGGCGGCCGGGTGGAACAGCTCCCCCTCCGCTTCGCCTCCAACGACCAGCTGATGCAGACGATCGAACGCATCGTCTCCACCGTCAACCGCCGCGTCGACGAGTCGAACCCCATGGTCGACGCCCGCCTGCCCTCCGGCGAGCGCGTCAACGTCATCATCCCGCCGCTCTCCCTGACCGGCGCCACCCTCACCATCCGCCGCTTCCCCCGCTCCTTCACGCTCCAGGAGCTGATCGGGCTGGGCTCGCTGGACGAGCACACGCTCTACCTGCTGGCCGGACTGGTGCAGGCCCGCTTCAACGTCATCGTCTCGGGCGCGACGGGCACCGGCAAGACGACCCTCCTCAACGCCCTGTCCGGCCTGATCCCCGAGGGCGAACGCATCATCACCATCGAGGACTCCGCCGAACTCCAGCTCCAGCAGCCGCACGTCATCCGCCTGGAGTCCCGCCCGCCGAACGTCGAGGGCAAGGGCCGGGTCACCATCCGCGACCTGGTCCGCAACTCCCTCCGGATGCGCCCCGACCGCATCGTCGTCGGCGAGGTCCGCGGCGGCGAGTCCCTCGACATGCTCCAGGCGATGTCGACGGGCCACGACGGCTCCCTCGCCACCGTCCACGCCAACAGCGCCGAGGACGCGCTGATGCGCCTGCAGACCCTCGCCTCCATGTCCGACGTGGAGATCCCCTTCGTGGCGCTGCACGACCAGATCAACAGCGCCGTCGACGTCATCGTCCAGCTCACCCGCTTCGCCGACGGCGCCCGCCGCATCACCGAGGTCGCCCTCCTCGAGAGCCACGGCGGGGAGCCGTACCGGCTGGCCACCGTCGCCCGCTTCCACGCCCGGCCGATGACCGCCGACGGGCGCGTGTACGGCGCCTACGAGCACTACCCCCTGCCGCGCCGCACCGCAGACCGCCTCTACATGGCGAGCCAGCCCGTCCCCCAGGCGTTCGGCGTCGCCCAGTCCTACGACCAGCTCACCACCCGAGAAGCCAGGTAGGAACCGTCCCCATGGATCTGCGGAACCTGATCACGCTGACCACCGGCATCACGCTGCTGACCGGCGTCCTCGCGGTCGTCGGCGTGCACTCCTACGCCACCGGCAGGGCACAGCGGCAGGCGCTGGTGGACCGGCTGTCGGCCACCGGCCAGATCCCCGTCGCCGGCCGTCGGCGTCACTTCCCCACCCTGGACCGCCGGCTGCGCCGCACCAGGCTCGGCAGGAAGCTCGAACTGCGCCTGACGGCTACCGGCCTGGACATCACGCCCGGCGAGTTCTTCGCCTGCATGACGGCGACCGTCGCCGGCCTGTGGCTCGTCGGCCAGGCGACGCTCGCCCCCTTCTTCGGCCCGATCGCCGGGCTCCTGGGCATCGGGGCGGCACTGCAGTTCCTCAACTGGCAGCGCCAGAAACGCATCGAGAGGTTCATCAACCAGCTCCCGGAGCTCGCCCGCATCCTCGCCAACGCCACCCAGGCCGGCCTGGCGCTGCGTACCGCCGTCGGCATGGCGGCCGAGGAGATGGAGGCCCCGGCGGGCGAGGAACTGGCCAAGGTCGCCAACCAGCTGGCGGTGGGCGCGTCGATGGACGACGCGCTCGGGGAGCTCGCCGACCGGCTGCCGTCCCGCGAGCTGGTCGTCCTGGTCACCACCCTGGTGCTGTCCAACCGGGCGGGCGGCCAGGTGGTGAGCGCGCTGCGGAACCTGACGGAGACGCTGGAGGAACGCAAGGAGACCCGGCGGGAGGTCCGCACCCAGCTCTCCCAGGTCAGCATGACGTCGTACGCCGTCCCCGTGCTCGGCGTCGGCTCGCTGTTCCTGATGAACGGCGTGAAGGACGGAGCCCTGGACCGCATGACCGGCTCCCCGGCCGGCCAGGCCGCGGTGATCATCGCGTTCGGCCTGTACGCCGTCGGTTTCGTCCTCATCCGCCGACTGTCCCGCATCGACGTCTGAGCGGCGGGGAGGACCGACCGACATGGCACTTCTCCTGGCCCTCCTGATGGGCCTCGCCGTCTACGGAGTCTTCGCCGGCGTCCGCATGTACCGCGCGGAGGCGAAACTCCCCAGCGACCTGGCCCTCGCCCTGGAGGTCGGCGCCACCCGCACGGGCGCGGTCGACTCCCTCGTCGACCGCATGGGCATGCGCTACGCCCCCGCCGTGCTGCGCCTCATGGGCCCCAAGCAGGTGGCGAAGTACCGCCGCAAGATCGACCTGGCGGGCAACCCCGGCGGCCTCACCATCGACCGCTACGCCGCCCGCCGCGCGGTCTACGGCTTCCTGGGCGCCCTGGGCTTCCTGGTCTTCCTGATGCGCGGCCAGCTCTTCATGGCCCTGCTGCTCCTGGCCTTCGGCGCGTTCTGGACGGAGGTCGGGATCTGGTCCGCGATCCGCGTCCGCAGGGACGTCATCGAGCGGACGCTGCCGGACTTCCTGGACGTGCTGGCGGTGGTGGTGAGCGCGGGCCTGGGCTTCCGGCAGGCCCTGGACCGGGTGTCGTCGAGGTACGAGGGCCCCTGGGCCGACGAACTGCGCATCACGCTCCGCCAGATGGACCTGGGCATGAGCCGCCGCCAGGCGTTCGCGGAACTGCGCCGCCGCAACGACTCGGAGCAGGTGGCGATGTTCGTCACGGCGCTCCAGCAGGGCGAGGAGCTGGGCGCGCCGATCGTGGACACACTGGTGTCCCTGGCCAAGGACATGCGCCGCACGGACGCGCAGAACGCCCGCCGCAAGGCGGCCCGGGCGGTCCCCAAGGCCACCATGATGATCACCACGTTCATGGTCCCGGCCACGATGATCCTCCTCGGCGCCGGACTGATCCTCGGCTCCGGCATCGACTTCGGCGCGGTCACGGGCGAGTAGGGGACGGGGAGGGTGCGATGACGACGACCAGGGACCGTGCGGGGCTGTTCCGCCGCGCGGCCGGACCGCCGGAGATCACCACCCCGCCGGCGGGCACGGTCCTCCCGCCCCACGCCAGGACGGGAGCCCCGGACATCCCGGTCACCTCGGCGACCCCGGCACTGCCACCGGGCTGGGAACCGGCGGGTCCTGAAGCGGGGGGCTCGGACAGCCCGCCGCACGGCGGGAATGCCGCCGATGGCGCTCAGCCCCCACAGGGGCCACCCGCACCCGACAACGAAACCCGCACGGGTGGTGCGGGTGGGAACCCACATCCGGCCGAAGGCCGGACGCACCCCCCACAACCCGCACCGGGCCCGGACGTCCAGATCCAGGTCAACGCCCTCCAGGCCCTCTGCCGGCAGGCATTCGGCTTCCGCCTCGCGATGATCGCCCTGGCGACACCCTCCGCCCTCCTCAACGCCGCCCCCGGCTGGAGCACCCGCCTCGTCGCCCTCGCCGTGGTGGCCACGTTCATGGCCTCCTACGTCCTGTTCAGGGACTGGGAACGCTTCGGCCCCCTCCTCCTCCGCCACCCCACCCTCCTCGCCGCGGACACCCTCTTCGGAGCCCTGCTGCTGATCTCCGCGGGCCCCGGCACGACCCTCGCCTACGTCAGCGTCTGCACCCCGCTCCTCGCGGGCCTGATCTACGGCTGGCGCGGCGCCGCGGTCTTCGCCTCCCTCCAGGGCCTGATCCTGCTCCTGGTCCACGCGGCGCTGGACAGCCCGCGCGCGGACCCGGCGGACGCCCTCCTCCTTCCCGGCCTCTGCGTGATCGCGGGCGCGGTCGGCTCCAGCCTCCGCAACCTCATGCTCCGCCTGGGCACGGCGACCCGGGCCCTCACCACGGTCCAGGCCCGACTGGCCGTCACGGAGGCGGTCAGCGCCGAACGCGCCCGCCTGGCCCGCGAGATGCACGACTCGGTGGCGAAGACCCTGCACGGAGTGGCCCTGGCGGCGGACGGCCTGACCGGCACGGCGAGCGCACCGCACCCCGACCCGGCGCGGGTGAGACAACAGGCGGAGCTGGTGGCCCGCTCGGCCCGCAGGGCCGCCACCGAGTCCCGCGAACTCCTGGCCGACCTGCGCAGGGAGTCGGACCCGGACCAGGGCACGGACGTACTCGTGGAACTGGCGGCCCGCACCCGCGACTTCACCAGCCGCACCGGCGTACCGGCGACATACCGCCCGACCGGCGGGCACGCGGTCCCGCCGGTCCCGCCCGCCGTGGCCCGCCAACTCCTCACCATCGCCTCGGAGGCCATGGAGAACGCCCACCGTCACGCACGGCCGGCCCATGTCGACGTCCACGCCGGAGTCCACGGCGATCTGCTGGTGATCAGCGTGTACGACGACGGCACCGGCCTCCCGCCCGGCACCGACCTGGAACAACTGCGCCGCGCCGGGCACTTCGGCCTGGTCGGCATGGTCGAGCGGGCGGCCTCGGTGGGCGCCCGCATCCGGATAGGCCGGGGCGCGCACACGAGAGGCACCGAAGTCCGCCTGGAACTCCCGCTGGCGGCCGTGACCACACCCACGGAGGCCACCCCATGACGACCCCGCCGAACCCCTTCGCGAACGTCCCGCCCCCGGCCCCGCTGCGGGTGGTGGTGGCCGACGACAACCCGGTGGTCCGCGCCGGCCTGACCGCCCTCCTCACCGGCCGCGAGGACATCACGGTGGTGGCGGAGGCGGCCGACGGCAGGGAGGCCTACGAGGCGACCCGCACACACCGCCCCGACGTGGTCCTCCTGGACGTCCGCATGCCGGGCGTGGACGGCATCTCCGCCCTTCCCCACCTGGTCGGCATCGCCCCGGTCGTGATGCTGACGTACAGCGGAGAGTCGGAGATCGTCCAGGAGGCCCTGCGCAGGGGAGCGGGCGGCTATCTGGTCCACGGCGAGTTCACCGCGGACCAGCTGGTCTCGGCGATCCGAGACATCGAGCAAGGCAGGCCCCACTTGACTCCGACAGCGGCGGGAGCGTTGCTGTCGCAACTGCGCCGGGACATGCGACCGGCGGCGACGCTGCCGGAGGGGCTGGGGAGTGCGTCAACAACTCCCCGCAACCCAACTGGAATCAACGCACCCCATATCTCGACGTCACCTACTTCTGCGGAAAACCTTTCGCAACTGCAACCGGATATGGCACCATCGTCGTCTGGGTGGACAGGCGGCCGTCCGGCCGCTCCTGACAGGTCGGGATACCAACTGAGCACGAGGGAGGCGGAGATCATGGACCTCATCGCGTCCGGCATGACGAACCAGCAGATCGCCGCCACCTGCTTCATCAGCGAGAAGACGGTCAAGAACCACATCAACCGCATCTTCGCGAAGCTCCACAGCACGAGCCGTTCCGAGGCCGCGGCGAAGTGGCTGGGCACGGCGCCGGGTTCGGGCCGAGGGATGAGGTGACCTCTGGTGACGGCAGGGGGGACGAGGAACTGGGCCCGCGATTGGGCCCGCGATTGGGCCCGCGATTGGGCCCGGGATTGGGCCCAGGGGCCCTCTGACGGACAGGGCGCCCGCCCCTACGGTGCAGATGCCGAAAGCGGCCCCACGAAGCGGGCCGCCCATGCGTCAGCCGGAGGGGAACACCATGAGCGACCTGATGATGAAGACCGCCGTCGCGACCAAGGTCCGCGTGAGCGGCTGGACGAACACGACCGTCGAGGCCATGCGGCGCCGCAACGCCGACAAGGGACAGACCGCGGTCGAGTACCTGGGCATCATCGCGGTGGTCGTGCTGATCGTGCTCGCGATCACCGGCACCAGCATCGGCCAGACCATCCTCGGAAAGATCAACGCACAGATCGCCAAGGTCGCTCCTTGAGCCGATTCCGTCGGTACGGCGACGCAGGGCAGGCCTTCCCCATCTACATCACGGTGGTGGGGGGCCTGCTCTTTCTCGCGTTCGCGTACTTCGCGGTCGGCCAGGCCGCGGCGAATCGCAACGGGGCGCAGACGGCTGCCGACGCGGCGGCACTCGCGGCGGCGCAGGACACCCGGGACGCGCTCGCGAAACGGTGGATCCAGGACCTGCTCGACCCGGAGAAGTGGCAGGCCATCTTCGACGGGAACGTCGACGGCATCGGTCTCACCTGTGGACGCGCGCACGAGCTTGCCGCGCGGAACGACGCACGTGTGGTCGGATGCGATCCGGCGGGACTTCTCGGCTACACGGTCGAGGTCGAGACGAACAAGACCGTCGGGGACTCGGTCGTCCCCGGCACGGAGACCCGTCGCTCGAACGCGACGGCCACCGCCGTGATCGAGCCCCGCTGCACGTTCCCCCTCCCGTCCGGGGAAGCCGGAGAAGCCGAGGAGGACGAACTGCCGCCGCTCACCTGCAAGGACGGCGAGCAGTGGGAGCTGGACCCGGAGGGGCCCGACGACCTCCTGCCGAAGCCCGAGGACCTGTTCGACGTCCACCTGGCCGACTGACAAGCGAACGACGAGTGATGAAGGAAGCGGAGAGATGAGCATTCGGATCACTGCCAAGGCCCGCAGGGGGATGGTCGCGCTGACCGCCGTGGCCGGTCTGGCTCTGGGCATGGCGGCCTGTGGCGGCGGTGGTGACGACGACAAGCCAAAGCCTTCGTCATCCGCTTCCAAGGACAGTGGATCGAACCCGAGTGCTCAGGAGGGACAGGCGGAGACGCCGCTTGCCGAACTGCGGGGCACGAACGGGCTGCTCCTTCAGATCACCTCGGCCGAGCGTGACTCGGGCGGGTTCATCACGGTGAACGGGACGGTCAAGAACGACGGTGACAAGTCGGTGGTGATCCCACCGCAGACGAGCGGTGACGAGACCGAGGTCATCAAGCACGGTCCGTCGCTCGGCGGAGCCACCCTCGTGGACTCCAAGGGCAAGAAGCGCTACTACGTGCTGCGGGACACCGATGGCCGGCCGCTGACCACGACGGGTCTGGGCAACCTGGAGGCGGGGCAGACCCTGCCCGTCTTCATGCAGTTCCCCGCGCCGCCGACGGACACGGCCGAGGTCGACCTCCAGGTACCGACGTTCGCCAGCGGCACGATCAAGATCTCCGGATGAGGCCGGCCATGACTCGTACCCCGACCCGCCCGGCGCCGCCCCGCCTCGCCCTGGTCCTCTCGGCCGCCACGGTCATGGTCGTCGCCAACCTGTACGGCGCCGTGGTGGCGCACGCGGACGACGGCCCCAGCGTCCCCCCGGGAACCGAGGCGTCCGCGTCCGCACCCGTCGAGGTCGACCCGAACGACCCCGACCTCAAGCTCCCGGAGGGCGCCACCCTCACCGAGCCCAAGGTCCTGGACATCAAGCAGATCGTCGAGGACAAGAGCGGTGACGAACGCCGCGAGGACACGAACTCCGACGTGACCTTCGCGCTCCAGGCGGAGGTGCTGTTCGGCAAGGACAGCGCGAAGCTCGGCGCGGAGGCGAAGGCCCGCATCGCCACGATCGCCGGCGAGATCAAGACGCAGAACGCGACGAAGGTCCGCGTCTTCGGCTTCACGGACAATCTCGGCTCGTCCGCCCACGGCGACGTGCTGTCCCGTCAGCGCGCCAACGCCGTACAGGCCGTCCTGGGCAGGGAGCTGAGCGACGCGAACATCACCTACGAGGTGCGCGGATACGGCGAGCAGTACCCGATCGCCGACAACTCCACGGAGGCCGGCCGCAAGAAGAACCGCAGGGTCGAGATCACCTTCCCGCGCACGGGGAGCTGAGCCGGACGCTCCGGAGCCCCGGTCACGCCCCCTCCCGCTCCACCTCGACCTCCACCCGCGCCCCCACCCGCAGCCCCCACCCCTCCATCGCCCCCGCCTCGGCCTCGAGCACATGCCGTGCCCGGAGCCGGGGCAGGCCGAGCCGCCCCGGCGGCATGGTGCGGACGGCGATGACGCGGAGCCGCCGGTCGAGGTAGGCGACGTCGATCGGCATGCGCATGCGGAAGGTGTGCACGCTGTTGGCGGGGGAGAGCAGCAGGGCCCCGTCGAGGGAGTCCCGCCCCAGCAGCCCCTTCGTGCGGGCCCGGTAGGAGGTGGCGACCTCCAGCGGCACACGTGTCCGCGGCTCCCCGTCCGCCCCCTTCACGGTCAGCCCGCCGTACCCGTCCCGCCAGCGCCCCATCCCCGACCGCTCCCCTCGACCCGCTCACCGACGAACCCGTCCGCACCGAACGTATCCCCGCCGGCCGCCGCGCATCAGTGGGTGCGCAGTTGCGCGGCCAGCGCGGCGAGGGCCTGGGCCGTCTCGGACAGGCTGGTGACGGCGGCCTGGAGCTCCGAGGCGATGTGCGGGGCCGTGGGCAGGCCGGGGGCCGTGGTGGCGGCCGGTGTGCCGCGGTAGCCGATGGGGCCCTCGTCGTGGCGCTGGTAGTAGCCGGTGAACGCCTGCCCGGCGGGCGCCTCGGCGAACCGGACCCGGGCGAGCTGGACCTCGCCCGCCCCTGCGTTGCGGGTGATGTCGAGCCGGTAGTGGCGGTAGGCGCGGGCCGGGGAACGCAGGGGGAACACCCGGGTCTCGAAGCGCTCGGAGAACTTCTCGCCGCTGCGCGTGTCCAGCGGAGTCCAGGTGCTGCCGTCCTGGGAGCCGAGGAGGGTCCAGTCACGGGGGTCGCGGTCGGCGAAGTCGTTCGCCGACATCAGGGAGTACGAGGCGACGGCGGCCGGGCGGGCGGGAGTGAAGTCGAGCCAGGCGGTGTCGTCGAACGTCAGCCACTTGCTGCGCTCGTCCTCGAGGAGGTTGTCGGCGCCCTCGCCCCCGTCGTCGAACTCGTCGCTCGCCTCGACGCCGGCCACCTCGACCTCGGAGGCGGCGGCGTGCAGCACGGCCACGCCGGAGTTGCCCCGCTGGTCGCGCCAGGTCACCCGCTCGACGGGCGCCCCGCCGTCGTCGACCAGCAGCCGCAGCTCGTGGGAGGCGTGCCAGCCGCCGCCCCACCCCTCCTCCGTGCGGAAACGGTGCAGGGGCGACGCCGAGAGGTTCTGGGTGTCCTCCGAGAACGGCCGGCGGTCGGAGAGGTGCCCCCGGTACTCGTACGCCGTGCCGTCCGCCGCGCGGTGGCAGCCGTGGAAGTCGGACATGTTCGACTGGAAGCTGATCGCGGACTCGGTCCCGTCCTCGCCGCGCCAGCCGAGCTGCGCGGGCAGGGAGTTCTCGTCCCGGTCGACGTGGAACAGCAGCCGCGGGGCCGCCTGCCACGGGGCGGTGGCGGAGTGGGCCGGGCGGAGCTCCGTACGGTAGGCGAAGACCGAGTCGCGCGCGGCCTCCGCCAGCCGCGCACGCTCCGAGCGGCCACGTTCCCCCACGGGATCCAGCGTGATCCGGTAGAGCCAGAGCATGCTGCCGGACTTGGCCGAGGAGCGTATCTCCAGGGTGTTGGTGCCGGGCTTCAGCAGACGTCCGGGCACGGCGAAGACGTTGTCGTGCGGCAGATCGCCGCCGCCGGGCACGGTCAGGTCCTCGGCCAGCACCTCGCCCTGCACCAGGACGTCCATCGGGGCGTACCCGAGGTCGGAGCCGAGCCTGGAGACGAGCGCGGTGACGGTGAGCGTCGCCTGGGGCACGTCTTGCGGGTCCGCCACCTCGAAGTCCAGCGTCACACTCCCGCCGGCGCTCAACGCCACGTGCGACCCGGCGAACCGGGCTCCGTGATACCTGATGCCGGCGTTGGCCAGCCGGGTCGGATCGACGGAGAAATCGGCGTAGGTGGCCTCAAAGCCCATGACAGCTCCAGCTTATGACGGATCATCAGTACTCGGTCGCCGGGCGGCGGCGACGGTGATCCAGGACCCTAGTGGGCCGGACTGACAACACCGCCGCCCCGCGTGCTTGGGCGCCGGTTTGGGCCCACGGGCCCATCCCCGGACAGCCGCCGCTCCCTACCCTCGGGCCGTGCCGTGAACCAGACACGGTTGCGAACCGGGGGACTTGAGGAGGGCGTCCATGGCCTCGTACGGGGGAGGAGCGGGGACGGGGGTGGCCCGGGGCGCACCCGGGTACGGGGGAGGACGGCAGGGCATGCCCCGGCCGCTGGCCGGGGCACTGCTGCTGGTGCACGCGCTGTTCGCGTTCACGGTGCTCGGGGGAGCGGGGCTGCTCCTCACGGCGGCGTCGGCCGACGCGGTGGACGGCGCGCTGCTCGCCCAGGTGGGGTACGCCGCCGCTCCGGGGGTGCTCGGCTGGTGGCTGGCCCGCCGCACCTGGCGGGGCGGAGCCAGGACCTGGACCGGGCTCGTCGCCGTACAGGCGTGGCTGGTCCTCGGCTCGCTGTCCAACCTCGCCGACGGATCGGCCCGGGGCCTCAGCCAGCTCCTCCTGCCCGTCCTGGTCCTGCTCCTCCTCACCCGCCCGGCCTGCCGCGACTGGTACCGCCTCGCCGCACCGGACCGGCGCGAGCGCCGCCCCTTCTCCCTGGCCCGGATGATCCGCCTGCGCCGCGACGACGGCCAGACGGCGGTCGAGTACGCCGGGCTGGTCGCGGTGGTCGCGGCGATCATCGCCGCGCTGGTCGTCAGCGGTCTGGGCACCCGGATCCTCACCGACATCCAGGCCCAGGTGTGCCGGGTCACCGGTACGGCGTGCCCGTCGCCCGGCGCGCCCGGCGACGGCCCGGTCACGGCGGAGGGCGGCGACGAGGGCGACACCACGGGCGGGACCACCGGCGGCGCGGGCGACCCCGGCGGCGACGCGGACCGCCCCGGCCCCGCCGACCCCGCGCCGGAGGGGGACCCCTCCCGTGTGGACCCGGTGGCCGCCGAGGACGAGATCGACGAGCCGCCGTACGAGGACCCCGCCGCCGCGTCCGGAGAGGGCGAGGACGGCGACGACGAGGGCTGCTTCTCCGGCTTCGGCGCCTTCTTCGGCTGCGCCGGCGATCAGCTGGGACAGGTGGGCGGGGGCCTGTTCGTCGACGGCGTCTGGGGTGACGTCACCGGCATCTGGGACGTCGTCACCAGCCCCGTCGACACCTGGAACGGCCTGATGGAGTACGGCGGTTCCCTGGGCGGCGCCTGGTGGGACGACACCGCCGACGCCCGCGACATGTGGGACGACGGCGACTACCTCGGCGCCATCCTGGACTGGGGCGGCGCCTCCCTCGGCACCGGCGGCACGGTCCTCTTCGACTCGTTCGTCGGCGACGACGTCGTCGACCAGTGGAACGGCGGCAACGAGACCCGGGCCGTCACCACCGTCATCTGGAACGTCGGCTCGCTCTTCATCCCCGGCTACGGCGAGGCGAAGATCGCCGAGAAGGTCGGCTCGCTCGGCCGGCTGAGCCGGGTCGTCGACGACGCCACCGAGGCCGCCCGGGACGCCCGGCGCGCGGCCGAGGCCGGCGACCTCGACGCGCTGGAGGACGCCGCCCGGCGCGCCGACGACGCGGCGGACGAGGCCGAGGACGCGGCACGCCGCACCGGCTGCACGATCTCCGCGCCGCCCCGCCGAACCCCGTACGACGGAGGCCCGCACCCCGGCCCGCACGGCGGACCCGGCACCGGCACCACCGTGCTCGCCGCCGCGCCCGCCGCGGACGGACCGTACGTCGTCCTGGCGGAGGGCGGCTGCGACGAGGAGGCCCGGCAGCAGGCCGAGGAGGCCCGCGCCGCCGAACGCCAGGCCTACCTGGAACGCAAACGCGCCGAGGAACCCGAACGCGCCCGGCAGGCACTGGAGAAGAAGAAGGAGTGGCCGGAGCCCGAACGCAACGACACCCGCGACCCGCGCAACTACAACCCGCCGGACTGGGCCGACGACCTCGCCGGCCGCACGTTCGGCGACGCCGACAACGGCGACGGCTTCTGGGCGAGCCGCGACCGCAACCCGAGCCCCACCTGGCGCAACGAGTCCTGGCTGCGCTACCAGGAACAGGTCACCGGCACACGGCGCGGACACGAGTACGTCGTCCCGCACACCGACCCCGACGTCCCGGACGTCGAGTTCGACGGCTGGGACTCCTCCCGCCAGACCTATCTGGAGGCCAAGAACGGCTACGACAGCTTCCTGAGCTCCGACCGCACGGAACTCACCCCTTCCGGCACGGAGCGGCTGCTGGCCGAGGCGCGCAGGCAGGTCGCGGCGGCGCGCGGCAAGGACATCGAGTGGCACTTCTCCAACGAGGAGGTCGCCGACGCGGCCCGCGACGCCTTCGAGGACGCCGGCCTGGACATCGAGGTCGTCCACACGGTGCCCGAGCCCATCGCGGGCGAACGCCGCCCCGAGGCCTTCGACTGACGGGGCGGCGGGCGGCGTACGACCTAGGGTGTGAAGCCGGACTCGGGCGGGCGACGGGACACGAGAGGGAACGGAACATGCGACGCGTGGTGCGGGGCTTCTGGGGCCCCCGACAGGAGTCGGCGGAACAGCTCGCCGCACGGTGGAGCACGATGCTGGACCGGTTCACCCGGCTGCTCCCGGAGACGACGGGGACGTGGCGCACCGTGCCCGCCTCCGGGACCGGGGAGACCCTCCGGCCCGACGAGGAGTCCCTGCTCGGCGCCTTGCGCGCCACCCAGGCGGCCGACGACTGGTCGGCGGCGGACGGCACCTCGCTGCGCCTGCTCGCCGACGGCGCCGAGCCCGGCTGGAAGGTGGAGGTCTCCGGGCTGGCGGGCGGGACCCCGGAGTACCTGCTCCAGTCCCTGGTCGCCACGATCGTGTCCCCCGACGCGGCTGAGCTCCCCGACGCCGGCCTCCTCGCCGCCGTGGCGGAGTCCTGGCAGCCGGACTACGGGGACGTGAGCGACCGGGCCGTGACGGCCGCGCTGAAGAAGGAAGCGGGCTTCCGGATCGGCACGCCGTCGGTGGGCTGGTTGGGGTACCTGTCCGCCGGCCGGGTGGCCCGCACGCCCGCGGACTCCTTCCCCGAGCGCGAGGAACTCCGCACCGGCGGCGTGCTGCTGACCCTCGCGTCGCCCGGCGACACGGTGGCCGTGGTCGACGCGTACCGGACCCTCAAGGGCTCCGGCGCGCTGGACCCGCTGCCCCAGCCGATGACCGGGCCCGCGCTGTGACGGCCCGCGCGGGCGAACCCTTCGACGCGGCCCGGGCGTTGTCCGCCGTGGACGCCGCCCTGTCCGCCGACCTCCCGGCCACCGGCCCGCCGGCCGACGAGGGCGATCCGGTGACCGGCGAGTGGGCGGCGACCCGGGGCGAGGGCTTCCTGCTCCTCCCCCTCTGGGAGAGCGCCGGCCTCACGGGCGTGTACGGCCGCGAATGGAACGAGGCGGAGGCCTCGGCCGAGGCGTATCTGGCCGCACTCGTCTCCGGCCTGGACGCCCGCTGGGGCTCCCACCGCACGGTGAGCATGCGCGTCCCCGTGCTGCGGCGCGGGACCGGCGAACCCCTCCCCGAACCCTTCCGCACCCTGGCCGCCAAGGACTGCTACGGAGACCTGAAGACCTGGGGCCCGCTGCCCGCGTCGCCTTCCCCGCGCTGGGTCGCCCTCTCCCTCAACCAGTCCGACGGCGACGCCCCGTTCGTCCTCACGGCCCTGCTCGCCGACCGCCCGCTCACCGAACCGACGGAACAGCACGGAAGTTGACCCCCATCACACTGGTGCCCCGACTCACGCACTGGATAGTTTTGGGTTCGCTGAAGAGAAGCCTCGCCCCACTGGGAGCCCGACTGTGAACCGCCGCCCCACCCTGCTCGCAGCGCTCGCGCTGACCGCCACCGCGGCCCTGACGCTGTCCGCATGCGGAAGCGACGACGACAGCACCGCGAAGGACAACGACAAGATCGCCGGCGCCGACACCGACAAGGAGAAGTCGCCCTCGCCGACTCAGAGCGCGTCCGAATCGGGCGGACGCCCGAAGATCACGTTCCCTTCCGACGCGAAGAACGTCTTCGAGTACCAGAAGACGGGTGACGCGGCGAAGGACGCGGCGCTCGCGGACAGCACGCTCGCCGTCAACGCCGTGGACGAGGCGATTTTCCAGAGTGACACGGGAACCAGGGCTCTGGGCTTCTACATCACGGACAAAGCCCTGAGCTCCTACATCACTTATGTGCAGAAGTACGTCGACGATGGTGAGACGTGGGTGGGTGAGACCCGCTACTTCAACTACAAGGTGACGCTCCCGGATGCCAAGAAGGCATACGTGACCTACTGCTCGGACGAGAGCAAGTCGTACATCAAGAACAAGAAGTCCGGGAAGGTCGACCGGTCGCCGGCAACGGAGAACGCCTACGTCCTTTACAACACGAGTCTGACCAAGAACTCAGACGGTATTTGGCAGACCACCGACGTGGTCTCGAACAGGGGGAACAAGGCGTGTCAGCCGTAAGGAGATCGGCGAGGGCTGCCACAGTCCTGACACTCACGTGCGCTTCACTCTTCGCCTCGAACGCGGCTTTTGCCGAGCGTGGCTCGAACGGGAACGCCAACGAGGCGGAACAGAGCGCCAACGCCGACGACAAGGGCAACCTCTCCGTCACCGTCGGCGGCATCGTCTTCGATCGTTCGAAGAACGGGAGTGGCGGGTCCGCCGGGGCGCTGACGTCGTCCACGTCATGGAGCCCCCCGGCCTGCTGGTACGCCCCCAAGTACACCCCCGAGCAGTTGCAGAAGTATCTGGAGCCGATCTGGGAGGCCGGCTCGACGGGGTACGAGTGGGACGCCGAGCAGCGGGAGAAGTACAACGCCGACGACGAGAAGAAGGCCTTCAACAAGGACAAGTCCGGCGAGGGCTTCTGGTGGGGCTCGTACGTCAACAAGAGCTACCCGCCGGGCTGGGACGCCTGCACAGAGGACTACTTCTGGGTGGACACCGGCGACGCACCGCCCGCCGACATCGAGAACGCCATCACCCCGGAGATCCTCGCCGGACTCGCCTACGCGGAGATCCGCGTCCCGGGCACCGAGGTGACGCTGGCCCCCACGGAGACGACCAAGGTCAACCTGCCCACCTGGGCATGGCTCGACGGCGCCGAGTTCAAGCCGGTCTCCGTCACCGCGTCCGTGCCGGACATCGCCATCTCGGCGACGGCCACGGCGGAACCGGTCTCGCTGGAGATCAAGCCGGGCACTCCGGACGCCCAGACCTACCCGGCCTCCGGCGTCTGCGGGATCGACGGCCGGCGGATCGGCGAGCCGTACCAAAAGGGCGACGCGGACCGGACACCGCCGTGCGGCGTGAAGTACCTGCGCTCCTCCGGCGACGGCGCGTTCCCGCTGCAGGCGACGGTCACCTGGAAGATCCACTGGACCGGCACCGGCGGCGCGGAAGGCAATCTTCCCGACGGCGAGTTCGGCGCCACGCAGGACGTCGTCGTCCAGGAGATCCAGGCCATCAACCGCTGACCCGGCGGGTAGGAAGATCCGCATGACCTCACTTGGCGCAGTCTTCCGTCCGCAGCTCGCCCCCGAGCGGCTTTGTGCCGTCGCCGAGACCGCCGACCGTGCCGGGCTCGAGGAGCTCTGGCTGTGGGAGGACTGCTTCCGGGAGGGCGGGATCTCCACCGCCGCCGCCGCGCTCGCCTGGACCGGGCGCGTGCGGGTCGGCGTCGGACTGCTGCCCGTGCCGCTGCGGAACGTCGCGATCACGGCCATGGAGGCCGCCGGTCTGCACCGGATGTTCCCCGGGCGCCCGGTCCTCGGCGTCGGGCACGGGGTGCAGGACTGGATGGGGCAGGTGGGGGCGCGGGCCGAGTCGCCCCTCACCCTGCTGCGGGAGCATCTCGTCGCGCTGCGCGCCCTGTTGCGCGGGGAGCGGGTCACCACCGAGGGGCGGTACGTCAGGCTCGACGACGTCGCCCTCGACTGGCCGCCGCGGGAGCCGGTCGAGGTGCTCGCGGGCGCCACCGGGCCCCGTACCGTGCGGCTCACCGGTGAGTCCGCCGACGGGACCGTCCTCACCGCCCTCACCTCGCCCGAGGGGGTGCGCCGGGCGCGCCTGCTCATCGACGAGGGGCGGGCCGCGGCGGGGCGTACCGGCGAACCCCACAGGGTCGTCGTCTATCTGCTCGCCGCCACCGGCGCCGGCGCCGCGGAGCGGGTGCGGGCCGAGCTGATCGCCGAGGGCGCCGGCGCGGATCCGGACCTCGGGGTGGCCGGGGACGCCGCGGAGGTCGCCGGGGCCGTGCGGCGGCTGGCCGAAGCCGGGGCGGACTCGGTCGTCCTCCAGCCGACCGGCGACGAACCCGACCCGGAGGGCTTCGTGCGGTTCGTGGCGGAGGACGTGCGGCCGCTGGTGCCGTGAAAACCGGAGGAGCGGACAGCATCGCCGCGTGCATGATCGGGGCATGACGGACGACGAGCGGGCCCGCCGGTTCGAGGAACTCATCGCCGAGGGCGCCGCCGTGCCCACGGACGGCTGGGACTTCTCCTGGTTCGAGGGGCGGGCCCACGAGGCCCGGCCCTCGTGGGGGTACGCCGGGGCGATGGCCCGGCGGTTGGGCGGGGCCGCCGCCGTGCTGGACGTCCAGACCGGGGGCGGCGAGGTGTTCGACTTCGCCCTCGGCCGTGCCTCCCGGCCTCCCCGGCTCGCCGTCGCCACCGAGGGCTGGCCGCCGAACGTCGCCCGGGCCACCGCCCTGCTCCGGCCGCGCGGTGTCGCCGTGGTCGCCTCGCCCGAGGACGCGCCGCTGCCCTTCGCCGACGAGGCCTTCGACCTCGTCGTCAGCCGGCATCCGGTCGAGGCCCGGTGGAGCGAGATCGCCCGGGTCCTGGAGCCCGGCGGCCGCTACTTCGCCCAGCACGTCGGGCCGGCCAGCGTCCACGAGCTCGTCGAGTACTTCCTCGGGCCGCAGCCGCGGGAGCGGCGCGACGCCCGCCACCCGGACCGCGAGCGGCGCGACGCCGAGGCAGCCGGTCTGGAGATCGTCGAGGTGAGGGCCGAGCGGCTGCGCGTCGAGTTCCACGACATCGCCGCCGTCGTCCACTTCCTGCGGAAGGTGATCTGGATGGTGCCCGGATTCACCGTCGAGGCGTATCTGCCGCGGCTGCGCGCCCTGCACGGGCGCATCGAGGCGGAGGGCGCCTTCGTGGCCCACAGCACCCGGCACCTCTTCCACGCCCGCAAAGGCGGCGCCGGCCGCACCTCGCACCCCTGAGCTCGCACTCCGAGCCCCTGGGTTTCCGCATCGTTATGGGACGGGTCTGGTCCCCGGAGCCCGGCCTCCCATAGGTTCGGACCAACGGGGATTCGCGTCGGCAAAGCTGCGCGGGGCGGTGGTACCGCGCAGTGGAGGGGGCTGCGCGGTGCACGATCCCACCCCTCCTCGGGTCAAGCCGGTGTCGGCCTCCCGTTCAGCCGTCGGAGGGATGGCGGGAAGTACGGCCACCCGGTCGGCCGACGGCGCCACATCCGCCCCGGAGCCCCCTCGCCGCCCGGTTCTCTCGGAATTCCGCCCGGTTCCGGTCACCGAGGAGCCCCGCACGGCCCTCTCCATGGCCATCGGGGCGTCGCCGGACGGTTTCGGAGAGTAGTTGTTTCGCGCCGATGCGCGCGGCATCCCTTACGAAGGGTTATGGTGGAAACCCCCCCTCGGGCCGGTCCGTATCCCCCCCCCACGGACCGGCCCGTTTTCTCTTGTCACGGGCGGCGGCTTGGGGACCCCCGTCCCCGCGGGGGTAGTCTTCGCCTGCGGGGACCGCCATACGGACAGGGGCCGCCCGCTGTCTGGAACCGGGCCGCCCGCCGCGCGACGCGGTGGGGAGCGCCGCGCCTGTCCGATCCGTACGGAGGGGCTGACGATCACGTGAACCTGCGCGACAAGGTGCGCGGCCTGCTGGTCAGGCTGTACGCGCGCCGGGTGGAAGGCCACCTGGACACCGCTCAGGTGCCGAAGCACATCGGCGTCATCATGGACGGCAACCGCCGCTGGGCGAAGGCCGCGGGGTCCAGCACCGTCCACGGCCACCGGGTCGGCGCCGACAAGATCGGCGAGTTCCTCGGCTGGTGCAGCGAGACGGACGTCGAGGTCGTCACCCTCTGGCTGCTGTCGACGGACAACTTCGACCGGCCGAAGGAGGAACTCGTCCCGCTGCTCGGCATCATCGAGGACGTGGTGCGCTCCCTCGCCGCCGACGGCCGCTGGCGGGTCCACCACGTCGGCACGCGGGACCTGTTGCCCGCCGGGATGCAGACCACCCTCAAGGAGGCCGAGCAGTCCACCGCGGACGTCGGCGGGATAGTGGTCAACGTCGCCATCGGGTACGGCGGCCGCCAGGAGATCGCCGACGCCGTACGGTCCATGCTGCTGGACGCCCACGAGCGGGGCACCCCGATGGACGAGCTCGCCGAGGCCGTCGACATCGACATGATCGGGCGTCACCTCTACACCCGCGCCCAGCCCGACCCGGACCTCGTCATCCGCACCAGCGGAGAGCAGCGGCTGTCCGGATTCATGCTCTGGCAGACCGCTCATTCGGAGTACTACTTCTGCGACGTGTTCTGGCCGGCCTTCCGCAAGGTCGACTTCCTGCGCGCGCTGCGCGACTACGCCGCCCGCCACCGGCGCTTCGGCGGCTGAACAGCCCCCGCAGCCACCGCACGTCACACGGAGTTCACCGGCGCGCCGTCATATGCCGTTGCATGGCGGCGCTCGTTCTCGGGCATAAGCCAGACAGGTCGACACCCGAACCACGGGTGTCGGATCTCAGCGGGCGGCACAGAAGCCGTCCGCCCGGGAGGCCCTTTGCACCAGCCCGACCGTGCGGTCACGGCACGGAAGAAGCGGCGGAGGGCCGGTTCTCGGCCCGCTGTGCATGAGGGCCGTCGACCGGTCCAGTTCCGCCTCGTCGCTCCCCGACCTCATCCGAGGGGGTACGTCCTTCCGTGGTGACCAGCGCAAAGCGCCACAAGCCCGACCGGCGCACCTATGTTCTCGACACCAGCGTCCTGCTGGCCGATCCCAATGCCCTGAGCCGCTTCGACGAGCACGAGGTCGTGCTCCCCGTCGTCGTGGTGACGGAGCTGGAGGCCAAGCGGAACCATCCCGAACTCGGCTACTTCGCCAGGCAGGCGCTGCGCCTGCTCGACGACTACCGGGTGCGGTACGGCCGCCTCGACGCCCCCATCCCGACCGGGGACCTCGGCGGGACCGTCCGGGTCGAGCTGAACCACTCGGACCCCAGCGTGCTGCCCAGCGGCTACCGCCTGGGGGACAACGACTCCCGCATCCTCGCGGTCGCCCGCAATCTGCAGGCCGAGGGGTTCGACGTCACCGTCGTGTCGAAGGACCTCCCGCTGCGGATCAAGGCGTCCTCCGTGGGGCTCCTCGCCGAGGAGTACCGCGCGGAACTCGCCATCACGGACTCCTCCGGCTGGACCGGGATGTCCGAACTGACCCTCCCCGGCGAGCAGGTGGACGTCCTCTTCGAGGAGGGGCACGTGTACGTGCCCGAAGCGTCCCGGCTGCCCGTGCACACCGGACTCACCATCCAGTCCGAGCGCGGCAAGGCGCTGGGCCGGGTCACGGCGGACGGCAACGTCCGTCTGGTGCGCGGCGACCGGGAGGCGTTCGGCATCAAGGGCCGCAGCGCCGAGCAGCGGATCGCGCTCGACCTGCTGCTCGACCCGGACGTCGGCATCGTGTCCATGGGCGGCAGGGCCGGCACCGGCAAGTCGGCGCTGGCGCTGTGCGCGGGGCTCGAGGCGGTCCTGGAACGCCGGCAGCACCAGAAGGTGATGGTCTTCCGTCCGCTGTACGCGGTCGGCGGGCAGGAGCTCGGCTATCTGCCCGGCAGCGAGGCGGAGAAGATGAGCCCCTGGGCCCAGGCCGTCTTCGACACGCTGTCGGCGGTCACCAGCCGGGAGGTCATCGAGGAGGTCACCGCGCGCGGCATGCTGGAGGTCCTGCCGCTCACCCACATCCGGGGCCGTTCGCTGCACGACGCGTTCGTGATCGTGGACGAGGCGCAGTCGCTGGAGCGGAACGTCCTGCTGACCGTTCTGTCCCGTATCGGGGCCAATTCGCGGGTCGTTCTGACCCATGATGTCGCCCAGCGCGACAATCTGAGGGTCGGCAGGTACGACGGTGTGGTCGCCGTCGTCGAGAAGCTGAAGGGGCACCCGCTCTTCGCGCACGTCACCCTGACGCGGTCCGAGAGGTCCCAGATCGCTGCCCTTGTGACCGAAATGCTCGAAGACGGGCAGATCTGATCCGGGAAATCCAACAACAGCCGGTTACCCCGTAGTTGACGCCGTCCGGAAAGGCGAAGAGCCTAGCCGGGCGGCGTCGGCGCGTGTGTGCTTTTCCGGGATTCCCCGGGGCCAAACGGGATGTGAGCTTTCACACGCAACGGAGAATTGCCTTGCACCGTCGGGTTACGGCAGAGTCTCCATCCTGTCAGGCCCCGCATACGACACACCTGTACCGCCAGCGGTGCGGAACCACAGTCTTAACTCCATAGCGTCGTCGTATGCCGCCCGAGCACCACGCGGCGCTCCTCCCGTAGGAGTTGCCCACCGGGTCCGTGCCTCCCGTGACCAGTAGTTGGGGAGGCCAGTGCCAGGGGCACGATTGCGTCCGCGAGGGTCACCGAAGCGGGCGATGCTGGAAGGAAACCGTGTGAGCCGGATCTCGGTCCGGGGATTCGCAGTGGCCTCGGCCACGGCGGTCACCGCTGTCGGAAGCGTCGTCGGTGTTGCCTCGGGCAGCGTCGCCCAGAACAACGACGCCGAAGCGACGGCAAGCGGCACCACGCTGCTCGCGGACATCCCCGCGGGCCAGCAGGCCCAGGTGCAGACCGCGTCCCTGACGCAGCAGGCCGAAACGATGGCCATCGCCGCGGATGCGAGCGCCAAGAAGGACGCCGAGGAGGCCGCCCGCAAGGCAGCCGCCGAAACCGCGGTCGCGAAGAAGCAGGAAGCGGCCGAGAAGGCGGCGAAGGCCGAGAAGGAGGCCAAGGAGCGCGCGGAGGCCAAGGCCGCCGCCAGCCGCTCCGCGGTCCGCGACGCCTCCGACATCGCCGTCCAGAGCTCGTACTCGGTGGCCGACGTCCAGGCGATCGCGCGTCAGCTGGTGCCCGCCGACCAGTTCCAGTGCTTCAGCAACATCGTGGACCACGAGTCCAGCTGGAACTACCGGGCCGACAACCCGACCTCCGACGCCTACGGTCTCGTGCAGGCGCTCCCGGGCTCCAAGATGGCCTCCGCCGGAGCCGACTGGATGACGAACCCCGCCACCCAGATCAAGTGGGGTCTCGGCTACATGAACGACCGCTACGGCAGCCCCTGCGGCGCCTGGAACTTCTGGCAGGCCAACAACTGGTACTAGAGGCACCGGGAGCCTTTCGTTCCCGGCCCGGCTCAACCTCGGCACAGCCCCGCACCGTCCTACGGTGCGGGGCTTTCGCCATGTACGGTCTGACCGACGGCTCCAGGGGGGAGTGGTGGGGAGATACGGGGGAAGAGGACGGATCATGTCGCGAGTGCCAGGATGGCTCGGCCGGGTCGGAGCCGGACTGACCGAAGTCAGCAAGCGGTTGGAGGAACGCCGCGCCGAGGTCGAGGGGGGCCGCCGGCCTGACCCGGCCGCCGACCCCGATCCCCGTCCCGCCCCGGCTCCGAGCCCCGGTTCAGGTACTGATCCCGTACGGGAGAGCACTTCGCGCTCCGACGACCCGCCGCCGGCCGGGCCGGCCGGGTACACCACCGCGGTCCTGCCGACCCGCCCGGACCCGGCGCACGCCGTGCCCTGGGGCGTACGGGTCGCCGCCGAGGCCGGGTGGCGGCTGCTGGTGCTGGCCGGCACGGTCTGGGTGCTGATGCGGATCATCAGCGCCGTACAGCTGGTGGTGCTGGCGTTCGTGGCCTCGCTGCTGATCACCGCGCTGCTCCAGCCGACGGTGGCGCGGCTGCGGCGCTACGGAGTGCCGCGCGGGCCGGCCACCGCGCTGACGGCGTTGTTCGGGTTCGTCGTGATCGGCCTCATAGGCTGGTTCGTCACCTGGCAGGTCATGGAGAACATCGACCACCTCGCCGGCCAGATCCAGGACGGCATCGACGAGCTGCGCAACTGGCTCCTCAACAGCCCCTTCCACGTCACCGACAAGCAGATCAACGAGATCGCCAAGAACCTGCGGGAGGCGGTCGGCGCCAACACCGAGCAGATCACGTCGGCGGGCCTCGAAGGCGTGACCGTGGTGGTCGAGGCGCTCACCGGCATACTGCTCGCGGTGTTCTCGACGCTGTTCCTGCTCTACGACGGCAAGCGGATCTGGGAGTGGTCGCTGAAGCTCGTCCCGGCCGCGGCCCGTCCGGGTGTCGCCGGGGCCGGTCCGGCCGCCTGGCGGACGCTGACCGCGTATGTGCGCGGCACGGTGATAGTGGCGCTGATCGACGCGATCTTCATCGGCCTCGGCATCTACTTCCTCGACGTGCCGATGGCGGTGCCGCTGGCCGTGTTCATCTTCCTGTTCTCGTTCATCCCGCTGGTCGGCGCGGTGGTGTCCGGAGCGCTCGCGGTGGTCGTCGGGCTCGTCACACAGGGCGTGTTCACCGGCGTCATGGTGCTGGTGGTGGTGCTGGCGGTGCAGCAGATCGAGGGCCACATCCTGCAGCCGTTCATCCTCGGCCGCGCCGTGCGGGTGCATCCGCTGGCGGTGGTGCTGGCGGTCGCGTCGGGCGGCATGGTGGCGGGAATCGGGGGTGCGGTGGTCGCCGTGCCGCTGGTCGCGGTCACCAACACGGTGGTCGGGTATCTGCGGGCTTACGCGCACGAGGCGGCCGCGGTGCTCGCCCCCCGGCCGCGTGGCGCGACGGCGATGTCCGCCCCGGACGCCCCCGCCCCGGCACCACCCCCACAAAACCCCCGGGACACCCCGGACACTTAGTCCCCGCGCCCCCGCCGCACCCGACGTAGCTGCGGGCAGTCGTGCCGCTGGGGCGGCACGGGTGGGCGCAGCGGCACCGGTGAGCGCCGGAAGCGGTGTTGGTGCCTGGGCGGGGGGCGTCGCGCAGCCCGGCGCTTGCGGGGTGCCGTCGCGCCCACCCGTTCCGCCCTGCGGCACGACTGCCCGCGGAGAGTGGAGAGCGGAGAGCACGGTGGCTGCCTGCGGGGGGGAGTGGGTATGGGGCGGGCCCGGCCACCAGGTTGAGGTGGGCCGGGCCCGTGAGGGAGGGGCGGGTCAGGCCGTGAGGGCTGCTTCCGCGTCGAGGGTGGCGGCGACCGCCTGCACCACCGCCGCGATCTTGAACGCCTCCTGGATGACCTCACGCTCCAGACCGGCCTTGCGCAGCACCTGCTCGTGCGAGTCGAGGCACTGCCCGCAGCCGTTGACCGCGGAGACCGCGAAGGACCAGAACTCGAAGTCGACCTTGTCGACACCGGGGTTGCCGATGACGTTCATCCGCAGACCGGCGCGCAGGTTGCCGTACTCGTGGTCCGACAGCAGGTGACGGGTGCGGTAGAAGACGTTGTTCATCGCCATCACCGCGGCAGCGGCCTTCGCGGCGGTGTACGCCTCCGGCGACAGGTTCGCCTTCGCCTCCGGCTCCAGCTCGCGCAGCACGATCGCCGAACGCGAGGCGATCGCCGTCGACAGCACCGTGCCCCACAGCTGCTGGGCCGGCAGGTCCGAATTGCCGATGACCGAACCCAGGTTGAGCTTCAGGTCCTTGGCGTAGTCCGGTATACGGGACTTCAGGGAGTCGAGGGACATGTCAGTTCACTCCCCGGCCAGCAGCGCGACCGGGTCCAGGGTCTCGTCGCCCTTGCTCCAGTTGCACGGGCAGAGCTCGTCGGTCTGCAGGGCGTCCAGGACCCGCAGGACCTCCTTGGGGTTACGGCCGACGGAGCCGGCGGTCACCATGGTGAACTGGATCTCGTTGTTCTGGTCCACGATGAACACGGCGCGCTTGGCGAAGCCGTCCTCGCCCTCGATGCCGAGGTCGCGCATCAGCTCGTGCTTGGAGTCCGCCATCATCGGGAACGGCAGGTCGGTCAGGTCCGGGTGGTCCTTGCGCCAGGCGTGGTGGACGAACTCCGAGTCACCGGAGAAGCCGAGGATCTGGGCGTCACGGTCGGCGAACTCGTCGTTCAGCTTGCCGAAGGCGGCGATCTCGGTCGGGCACACGAAGGTGAAGTCCTTGGGCCACGCGAACACGATCTTCCACTTGCCCTCGTAGGTCTTGTGGTCGATCGTCTCGAACTCCTTGCCCTTCTCCAGCGAGACACAGGCCGTCAGTTCGAACTCGGGGAACTTGTCACCGACAGTGAGCACAGGCTCTCCTTGCAGCGAGGAAACACCCGGATTACGGGCATTTCCCATGGGTTGGACCATGGTGATGTTGGCACACGGTGCATTGATTAGTGAAATAGCTAGACTCGGTCGTGTTGATCGGAGGTGGCTATCAGTGACCGTGGGTAAGAGACGCAGGCAGCCGAGCCTGGCGCAGCTGCGGGCGTTCGCCGCGGTGGCCGAGCATCTGCACTTCCGGGACGCCGCCGCGGCCACCGGGGTGAGCCAGCCGGCCCTGTCGGGCGCCGTGTCGGCGCTGGAGGAGACACTCGGTGTCACCCTCCTGGAGCGTACGACGCGCAGGGTGCTGCTCTCGCCGGCCGGTGAGCGGCTGGCCGTCCGGGCCAAGGCCGTGCTGGAGGAGATCGGGGCGCTGATGGAGGAGGCGGACGCGCTGCGGGCGCCGTTCACCGGGGCGCTGCGGCTCGGTGTCATCCCGACCGTCGCCCCCTACCTGCTGCCGACGGTCCTGCGGCTGGTCCACGACCGCTATCCGCACCTCGACCTCCAGGTGCACGAGGAGCAGACCGCGAACCTGCTGGACGGCCTGGCCGGCGGCCGGCTCGACCTGCTGCTGCTCGCGGTGCCGCTCGGCGTCCCCGGCGTGACCGAACTGCCGCTGTTCGACGAGGACTTCGTCCTGGTCACCCCGCTCGGCCACCCGCTCGGCGGCCGGGAGGGCATACCCCGGGCGGCGCTGCGCGAGCTGAACCTGCTGCTGCTCGACGAGGGGCACTGCCTGCGCGACCAGGCCCTGGACATCTGCCGGGAGGCGGGACGCGCGGGCGTCCCGGCCACCACGACGGCGGCCGGGCTGTCCACGCTCGTGCAGCTGGTCGCGGGCGGCCTCGGCACGACCCTGCTGCCGCGGACCGCGGTCCGGGTGGAGACCGCCCGCTCCGCCCAGCTCCTCACCGGCTCGTTCGCCGACCCGGCGCCCACCCGGCGCATCGCGCTGGCGATGCGGACGGGTGCGGCCCGGGCCGACGAGTACGAGGAGCTCGCGTCGGCCCTGCGGGGGTCGATGCGCGATCTGCCGGTGCGCACCGTGGCATGACCCGCCCGCGTGGTCTTCGGCCCTACTCCGTGCGGAGGCCGTCCGGGCGCATCATGCGCAGCAGCGGCGGAAGGCTCAGCAGGGTGACCACCAGGACCACTCCCGCCCCGGTGCCGGTCATCCTGAGGACGCTGGGCCAGTCCACGCCGACCGGCGTGGAGGTCATCTTCAGCAGCACCGCGCCCAGGGTCACGCCCACCACGGAGGCCAGCAGCAGCCCCAGACCGATCGGGATCGCCGTCTGCCACAGCACCGACAGGCTCAGCGTGCGGCGCCGGGTGCCGAAGGCGACCAGGGCCGACAGCAGCTTGCGGCGCTCCCGCAGCTGTTCCAGCTGGGAGACCAGCAGACTCGCCCCGATCAGCGCGAGCACGGCCACCGCGCCGACGAACAGACCGGTGCGGATGGACTCGTAGCGGTCGGTCCGCTCGGTGGCGTACCAGGTCATCGGGTCGCTCAGCGGGTCGACCGCGTAGGCCGTGTTGCGCACGTACTCGCGGGCGTGCGGCACCGAGTCGTCCACCGCGATGTACAGCTGACCGGTGACCGCCTCGCCGGCGTCCGCGGGCATCGCGCCCGGGGTCATCAGGAAGCCGCCGCGCAGGGTGCCCGTCGGATCGGCGATGGAGTCGGCCTGCTTCAGCTTCTCCGGGACGGTGTAGACGACGTCGCGGCTCTCGCCCTCGTCGGAGGACGCCTCCAGGTACAGCTTCTGGCCCGGCTTGCCCAGGGAGGGGGTGTCCGTGTCGTACTCGCCGCCGCGGACCGCGAACACGTCGCCGTCCTCGCAGGAGGGCAGCTTCGCCATCTCGCGCAGGGTCGCGCAGTCGCCGACGGTCAGCTCCGCGGAGCGTTCGGGGTTCTCCTTCCAGGGCCGGTCCGAGAAGTATCCCTCGGACATCGCGTACACCTGGCGCACGCCCTTGGTCTCCTCGAACTCCGCGGCGACCACGCCGGCCGCCATGCCGTCCGGCACGCGCACCTGCATCTGCGCCCGCGACACGTCGTACCCGGTGCCCTTGGTGTAGGTGTCCTCGACGCCCGCGAAGAGCATCTGCAGCGCGATCGCGCCGGCCACCGCCACGGCGATGCCGTTGACCAGGCGTGCCGCCGCACCGCTGCTCAACTGCAGCCGCCGAACCGCGAGTTGCCAGGAGAGGCTGCCCGCGCCGAGCCGGGCGACGACGGTCTCCACGATCCACGGCAGCAGCGCGGTGACCCCGACGAGCAGACAGACGACACCGCCGGTGACCAGGTACTGGTTGAACTCGCCGTTCTCCCGGCCCTGGCCGATCATGGGCAGCAGCATGCCGATGCCGGCCAGCGGCAGCAGCAGCCGCCACCACAGCCGGCGGCGGGCGGGCCGCGCCGTGCGCACCACGCCCAGCGGCTCGATGACCACCCCGCGCAGCGCCAGCAGGGTCACCAGCACCGCGGCGGCGGGGACCGCCACCGCGACCAGCAGCGCCAGCAGCGGTGAGGGGTTCAGATAGCTGGGGAAGACGCTGATGCCGTACGCCTCGAAGGACGCCGCGAGTTCACGGCCCGCCAGGAAGAACCCGGTGCCGAAGACCAGGCCGAGCAGCGCTCCGGCGAGTGCCTCGCCCGCGGCGATCCGCCGGGTCATGCCGCCGTCGGAGCCGACCAGCCGCAGCGCCGCCAGCCTGCGGTCGCGCCGCTCGCCGCCGAACCGCACGGCCGCGGCGATGAACACGGCGACCGGCATCAGCAGCACCACGAAGACGACCAGGACCAGCAGCACCAGGACCGGGTCCGTCTCCTCCTCCGTGGGGTCGGGGTTGCCGAAGGATGTCAGGCGCACCGCGGGCGAGTCGCCGACCCGCTGCGCGAGGTTCTCGCCGCCCGCGTAGTAGGCGAATTCCTGCGAGCCGATCAGTCCCTGCTCGCCGATCGTCCCGACGATGTTGTAGGGCAGCCGCTCGCGCAGCAGCGCGCCGCTGTCGGAGTCGAGCAGTTCCCTGAGCGCGGGGGAGACCACCATGTCACCCGGCGCGGGGAACTCCCGGAGGCCCGGCGGCAGCGGGGCCTTGGGGCCCTCCTGCTCCACCACCCGTCCGCGGATGTCCCGGTCTTCGAACTCGGTGTCGGTCCGCGCGATGAGCAGGGTGTTGTCGGCCCTGCTCGTGATCTCCTTGCCGAAGGTGTAGTCGAGGCGCGCCTCCTCCCGCCGGTGCCGCTCCGCCAGCGCGCCCGGCAGCGCGGTGGTGAGCAGCAGCAGCGCCACCCCCAGTCCGACGCCGACGGCGGTGAGCAGCGCCCGGACCCAGCCCTCGCGCCCGCCGGCGAAGGCGTACCGGGAGCCCATGGCGAGGTCGCGCGCCCACTGACGGGCGCTCATACGACGCGCTCCATGTCCCGGGACTTCCCGTCCCGCACGACGATCTCGCGGTCGGAGTACGCCGCCACCCGCGCCTCGTGCGTGACCAGGACGACGGCGGCGTTGGAGGACCGGGCGGCCTCGGTGAGCAGCTCCATCACCCGCTCGCCGTTGAGGGAGTCCAGCGCGCCGGTCGGCTCGTCGGCGAACAGCACCCGCGGGCCGGTGACCAGCGCACGGGCCACGGCGACCCGCTGCCCCTGACCGCCGGAGACCTCGCCGGGCCGCTTCTTGCGGACGTCGCCGACCTCGAGGCGCTCCATCCAGGTGAGCGCGGCCCGCTCGGCCTCCTTGCGGGGCGTGCCGTTCAGCCGCATCGGCAGGGCGACGTTCTCCACGCAGGTGAGTTCCGGCACGAGCTGTCCGAACTGGAAGACGAAGCCGAACTCCGAGCGCCTGAGCGCGCTGCGCTCGGCGTCGCTCATGGCGGTCAGCTCGCGCCCGTTGTACGTGATCGAACCGGAGTCGGGGGTGACGATCCCGGCGAGGCAGTGCAGCAGGGTCGACTTGCCCGAGCCGGAGGGTCCCATGACCGCGACGACCTCGCCGGGGTGGATGGAGAAGCCGGCGCCGTCGAGCGCGGTGGTCGGGCCGTAGACCTTGCGCAGGTCCCGGGCGGTGAGCAGGGAGCCGGGGGGAGGGGTCGTGGTCATCGGGCCACCGCCTCACGGAGCTTGTCGAGACGCGCCGCGGTCAGCTCCAGCCAGCGCAGGTCGGCCTCGAGGTGGAAGAGGGCGTGGTCGCAGATGAGCTGGTCGGCGAGATCGCCCTTGCGCTTGCGGTCGGTGAGGATCCGCATGCCGCGCAGATGCTCCGAGCGCTGCGTGTCGAGGATGTCGGCGGCGTCGCGGCTGGTGAGCAGCGCCAGGACGACCTTGGTGTAGAGCGTCGACTGGAGGTACGGCTCGGGCTTCTCCGGTGTGGCGAGCCAGCGCTCGACATCGGTGATGCCGGCCTCGGTGATCGCGTACCGCTTCCGCTCGGGGCCGCCGCCGGCCTCGATGCCGTCGACTTCGACGAGCCCGTTCTTCAGCAGCCGGGACATCGTCGAGTAGACCTGGCCGTAGTGCAGCGGCCGGTCGTGACCGAACTTCTCGTCGAAGGCCCGCTTCAGGTCGTAACCGTGACGCGGGCCGGACTCCAGGAGTCCCAGGAGGGTGTGACCGATGGACATGCGGAGCACTCTACACACCGTGTATACGCACTATGTATACGCGGGGTGTGTAGAGGGTGGCGGCGGGTGCGGACGCCCTGGTGGGAGCCCGATGTCACGTTTCTGTCACCGGGGTTGGGGGCAGCCTGGGCCTCTTCCGGGGCGGGCCGTCAGGCCGGCGGCGGACCGGAGGCCGAGCCGCCGGGGGGCCGTCCCCGGCGGGGGAGGGGCCCGGTGTCGCCCGGCAGCCGCCCCGCCTCCGCGAGGGCCCGCCGCAACAGGAACTCGATCTGGGCGTTGGCGGAGCGCAGCTCGTCGTTCGCCCAGCGCGCCAGCGCCTCGTACACCGACGGGTCGAGCCGCAGCAGCACCTGCTTGCGCTGCGGCCGACCCTGAGGGGCCGGGCCCCCGGACGGAGTCGTCACTGGTAGAGCGTCCCGGTGTTGAGGACCGGCTGCGCCGAGCGGTCCCCGCACAGCACCACCATCAGGTTGGACACCATCGCCGCCTTGCGCTCGGGGTCCAGCTCCACGATGCCCTGCTCCGCGATCCGGGTGAGCGCCGACTCGACCATGCCCACGGCGCCCTCGACGATCTGCTGCCGCGCCGCCACCACCGCGCCGGCCTGCTGCCGCTGGAGCATCGCCGAGGCGATCTCGGGGGCGTAGGCGAGGTGCGTGAAGCGGGACTCGATGATCTGCACGCCGGCCGCCTCCACGCGCGCGTGCAGCTCGACGGCGAGCTTCTCGGTGATCTCCTCGGCGTTGCCGCGCAGCGAGAGGCCGTCCTCGTCGTGCGCGTCGTAGGGGTACTCGATGGCGATGTGCCGCACGGCCGCCTCGGTCTGGGTGGAGACGAACTCGATGTAGTCGTCCACCTCGAAGGTGGCCTGGGCGGTGTCCTCCACCCGCCACACCACGACGGCGGCCAGCTCGATCGGGTTGCCGTAGGCGTCGTTGACCTTGAGGACGGCCGTCTCGTGGTTGCGCACCCGCGTCGAGATCTTGGTGCGCGAGGTGAAGGGGTTCACCCAGCGCAGGCCGTCCTGCCGGATCGTGCCCCGGTAGCGGCCGAAGAGCTGCACCACCCGCGCCTCGCCCGGCGCCACCATGTTCAGCCCGCACATCGCGAGGAAGGCGGCGAGGCCGACCAGGACGCCGACGACGATCAGTACGGCCTTGGCGCCGGTCCCCGTCACCGCCGTGGCGGTGACGATCAGCGCCGTGCCGATGAGCAGTCCGGTCAGTCCGAGCAGCAGGGCCAGCCCGCCGCCGATGCTGTGCGCCGCGACTTCCCGCACCCGCGGTGCCGGCATCTCGGGCACATCGGCCTTGACCTGCGCGTCTTGTGTGGACATGAGTGATCCCCCGTTCCTCGGGCGCCGCCTACGAGCTAGCGCCTGCCTAGCTAAGTGATATCAGATTACCTCACCCCGGCAACCATGCACCGCGTTCGAACGTCGGTTCCGGTGGAACGGGTGCTGATTGTCACGCCCGTAAAGGCCGGATCGGCGGACCTTTGTCATAGCCCACGGTGTTAGCTTGCTGAGCTGACCCGAACGGCGAACCGGTGGGGCTGCCGAGCACACACGAACGAAGCGGAGCGGAACGGACGCATGGGACGAGCGGAAGAAAGACGCGCACGACAGCGCGGTGGGCGCCGTGCGGCACCCAAGGGTCGCCGCTCGTCGGGCGCGGACGGCCGCAGCGGCATACGCCGCCTCTTCACCTGGAAGAAGATCCTCGGCACGTTCTTCGGCCTCTGCCTGCTCGGCATGGGCGCCTTCATCGTGCTGTACATGGTGATCGACATCCCCGAGGGGAACGCCGACGCCGAGCTGCAGAGCAACGTGTACAAGTACAGCGACGGCAGCATCATGGCCCGCACCGGCGACCGCAACCGTGAGATCGTCGACCTGGCCAAGGTGCCCAAGGACGTCCAGCGCACCTTCGTCGCCGCCGAGAACAAGTCGTTCTACAAGGACTCCGGCGTCGACATCAAGGGCACCGCGCGCGGTGTGCTCAACACGCTCTCCGGCAAGGGCGCGCAGGGCGGTTCCACGATCACCCAGCAGTACGTCAAGAACTACTACCTGACCCAGGACCAGACCGTCAGCCGCAAGCTGAAGGAACTGGTCATCTCCCTGAAGCTGGACCGGGAGAAGTCCAAGGACTACATCCTCGCCGGCTACATCAACACGAGCTACTACGGCCGCGGCGCCTACGGCATCCAGGCCGCCGCGCAGGCCTACTACCGAGTCGACGCCGAGGACCTGGACGTCGAGCAGGGCGCGTACCTCGCGGCGCTGCTCCAGGCGCCGAACCAGTACGACTGGGCGATCGCCAGCGACACCGGCAAGCGGCTCGTCCAGCAGCGCTGGAACTACGTCCTGGACAACATGGTCGAGCAGAAGTGGCTGGACCGCTCCGACCGGCAGGACATGACGTTCCCCGAGCCCGAGGAGCCCAAGGCCGCTCCCGGGATGGAGGGCCAGACCGGGTACCTGGTCGAGGCGGCCAACACCGCCCTCGAGCGGCAGCTCGTCGCCCAGGGGATCGCCGAGGACATGAAGCAGGCGGACGCCCTGCTCGACCTCGGCGGCTACACCGTCACCCTCAACATCGACAAGAAGAAGCAGAAGGCGCTGGAGGCGGCGGTCAAGGCCGAACTCACCAGCAAGCTCGACCCCGACAAGCGCAAGGTCGACGCCGACGTCCAGGCGGGCGCCGTCTCCGTGAACCCCAAGAACGGCGCGGTCGTCGCGATGTACGGCGGCGTGAACTACGTGGAGCACTTCACCAACAACGCCACCCGTGACGACTACCAGCCCGCCTCCACCTTCAAGCCGCTGATCCTGGCCGCCGCGGTGGACCAGGACGCCGAGACCCAGGACGGCGTGCCGATCACGGCGAACACGCTGTACGACGGCACGAGCAGGCGCCCCGTGATGGACGGCGACCGCAAGGTCGGCTTCGCGCCCCCCAACGAGGACGACGTCGACTACGGCGACATCGACGTCCAGGAGGCGATGAACAAGTCCGTCAACTCGGTCTTCGCGCAGATGGGCATCGACGTCGGCATGCCCGAGGTGGTGAAGGCCGCGGGCGCGCTCGGCATGGAGACCGAGGGCATGGAGCCGGTGCCCGCGCAGACCCTGGGCAGTATGGGCGCCAGCCCGCTGGAGATGGCGGGCGTCTACGCCACCCTCGACAACCACGGCAAGAAGGTCACCCCGGCCGTGGTGAAGTCGGTCGAGCACAAGGACCGCGTGATCGAGTTCCCCGAGGCCGTCGGCGAGCAGGTCATCAGCCGCGAGGCCGCCGACACGGTGACCTCCGTGCTCACCGGCGTGGTCGACGACGGTACGGCCAGGCAGTCCGTGCGGGAGAACCCGCTGCGGGGCGGCCAGCAGGTGGCCGGCAAGACCGGTACCTCCGACAACAACAAGTCGGCCTGGTTCACCGGCTTCACCCCCGAACTGGTCACCTCCGTCGGCCTGTTCGGAGAGGACCCGAAGAACCACAACCAGGTCCCGATGTACCGGGCCGGCGGCGTCGACTACCGCGTCAACGGCGGTGGCTTCCCCGCCGAGATCTGGGCCGCGTACACCTTCGGCGTCATGGACGAGGTCACCGAGTTCGACCTCGACACCAAGCAGGGCGCCGCGGTGAAGCCGAGCGAGACGCCGTCGGCCTCGCAGTCGCCGTCCGAGACGCCGAGCGAGGAGCCGACCACCGAGGCTCCGACCACCGAGGAACCGTCCGAGACCCCGTCCCAGACGCCGACGTCCGAGCCGCCCAGCCAGACGCCGACGTCGGAGCCGCCGACGAAGACGCCCTCCCTGCCGTCGACGCCCGGTCTCCCGGGCGACCCGGACGACCCGGTGAACGACGAGGAGCAGTAGCCGCGGGAACACCCGAGGGGCGCCCGGTGACCACACCGGGCGCCCCTCGTCGTCGTCAGCCGCGGTTCAGCTCGAACCACACCACCTTGCCCGTGCTCAGCCGGGTCGCGCCCCAGCGCCGGGCCAGCCGGTTCACCAGGTACAGCCCGCGCCCGCCCTCGTCCGTGGCCCGCGCCTGCCGCAGCCGCGGCAGCTGCGGCACGTCGTCACCGACCTCGCAGCGCAGCACGTCGGTGCGCAGCAGCCGCAGCGTGACCGGCCGCGTGGCGTACCGCACGGCGTTCGTCACCACCTCGCTGACCAGCAGCTCCACCGAGTCGCTCAGCTCCTCCAGACCCCAGCGGGACAGCGCCCGCCGGGCCAGCCGGCGGGCCCGGCCGGGGGCCGCGTCCTCCGGCTCCAGGAACCAGTACGCCACGTCGCTCGGCGCGATCCCGTCGAAGCGGGCGGCGAGCAGCGCGATGTCGTCGTCCCGGTCGCCCGGACCGAGCATGTCCAGCACCTCGTCGCAGAGCGCCTCGAGGGGCGGCGGATGATCGGGCCCGGTCAGCTGCGCGGTCGCGGCGAGCTTCTCCCGCAGCTGCTCGATGCCGGTCCACACGTCCCGCAGCCGGGACTCCACCAGGCCGTCGGTGTACAGCAGCAGGGTCGCCCCGGCGGGCGCGTCCAGCTCCACGGCCTCGAAGTCCACCCCGCCCACGCCGATCGGCGCGCCCGCGGGCACCCGCAGCACCTCGGCCCGCCCGCCCAGCTCCAGCAGGATGGGCGGCGGATGACCGGCGTTGGCGATGGTGATCCGGTGCGATACCGGGTCGTACACCGCGTAGAGGCAGGTCGCCATGCGGTCCACGCCGAGCCGCTGCGCCTGCTCGTCGAGGTGGTGCAGCACCTCCTGCGGCGGCAGGTCCAGCCCGGCCAGGGTCTGCGCGGTGGTGCGCAGCTGGCCCATGATCGCCGCGGAGGTCATGGAGTGCCCCATGACGTCGCCGACGACCAGCGCGACCCGGCTGCCGGGCAGCGGGATGGCGTCGTACCAGTCGCCGCCCACCCGCGCGGTCTCCGCGGCCGGCAGATAGCGGGACGCCAGCCGTACGCCGGTGCAGCGCGGCAGGTTCTCCGGCAGCATGGTCCGCTGCAGCTCGTCCGCGATGTACGCCTCCCGCCCGTACAGCACCGCCTTGTCGATGCCGAGGGCGCTGTGCGTGGCGAGCTGCGCGGCGACGAGCAGGTCGTCGGCCTCGAACGGGATGCGCTCCGGGCGGCGCAGGAACAGCGCCGCGCCGATCACCCGGCGCCGGCCGCGCAGCGGCGCGAGAATCGCCCGCTGACCGTCCGGCACGACCGACGCGCCCTCCTCGCCGAGGAGTTCGGGCAGCGCGGCGCGGGCCGCGGGCGCGTCCGTGAACACCGGGCGCACCCCGCGCAGCACCTCGGCCAGCGCGCTGCCGGGCCGTACGGTGCACAGCTCCGCGCCGACCGAGTCCAGCTCGTTCGGCTCCGGCGGGGCGACCGGCAGGAAGCCGCCCTCGGTGTCCCGCTCGGCCGGGATCCGGTCGGTGCGGCGCAGCCGCAGCACCAGCGGGCCGGTGGGCCGCTCGTCGCCCACCGGCAGCGGGTCGCGCAGATACACCAGGATCGCGTCGGAGAAGGTGGGCACGGTGGCCCGGCACAGCCCCATCACGATCTCGTCCAGGTCGATGCCGCGGGCGATCCGCCGGGTCGCGGCGCCGACGAACCGCAGCCGGTCCCCGTCCCGCCGCATCGGCGTGGGCCGCCCGGGCGTGGTGACCTGCCCGGTGCGCCGCTCCGCGCCGTCGGGACCCACGGCGGGCTGCACCGGGATGCCCTCGGGCGCGGGCCGCGGCCGGTGCGCGTCCGGCTCCGCGGCCGGCCCGGCACCCGGCTGGGAGTGCTCGGAGACGGGTCCTGCCGCCGGGTCCTGGCCGGCGCCGCCGGGCGTCACCGTGTCCGGCGGGGCGGACCCGGGCGCGGGCGGCTCACCGGAGCGGCTCTGTACGGGTAAAGCGGCTCCGGTGCCCGGCACCCGCGCCGGTGGCGGGGCACCCAGGAGCGCCCCGCGGGGATCCGCGGGGTCCACGCCCGGCTGGGGGCGTTCGAAGGAGGTCGGCTGCTCCGTCACGCGTGTCGAGTCCATCCGTCCGGCGCACGCCGTGCGCGCGGTTCGTCCCGCCGGAACTCCGATACCCGGAATACGTGCCCCCGGAACGGATTTCCCGCGTGGTCAGAGGTTGTTCCTGTGCCGCCGGCCCGCCGTCGACGGCCGGTACCGGTGTTTCCGTACCCCTCGCTCACGTCCTGCCGCCCCTCGCTGACGATCGGTCAAGCCCTGTGCGCGCTCCGGCTGGTTGTTTCCCGCGCCCTTGCGGAGGACGATCCTACGTTTCCCGCCCCGGGGCGCAGCAAGAGTCTCACGTGGACACATGCGCGGGAGTGCGGTCCCAGTCCCGTGGAAGTGACGGTACCGTCCACGAGGGATCCGGGCGCCAGTTCTCCCACCCGTCCGCGAACGGCGGCCCCCAGGCCTCGATCGCGGCCACCGCGGCCCGGCCCGCCTCCCGCACCCTCCCGGCCAGCGCGGGGCCCATCAGGCCGTCCCGCTGGGCCTGGGCGAACTCGTCCTCGTCCCGCCAGTGCCAGCCGCGGTCGGGGTGCACGGAGATGTCCAGGAAGTGGTCCTCGGAGTCCACCCCGCCCGCCCAGCGGGCCATCGGCTCCTCCAGGTTCACGTACCAGTTCTTGAACCGCCAGCCCGGGTCCCAGAACAGCCACACCGACCAGGGCTCGCCCGGCCGGACCAGCTTCAGCACACCGGTGCCGAACCAGCGGTCGCGCTGCACCGTGCGCGGCCTGGTGTACCGGGTGCCGAGCGGCTCCTGGTGCACGGGCGTGCCGTCGGCGAGGACCGGCTTCACGCACTCGGTGCCGGGCGCCATCCACACGGCCAGCAGTTCGGCGTCGTCGCGCACGACCGTGACGGGGCGCGCGATGTGGATGCGCGCGCCGCCGTTCTCCCGGTACCGCCAGAGGATCTGTGTGCCGGGCGCCCAGAATTCCGCCGCCGTGCCGCCCGCTTCCGTTCGTGTCACCGCTCCGTCCTCCGCCATGCGCAGATTTTAGGTGCCTCGGGCATACGACGCTGCGGCGGCCGTCACGGTTCACGCTTCCGGCGACGTCGTCGCGGAAGGTTTTACGGGCGCGTCATCCGCAGGACGTCCAGGGCCTCGTCGAGCTGTCCGACGGTGAGGTCGCCGCGCTCGACGTAGCCGCTCTCCAGCACCACCTGACGGATCGTCTTCCGCTCCGCCAGGGACCTCTTGGCGACCTTGGCGGCCTCCTCGTAGCCGATGTACTTGTTGAGCGGGGTGACCACGGACGGCGAGGACTCGGCGTACTCCCGGGCCCGTTCGCGGTGCGCGGTGATGCCGTCCACCGTGCGGTCGGCGAAGAGCCGGGAGACGTTGGCGAGCAGCCGGACCGACTCCAGGACGTTCTTCGCCAGGACCGGCAGCATGACGTTGAGCTCGAAGTTGCCGGCGGCGCCTGCCGCGGCGACGGTCGCGTCGTTCCCCGTGACCTGTGCGCAGACCATCAGCACGGCCTCCGGGATCACCGGGTTGACCTTGCCGGGCATGATCGAGGAGCCGGGCTGGAGGTCGGGGAGGCTGATCTCGGCGAGCCCGGTGCGCGGTCCGGACGCCATCCACCGCACATCGTTGGCGATCTTCGTCAGCCCGACGGCGACGGTGCGCAGCTGTCCGCTGGTCTCCACGACGCCGTCCCGGGCGCCCTGCGCCTCGAAGTGGTTCCGTGCCTCGGTCAGCGGCAGCCCGGTGGCGCGGGCGACCTCCTCGATGACGGCGGCGGAGAAGCCCGGCGGGGTGTTGATGCCGGTGCCGACGGCGGTCCCGCCCAGCGGCAGCTCGGCGAGGCGCGGCAGGGAGGCGTTCAGCCGCTCGATGCCGTACCGCACCTGGGCCGCGTATCCGCCGAACTCCTGGCCCAGGGTGACCGGTGTGGCGTCCATGAGGTGGGTGCGCCCGGACTTCACCACGTCGGCGAACTCCTCCGCCTTGCGCTCCAGGGCGGCGGCGAGGTGGTCGAGGGCCGGGATCAGGTCGCGGGTGACCGCGGCCGTGGCGGCGATGTGCAGTGACGACGGGAAGACGTCGTTGGACGACTGCGAGGCGTTGACGTGGTCGTTGGGGTGCACGTCCCGTCCCAGCCGCTCGGTGGCGAGCGTGGCGAGGACCTCGTTGGTGTTCATGTTGGACGAGGTGCCGGAACCGGTCTGGAACACGTCGACCGGGAAGTGCTCGTCCCACCGGCCCTCGGCGACCTCGGCGGCCGCCTCCTGGATGGCCTCGGCGATGTCCTCGTCCAGCACGCCCAGCCGGGCGTTCACCTTGGCGGCGGCGCCCTTGATGCGGGCGAGCGCCTCGATGTGGGCGCGTTCCAGGCGCTGTCCGGAGACCGGGAAGTTCTCCACGGCGCGCTGGGTCTGGGCGCGCCACTTGGCGTCGGCGGGGACCTTCACCTCCCCCATGGAGTCGTGCTCGATGCGGTGGCGCCGGTCGTCGTCCGTGGTCGTCATCGTCGTACCTCCCAGGAGTCACAGCAGCGGTCCCCGGCGAGCCTATTCCCCGGACGGGCTCCGCCCCGCCGCATGATGTGCGCGGCGGGGCGGAGTACCCGTGGGGGGGAAGGATCACCCGTTCTGCAGGGTCACGTCGTCCAGGAGGAAGCCGGTCTGCAGGCTGTAGTCCTCGGTGGCGGTGAAGGTCAGGGTCACCGTCTGTCCGGCGTACGCCGACAGGCTCACCGAGCGCTGCACGTAGCCGCTGCCGGCGTTGGCGTTGGACAGGGTGGCCAGCGTGGTGGAGCCGGCCTTGACGGTGAACCGGTCGTACGCGGTCGAGCCGGTCTCCGAGGTGTCGATGTACAGCCAGTAGTTCAGCGAGGCCTGGGTGCACCCGGCGGGGACGGTCACCGTCTGGCTGAGCGACTCGGTGCCGGTGGTCCCGTTGCCCCCGAGCCAGGCGAACCGGGTCCCGCTGTGCGCCGGGCGGCCCGAGTGGGCGCCGATGGCCGCGGTGGTCCCGGTCCACGGCGAGGTGCCGCTCTCGAACCCGCCGTTGGCCACCGCTCCGGTGAGGTCGCAGGAGGTCCCGGTGCCGCTGTCCACGGCACGCTGCCAGAGGGTGTACGCGATGCCGTCGGACGCGCGGTCGAGCCCGGTGGTGTTGATGTTGGTGAGGGTGTCGCAGGAGCGGTGGTAGCAGGGGTCGTAGGCGGACCCGGAGGTCCCGCCCCACTTGGCGGCCTGCGCGGAGGTCTTGCGGGCGCTGGCGCCCATCGCGTAGCCGGAGGTGGGGATGCCGTACTGCTCGAAGGGGTAGTCGTCGCTGCGCCCCGCGCCCTCGGTGTTCTCCTCGGGCTGGAGTCCGAGCGAGTCCCAGTACGCCTTCATCGGCGCGGCGGCCGAGGAGGTGATGTGGTTGATGAAGTAGCCGCCGTTGGTGGAGGCGATCATGTCGAAGTTGTAGTACGACTTGATCCTGCCGCGCTCGGTCGAGGACAGCGAACGCACGTAGAAGTCGGACCCGTTGAGGCCCTGCTCCTCGTCGGTCCACCAGGCGAACCGGACCCGGTTGCGCAGGGTGGGGTTCTGCTGGGCGAGCGTCAGGGCGTTCTCGAGCAGGGCGGCCGAGCCGGAGCCGTTGTCGTTCATGCCGGGGCCCGCCGAGACGCTGTCCAGGTGGGCGCCGAACATGTACACGTTGTTGGCGTCGCCCTGCGGCCACTCGGCGATCAGGTTGGGGCCGGCGCCGCTGGTGCAGCCGGAGGTGCAGGGCTGCTCGGTGACGGTGTAGCCGGCGGCCTGCAGCTTCCCCTTCACATAGGCGACGGAGTCGCGGTAACCCTGGCCGGTGGAGCGGCGGTTGCCGCCGTTCCGGCCGGCGATGGCGCTGAACTCGTTGAGGTGCGCCTTCACCTTGTTCACGTCGACGTCGGGCGCGGCGGCGGCGGTGACCGCTGCGGGTGCGGAGTCGGTGGCGGCGGCGGGGAGTGTGCCGCAGCCGAGCACGACAGCGAGCGAGACGCCCGCGACGGCGAGTCTTCGTTTCACCTTGTCTCCTCCGGGAGGTGGCCGTGGGGTGGGCCACGCAGGGTTGACATGGCATGGGCATGTCGGAGTGGCGAGAAGACTCACAGCGGAGCACGGCGCGAGTCAACGGAAACGGCGTCCGCACGAACAGGTTGTCCAAAAATGGAACACCCGGTTCGCTATGCGGACGCCGGAGGGCGTGCGGCGCCGCGGCCCGGGCGGCGTCGCCCGGACCACGGCACGGCGGGGGCGCCGTCAGACGGAGGGATAGTCGATGTTGACCACCTGTTCCGCCCGGAACCCGGTGCGCCGCGGATCGGAGCCGGGCGGCGCGAGCATCAGCCGGGCGGACAGCGGCTTCGCCCACCGGGCCGACAGCGCCGCCATGTCCCGGATGATGGCGGCCACCTCGTGCTCCGGGGTCGAGCCGGGCAGCGGCACGGTGTCCAGTCCGGCGCCGCACACCGAGGAGTACGCGAGGACCGAGTCGGCGTGCAGACGCCCCTCCTGCCAGGCACGGGCAAGTACCCGGTCCTCCAGCACCGGCAGCATCAGCCCCGCGTAGCCGACCACGGGCCGCACGGCCGACCGGATGCCGGCGGTGACCGCGGCACAGGTGGCGACCGTGCCGGGGGAGCCGAAGCGGATGCCGCCCGCCAGCTCCAGGAACTCCGCGATGCCGGCGTCGGGCGCGCAGGCCGGCGACGGGTCGAAACCGTGGAACAGCAGCCCGCGCTCCCCGCAGGCGGACTCCAGCACCTTCCCGACCGGCGCCAGCTCGTCGCGCAGGCACTCCCGGGTCAGCCGCGTCGCCGCCGCGAGCCCCTCCGGACGCGCCTCCCGCACGCGGGCCAGCAGCGGGCCCGCCGACTGCAGCGCGGCGCTCACGCCCGCGGGGCCGCCGTCGCCGTACGAGCCGGGGAACAGCGGGGCGTTCGGACCGAGGTTCGCGACCGCCGCGAAGCGGAAGTTGGCGTCGACGTCACGGCGGGCCAGCTCGCCCACCACGGACGCGGCGAAGCCGACGGCGTGATCGTCCACCTCGGCGCCCTCGGCGACGACCACGGACAGGAACAGCGACGGGTGCCCGGCCAGCACGTCCGCCACGTCGGACGGCTCGAGCCCGGCCGGCGCCGGGGGCCGCAGCGCGGCCAGGGAGGCGCTGCCCACGCCCGACCGGTCGCAGCCCGCGACGAGGCCCGCGGCCCGCTCCCGCAGCAGATCGGCGTGGACCGGCGCGTCGAGCGCCGGAGCGGAGAGCCGGACCGTCTGCACCTCGCGTCCGGCGCGGACCAGTTCCCCGGCGGCCTCCACCACCCGGTCGCCGTACCCGGCGACGGCACCCGCGTCGACGGTCCCCCGCGCGAACACGGCGTCGGGCAGGCAAAGCGTCACGGCACGGACGGGAGCGGCGGGCGGCGCGGCGGTCATGACAGCACCGCCGGCAGCTCGTTCAGGCCCCAGGTGAAGTTCGAGCCGTTGTAGCGGGGCGGCCCCGTCAGCTCGATGGACCCGACCATGCCGCGCAACGCCCGCAGATACGCCGTGATCTCCAGCCGCGCCAGCCGGCTCCCCAGGCACACATGGCGTCCCGCACCGAAGCTCACGTGCCGGTTGCCGGTCCGCCCGACGTCGAACACGTCCGGGTCGTCGAACACCTCCGGGTCGCGGTTGGCCGAGCCGATCCAGGTCACCACGCGCTCGCCGGGCGCGATCTCGGCGTCGCCGACCCGCAGCGCCTCGGTCGCGGTCCGCATCACGTGCATGCCCGGCACCGACCAGCGCAGTGCCTCCTCGGTGGCGTCGGCCGGGTCGACCTCGCCCCGGGCGATCCGCAGCCACTGGTCCGGGTGCTCGGCGAGCTGGTGGGTGAGCGACGCCAGCGTGTACCGGGTCGTCTCGTTGCCGCCGGCCAGGATCCCGGCGAAGTTGAAGACCAGTTCCTCGTCGGTCGGCCCGGCGCCCTCGCCGGCCCTGCGGGTGAGCCCGCCGACGAACCCGTTCGCGCCGGTGTCACGGTTCTCCCGCACCAGGTCGTAGAAGTACTTGAAGATCTCGCTGTTCGCGGTGATCCGGGTGACCTCCGACGGCGACTCGAACGCCTCGGTCGTCTTCTTCCCGATCCACTCCCAGTCCCCGCGGGGCAGCTCCATGATCGCGCAGATGACATCGGTCGGGATGCGGGCGAGGTGACCGATCAGATCGGGCACCGGTTCCCGTACGGCCGCGGCGACCACGTCACCGACGACCTTCTCCACATGCGTCTCGGCCGCGGCCAGCACCTCGTGGGAGAACGGCCGGCTGAGCACCCGCTTCATCCGGGTGTGGTCGGGCGGGTCCGCGACGATCAGCATCTTGTTGGCGACGGCCCGGACGGCGCGTTCCGTGGAGCCGAGCCGCATGCCCTTCGTCGAGCTCATCCGCGTGCTGTCCCGGTGCACGGACACCGTGTCGCGGTACCGGGTGACGCTCCAGAAGCCGTCCGGCTCGCCGGCGGGGTGCTGCCAGGACACCGGGTCGTGCTCCCGGTACCAGGCGAAGACGTCGTAGAAGCCGGTCCCCTCGAACAGGCCGGGCGCGAACAGGTCCGGCGGCTGCCGCGTCATCCGCGCACCTCCGCGAGGGCCCCGGCCGTCTCCGCGACGCCGGACAGCGCCGCGGCCAGGACGTCCGGGTCCAGGAACGCGTGGTGGTCGGCGTCCAGTTCGCGATGCCCCCGGTACCGCCGCGACCTGTCGCGCCAGCCGGACATCTGCGCGGCGGTGACGACGGTGTCCCGGCTACCCGAGACCGACAGCAGCGCGGTGTCCGCCAGCGGCTCGGCCGGGACGGCGTACCCGGCCATCAGGCGCAGGTCGGCGCGGAGCGCCGTGACGGCGTAGGAGGCCGGGCCGGACTCCCGGACGGCCGGGTGCAGCAGGGCCGTCAGCTCCTCGGGGGGCGGATCCGCCGCGGGGAACGCGGCCCAGTGCTCGGGCGACCGGGCGGCCGCCACCACCAGCGCGCGCGGCGCCGCTCCCACTGCTTCGAGCGCCCTGGCCACCTCGTAGGCGACCACGGCGCCGAGGCTGACGCCGAGCAGCACCAGCGGCCGGCCGGGCGCCGGGTCGCGCAGTGCGGCGGCGACGCACGCGACCACCTCGGAGAGGCCGCGGGCCGGCGGGTCGGCCAGCCGGTCCTCGCGCCCCGGCAGCTGCACCCCCCTCAGCTCGAGGCCGGGCGGCAGCGCCGCGGCGCCCGCCCGCAGCCGCAGGCACCCGGCGCCCGCCGGAGGGAAGACGACGACGGTGGCGGCGGCGCTCCCGGCGTCCGCCACGGTGAAGGAACGCAGCCAGCTCATGCCGCCCTCGTCTCCTCGATCCGGTCGGCCAGCGCCCGTGGGGTCCGGGCGATCAGCACGTCGGGGATCGAGACGGCGGTGCCGAGCCGCTCCTCCAGCCGGGCGGCCAGCTGGGCCGCGAGCAGGGAGTGCCCGCCGGCGTCGAAGAAGTCGGCGTCCTCGGTGACGCGGACTCCGAACACGCCGCTCCAGGCGTCGAGGACATGGTCGAGGACGTGGTCCCCGCCGGTCGCCGGGGCGTCGTCCGCGGCGGCGGACAGCGCCGCCTCGCCGAGCGCGGCCACCTCGTGGCGCGCCACCTTCCCGGTGTGCTCGAGCGGCACATGGGTGACGCGGTGGATCAGCGCGGGGCACACCTGGCGGGGCAGCCGGGCCGCGAACGCCGCGGTGAGCCGCTCCCTCAGGGCGTCGTCCAGCGGGGTGCCGGGCGCGGTGCGGACACCGACCGCCAGGGTGGGTGGATCGCCCCGCAGATAGGCCACCGCCTGGGCGACGCCGGGCACCTCACCGGCGATGCTCTCGACCTCCTCGAGCTCCACCCGGAACCCGCCGGTCTTCACCTGGGTGTCGGCCCGGCCGAGATAGCCGAGCTGTCCGTCCTCGCGCCGGGTGACGAGGTCTCCGGTGCGGAAGTGCCGGACGCCGTCCCGCTCGACGAACCGGTCCGCGCCCGGGGCGGTGTCGCCGACGTATCCGAGCGCGACGCCCGCGCCGCCGATCAGCAGCTCGCCGGCGACCCCGGGGGGCACCTCGTTCAGTTCGGCGTCGACGACCGCCACCGTGCAGCCGGACAGCGGGCGGCCTATCGTGCGGGGGTCCTCCCCCCGGGCGGTGTCGGCCAGGGTCGCGGCGATGGTGGCCTCGGTCGGCCCGTACACGTTCACGACCCGCTCGGCGGACTCCCGCAGCCGGGCGGCGAGGGAGTCGGGGCAGCGCTCTCCCGCCACCACGGCGACCTCGGCCCGTGGCAGGTGGCCGAGCGTGGCGTACAGCGAGGGGGTCATGCAGAGGTTGTCGATCTCCTGCACCGCCAGGGCGGCGCCGAGGTCGCCGAGCGAGGCGTCGAGCGCGACACAGGTGACGCCGTTGACGAAGGGCGTGAGGACCGACCACAGCCAGCCGTCGAAGCCGGGGGAGACCACCGAGGCGGCCCGGCTGCCCGGCCGGTACTCCAGGGACTCGGCGTTGGCCAGGAAGTTGTCCAGGGAGGCGAAGCCGACGCGCACGCCCTTCGGGCGGCCCGTGGTGCCCGAGGTGTAGACGACGTACGCCTCCGTCGCCCGCTCGTCCGGCGCCCAGGGGCCGGTGCCCGCGGGCCGGTCGGCCGCCGCCTCCGAGCCGGCGGTCGCGATCACCGGCAGACCGAGGCGCCCGGCGTCCGGCTCCGACGACACGAGCGCCACGCATCCCGCGTCCCGTGTCGTCCAGCGCAGCCGGTCCACCGGATGCCGCTCGTCGAGCAGCACCGCCGACGCGCCGCGGGCCCAGACCGCCAGCAGGCCGCTGAGCGCGTAGCACGACCGGCCCGCCATGACGGCGACCCGGTCACCCGCTCCCACGCCGGCCCTTTCGAGCCGGCCGGCCAGACCCGCCGTCGAGGCGGCGATCTCCCGCCAGGTCAGCCCGCGGCCGTCGACACCGACCGAGCCGGTCCGGTCGGGTCGCTCCCCGGCCCACCGTTCCAGCGCCCTCCGGGCGCGCGGAACATGTGCGAGGGCGGGAATCGCCGGGTCCCTGGACACAGCGGTACTGCTCACTCGATCTCCCCCTTTGTCCGCCGGGGAGCCCCTGGGCCGTTCGCCGAGGAGCCCCCTGGCCTCACGATTGCGCGGGCCGCCCCGTCAGTCCGGTTTGACGGCCCACAGGATGACGTTCGTGCCGAAGAACTTCTTGCGCCAGCCGATGTCCTGGAAGCCGATCTCGCGCAGTACGCCGGCGACGCGCTCCGGCGAGGCGAAGGCGAGGGTGCTGGACTCGAGATAGCTGTAGGAACTCCGGTCGCGGGCCACGATCTGCCCGAGCAGCGGCACGATGACGCGGACGCCCCACGTCACGACCGGCTTCACCAGCCCGCTGGGCGGGCAGGTCTCGAGGACCACCAGGCGGCCGCCCGGCTTGAGCACCCGGTGCTGTTCGCGCAGCACCCCCTCCAGGTCCTGGACGTTCCTGAGCAGGTAGCCCTCGGTGACCGCGTCGAAGGAGCCGTCCCCGAAGGGCAGCCGGGTCGCGTCCGCCTGCAGCCAGCGCACCGCGCCGGCCCCGGGCTTGGTCCGCGCGCGGCGCAGCATCTCGCCGGAGAAGTCCGCACCCGTGACGGCGGTCGCGGGGTACTTCCGGGCGGCCTGCAGGGCGATCGCGCCCGTGCCCGTGGCCAGGTCGAGAAGGTGTCCGCCCCGGCCCGGCGCGGCGCGCGCGGCCACCTCGCGGCACCAGCTCCCGTGACGGCCCAGCGTCATGACGGAGTTCATCCGGTCGTAGTAACCGGCGATCTTCTCGAAGATGCCGTGGACTTCGGAGCGTTTTTCCTGGGGTTGGCGGTCAAGCGTCACTTCGCTGAATCCCTTCGCCGGCGGCGGGCACGGTCGCATCGGTCCGGTCGAGATGGCGACTCGCTCTGGAGTCCATTCCGAACACGTCCGACCCGGCCATGACCACGACGGCGAGCAGCCCGATCAGCGCCGAGCCCGGCGTCGGCCGCAATCCGAGGAGCAGAAGGCCGAGGAAGACGACGGACACATACATGTCCCGCTGCCCGACCAGGTTGTACTGGAGGGGTGTACGGGCCCGGACCATTGCGGCCATGTTAGCCACGGCCGGAACGCCCACGAGGGCGGCCACGAGCAGGCGGTCGGGCAGGTCGCCGACGAGGACCAGCACCGGGAACGCGACGTAGACCAGGGTGGTCGCCGTCGCGGCCGCCCAGGCGGCCGAGTGCTGCGAGGACATGAGCGCCGGGATCGTCCGCAGCCCGGCCGCCTTGTCGCCCGCGTAGTCGGGGACGTTCTTCATGATGCCCTTGGCGAAGTACCAGCAGAACAGGAAGAGCCCGATGAGGAGCGGCTGGTAGGAGTCGTACCGGGGTATCTCCCCCCACGAGTCGCCGAGCAGCGCGCCCGCGATGTACGGCTCCGTGACCGCCATCGAGAAGACCGCCATGCCGACGACCGGGCGGCCCTTCAGCCGCCACCGGGGCGAGGAGTACCCGAGCACCAGGAAGACGCTGAACACCCAGAGCAGGCTCTGGGCGAGGGAGATCACGAGCGACAGCACCAGCATCAGGGCCAGGCCCGCGTACACGGTCCTCCGCAGCAGCCCGACGCCGGCGGTCTCCACCAGCGTCAGACGGCCCGGCACGTTCTTCCCGTCCTCCACCAGGTCGGTCACGGCGTTGTGGGCGTTGGCGGCCAGCGGGGCGGCGATGTGGATGAGGACGCCGAGCAGCACCACGGCGTCGAAGGGATGCCCGGCCACGGCCGCTCCCACGCAGTAGGAGAGCGGGCTGACGAGCAGCGTCCGGGGTCGCACCAGTTCGACGGTCGCGTGGAAACGTGCCATGCGGCGCATGGGTCGGCCTCTTTCGTGAAGTCGCGCGCTTGCAGAAGACATCCGCCCCGGTGGCGGTCAGAGCCGGGTGAGGGTCAGCCCGAATCCGTCGCGGGGCCGCAGGGTGATGAGCGCCTTCGGCTCCGGACCCGCGGAGTCCCGCGGGGAGATCTCGAACCTGTCGACGACGTCCGCCAGCAGCAGGCCCATCTCCATCAGGGCGAACCCCTTCCCGATGCACATGTGGCCACCGGCGCCGAAGGGGAGGTAGGAGCCCTTCTCGGGGGTGCCGTGCGCGAACCGTTCCGGAAGGAACGAGTCGGGCCGTTCCCAGACCGCCGGATCCCGGTGGACGGCGGCGACGTTGAGCATCACCAGCGCCCCCTCGGGGACCTCGGCGGAGCCGAGGGAGGTGTCCCGCTTGGCCTGGCGCGGAATGGTCGGGGACGGCGGGAAGAGGCGCATGCTCTCGTACATCACGCTCTCGAGGAGCGTGCCGCGCAGCGCCTCCCCGTCGCCGGACGCGCGCACTTCCCGGCGGACGGCGTCCTGCACCTCGGGGTAGCACGCCAGCAGATAGAGGGTCCAGGTCAGCGCGCTCGCCGTGGTCTCGAACCCGGCCAGGATCGTGGTCAGCACCTCGTCCCGGACGGCGGCGTCGGTCAGCGGTTCCCCGGCTTCGCCGACCCGGGCTTCCAGCAGGAGGTCCAGCAGGTCGCCGTGGTGCCGGCCGGACGCGCGCCGTTCCCCGACGATGCCGTGCACCAGGGTGTCGAGGCTGCGCAGGGTGGCGGCGAAGCGGCGGTTGCGCCGGGTGGGGACGCCGACGGGCAGGGCGACCGGCTTGCGGATGCGGCGTTCGACGAAGTCGAGCAGGAACGCGGCCGTCTCCGGGTTGACCGTGCCGGACACGCTGTCGCCGGACCGGCTGAACATGCACCGCGACACGGTGTCCAGGGTGAAGGCCAGCATCTCCTCGTAGACGCTCAGCCGCGTGCGGTCCCGGCCGGCCCACCGCGCCGTGTGCTCGGCGACGACCTCGGCCGTCGTCCTGCGCATGGCGGCCACACCGGCGCGGCTGTACACGGGCTGCAGGGCGCGCCGCCGGCGCAGCCAGTCGTCGTGGTCGGGATTGCTCACCAGTCCGTCCCCGAGCACCAGCCGCAGCGGGTTCTTGTGGTCCG